>NZ_JBHUHR010000039.1:0-111903 GCF_042682445.1 Belliella marina
GACACGGAAGGCGAGAGGCGGGAGTTTGTGGACTACATGGGCATCAGCATCGGAAAGCTCGACGATGAGATCAGGATGGTCTACGACAGGATCGAAAGCGTGGATTAGCGGGCTGGGTCAGGAATTGATCTTGGTGATCCTGTTTTGAAGCTCCGCATAATGGTTCTTCCCTATCGGGATGTTGTGGTTGCCGATTATCAACTCCTTCGAATTGATGGCATCGATGTTTTTTAGGTTGATCAAAAACACTTGCTAAGAAATTTTATCTATTTCAAGATTTGTTTTTTGTTGAAAAATTATCTGTCCGGTACGGTTTAATATCTACATCTGTATTTTTTAGTCGTTGGGATTATCTCAGCAAGTCTATAAATCTATGAGTCTCCCTACAAACTATAACAGGTATTGGTTTCTGTTCCAAAATACATTTAATGTAATTTATTTGACGTTTTAAGTGGTGTTATACAAAATAAAAATGTAGTTTATTTTATAATTACAAAATATAGTTTCTTTTCTTTATCTTTGACTTTCAAGTCTATGATTTGAATTATATAATTATTTTGGATTTTTCCAAGAAAAGGAAATATCATGAAATATTGGTTAGGGAAATTGAAAATATCAGTATTTGGTATCGCTTTAAGTATGTTGCCGATATGGAATTATGCCCAAGGTGACTTGAGAAACTGTGGATTTGGTTGTACTTCCAATGATATTACCATTATGGGGTTTGCACTTGTCGATGCAGTTACTGGAAATCCTATTGCAAATTCGGTGTCTGAATGTGGAGATGGGCAGACTTTTCAGGTGAAACTGGAAATGACCTACAAGTTTAATGCTGCCGCAACACGTTATAATGCCAGATTTCAGAGCCTGCTGCGAATTGGGAACATGGATATATTTGTAAACGATTATGTGGGGACATTCAGCAGTACAACAACCGAAGCCAAGTTGATTGTATTTGATACCTTCACATGGGAATGTGGTACAAACTTATCTTTTTTTAATCCCCAGTTCTTTTGGAAAGCAAGTGAAGGTGAGGGGACTCTGGAAACTACCTATGCTTGTAACGATTATTCCAATTCAAAATGCAGTGCATCAACGGGAGAAATGATTGTTGAAATACCAGTTGAGCTACCGGTCGTGTGGCATAATTTCTCGGTGTCTATGTCTGAAAAAAAGGACTATGCAGAAATCAATTGGTCTACTTTAAAAGAATGGGAATCCAGCCATTTTGAGATAGAGCGGTCTATTTATGGGATAGATAAATTTAAAATAATAGACAGTGTATCTGCTGCCAATTATAGCTTTGAGATCAATTATTACCAATATTTGGATAAAAATATACCTCCGTATGTTAGCCGTGTGTATTATAGGCTAAAGCAGGTGGATCTTGATGGAAAGTATGATTATAGCAAGGTGCAGATGTTGAACATCAATAGGACAAAAGAAGATGTTGGGGCTTGGTTGTTTTATCCAAATCCAATGAAAGAAAATGAATTAAAAGTAAGCCTGAAGAAACCCAGTGTATATAATGGAGAAGAAATAACCATAAAGGTAATTGCTAATCAAAAAATCTATGTTCAATTACAATTTACCCCATCAAATCCCTATGAAATTGATCTTGGGCATTTTTTAAAAAACATCCCAAAAGGTATTCTTTTAATTGAATTGTCTTGGAGGGATCAATCGGAAGTCTTTAAAGTCATCAAGCACTAAAATCTTTTGGGATGTTTCAATACATGCCTAATGTTACAAAAGACGAGGGGAAAATCAGAAATAGTAGTAAAGTGAAGTACTCAGATATAATAATCATATCAAGTACAATCAAAAAAATAAACATCTCATTCTTTTGGATTTGAGATTCCTCCTGATCGTAATAACACTGAATTAGTGAAACAATTTAACCAACAATCGCTACGAATAGCAATTGTTGGCTTTGTTTATATAGGTTTGATAGGTAATGAATTAATAAAGTACCCTAAATCTGATCGTGCCAGGGATTTCCTTCATGGCATCAATCACTTCGGGGGAATAAGCTTTGTCAATATCAGTGATCACATATCCAATTTTCTCATTTGTCTTTAGGTATTGGCCTACGATATTGATCTCGTGTTTTGCTAGGCTGTTGTTGATTTTTGCCAATACACCAGGTTCGTTTTGGTGGATGTGGATCAATCTATGTGCATCTTTCAAGAAAGGTAACTGTATGTTTGGAAAGTTTACAGAGTTATAGGTGTTTCCTGTATTGATATATTCCATGATTTTTCCAGGTACAAACCGTGCGATATTCTGCTGGGCCTCCAAAGTAGATCCGCCAATATGTGGGGTAAGGATTGTATTTTTCATACCGATCAATTCAGAAACCAATGGCTCGGAATTGTTTTTGGGCTCTTCGGGAAATACATCTATAGCAGCACCTGCAATATGTCCGGATTCCAAAGCGTCTTTGAGTGCCTTGATATCGACAACATGTCCCCTGCTAAGGTTTAGCAAGTAGGATCCAGGTTTCATTTTTGCGATTTTAGCTTTGTCAAGGATGTTTTTGTTGTCTTTGCGTCCATCTACATGGAGTGAAATCACATCACAAGTACTCAATAGCTCATCCAGGGAATCCACTTTGGTCGCATTACCTAGGGCCAACTTCTCAATCACATCAAAGTAATACACATCCAAGCCCATGTTTTCAGCCAAAACAGAAAGCTGTGCACCAATATTCCCATAACCGATTATACCAAGTTTTTTGCCACGGATTTCGAAGCTACCTGTAGCTGATTTGTCCCAAATTCCCTTGTGCATGCCATGGCTTTTGTCATGGAAGCCACGCATCAAGAAAATAATCTCTGCGATGGCCATCTCCACTACAGAACGTGTATTGCTGAAGGGTGCATTGAATACAGCTATTCCTTTTTCAGTACAGGTTTCCAAATCAATCTGGTTGGTACCAATACAGAATGCGCCTATAGAAATCAACCTATTGGCATTTTCCAAGACTTTCTTGGTCACATTTGTTTTGGATCGGATACCCAAAATACTGACATTCTTGATTTTTTCGGCCAATTCATCTTCTGAGAGTGCAGAAGAAATCACCTCTACATTGTATCCTTCCAGCTTCATCAATTCAACACCAATAGGGTGGACATTTTCCAGAAGCAATACATTGATACGGCTTTTTGGGTAGGAGAATTTTTTGTTCATTTTGTTAACGTAAAGGATTTCATCTAGACTTGGGGCAATGTGGTCGGCTTTGGAAGTGACTTTTGGTCTCTCTACATTTTCTGTGAAAGCATAGAATTTATTGGCCATCCCCGAAGCTTTGATTTCGTAGTCGGTATAACCATCACCGATTACATAAATCTCACCCTCTAAGTTAAGGTTTTTGATGGTCTCAGGCTTGCCTCCATTTTTGGAGAGTATATTTTCCCTGTCAAAATCAATGATTTTTCCCGTTTTGTCATATACAAATTCATTTGCAAAGACATTCTCAGCTTTGATTCCATATTCTCCTACAATAGGGGTAATGAAGTCCTTGAAACCATTGGAAATGATAATGATGTTGTCTGCATTTTCCTCGAAAAATTCTTTGTTCCTCTGAAATGATTTGGAAACTTTATGCTTCAAAGCATCGATCAATTCTGAAATCTGCGGTTTTGAAGCCTCAAGAATTGCTAATCTCTTCTCTAAACTCTCCCTAAAATTGAGCGTACCTTCCATTCCCATATCGGTAATGTCTTTGATCGCCTGCAATTTTTCGTCTCGCTTCGGGTCATTTTCTAGGCTGATTTCCCCAAGGACATCCAATGCTTCTACTTGGGTGAATGTACTGTCAAAGTCAATGATGAATTTTGTATTATTGGGCATTATTGTGATGAAGTTTGAATGAATTGATGTCCAAAATTAGGATATTATTAAAAAATAAACACTTTTATTGACAAAAATACTTTTCAAGATTGGTCGATCCTGCTACGAAATCGATTGTATATGATTTAAATGCATTATTTTGGGTAAAGATATTTTTACTAACTAATATTTTGCTGATTGTTTCCTATGCAATTGAAGATGTAAGTATGTGTTTTACTTTCATTGTACGATGGTATAATAAGATGGGAACCTAAAAAAATGGAAGGGATTTTAAGTAAAAAAGATGATCTTCCAGGAATTCAATTCCAGGAAGATCATTCAAATTTTATTTAATTGATTTTATAAGTCTTTCGTTTAGGCCTACATAGTCTGGGTTTTTGGCCTCCATGGCCATTTCCTTTGATTTTGTAGCACTTGAAACAGCCTCTTTTTTCATTCCCAAGGCCAATTCAATTTTCGCTTTCAGGTGCATCGTCCAATATTTGGGATCAGAATCAACTGATTTATTGATCCATTCCAAGGCAACGGGAAGTTCTTTTTTGTTTGTGAAATAATAATTTGCAGCTTGGTAATACAAACCTGGATTTGTAGGCTCTTGATCGATGACCAATCGTTTGATCTGATCCATGACGATTCCATCGACTTCGGTTTCTACTCTAAATTTGATACCTACCTGTTCCCATTTGATTGCCACAGATGCCCCGGTATCAGTCATGTCTATGAAGCTAATTTCCATCGTTTCATATTTAGTACCGGTTTTGCTTGGTTTTACTTTGAAACGCAATAGATCATCTGCTTGGTTGTAACCTACTGCACCCCATAATTTTGTGTTTTTGGAAAGTATCACAGTCCACTCACTTTTGTTTGGGATAGCGTATAATGCATATGAACCTTCTGGCACATCATTTCCCTCGATTTTTACTGCTGTCGAAAAGCTAATAATGGTGGCTGCATTGGCCCCTGCTCTCCAAACTTCACCATAGGGTACAAGCTCACCGAAGATTTTCCGGCCTTTGGTACTTGGTCGGCTGTATTCGATTTTGACATCACTCAGACCGATTTTCTGTGAAATACTGGATGCGGGGCTAGCTTGGGGCATTTCGATCTGTTGTGCCTTTAAAGCAACTGAAGTACACAAAATCAAAGCAAATAGGAATAGGGCTTCTTTAAGTTTCATTTTTGTAAGTTTATTGATTTAAATTTATATTCGTAAGTAGGTAATTCTTAATAGCGACTTTTAGAATTTGGGACTATTTCATTTTCACATTCTAGATTTGCTTATAAATTTGGGCATTCTTTAGCTATGCTACAAACTATCGAATATTTAAAATTCGACATTTTATTTAAATTGACTAAAACACTTTCATTTCCATGGGAATAGCTATTATATCACCTAACAGAAATCCACAGGTTTGGATACAGAATATTAAGAAACTTGACGACAGCATAGATATCCAAGTCTATCCGGAGATCTCAAGAAAAGACGACGTCGAAGTTGTTTTGTTATGGCAGCACCCAAAGGGGATTTTGAAAGAATTCCCCAATCTGAAGCTGATTTGTTCTATGGGTGCAGGAGTGGATCATATATTATCAGATGATACCATTGATCCGAAGTTACCAATAACTAGAATCGTGGACGAGAAACTAACTTTCTCGATGACAAATTATTGTATCATGGGAGTATTGAATTACCACAGACAAACAGAAAGATACAAGCAACAACAAAAAGCAAAAAAATGGGACATGACAGATCCCGAAAAAGATGTTCACGTGGGGGTATTGGGAGTAGGGGAGTTGGGAGGCGATGTGATAGAAAAATTACAGTCATTGAATATCAAAGTGTCAGGATATGGGAATTCTGAGAAAAGTGGATTGTCCTTCCCGTACTATTTTGGAGATCAGTTGGATACGTTTCTCAATGAAGTAAACATTATTGTTTGTCTGCTGCCTTTGACTAGTCAAACTGAGAATTTTCTAAATATTGATTTTTTCAGAAAATGTACAAAAGGGACTTATATTATCAATGTGGCCCGAGGCAAACACCTGGTTGAAGAAGATCTTTTGGAAGCAATCAGGGAAGGACAAATTTCCGGTGCCTTGTTGGATGTGTTCAGAACTGAGCCTTTACCTGTTGGGCATGCTTTTTGGGATGAAGAGAAAATTACCATAACACCACATATAGCAAGTGTAACAAATCCGGATGCAGCAGCTCCCCAAATTGTCGAGAACTATCACCGTTTGTTAAACAATCAACTTTTAAAAAATTCCATCAATAGATTGAAAGGTTATTAAACTCAAATAAAATGCATAAGAATTTTAAGATCGTTTGTCCTGTAGATTTTTCAGAGTGTTCATTAAATGCGATCGAATACGCCGCTAAATTGGGTGAGAAATACAATGCAGCGCTTTTTGTTTTCCACGTACCCAGCAAAGAAGATTATCTGAAACTTAGTTCAAAAGACGGGCATGGAGGTGATCAATATAGTTTTATCAAAAGGAAGTTAGACAGCTTGGTGGCAACTGTCACAGAAGAGTGTATTGAAAATGGTTTGGCTTCCTGTATTTCCGAAATCAAAGAAGGGAAAACCGTTGATACAATCTTGCAGTTTGCAAATGAAATCAAAGCAAACTTGATCGTTATGGGGACAGAAGGAGTGAATGACTTCAAGAAAAACTTTATTGGGACGAGGTCATCTACTTTGATGGAAAAGTCCGACATAGACGTGTTGTTGATCCCCAGAAAGGTTTTCTTCAAAGTTCCAAGGAAGTTCGTCTATGCGACTGATTATCATGAAGAAGACAAGTTGGCAATTCAAAAAGTTGTCCAAATGGCCAGTTTTTATGATTCAGAGATTGATATGGTGCATGTCAGTTCCAAGTTGACTTCAATTGACAAAGTCATGCACCATTCTATGGTTCAGGATATAGAACCATTCATAAAATATGAAAAGACAACATTTGTCCTGAAGACATACAGGGACGAGCCTGGCTTGGGATTGGAGAATTATCTAAATACAGCCAAAGGTGATGTCTTGGTTACATTGAGCACCAAAAAGACATGGTTTGACCAACTCTTTGCCCAAAATCTTTCAAGAAAAATGTCCTATTTTATCAATAAGCCATTGTGGGTGATCAAGCAACCTTAGCTTTTTTTGCTTCTGAATCCACCACCGATAAAATCAACAAATTCATTCCATGTTGATTTATCAGTGAATATTTTCTTGAACGTATTCATGTAGTCTCCAAATGACAAGGACTGAGAAGCATTTTCTTGTTTTGGCATAGAGAATGCCGGTTTTTTCTCTTCCGTATTTCCATCCATTTCCTGTTTTTCAGCTTCCTTAGGTTTGTAACCAACCAATTCATCAGCTTTCTCAAAACTTTCCTTTGATTTGGATGCGTAGCCCATTTTTTCTTCTACCAGGCCTCTGTTGTTGTAGGCTACAGCGTCTTCGGGATCCAGTTCTATAGCCCTGTCATAATCTTCGATAGCACCTTGAAAATCACCGATCCTATCTCTGAAATATGCCCTGCTAGAGTATCTATATGGATTGGAAGGCTCTAGGTTCAATGCCCTGTCAAATTCAGAGGCGGCATCTTCATTCCTTTTTAATAAGTGCAAAACAACTGCCCGATCACTGATATAGCTTGGATTGAATGGTTCTAGTTGTACCAGGTAATCAAAATCATCCAGCGCAAGATTGAAATTCCCCATTCTGGAATGTACCCTTGCCCTGAAAAAATAATATTCAGAATTATTACCTTCAATCTCTAAGCATGAATTGATTGTAGCCAATGCGTCTTCAAATTTTCCTTCTTTGAAGTATCCAACTCCTATTTCGAATTTCCCCACTTGTTTTTGGTTTGATTTAATACTGATACAAAAATATAGCTTAGAAAGTTTAGATTTATATAGTTTTGATTTAAAAATGCCCTTTTTAAAATATGAAATCTTTCTATCTTTGACTTGAAAATTTCAACTATGCCAAGTAAACCAGAAGACGTTCTCAAAGACCTCCAAGCAGGTAAATATGCTCCTATTTATTTCCTGCAAGGTGAAGAACCTTTTTTTATTGATCAAATCTCGGATTTCATAGAAAAAAATGCCATTCCAGAACATGAAAAAGGCTTCAACCAGACAGTCATGTACGGGAAAGATGCCCAAATGAGCGCTATTATTGGCAATGCAAGGCGCTTTCCGATGATGGCAGAAAGACAAGTGGTCATTGTCAAGGAAGCTCAAAATATCCCCAACTTAGGAAAGGAAGATACAGATACACTTTTGTTGAATTATGTCCAAAACCCACTTCCAAGTACCATTTTGGTTTTTGCGCATAAGTACAAGGTTCTGGATGGTAGGAAGGCGTTGGCCAAGGAGTTGGATAAAAAAGCCATTCTTGTAAAATCCGAAAAAGTTCCGGAGTATAAACTTGCGGCATGGATAGAAAGTTACATTGCATCAAAAGGACATAAAATCGATACGAGGACAGCAACATTGCTAGCCGAGAGTATTGGCAACAACCTAGAGGTGATGACCAATGAAATCGGTAAAATGCTGATCAATTTTACGGAACAGACTCAGATCGACTCGAACCATGTCCATAGATATGTAGGGATCAACAAGGATTTCAACAATTTTGAACTGACAAAGGCAATAGGGGTAAAAGACATTATCAAAGCCAATAAAATCGTCCATTATTTTGCCCAAAACCCAAAGGGGCATCCCTTGATCCCATTGATAGGATTGATGTTCAATTACTTCAGCAAGATTGCGATTACTCATGATATGAAAGGGGCTTCAGATGGGGAGTTGGCCAGGAGTTTGGGGGTCAATCCATACTTTGTTAAAGAATACACCATAGCAGCCAAAAATTACCATTTGGGCAAGGTTATTGATGCCTTCGAATACATAAAAGAGGCAGACCTTCGTTCTAAGGGAGTTGATGCCAACGGGATGGAGGAGTCCCAAATCCTTAAAGAATTGATTTTCAAAATTATGCACTAATTAGCATATTGACACTATGAAGAAAACTCTCGCATTGCTTTGGATGGCTATCACCGTTCAGCTGTCTTTTGCTCAGTCGGGCTTGTACCAAACAGGATCACAAAAAATTTTAGATGATAATTTTGAATTGTTTGATAAGCAGCTATTCAGTGCTTCCAAATATGAATTCGAAGATCTCAAGTCCAAGGAACTTTCGGGGAATGAAGAGGTTTTTGTAGATTTTCACCATGCTATATCGGCATTGAAAATCGATAATCCTGGAGCAGCGGATTTGGTTTATAATTTTATCAGAAAACACCCCGATCATCCTAAAATCAACGAAGCAGCCCATGTTTTGGGTAATTTCTTTTTTGAGAAAAGAAATTACAGGGAAGCGATTCCAGCTTACCAAAAGGTAGATATCAATAAAATCTGGCCAGAGCAAAGAGCTGAAGTGCTTTTTAAGATGGGCTATGCCCAATTTCAGCTTAAGGATTATAATGAAGCTTTGGTAAACTTCAATCTTGTAAAGCGCGAAAGGACAGCTTATACACCCGATGCAAATTATTATGCAGGGTTTATCCATATGGAAAACAAGCGCTATGACCAGGCGATTGCGGATTTCAAAGAAGCGGATAAATCTAATTTTTATTCTGGAAAAATCCCATACATGCTCTCGGGGGTATACTATCGTCAAGGTCTCTATGATGAGCTGATCGCCTATGCAGAGCCTGTTTTAGCCAACAGAAAGAATTTGGATAGAAAAGAAGAGATTCATTTATACCTGGCTGAAGCTTATTTTGAGAAAAGGAATTTTTTGAAAGCTGGACAGCAATATGATGAATTTGTCAATACTAGAAAGGGTACTTTGGAAAGACCTCAAATTTACAAAGCAGGTGTAGCGCAGTACGAAGTCCAGAACTATCAGCGAGCGACGGATTATTTCAAAGTATCGGCTGGGGGAAATGATAGAATCGGACAGGTTTCGAGCTATTATCTGGGACATTCTTATCTGAAATTAAATAATCCCCAGTTTGCCTCAACAAGTTTCAATGCTGCCTACAAAAGTGATGCAGATCCCAATATCAAAGAAGAGGCATTGATCAATTATGCCAAAGTCAACTTGGAAAGAGGGAGTTTTCAGGATGCAGTGACAGGATTGGATACCTATTTGGAAATCTATCCAAGAGGTCAATATGCACGCGAAGCGGAAGATCTTTTGGCTGATGCCTTGATCAACACGAGTAATTACCTACGTGCGATTGAACAAATCGAACGCATGCCCAACAAATCCACAAGAATCAACGCTGCCTACCAGAAAGTTTCTTTTTATCAAGGCATTGTATATTACAGAGACAAAAGAAATGATCTGGCGACAGCTTATTTCGATAAGGCAATCAATACATCTGTAGATAAGGATTTGGTGAACCAGGCACATTTTTGGAAAGCTGAGAATTTTGCGGCAAGGGAAAATCTGCCAGATGCCATCAAGTCCTATGAAAGATTGCAGGCTTTGAGGCCGAGGGCAAACGATCCTTATTTGATCAAGTCCCACTATGGATTGGGATATGCTTATTTCAATTCACAGCAGTATGCAAAAGCCGAAACCCAATTTAAGTTATACATTGACAAACTACAGAGGGCTGAGGACAAAGAAAATTATGATGATGCTTTGATCAGATTGGGTGATACATACTATGTCCAGAAGAAATTTGGAGATGCATTGAACACATTTCAACGTGCAGTAAGAGAGGGGAATGCCTATACAGATTATGCACATTTCAGATCCGGTGTGGTGCACAACTTCCAGAACAACAATCCCGAAGCGATCAATCAATTGAATAGGGTTATTGACAATTTCCCATCGAGTCTGTATATGGAAGATGCTATTTTCCAAAAAGCACAGATCAATATGGAAATGACGCGTTATGCTGAGGCAAAAAGTGGCTTTAGCAGATTGATCTCATCTAGGCCAAACAGCCAATTTATCCCTTTTGCACTGGAAGGCAGGGCTATTGCGAGTTATTCTCTTCAACAATACGACGAGACGATCAATGATTATAAGAAAATCTTGGAAAACCATCCAAACTCCTCCAATTCTGAGTCTGCATTGGTAGGCTTGCAGGAGGCGTTGGCATTGCAAAACCGATCGGGAGAGTTCTCGAATTACCTTTCAAGATACAGAAATGCAAACCCTGATAACAAGAGTTTGCAAAATGTGGAGTTTGAGGCTGCCAAAAACCTCTTCTTCTCAAACTCACATCAGCAAGCAATTCAGGCTTTTCAAACGTATTTGAAAAATTACCCACAAACATCCAATAGGGCGGAAGCAACCTATTTTATAGGCGATGCATATTCCAAACTTGGAAACCAAGCCGAGGCTTTAAATTACTTCTACCAGATTGATGGCCTGAAAGAATCTCCACAGAGAATAAGGGCTGTTCAGAGAATTGCAACCATTGAATTGGAGAATAAAAATTATACCAAAGCGCTTCCCTATTTACGAGAATCCTCAAAAAGTGCAAGGAATAAACTGGAGGAATTCGAAGCATTCAAGGGGCTGATGGATGCGCATTATTTTACAAATAAATATGACTCGGCTGTTTTCTATGCAGATAGAATCATCAACTTAGGAAATGTGATGGCTGATGGCATACCTTCGGCAATGTTGACCAAATCCAAGGCATATTTCCAAACAGGAAATGTAAATGCAGCTGAGGATGCATTGATGACACTGATCAATGAATACAAGACAGTTCAGGGTGCAGAAGGCCTATATCTTCTTGCGGAGAGTTATAGCAAGAAGAAAAACTTCACCCAGTCCAATGATGCCATATTTGATTTCTCAAGTCCATTCTCCGCCCATGCTTATTGGTATGGAAAATGCTTTATCCTGCTAGCAGACAATTACATGGCTTTGGGGGAAGATTTCCAAGCAAAAGCCACCCTTGAATCTGTAGTGGAGCAGGCAGAAGATGAAGGTATCAAAAAGGAAGCACAAGATAAGTTAGCCCAAATCAAATAAAATCCGAGAATTATATTTAAATAATTATGAATAAGAATTTGATTTTCAGATATATACTTATTGTATCATTCTCAGGATTGTCGACGTCAATCTTTGCACAGCAGAGAGGAGAGGTTCAAGATCAGGAATTTGTCATCA
This sequence comes from Belliella marina, assembly GCF_042682445.1. Taxonomy (NCBI): domain Bacteria; kingdom Pseudomonadati; phylum Bacteroidota; class Cytophagia; order Cytophagales; family Cyclobacteriaceae; genus Belliella; species Belliella marina. The sequence continues at coordinate 12,003 of NZ_JBHUHR010000039.1, forward strand.
GAAAGGACAGGGTATTGACTGTTCCTGTCCAACCGAGAAATTTTGAGAGAATTCCAGTATTGCCCAGTCCCAAAAGCACTGCCAACTTCAATTATATGGTAAAACCGTTTTTTCTGGAATTGCCACCGTTGGAGATTGCACCAGAAGCTTCTTCGAAGCAGTTTCCAAGGAACAATGAAGAATTGTTTCCCGGATTTGCAAGAGTTGGTTATGGTAACTATTCTTCACCAATATTGGAGTTGAGGTATAATCTTTGGGAAGATGGGGATTATAATATTGGGGCAAAGCTCAAGCATGAAGGATTCTATACAGGACCAATTGGCGGAAAAAATTCAGCTGAAACACACACGAATGTTGGGCTGGATGGTACCTTGTTCAAAGATTATTTCTCGTTGTACGGCCAGGTAGATTACAGTAGGGATCTATACAATTTCTATGGCTATGACCCCGGGAATATTATTTTACAGGATTATGTCACTTCCCAAAATATCTTCAACACATTCAAGATCAAAGGTGGGATTTCAAATATCGAAAAGATGTCGGATTTGAATTATGACGCGAACCTGAATGTGAGGTTGTTTGCAGATAGTTATATGGCAGTGGAGAATGAAGTGGGGATCAATGGGAAAGTGGATTTTTGGTACAACGAAAATCTCAGGACCGGAATCGACGCCAAACTATCCCTGACTACCCCTTCTGATGAATTGTACAGCGATATCAACAGAAACTACTTCAAAATCAAACCATTTGTAGAATACAGAAAGCAAGGCTTGAGTGTATCTGCCGGAGCAAATATTGTTTTTGAGAATGATATCACGATGAATAAAAAATCAGATTTTCATGTATTTCCCGCTATCAAAGGTAGCTATATGCTGGATGAAGGATTTGGGATATATGCCGGGTTTGAAGGTGATGTGATCCGGAAGACCTATTATGATTTTGTGATGGAAAACCAGTTTTTGGGACCAAGTAACGAATTGTTGAATACAGTTCAAAATTTTGTGGCAAGTGCAGGTGTGAAAGGGACGGTCAACGGAGAGTTTACCTACGAAGCTGGAGTCAATGTTGGGAAGTATGCTAACATGCATTTTTTCAATACATCCCCAACCGATAGTCTGAGATTCAATTTGGAATATGATTCAGATACCAGAGTGATCAATTACACTGCCAGTGTAGGTTGGGAATATCAGGATTGGTACAAATTGACCGGATCGGTCAATTATTATCAATATACACTGAATGACTTAAATGCAGCATTCCATAGGCCGGAGTGGGAGTTGAGTTTGGGAAATACATTCAAACCAACCGAAAAATTCCTGATCAACGCCAATATTAATTCGATGGGAGGCATAGTAGCTTATCGTTCAACTACGGATAAGACTGAAGTCTTACCAGTCATCTTTGATTTGAACTTGAAATTTGACTATAAAATCAACAACCAAGTATCCATATTTGCTGTAGGAAACAACCTGCTCAACCAAACAAACCAAAGGTATCTGAATTATCCTGTAAGGGGAATTCAGGGTATTGGGGGATTGACAGTCAAGTTTTAAACATAAATACTGATCGGGAGAAACTATAATTTGCGAATTGGGGCAAATGTCTTTAGTTTCGTAGATTGAACCTGAAAATAACTAGATGGCCAATGAGGGAAAATAGAAAGAATTTAGATGACCAAGACCGTGATTATGGTTTTCCTTTTGTGGAACTAGTACCATTGGAAATAGCCGAACCTGCCAATGCAGATGTTGTTGTAGCTCAAAATGAGATGGAGCAGGAGGAGAAAATGGAAGAAGCGGAAGCATTGGTACCGGCAGCATCTAAATTACCCGAAGTTGAGAAGGTTCAAGAACCACCTCTACAAGCAAAAAAATCTCCCGATAAAGCATTGGATCAAGCGAGTAAAAAATCATCATCACCTATGATCTTGATTCTTTTACTCTTGGCTATCGTGATATTGGGGGCAATGGCTTATTTCCTCTACTATGTTCCAAATCAGGAACAAAGTACTTCCGTGGATGCTTCCGAAGCGGTTCAGGAAACTATCAATGCACCAATAACCATCGAAGAAGAAAATATACAGGATGAGAATGCCGTTAATGAAGGTGAAACGCAGGTAATTGAGGAGGAAGAGATAACTCCAACTGAGCCTGAATTGACAATAATTCAAAGCAGGGCAGACAAGCCACGGTATTTTATAGTAGTAGGGAGTGTGGTAGCAGAGCGCTATGCAATGGAAGAATCAAAGCAATACTTGGAAAAAGGGCATCATACCTGGATAGTTTTCCCATATGGGGATATCAAAAATTTCCGTATTGCCGTTGGTAAGTATGATAATATAGAGACAGCCACTGAAGCTTGGGAAACAGCGAAAAGTGAATTTGGAGATGCAATTTGGATTTTGAAATATTAATATGATTTTACTACAAACACTTTCTACCGACGATAACCTGATGGTAGATAGCCTGGCAATCATGGATGCCGGAAAAGGGGACATAGGTCTTCTGGATTTATTGATCAAAGGTGGATACATGATGATCCCACTGTATGCCTTATTTGTTTTGGCTATTTTTATTTTCGTAGAGCGGATCATTACGCTCAGAAAAGCAGAGAAATCCCCAAAGCATTTGATGGATCAAATAAAGATTTTGGTACAAGGCGGTCATGTAGAAAAGGCGAAGATTTTATGTCAGGGTGAAAACTCCCCAGTTGCGAATATGATAGCCAAAGGACTGGAAAGAATAGGAAGCCCTTTGAAAAACATAGAAGTAGCAATCGAGAATGTAGGTAAAATCGAGATTTATAAACTCGAAAAAAACCTAAACCTACTGGCGACTGTTTCTGGAGCAGCACCGATGATTGGCTTCTTGGGTACAGTTGCAGGGATGATTCGGGCATTTATCGGAGTAGCACAAGAAGAGGGGATGGTATCTCCAAAGTTGCTTTCCACTGGCATCTACGAAGCCATGATCACGACAGCTGCAGGCCTTGTGGTAGGAATCATCGCATATTTGGGTTACAACTTCTTGGTTTCAAGAGTTTCAAAGTTGGTGCACAATATGGAATATACTTCCATTGAGTTTATGGACATTTTACAAGAGAAATAAGGATGGCATTACAATCCAAACATAAAGTAGAATCAGCATTCAGCATGTCATCCATGACTGATATCATTTTCTTGCTGTTGATTTTCTTCATGCTGACTTCATCATTTATCACTCCATCTGGACTACCTGTAAACCTCCCTTCCAGTGAGGCATCAGACATAGTCATGCAGGAAGTGACAGTAACCATAACCAAAGACCTCAGGTTTTCCGTTAATGATAGGGTAGTCGATAGAGAAGCTATCAAAGGAGAATTGACGACGCTGCTAAAAGATAAGAAGGGTCAGGTCGTTCTACATATAGACAAGGATGTACCTGTGGAATATCTGGTAGAAATAGGCGGGATAGCAGCAGGCTTGGAAGCCAATGTTTCGATAGCCACAAAACCATACAAATAGAAATGCAAGTTTGGGAAGCAGATAAAGAAGAAGCAGATAGCAAGCGCAAAGCTTGGATCATTACCATCGTTGTAAACGTGCTGGTATTGCTATTCATTTATTTTATGGTTGTCTGGAAGCAGCCTATTCCACCTTTGCCACAATATGGATTGGAATTGAATCTTGGTTTTTCTGATTTTGGAAGTGGCAATACACAAACACTCTCCCAACCGAATGAGATCAAATCCGAAGTGACTACACCAGCCGCTCCAGGGGAAGTTTCGACCACACCGACAGAGAGTGCTACACCTATTTCCCAACCTGCACAGGCAGCAAAACCTACCACCCCAGCAAAGTCGACCCTAGAAGCCAAATCCAAAACGGCAAGTCCACTGAAAGGTGCGGAGAAAACAACTCCAGTAACGAAAGAATCAACTCCAGTCCAAAAAGAAACTACAGCAATATCAGAACCTGCCAAAGCAGAAGCCGAGAAAACCACGACAAAAAGCGTAGAGCAACCAAAAGTGGATCAAAGGGCCTTGATGGGAGCGGGGGGTACTTCCGGTACGGGAACGCAAGCAGCAACAGGAAGTGCGCAAGGATCTTCTGAAAAAGCCGGGGATGAAGGGAAACCGACAGGAACGATTGACGGAAGATCATTGATGGGTTCGGGAACGGGGCCAGGTGTGGCAGGCCCAGGTGCTGGATATAATTTGGATCTTGCAGGCTGGGACTTTGCCTCAAGACCAAATATTCGTGATAATGTTTCATCAAGGAACGGCAGGATTGTATTCAAAATCACCGTGGATGACTCAGGGAAGATCGTACAAGCTATTCCTCTGGAATACAATGTTTCCAATGAAGTACTCGCATATTACAGAACTGTAGTCAACCAGGTATCTTTTAAGCGCCAAAGTGGAAACCGTACCGCTGATTATTCTTCGGGAAAAATTACTTTTATCATCAAAGTAGATTAGTTTTGGGCATGAATTACACGCAAACATTGGACTACATGTTCAATGCGCTTCCCATGTTTCAGAGAATTGGCTCTGCTGCATTCAAAAAGGATTTGGGCAATACGATTTCACTTTGCAGACATCTTGGAAATCCCGAAAGACAATTCAAAAGTATCCATGTTGCAGGTACGAATGGAAAGGGAAGTACATCCCATGCTTTGTGCTCTGTATTGATGGAAGCAGGTTATAAAGTCGGACTTTATACTTCACCGCATCTCAAATCATTTACTGAAAGGATAAAAATCAACGGGCAGGATATTTCCGCAGCAGCCGTTGTGGACTTTGTTGGTACACACAAGGCATATATTGATGAATTGAAGCCGAGCTTTTTTGAAATGACAGTCGGGATGGCTTTTTGGTATTTTGCCAAAGAGGAGGTGGATATCGCTGTCGTGGAAGTTGGAATGGGCGGAAGGTTTGACAGTACAAATGTATTGATTCCGGAGGTTTCTGTGATCACGAATATAGGTTTTGACCACATGCAGTTTTTGGGCAATACCTTGCCAGAGATAGCAGGAGAAAAGGCGGGGATTATCAAAGAAAAGATTCCGGTTGTAATCAGTCAGAGACAAGAGGAAACTTCTGCTGTTTTTGAAAATATTGCCAATTCGAAAAATTCCCCGTTATATTTTGCTGAAGATTTTTTTGAGATTCATAAAAAAACAAATTCACCTTTAGGGGTTTTTGAAGTGAAAACTGCTTCCAAGCAGTTCAGAATAGCACTGGATCTGAAAGGGAATTATCAAAGAAAGAATCTTGCCGGGATCTTGCAAACCATCACTGTTCTCCAAAATCTAGGCTATCAAATAACCCAAAGCCATATCGAATATGGTCTTGGCCAGGTAACCAACAACACAGGCTTGAAGGGGAGATGGCAGCAAATTGGTGCTGAACCTACCGTGATTTGCGATACCGGACACAACGAAGATGGTGTGAAGTATATTATAGATCAGATCAGTCAATATGCTTACAATCAATTATATATAGTTGTAGGGATGGTCAATGATAAGGATGTGTCAAAAGTATTGTCTTTGTTGCCAGAAGATGCTTATTTCTTTTTTGTACAGGCAAATATTCCGAGGGCAATGAGGGCTGCGGACTTATCCATCAAGGCAAATGACTTGGGCTTGAAAGGGGAAATCATTGAGGATGTGAATATGGCAATTGCGGCAGCGAAGAAAAAGGCCGGAAAAGATGATTTAATATTTGTGGGAGGCAGTACCTTTGTGGTCGCTGAAATTAATGGATTGTAATAATGGGTAGGAACAAGCTACAGAGATTTAAGGAAAACGAAGAAAACAGAAATGTTGTCCAAGACGGAAAAGACATTTTCAAAAATATAAAGGGAAACTGGAATAAGCTCCAGTTTGAAAATGCAAAACCGCTGGTGGTAGAGCTGGCTTGTGGTAGGGGGGAGTTTACCGTAGGATTGGCAAGAAAGCATCCAGAGCAGAATTTTATCGGTGTGGACATCAAAGGTTCAAGAATCTGGAAAGGAAGTAAGATCGCTACCACTGAGGGCTTGGAGAATGTCGCATTTCTCAGAACTCAGATCCAGTTGTTGGAAGAATTTTTTGAAGAGGGGGAAATCTCTGAGCTATGGATTACATTCCCCGATCCATTTCCTAGGGATGGAGATGAAAAAAGAAGGTTGACCAGTCCAAGATATTTGGATATGTACAAACCAATGATTAAACCGGGTGGAATTATCAATTTCAAAACAGATAACACAGGTTTGTTTGATTATACCTTAGAGATCGTTTCTGGGAGGGAAGATTGTGAAATATTAGCCCATACACATGATTTTTACCAATCTGATTACAAGGATGACCACCATGGTATCAAAACCCGCTACGAGGGGATCTTTAGCGAAAAAGGAGAGAAGATCAAGTATTTGAAATTTAGGTTTAAGTAGCTTGGCGATATACTCTGGGATCAAAAACAAAAGGTTCTGTTGCAAGTAATTTGAGATTATCGATGTTTCTAGAATTTGGATTTATCAAAAAATTGAAATTTGAATGTATGATGGCACTGGGAACTTTCAGTGCCAATATTTTTTCATCTTGATAATACTTTTCGGCAATCTTTGCCAAAGAATTGGGGTATGGATATTTGAACCAATTTGGAGGAAGCTGGTCTTCAGGCAAATTGAAGATAAATTGATCAGGGATTTCTAAAGTCATCAAATTCATCAGAGGCTGCATCATGGGAGGAAGGTTTACAATCACTTCCAATAGCGATAGCGCAATAGATTCACTTGAATAAACAACCGCCCTCCCTTTGGTATTCCAACGTCCTCCCGCCAATGCAGCACCCGTACCAGTTAGGTCAGTGGAATACTTTCTGTTTGCCAACCTATATACGAGCATCAGCTATAAACACCAAATTCTATCCTATTCAGAAGATCTCTTATCTTGGAGATTCCTTCAGGATATTCGATTACTTTGGATGGTATGAGGCCTCCAAGGGCAGTATTGGGCAGCTCCAGCCATTTGAAAAAATTCTCCCTTGATTCGAATACTTTTTCACCGTAAATATATAAGTCTGTCACTTCCAAAAGCTTAATGCCATCAGATGTGCTTAACTTTTGGTTTGACTTGATCTTACGATACAGGGTGGGCTCAGAAGTACCAAGTATGGCAGAAACCTGGCCAATCGAAAGATCGTAATAGACCCTGAAATTATTGATGGTGTCGGAAGCCAGACCCTCTGAAGCCAATGAAATGTACTCAAGGGAATTATCATCATCCAAAGTAAATGAAGAAAATCCCAAGATGCTTGATATGGATTTATACTTTTTCATTTGATAATTTATTTTATCAAATTTAATTTTTTTATTTGGTATTTCAAATTTTGATCAACTCTTTTTTTTAAATGACATCCAATAAATCAATGTTTTGAAGGAAATTCAATTTCTGAACATTATTATAAAAATATTAAAATAAAGTCTTCGTCTAAAGGCGAGGGATTTTCCCCCAGAGTGAAATATTAAATGGTGAAGCCCCCATCAGCCGTCAATACGGCTCCGGTAGTATAAGAGGCACTCTTGCTTGCCAAGAAGAGCGCCATGACACCAATATCGTCAGGGTTGCCTATTCTCTTGATAGGAAGTCTTTTCATGATACGGGACATGATTTTTTCGTTGCTCCACAACGCCTCGGAAAATTTTGTCTTGATAATACCCGGACATATCACATTGACCCGGATTTTGTGTTCCCCCCATTCCTTGGCAAAGCCTTTTGACATGGAGATCAAGGCTGCTTTGCTTACTGAATAGATTCCCAAGTCTGCTTCCGGAGAAATCCCACCGATTGAACTGATATTGATAACAGCTGCGGAAGAGGATTTTCTAAGGTGGGGAAAGCAAAGCTTCATCAGTTCAAATGGTGCTTTCAGGTTTACATTCATGATTTTATCGAAAGCATCTAAACTAGTTTCATGAATAGGACCAAAGACTGGGTTTGCTGCAGCATTGTTTACAAGGATATCGATTGTACCATATTTTTCAACTGTTTTATCGACCAACCCTTTCAATTCATCAATGTTTCCAACATTACAGGCAATCCCAAACACCTCATAGCCTTTGCATTTAAGTTTGCTTGCAAGTTCATCTAGAACATTCTGTTTTCTGCTGGATATAACGACTTTGGCACCAGCTGCAGCAAAAACCTCTGCAATACAATATCCGATTCCTTTGCTGGCGCCAGTTATTAAAGCTACTTTGTTTTCCAGTGAAAAAACATTCGATAAATCCATGTTTGGTTGGTTTAGTTGTTGTGATTAGTAATTCCCAAGATATGATAGCATTTTGTTGGTTGCGACAGATCAGTCTGGTCGAACTGAACCGTTCACCCTGTACATATGCTATAATGATACAAATATTTATTTGAATAATCACTTTCAAGTTAACCAAAACTGATCGTTTTTCTAAACATAAATCAAAAAATCCCAACCAAAATGGCTGGGATTTACAGGTTTGTTTTTTCAGTAGGAGTTTTCGTGAATTTTATTTTGTCAATGCTTTTTCCCTCTGGACTTCAAGCATATCAGTTGGGGGAGGAGTATTGTCGCCGAGTAGATGTTGGACAAAATAGTCACCCATTCTCCAAAAGAAATACTCGGTCATATCCCCAAATCCATGTCTTTGGCCCGGTAAAACGATAAAATCAAAACGCTTGTTTGCTTTGATCAATGCATTTGCCATCCTGATTGTATTGGCAGGGTGTACATTGTTGTCGACATCCCCGGTTACCAAAAGAAGCTTTCCCTTCAGATTTTTTGCCAAATCTGGATTTTTTTCAACCTTATATACAAATGAGGTGTCTCCTTTGGGAGAAATCAATTCCTGAACGCCATGATGCTTTTCTGACCACCATCTGTTGTAGATATTGTTTTCGTGATTCCCGGCAGAAGAAACTGCCACTTTGAAGAAGTCGGGATAAACCAACATTGCGGCGGTAGACATGAATCCCCCTCCGGAATGTCCATGGATGCCAACCCTGTTCCTGTCTATGTATGGGTGGCGGTCTGCCAACTGCTCAACAGCAGCTTTTTTGTCTGCCAATCCGTAATCCCTAAGGTTTCCGTATCCATAGTTATGATACCACTTGGATCTTCCCGGATGACCACCTCTGTTTCCAATCGTCACTACTACAAAGCCAAATTGGGCCAGACGGTCTGTTCTATCCAATCCTCTACCGAATGATTTGTTTACTGCTTCGGTTTGTGGCCCTGGATAAACATATTCGATGATAGGATATGATTTGGTAGAATCAAAATCGAAAGGTTTGTACATTACCCCATACAAATCCGTGATTCCATCATCCGCTTTGAATTTGAATGTCTCAGGGAATTTGTATCCAGCTGCAAAGAGATTGGTTAAATCGGCTTCTTCCAAATCCATGATTTTTCTTCCTGTATTGTCGTGTAGGGAAGAAGCAGGGATGGTATTGACTCTGGAATAGTTGTTGACAAAATAAGTGCCTTTGTCATTTGCAGAAGAACTGTGATTGAAATCACCAGGGTTCAACAATGTAATAGCGCCACCATTCAAACTTACTTTATACATATGTTCGTAATATGGATCTTCCCCTTTCTCCTTTCCATTGGCAATGAAATACAGAAACCTGCCTTTCTCATCTACAGTGGCAATTCTATCAGTGTGAAATGCACCAGAGGTGAGTTGACGTTTTAAGTTTCCGTCTCTATCATAAAGATAAAAATGTCCCCAGCCATCTCTTTCAGACCAATGGATTATTTCATTGCCATTGTTGATGATTTCGGGTTTGTTGATGTCGATGTAGGTATTGCTTCTTTCTTCTATGATGATTTCCTTCTTGCTCTCTGATAGGTTCCATCGTACGATATCGATTTTTTTCAGATCCCGTGAAGTGATGGAGAAATAGAAGCTGTTTTCATCTCCCAACCATGTTATTGGGGTGAAATCATCATCTCTGTTTGTCACAGGCCTGGAGGCAGTATACAGACCGATTGTCTGATCCTTAAATGTATTCACATCCAATCTGGACATTTCTTTGGAATCAAAAGAGTAATGTACCAATTCGGTGATAGGCTGCTCTTTTTCACCAGGCATAGCATACTTGTAGGTTTCCAAAGTAGGTCTTGGATCCTTGGTGTTCTGTATAACCCAGAGATCCTTCACTTTGCGCATATCTGATCGGGTAAACACAAATTGTTTACTATCTACAGCCCAGATGATACCTGCACGCTTTCTTTTATCCTTGTTTTTTTCTTCATCGACATTGTCCTCGCCGCGACCACCACCATAGCTATAATCCTTCTCACCATCTTCTGTCAATTGATTTTCTACAATCGTACTGTCCTTTTCATCTTTTACAGCTTTCAGGAAGTTCTCCTTATCCATCCAAAAAAGGTTGTTGTGCTTTGCAAAGACTATCTTGGTAGAGTCTGGTGAAATATTTGCCCAGGCAAGTCTTTTTGCATCCTCTTCAGGATCAGAAATTTCAGTCAACTGTTGGTTTTGGAGGTTGTACCTAAATACAAACGTCTTTTTCTCTAAAGAATCTTTGGCACTTTTGTCTTTTTCTTTGATCTCTTCCCAGTCTTTTTTGACTACATCCTGAGTACTTTTGATTTTGAATTGGATGGTGTTTTCATCTTCCAAAAACTTCAAACTGGTAATATCCAAGTGCTGTCCATCAAATGGATCTTTGACAATCTTGGTGATTTCAGCTGCTAATTTGTCTTTGTCGAAAAACTGCTTTTTAGACTTTGCAACAGGGTCTACGAGATACCATTCCTTTCCGGCAGTTGTCTCATAGGTATACCAAAAGCGATCCGATTTCTTTAACCAATGAGGATCAACATCGGTCGTAAAAATCATTTTTTTTACTTTTTCAGGAGAAAATCTGGAGGCTAGCTCATAATTTCCTTTAGTGGGGGATTCCTGTGCTTGGGCAAATCCAATGGAAATGGAAAACACAAGAAAAGCGTATATTTTCTTCATATAGGATGTTTTATATGAATGTAAAAATATTAAATCATCCTGCTAGGCTAGAACCACTGATGTAAAATATCTATTGGAAGGTAATTTAGGCGATTACTTTGATAAAGGCGGTTAGTTTTTTCGAATCTAGCCTCGTCTCATTTGGAAGATTGGAATACTTGATAGAATTCCAATCTTCCAAAATGACTTTAAGATAAAATATTTAAAAGTCAGATTTATAATTGATTATCGATGTTATGATTGTTATTTACTGCCTTTCATCTATCCAATAATTTTTCTCATCCTCAAAATTGGATAGGCATTCCCTTGGTCATCCAATTCCGACCTTTCGTAAACTACAAATCCGAATTTTTGATAAAATCCAACAGCATGTTCATTTTGCTCATTTACATCTACTTTGTCAGCTCTAAGGTCATTGATAGCAAAGTCCAGTAACTTTCTCCCCAAATTTTTCCCGATATAATCTGGAGACAAAAACAACATTTCAATTTTGAAGTCAAAAACCCCAATAAAGCCAAGCACTTTTTCTTCCTGTACCAAACAAAAAACATCAAGCTCATTGAAGTCCATAGATTGAACCAATTCCTTTATTGATTCAAAATCAGAAGGTTTTAAAAATGAATGGGTTGCCAGTACAGATTTCTCCCATACATCAATCAATTGACTTCTGAAGTTATTTGAGTAAGGGAGTATTTGAAAATTATAATTTTCCATTATTTTGATTCTTAAAATAGACTTCCTTGAACTACGTTCGGTTTGGTGGCTTGGATTGTGCCTTTGAGCATATCTTGCATCAAGCGGATAAATCCCGGCTTCCAGTTATCAATGTGGATTTTGATCTCCTTGTTTTCGTAGTTGACAGGACCACTCAGTCTTTCATAACCTATCAACATGCTCCAGATGGTATAAAAGGTGATTTCTGGTTGGAGTTCAGGTCTGATACTCCCATCTTTGATACCCTGTGAGACCATCTGTATGCCAAATTTTCCGCAATCATGGTGAATGTCCAGAAGCTTTTGGAAATGCACACTTTCCAATATCAACGGATCGATTTTTTGACGGGTCTCTTCATTGTTATAGAGACTCAATACGCCAAGAAAATTTAAGATTGCTTCATAATACATTCTGTTTTCCATGCTGTAATCCAAGTATTTTTGGACAAGATCTATCAGCATCTGCATGCCATTTTTACCCTTTGAGCGAAAGACGTCCCTGAAGACATCCTTCAATCCATCAAAAGCCTTTCTGGTAACTGCCATGTAGAGATCTTCTTTGTTTTTGTAATAAAAATAAGTGAGTCCCTTTGATATTTTTGCACCTTTGGCAACATCATCCATTTTGGTAGCATGATACCCTTTTTCAATAAAAAGCTTGATAGCTGATTCTAATATCAGTTTTTCCTTTTGTGTTCTTTCCTGTGCACCCATGGTCTAAAGAATTGTTGAATAGTATTCAAATATATTAAACAAAATTCAAAGAAAGGTGCTGGATTGACCCCTGAATCTCTAAAGAGGTGGTATTGAGACTGAAAAAAATCTATTTTGTTGCAAAGAGATTCCATGTTAAAAAATGCTGTATAGTTAAAAAAAAAGACCTGGCAGGTTTAGAGCTTTCTAATTGTCTTCCTTATTACATATTACACAGAAGATTCATAAAAAACCTGCCAGATCTTATCTAATTGACATCGAATGATAACTAGATAACTTCGATAATATAATAGTTCTTTTTACCCTTTTGGACGAGTAAATATTTGTTTTGAAGCAAACTTGCAGCAGTTGCAGCATTGGGGTCAGTGATTTTTTCCTTGTTGATACTGACTCCACCACCTTGGATCATCTTTCTGCCTTCACCTTTGGAAGGGAAGATAGCTGATCCGGCTTTTTCTGCCAAAAGATCCAATACCGAGCCAGTTTCCTCAAAATCAGCTTTCGAAATCTGAACTTGGGGAACACCATCAAACACCTGCAAGAACGTACGCTCATCCAAAGATGCAAGATCTTCGGTGGATGATTTTCCGAATAGGATAGAAGAAGCTTTCAAAGCCATCTCGTAATCTTGTTCACTGTGGACCATGATCGTCACTTGCTTGGCGATTTCCTTTTGCAAGGCTCTCAGGTGCGGTGCTTCTTGATGTGCCTTTTCCAATTGCTCCACAGTTTCTTTGTCAAGCGTGGTAAATATCCTGATGTATTTTGATGCATCTTCGTCAGAGACATTCAACCAAAATTGATAGAATGCATATGGGGATGTCTTCTCTGGATCAAGCCATACCGAACCGCCTTCGGTCTTTCCGAATTTAGTACCATCAGCTTTGGTAATCAAAGGAACTGTAAGGGCATATGCTGAGCCAGAACCCATTCTTCTGATCATTTCTGTACCCGTCACGATATTCCCCCACTGGTCTGACCCGCCTAGTTGTACACTTACATTCTTGTTTTTCCAAAGATGGTAAAAGTCATATCCCTGTATCAATTGGTAAGTGAATTCTGTGAATGAAAGTCCATTTCCTTCTTCCAATCTTCTTTTGACAGAGTCTTTGGACATCATATAGTTGACAGTGATATGCTTCCCAACATCCCTGATGAAATCCAAAAATGAAAAATCAGCCATCCAATCATGGTTATTGACCAATTCAGCTTTGTTTTCGGATCCTTGGTTGAAATCCAGAAATTTACCCAATTGCTTTTTGATTCCAGCGATGTTGTGGTCAAGTGTTTCTTTATCCAAGAGATTCCTTTCGGCTGATTTGAAACTTGGATCACCAATCATACCTGTAGCTCCACCGACCAAAGCGAAAGGTTTGTGACCAGCTCTTTGGAAGTGTAAAAGCGTCATCACACCCACCAAATGTCCGATATGCAAAGAATCCGCTGTTGGATCGAAACCCAGATATGCTGAAGCCATTCCTTTGTTGAGGTGTTCTTCGATTTCTGGTGTCATGTCCTGGAGCATTCCTCTCCAGCGCAATTCTTCGATAAAGTTGTTCATTATAATCTGTTTGTTTTTTTGATTTGCAAATATAACTGAATGTTTTGGGAAGCAAATAGGAGAGATTGGGTTCTCTTGTAGATTTAATCCAAGGGAAGGGAGAAGTAAGAAACAAGTGTGCTTTCTACTACCAAGTCACCTCGACGGTAGGAGAGGTCTCGACCCGTCTTTATATAAAGAAGTGGGGACATGAATAGTATGTATAAATTTCAGTTCGAGATTTCTCTCGTTGTTCGAAATGACCACCAAGTCACCTCTCTCCTGAAAGCATTCGGGAGAGAGGTCTCGTTCCGTCTTTATCGAACATCGGGAGGTTGAATCTTTTAATTTATCTATGAAAAAAGTGTCAAGTACAATCAGAACGTGATAACAAGCAAAAGAGTCAAGAAGCAAGAGAAAAGATGCAAGACACAAGACGTGAGATTCAAAGAGCCAAGATATTTCAAATCTTGGCTCTCAGAAAGAGAAGTAAGACCTTTGAGTGTGCCGTGGCGTACTCGAAGATTCACAATAAAGTGCCAAGCAAATTCAGGCATGGCGAATTCTTCTTATAAATCAAATTTCATATCTAAATCTTACATCTCGTTGGAACGAGTGGGATAAAAGAAAGATGTGAGACTAGAGGGGTGGCAATAAAGCGAGAACAAGCTTTTGGTGAAATAGATTGAAATATTTCAATTTTATTTCTATTGTATTTCAACTTTATTTCCACCTACCTAGCCTCTCATTTCCTGTTTTTCGATTCATCCTTTACAAAGACACCCCTCTTTTCCAAGGGATGAAATCATCTTGGTCTAGGAGTTGTGCTTTTGATTTGATTTCTCCACTCGCAACTTTGATAATGTGTTCGAGCATTTCTTCCCCCATTTCTTGGATGGTTTTTTCACCGGATATGATACCACCTGTATTGACATCTATGATATCAGGCATTCTTTCAGCCAATTTGGTATTAGATGATACTTTGATCACTGGAGTCACAGGGTTGCCGGTAGGAGTACCGAGACCAGTTGTAAACAAGATGACATTGGCACCAGATCCCGCCATGGCTGTGGTACTCTCCACGTCATTTCCTGGTGTACAAAGTAGGTTTAGCCCTGGTTTCGTTGCATATTCAGTATAATCGAGAACATCCACAACTGGTGAAGTTCCTCCTTTTTTTGCTGCTCCGGAAGATTTCATGGCATCTGTAATCAAACCGTCCTTGATATTGCCCGGGGATGGGTTCATATCGAAACCTGAACCTACAGCCTCAGCAGATGCAGCATAATCTACCATCAGTTTACTGAATTTGTTCGCGATTTCGTTGTCTACGCATCTATTGATCAATTCCTGCTCCACACCACAGAGTTCTGGGAATTCGGAAAGGATAGATTTCCCTCCCAATGCTACTACCAAGTCAGAGACATGGCCCACTGCTGGGTTGGCGGAAATACCGGAGAAGCCGTCAGATCCACCACATTCCAATCCTACAGTTAGTTTGCTCAAAGGAGCATCTTTTCTTTCATACTGATCGGCTTCTGCCATAGCTATAAAAGTCTGCTTGATCGCTTGGGAGAGTAGCTTGTTTTCAGTTCCTTCTTTCTGCTGTTCCAAAAGAATAACTGGTTTATCTAAGTTAGGGTTGATTTTGGCAAGCCTGTCTTTTAGTATGGATGGTTGGGCATTTTGGCAACCCAAGCTCAATACTGTAGCTCCGGCTACATTGGGATTGTTGATATATCCTGCCAGCAATGCACAAAGGGCATCAGAATCCTGTCTGATACCTCCGCAACCGCCCTGATGGGTCAAGAATTTGATTCCATCTATATTTTTGAACAATTTTGGGCCACTTTCTTGGATCAACTCTTCTACAACCAAGCTTTCTATCTGCTCTTTTTTTCCTGATTTGTACAAATCAGCCATTTGTTGCACAAGACTTTTGAATGGATTTGGCTTGCCAAAACCGAGTTCGTCTATAAATGCCTGTTTGATGACTTCCACGTTTCTGTTTTCACAAAATACCAATGGGATTACTATCCAGTAATTGGCAGTACCAACTTGTCCGTCTTTTCTGTGGTAACCTTTGAATGTACGGCCTTCGAACCTGCTAAAATCAGGTTTAG
This sequence comes from Belliella marina, assembly GCF_042682445.1. Lineage (NCBI taxonomy): Bacteria > Pseudomonadati > Bacteroidota > Cytophagia > Cytophagales > Cyclobacteriaceae > Belliella > Belliella marina. The sequence continues at coordinate 28,077 of NZ_JBHUHR010000039.1, forward strand.
TCCATCCTGTGGTTTCTGTTTTTTCGCTGAAAGAATTGGCTTCATGCTTCACATTGGCAATTGTTAGTACACCTCCTTCAGGTATACTTGATACCGCTTTGCCTACTACAGAACCATACATAAAAACATATTCTTCTTGGTCTATTTTGCTCAAAGCAAATTTGTGTTTGGCTGGGATACTGTCTTTCAGAGTGATAGATTTACCTCCAAATTCTATTATTTCACCAACGTTTAAGTCGGTTAGTGCGACAAGTACATTGTCTTGTGGATGAATTTGTAAAAACTTATGGTTCATTGATTTTTTTGTTTATATTGCGCAATCGATTGCACAATTTAGGCAAAAGAATTTCAAAAAAGAAAATATAAGCCATTAATTTACCATTGGAAATAATTTTACAAAATGACTAAAAAGGTAATTACATTAGGGGAAGTGATGATGCGCCTAAGTACACCGGGCAATGATCGCTTTTTGCAAACGGATCAATTCCAAATCGTCTATGGTGGTGCAGAAGCAAATGTCTCTGTTTCATTGGCCCAATGGGGCGTAGATGCATACCATGTTACGGCATTTCCAAACCATGACCTGGGAAAAGCCGCAACAAATTATTTGAGGCAGGTAGGAGTGGGGATTGACTATATATATACTGCCGAAGGTAGAATGGGGCTTTATTTTTTGGAAAATGGAGCGATGCAAAGGGCTTCCAAGATTATTTATGACCGTTTTGATTCTGCTTTTGCCGATTTTGATGGTGAAGAGATAGATTGGGATCAGGTATTTGATGGAGCAGATTGGTTCCATTGGACTGGAATTACCCCAGCGCTTTCCCAGAAAGCAGCAGACCTTACTTTGAAAGCCTTGGAAGCAGCCAGCAAAAAAGGAATCATGGTGAGTGGTGACATCAATTATAGAAGAAACCTTTGGCAATATGGCAAAGGACCGCTTGAAGTAATGCCTGAGTTGATAAAGCATACCCAGGTTATTGTGGCTGGTTTGGCGGATTTCGAAAACTGTATGGGCATCAAAGCTGACGATTATGTCGAAGCATGTACACAAGCCAAGTCTGAATTTCCACAAATCAAATACATAACCACAACTGAACGGAATTCAATTTCCGCATCTGTAAACGAATTGTATGCAGTTCTCTGGGATGGAAAGGATTTGTTGACATCACAAACCTACGAAATGACGCATATAGTGGATCGAGTAGGTGGGGGCGATGCATATATGGCTGGATTGATTTATGGCTTGCTACATCTGTCCGACCAAGAAGCCCTTGAGTTTGGGGTAGCTGCTTCAGTATTGAAACACAGCATTCCCGGAGATGCCAACTTAGTCAGTTTAGATGAAGTAAAGGCGCTTGTAAAAGGAGAAAATGTAGGGAAACTGCTGAGATAAGGATGAATTAAGAAGGAGGAATTAGGAAGGATGAAAGAGAAGTTCAACATTTGAAGTTCAGAGTTCAAGATTCAAAATTTCGATTGATGAAGGGTGCCTCGCGTAGGAATTTGCAAAAGTTCGCAGATCAATAACCTAACCTTCAGGGTTTTCAAAACCCCGAAAGTTTAAAACCTATTCAATCCAAAATCATGCGTTAGCCAACCTTAAAACATTCCAACTTTCAAACCTTTCAATTTCTCAATTCTACAACCTTCCAACTACTACCTAAATTTAAAATTTAAAATCTACAATATAAATGAACCATCACAACACCATCCTTCAAGCCATGACAGAAACCGGAATGATCCCGGTGTTCAACCACAAGGATATTGAAGTTTCCAAATCAGTATTGGCATCTGCTTACAAGGCAGGAGTCAGGGTATTTGAATTTACCAATAGAGAAGAGAATGCTTTTGAGGTTTTCAAGGCATTGAAAATATACAGTGAACAGTTTGAAGGATTGTATTTGGGTATCGGGACGATATTTTCAGCAGCGGATGCACAGAGATTTATTTTTGCCGGAGCTGATTTTATAGTATCACCTGCACTGATTCCTGAGGTTGCACATTTTTGTAACATGAAAGGGATGCTTTGGGTACCGGGATGTGCTACAGTGTCTGAAGTGTTCCAAGCGAAAAGTTTTGGTGCCAAATTGGTGAAAGCATTTCCGGGAAACCTCTTGGGAGCAGGCTTTATCAAAGCCGTAAAGTCCATCATGCCGGATGTCAGAATGATGCCGACAGGAGGGGTAGAGCCAACAAAGGAGAACCTATCTACGTGGTTTGAGTCTGGAGTTCATTGTGTGGGAATGGGTTCACAGCTTTTTGACAAAAATGTGATCGCAGCAAAAAAGTTTGATGAATTGGAAAGTAAAATAAAAGTGGCCTTGTCAGTTATATCTGACATCAGGGCATAAGATTGTATGTCGATTAAATTTACCCAAAATGAAGTATAGATTATTTTATGCAATTGCAGTTTCGTTCTTTTTTCTCTCAGCCTGCAAAGGACCGGGAGGAGTGAGGGTGATCAAGTTAGGGCATGGGTTAGGTGTAACACACCCAGTGCATGAAGCGATGGTTTTTTTGGCTGAAAAAGTCAAGGAAAAATCCAATGGAGAAATGATGATCAAAATCTATCCCAACCAGCAATTGGGATCTGAGAGGGAATTGGTAGAGTTACTCCAAATAGGGAGCCTGGGTATGACGAAGGTATCTTCTGCCGTGATGGAAAGTTTTGCACCGAAGCTTCAAGTGTTTAGCATGCCATATCTTTTCAAAGATGACGAGCATAGGGATCATGTCCTGAAGGGACCTATTGGTAAGCAGCTTTTGCTGGATGGTGAAGATTTTTGGCTTAGGGGCTTGTGTTATTACGACGCTGGAAAAAGAAGCTTCTACACCAAAGCCAAACCGGTTGAGTCTCCAGATGATCTGAAAAGTTTGAAGATTAGGGTGATGGAAAGCAATACGGCCATCAATATGGTAAAGAGTTTTGGGGGTTCCCCAACTCCGGTTTCATATGGTGAATTATATACGGCATTGCAGCAGGGTATTGTGGATGGAGCAGAAAACAACCCCCCTAGTTTGTATACATCCAGACATTATGAGGTCTGCAAGTATTATTCAATCAATGAGCATACAGCGGTACCTGATATTATGATCATCAGCACAAAAGTCTGGAATTTGCTTTCTGACCAGGAGAAAGAGTGGTTGCAGGAAGCTGCTGATGAATCGGCTGTTTTCCAATACAAAATTTGGGCAGAAGCGGTGGAAGAGTCATTGGCAGAAATGGAAAAAGCAGGGGTTACCATTGTATATCCTGAGCAAGCTGGCTTTAGGGCATCAGTGGAAAGTATGTATGAAGACTTGAAGATTTCCCAGCCGGAATTATATTCTGTGGTAGACCAAATCAGAAATGAACCTTAAAATCAACCTAACCTCCAAGACCTATTAGAAAATGTTTAGTATAGAATCCAAACAAAGTTTAGATAAAATCATAGCCTGGCTATTGATCTTTTTGATGGGATCGATGGTTTTGAATGTTACTTGGCAAGTGTTATCCAGATATATTTTTCAAAATCCCTCTTCTTTTACCGACGAACTCTCAAGATATATGTTGATTTGGTTGGGTATGTTGGGAGCTGCATATGTTGCAGGTCAAAACCAGCATTTGGCCATTGATATTGTTTTGAGGAAATTGGAAGGGAAGGCAAAAATGAAGTTGCAAATCCTCATCAACGTTTTGATTATAGTCTTTGCGTTAGCGGCTATGATAATGGGAGGTAGCAATTTGGTTTACATTACTTATTTGTTGGGACAGAAATCTGCCACATTGCAGATTCCGCTGGCCTATATCTACAGTATCATTCCAGCGAGTGGCTTGTTGGTGTTTTATTACCAAGTTGCTGCGATTTTTCACATGATCAAAACCCAAAACAACGATTAAGATGGAGTATATCAGTATTATCATACTTGTATTGACATTTGTCACCTTGATGGCTATCGGAATGCCGGTAGCCTGGAGCTTGGGTTTATCAAGCCTTGTTACCCTGATGGTTTCAGTAGCGGTTGGGCCATCTGCGACCACTATTGCCCAGAGGATGGGTACAGGTTTGGACAGTTTCTCACTTTTGGCCATCCCATTCTTTGTGTTGGCAGGCGAGATTATGAATCGGGGAGGTATTGCAAACCGGTTGATAGAATTGGCAAAAGCAATTACGGGAAGGCTTCCAGGTGGTTTGCTTTATGTCAATGTGATTGCAGCCATGCTATTTGGTGCCATAGCAGGATCAGCAGCGGCGGCTGCTTCGGCGATAGGAGGGATTTTGGGCAAAAGAATGGAAAATGAGGGTTATCCAAAGGAACTTGGGGCTGCTGTGAATATCACTTCCTCAACTACTGGTTTGATTATTCCACCTTCCAATATTTTGATTGTATATTCATTGGCTTCTGGTGGTGTTTCTATAGCAGCACTTTTTGTGGCAGGCTATGTCCCTGGGATTTTTATTGGATTATTGTTGATGTTGACAGCAGCAGTATTTGTCAAAAGAAAGAACCTTCCGGGTGGGCAAATTACTAGTATAAGAGAATTGACAAGTAAGTTCTTAAGAGCATTGCCAAGTTTGATGTTGTTGGTCGTGGTTATGGGAGGTATCGTTGGAGGTGTTTTTACCGCAACGGAAGCTTCTGCAATCGCAGTAATCTATACGCTTGCATTGTCCTTTTTCTACAAGGAATTGAAATGGAAGGAACTTCCTTCAATACTTCTTAAATCTTCGGAAACTACAGCTGTCGTGATGCTTTTGATCGCTACCTCCATGAGCATGTCATGGGTGATGTCAAGCGAAGATATTCCCCAATCAATCTCGGAATCATTGCTATCGATCAGTGACAATATCTTCGTCATCCTTTTGTTGATCAATATTCTACTTTTGTTTGTAGGTATTTTCATGGACATGACTCCGGCAGTATTGATTTTCACCCCGATCTTCTTGCCAATAGTTACGGCATTGGGAATAGATCCTGTGCATTTTGGAATTATCATGATCTTGAATCTTTGTATTGGACTCTGTACCCCACCAGTAGGGTCGGTGCTCTTTATCGGCGTGGGGGTCGCCCAGACCAGTATCGAAAAAGTCGTCAAACCTTTGATCCCTTTCTTTATTGCAATGATTCTTGGTTTGATAGTCATTACCTTATGGCCTGGATTGACTTTATGGCTTCCAAGGTTGTTTGGATTGTAAGAATAAAATTGTTGAATTAATGGTTAATAATTGAAATAAGAGGCTGGCCGGTGGTCAGCCTTTTTTTATAGTTATCAAGGGTAATCGTTATTTACCCCACTTCTTGAAGCCTTGGTGTAGCGCTCAAGAGTTATTTGTCGATTAGTTATCAGTGCATTAATTGATTTAAAAAGTATCAATGGTTTTGTCTAAAGGTGAAAAAGCAGATATACATGTTTCTTTTATGGCCCAAATTGATATCTGAAAATCTATTTTTTTAATCCGTGATCATCTGTTCAATCCGTCCAATCTGTGTTCTATAATTTTTCAAGATTTTGGACAAGGATTTTCTTATATTGCATAGATAGTTCAGAAAAACACCTTCTTTTGATCAATGTAAAGCCTATGAAAATTTATGACAAGCATTCATATAAGTTTTTGATTTTTTTCTCTGCTCTTCAGGTTGTATTTGGTCTGATTGGGCTATTTACAGATTACCCCAAATTCACTGCGTATCCACAAATTTTAATTGGATTGGCCGGAATTCTGGCTGGTTTTTATTCGATCAAAATCCCTTATGTTGAGATAGTGGGAAGGACAATTGTCAAACATAGCCTTTTCAAAAAGAAAATGGATATGGATGAAGTGCAAACTATCGAGAAAATAGATAATGTTCTGATCTTAAAATCTGAGAAATCGAAAATAAAAATACGAAGAGCTATGTTGGATGTTTTGGAAATCCGGGAGTTTGAGGAATTTGTAAGGAATGCTATTGCCAGTCGGGAAATACAAGTCGAGAAGTAATCATTTATTATACCCTGAGGCAATTCGGACTGTAAAGTATCGTGAGAAATCTTAGGCTTAATATGTTTTACAAACGTCTCTCTCTACATCTAGTATGCTTGGAGCAGTTTGAGTGAAAAAATTGAATACAAAATTCTTATCTTCATGTATTATTAGCACAACTTAATCTTTTCATGAGGCAACTTTCATTTTATCTATTGCTTTTCTGTATCATATTCTCCTCTTGTCAGGAGCAAAAAGAATTTCACTATCCAATTTCTGAAGAAGATCATTTGGAGGAAATAGGCAAATGGTATAACAACAGAATAGAGTCTTTGAAGTCGGAAGATGGTTGGTTGAATCTGATTGGTCTGTATTGGTTTGAGCAAGATACCAATAGGTTAGGTTCTGGAGTAGAGGTGGACTTACAGGTTGAAGAAGAATTGTTTCCAGCATTTTTCGGCACTTTTCAAAAATTGGACAAGCAAGTATATTTTGAGCCTTCAATAGATGGTATTCAGATAGGTGAGGATAAATTGGAAGGAAATACGCTTGTTTTTGATGCAGAAATGAATTTTTCACCGACTTTAAGTTTTGAGTCATTTCGTGCAAATGTTTTGCAACGGTCAGATTTGGTAGGGGTGAGGCTAAGGGATTTGGAATCCGAAACCATTTCCAATTTCAATGGGGTTGATAGGTTTCCAGTCAATTTGGATTGGAGATTTGAAGCGGAATTTATCCCTTATGATCCTGTCAAAGAAATCCCCATATCCAATGTGCTGGGGCAAACTTATCCTGCCAAAGCATTGGGATACCTAAGTTTTGGTTTTGAAGGACGGGTTTATAATATCGATGCTTTGGAAGAAGGAGATCAGTTGTTTTTGATCTTTGCTGATGGCACCAGTGGTGCCGAGACCTACGGAGGAGGTCGCTATCTCTATACCAAGAAGCCTGATGAAAATGGAATTGTTGTTTTGGATTTTAACAAGGCTTATAATCCGCCATGTGTTTTTACTCCTTTTGCTACTTGTCCACTGCCACCAAGGCAGAATATCTTGGAGCTGGCAATAGAGGCGGGGGAGAAGAATTGGGGGAAGTAGATTTTTAGCTCGCAAAGTTTGCTAAGGTGCAAAGGGCGTAAATAGGAATTAGAGTTGGACGAAGAGCTTTATTAAAGTAAGTATTAAGGCATGAACTAGTTTTGTATAGTCTTTATTATCAGTTTTCTTTGTGTTTTTCCTTTGATTTTCACGTATAAGTTTTTAAATTTTATTGTACAAACGATTAAATATTATGGATTCTAAAATCACACTCTCTTTTGATAAAAAAGTAATTGAAAAAGCTAAGGAATTTGCTGCAAAGCAAAACATGAGTCTTTCAAGGCTGACTGAATATTTGTACAGTCAAATTACATCTGGAGATTACAAGGCTTTAGATGATATGTCAGTTGCTGAATGGGTCAATGCTGTAGCTGAAGGTCAGGCTGAATACAAGAAAAGCTCTTTTCGTGAAAACTTTAAATCTACTTATTTTGATTCTAAAAAGTTAGAGTTAATTGATATGTTATTAAAAACAGAAGAAGAAAGTGTATTGCAAAAAATCAAGGCATTATTAGATGACTCTTCAAATAATGATAAAGGGTTATCTGATAAAGATTACAAAGTTATGGATCAGAGAAGAGAAAGGCATCTTGCTGGTCAGTCTAAATCTTTTTCTTGGAATGAAGTCAAAAATTCAGCTAGAAAGTTAACGAAATGAACTTGCTTTTAAAAGAAGAAGCTAGATTATTGAAGCTTATGTTTATTACGAAAAAGAGCAAGCTGATCTTGGTGAATTTTTTTTAACTCAATTAGATAAAAGTTTTGAACGTATTAAGTCAAACCCCTTACATTTTCCTAAAAAGAGAGATCCCTTCCGTGAAGCTTTAGTCTCGAAGTTTCCATATATTGTGATTTTTGAAATTGAAGAGGAAAACATAATAATATATTCAGTTTTCAATACTTGGAAAGATCCTAGGAAAAAACCTTTATAATATTTCCATAAAAAAACACCCAAACATATCTGCTTGGGTGTTCTAAGTTAATTTTTGTTCAGAGAATTAACCTAACCAACTTGACCAAGGGATTCTGCTTAGGATCAATACCAAACCAATGCCATAAGCCATATAGATAGCTCTGAATCTAGCTTTACTGTCTGTCATTTTCTTGGCTTTGGAATAGCCTACTGTGATCACCACAATAGCAATGATGTTGATCACTGGGTGCTCCAAGGCTGTCAATCTTGCAATTCTGTCTCCCATAGCTCCGCCACCTGTCAGCAAAGATAAACCGAGTGGGCTCACGAAGTATAGAATCAAGCCAACCAAAAGTTGAATGTGGGAGAGGATAAAACCAATCAAAGCGATTTTTCTGTGTTTTTCGGTGAACTCTTTCCCACTTAAGGCCCCAATCAGAGCAATAATCATGATAATAGCCAATGCTGCCAATACCAAATAGGCAAGTCCGGAATGTGCGTGTTGTAGTCCTGTATACATTTTATTTTAGATTTATGAATTAAGATTGTAGATTTTATATTTTGGTATTGTAAGATTTGAAGATTGAAAGATTGTTAGAAGGTTTGGGTGTTTGAGAGAATGTTGGGTTAATAGATTTAATCTCTCTTTTAAGATTAAATTGCTTAATCTCTGAATTTAAAATGTTGATTTTAAGAATTCTATGATTTTCTTTAATAGTCATTCCATTAATTGACTAAGGAGATATCTCCTAAAGTCGATGTGAATAAGAAACAGAAATCAAGTTTTGATCTCTCGCATCTCGTATCTCGCCTCTGATATCAAAGTCTCATATCTCATTCAACATACACCACCAATCCCTTCAAATACTCCGTTTCTTGGTGGAAGATGTTGATGGGATGGTCGGATGGTTGGGAAAGATAGTGAAGGATTCTGATATTTCTACCACTTTCCAGCGCTGCTGCGGTGATGGTGTTTGCAAAAAGCTGTTTGTCAACTACCTGTGAGCATGAGAATGTAAATAAAATCCCACCGCTTTTGATATGTTTGAATGCTTCGGCATTCAGTCGCTTGTAGCCTTGTACTGCATTATGCCTCGATTTTATATTTTTGGCAAATGCCGGCGGATCCAAGACAATGACATCATAATCCTGTTCGATTTCTTTGATGTATTTCACTACATCGGCTACGATAGATTGATGCTCTCCTTTAAATTCTGACGCATTCAAAGCCACATTTCTGTCCGTCAGCTCAATCGCTTTGGCTGATATATCTATAGAATGCACTTCTTTTGCACCAGCTTTCAAAGCAGAGACGGAAAATCCACCGCTATAGCAGAATGTATTCAAGACCTTTTTTCCGGCACTGTACTTTCCAAATAGATGTCTGTTCTCTCGCTGGTCTACGAAAAAACCTGTTTTTTGACCTTTCTCCCAGTCGATTTCATATACACAGCCATATTCCTTTACCAAATTGGTCTGAGGCTCTCCGAAGATCAATTTGTTTTCAATCCCCGAAATATTTTTTGGTAAGGTCTCGGCTGATTTGTCATATATAGCCGAAAGTTTTTTTCCATAAACTTCCCGAAGTGCTTGGGAAATCCCCTCAATATGCTGATGCATGCCAATAGAATGAGCCTGAATTACAGCTGTGCCATTATAATAATCAATAATCAAGCCCGGCAGCCCGTCCCCCTCTCCATGCACTAACCGATAAACACTGGTTTCTTCGTTGTCTGTCAGTCCAATGCTTTGTCTTACCGCAAATGCACTTTTGATCTTTTTTTGCCAAAATAATCTATCAATTGGCTCTTCTACAAAGGAAATCATCCGGACCATGATAGATCCATTCTGGAAATGTCCAATTCCCAAAAACTGATCTTTGGCACTGATAACTTGCACCAATTGGCCGTTTTTCAAATCATTGTCTCTTGTGGCTATAGCTCCTGAGAAAATCCAATGATGTTTTCTGAGGATTGATATTTCTTTGTTCTTTAATAGGATGATTTTTGGATAATCAAGCATGTGTATTTTTGTTTTTTGGAAAAATCAATATTCCCAATATCATTTAATAGGCTCCTCTAAAAAAGGGCTTCTGGGTAAGGTATGTTTGGAGGAATCAAATTTTCAAAGGGCAAATATTTGTTGTTATCAACTACTGAAGCTCTTATTGATAACCATTCCCTTGGCTTCAAATAAGTACAAACCCGCAGCCAAAGGTACGAATAAACTTGTCAACATGGGTATGGAAAGGTACCCAGTAATCGGAAAAAATACTTGACCTACTTTACACTATCCATCAAGATTTCATAATAACTCCCACTGACTGGTGCAGTTTTGTTTTGAAGGGTGACTTGGTGCTTTTCTATTTTTTCTATTTTGGACTTGTTGACAATAAACGAGCGGTGTGTTTTGATAAAGTAGGAAGGGAGCAGGTTTTCAGTTTCTGCCAAAGTCATTCTGCTGAGGATTTTTTCTTGGGCTAAGTGAAAATTTACATAATTGCCATTGGCTTCACAAAATAAGAGGTCATCAAAACTGATTTTTACTTGTTCATAACCTGTTTTGATGAAAATAGAACCATTGCCGTAAGTCTGGCCATTTTTGAGTTCATATAGTTCTAGGGCTTTTTGGCAGGATTTGACAAAACGCCCCAAGTTGAAAGGTTTCAATAAATAATCGATGGCATCCAATTCAAAACTTTTGACAGCATGCTCTGAATAGGCTGTGGTAAATATAACCATACTGTTTTTTGGAATCAGCGTGGCTAGTTCCAAGCCTGAGATGTCAGGCATTTTGATATCCAAAAAAATCAAATCTACAGGATTTGCTTTCAGATAATCCAATGCTTTGATAGCATCGGTAAATGTTTCTTTCAAATCAACGAACGACACTTTGGAAGCATGGTTTTTCACAACTTCCAAAGCCATAGGTTCGTCGTCGATAGCGATTGCTGTTAGCATTTTGATTGTGGTTAGAAGGTTATAATGTTGGAAGGTTTTAAAGTTGGGAGTTAAGTTTTAAGATTGGAAGTGTCACGTCCTAAAATTACTTGACACTTTTTTATGCTTACGTCCTCGTTTTAGGGGAAAGTCATTTCGACTAGAGGGAGAAATCTCGTACTGAATTTCACACTCCAACTTCAATTTTCACCTTCTTGCTTCAAAGACGGGACGAGACCTCCCCGCAATTCTGCGGGACAGGCTTCTGCCGAATGCTTTCGGTATGGGAAAGGCATTTCGGGGCATTTGTTTCTCGCCTTTTTGTCTTGCTTCATGTTTCTCGCCTCTTTATCTTATGCCGAGACAGGGTTTTTCGGACAAATATTTCAATTTATTTCTATCATATTTCTACTTTATTTCAATACTGTCACGTCCTGAAAATACTTGACACTTTTTCTTATTGTTTTACTTTTGTTTTCAATCCTCTTAAATACCTCTTAGTCCAAGTAAAGAGACCTCTCCTGCCGTCGAGGTGACTTGGTGGTCATTTCGAATTTACCTTACTTTAGGGAGGCGTGGAGCCTGTCCCGCAGGATTGCGGGAAGAAATCTCGAACTGAAATTTATAGACACTGTTCATTTTCCAACTTCTTTGTGTTTTTGTCTCATATCTCATGTCTCACGTCTCTTTTTTCTCGTCTCTCGCTTCTAAAGCTTGACACTCAAATGTACAAAATACTCCAATTCATTTTCTCTTACGACCAAATCATGTTTACCGGGATAGAGGATATTGAGTCTTTGTTTGACATTTTCCAACCCTATTCCGGATGATTTGCGTTCGGGATCTTCTTCATTGCTTCGGTGGATGCTGTTGTTGACATCCAAATGGACAGATCCATCTAGGCAGCGCAAACTTATTTTGATCCATGATTTTTTCTGGAAACTGATACCGTGTTTGAAAGCATTCTCAACAAAGGGAATCAATAACATTGGGGCGATTTCTCCTGGACAACTTCCATCATTGTGGCTAAAGATGATTTCAATATTCTCCTGTTCCTTGATTCTCAGGTTTTGAAGGTCTACGTAATTGACTAGGTATTCTTTTTCCCTGATTACAGGGATCAGGTCTTGATTGTTTTCATGAAGCATAAAGCGCATCATGTCTCCGAGCTTTTGGATGCCTTCTGCAGTGTTTTCAGCATTTTCATGCAAGGCATTGCCATAGAGTGTATTCAATGCATTGAAGAGAAAATGGGGATTGATTTGGGAGCGGAGGAAAGAGAGATCGGCTGTACTTCTGTCTACTTTGACAGTAAGCGTATTGATTTCACTGAGGTAATTTTCATATTTCCTGAAAAAGAAATTCGAAATTGGGAAAAGGATGGCAATGATACCAATAATGATAACTATACCAGGAATTAAAAACTCAGGATCCCCATTGGCAATAGCAAGGGAAGTAAAAAAAACAGCTATAATAAAGATTAAGAGTACGTAAAATGCTGTTGCTTCACCTTTTCTACCTTGATTTTTTAGTCCATAGACCAAAAAGAAATTATATAGAACCAAGGTCAGAATGGAGGGAAGAATCACAACAAAAAGTATTGTGATTGGATCACCTGCTATTCTTTGGAACTGTAGGAGGAAAATAACTACAAAAATATATATCAAAACAAAACGGATGATGTTATATGGTTTAAAATCTTTGTCCTCCTTAGCTAACAGGATCTGGTTCAAAATGTATATAATCGCCCCATAGCCTGCATAGACAGCAAGTGAATTGAAGTAAAATGGCATCAAAAAGTCAGAGGTGAAGTTAGCACCAACAGAAAATGCCCCAATTAAGATAAACGAACCAAAAAAGATTAAAATGGAATAGATGATCAGTTTTGCTTTTTTTCCATCTTGGAGAAAGTTGGGAAAAACCCTCATGTGGAAAAGGTAGAATGAAGCCAAAAATATCAATGGGATAAATATTTTGGCAAAATAGGCAATGCTTTGATCGAAATTGAGGTGGAAAGTAGGAGTCGATACTACATTGGAAAGGATGATGCTCACAAAAAGGAAGGTGACTACCCACCACTCGATTTGTCTAAAAGGTAGAATTCTGTCTTTCATAATTTATTGAATATAGTGTCTGTTGATTGAATTGAAGTAGAATCTATGGAAATACTTTCCGATTTGTTTTTTTGGATTTTGCTTTCCTTTTTCGCAAAAAGAATGAAGTTGTAAAGCAATCCCGCAAAAATCAAGAAGTAATAGATTCGATTTTTCTTTTTCATGGATAGGGAATTAACATGACACAAGAATAAGCGAACTCTGAAAAATGGACAAAAAAATGTGATGAAATAGGGTGATTTAGGGGTGGATTTGGTAAAAAAAAGGTTGTAGAAATTGAGGGGTTTCAGTTTGAATTGTCAGTGGGATGTAACAGTTGTTTTCGAATAATACATCAAATCCCATCCGAGAGGTAGGGTTTTTGCTGATTTTGAATGTTTTATAGTCCTAAATCAGCAACTATAAAGCCATATATCTTTCTTCAAAAATAGCTTGGCCAATCGGCCAGGCTATTTTTATGTTACCGTATGCTTTAGTCAAAACAGGGTTGGTATACCCAGTGTTGACCTGCATTTACCTGTTGAGTTTTTACTCTTTTTTCAACTTATAATTTTCTGCCAAATCCCCTTCAATTCTATTTCCATCCATATCTAGGTGGAACAGTACATTTTCTCCTACAAAATACTTGTTGGGTTCATCATCTTCATTGAGTGTGATGGTATTCCCCTCATCATTCCAAGTGAATGTGCCACTGGATTCTGTTACTTTCTGATCATCTTTTCCCAAGTAAATGACTTTCTTAACGTAGGAATTTCCGCTTCCAAGTTCTATGATTGTCTCGATGCCTTCGCAATCAGCGCAAGGTAGAGTACCTTTGTAGATCCCCATGTAATCAAGAGAATTCATTGCGTTGTGATGGTCTACAAACTCTTCCGATTCGAAAACTTCGTCATCAATAACCAAGTCATCAGCATGCTTTGATTTTTGGCAACTGAACATAATAAGTAGCAGAGAGCATGTCAGTGCAATTTTCAGGTTGTTATTCATAATAGTCTTTGTTTGTTTCAGTAAAAATGCAAAAATTTTTATAATCGGTAATTTAATGAATTAACTCTAATAAAAACGAAAGCATAGGGGGATAATTTTTCACAATTATCCAATTAAAAGGTTAGGAATTGACCAATCAAATCCAATTTTATACCAATCAAATAAACAATGACCATCTGCATTTGGTATTTGACTAGTGGTTTGTAAACCGTCTTTTGCGGGTCTAATTTTACATTTCCTATGCGGGATTTGATGCTTCCAATAGGACGTAAACCAAAAAAATTAAAATGATGATTCGAGTAGTATTTCTATTTTTAACCTTTTTTGCCTGCACCAATTTTACTTTTGGACAATCTGAAATCACGGGAAGGGTAGTGGATAAAGCTACCAAAGAATCCTTGCCTGGAGCCTATGTGTTTATCAAATCGCAATTTGGTGAAACCATCTCCTCTACCTTTACCGATGGAAGTGGGAAATTTTCCTACAAAAGACCAACAATCAATTCCTACAACATTGAGGTAACATTTATAGGGTTTTCGAAATTCACCAAAAACGTAGAAAACTTTGATGGCAACAATATCGGGGATATTGAGATTTCTGAGGATGGTCAACTTTTGGAGACTTTTGAAATTAAGGCCCAAGTCTTGACTGGGGAGGTGAAGGGGGATACCATTGCGTTCAATGCGGATGCCTTCAAAACCAGGCCACAGGCGAATGCAGATGATTTGATCAGCAAAATGCCTGGTGTGGTGATGAGGGGAGGGACTATTGAAGTTCAGGGTGAGGTAGTGGGGAGGGTATTGGTAGACGGGGAACCTTTTTTTGGGGATAATCCTGCAATGGCTATGGCAAACATTCCAGTTGAGATTATCGATAAAATTGAGTTTTTGGATCAGCGAAGTGACCAAGCTGTGCTTACGGGTTTTGATGATGGAAATACTACAAAAACAATCAATATAATCACCAAAAAGGAAGTGAAATCAGGGATGTTTGGGAGAGTTTCCGGTGGCTATGGAACAGACAACAATTATTTGGCATCAGCTTCATTGAATTTTTTCAATGGAACAAGAAGAACCACAGTGCTTGGCTTGACAAACAACATCAACCAGCAAAATTTCTCATCGGATGACCTTTCCGGTGCTTTGGGGGAAAATGGTGGACAAGCAGGTGGTGGAGGAAGAGGTGGAAACGGTGGCAATAATGCCCTTCAGACGCGTGAAAGGGACGGAATTACGGTTACCAATGCACTTGGTTTAAACTTTTCGGACAAGTTTGATCAGGGAAAAGCGAAATTGACAGGTTCCTATTTCTTCAATGATAGTAGAAATGTATTAGAGAGGACTTCTTCAAGAGCATACATTTTGCCCAGCGATAGTTTGCAGCTGTATAATGAGCAAACCAGAAATATCAGGGAATCACAAAGACATCGATTGGATTTGCGTTTGGATTATGATATTTCAAAGCGCTCTGCCCTTATCTGGAGACCAAGGTTAACGTATGCGGTTAATGAATCCAGGAACGAAACCTTCGCCCAAAACCTTTTTGATCAAGACACCCCAATCAACGATGTGAACAATGTTACAATTGGAAATAATAAATGGATGAGTGTTGACAATGACTTTACCTACAGGTATAAATTTGGTAAGGAGGGAAGGGTAATATCAACCAATATTACTTCTAGGTTTAACGAGTTTGACCGTACCGCCAGACTTACCTCAGTAAATACAGATTATGGCAGTTCACAGGTAGACAGCCTGATCCAGAATTCATTTAGCAATTCGGATAATCTTAACTACAGATTAGGTATAGATTATAGTGAGCCTTTGACCGCAAACTCCCAATTGAGGCTTGAATATAGAATCGGGAATGATCTGGGGAAGACCGATCAAGACGTGTTTCAAAGGGAAGCAGAATCAACATTGTTTGTCTTGGACAGTGCCCTTTCAAACCAATTTGAAAACAGGTATCTTCAGCAGCAGAGTGGGATTGGTTACAGATTCAATAATGAAAAATGGAGGATATTTACTTCATTGGATTATGAAATCTCGAAATTGAACAGTGATAGGCTGTTTCCTGGATTTGAGAATACACAAAGAACATTCGAAAACTGGATTCCCAGGGCGGTAGTCAATTACAACTGGTCAGAGCAGACCAATATCCGGATAGATTTCCGTACAAGTACAGATGCCCCATCCATCAGACAGTTACAATCGTTGATCGACAACAGAAATCCTATCCAGATTTTTGCAGGAAATCCAGATTTGGTACAGGAATATCAACAAAGGTTATTCGCCAGAATCAGGAGGGTAAACGCAGAGACCTCCAGGTCTTTCTTTATGTTTGTTTCAGGATCTAGACGGAACAATTATTTGGGTAATGCTACATTCATTGCGTCTCAAGATACTTTGATTGGTGGGGATGTTTTATTGAGGCAGGGAGGGCAGTTCAACCGACCTGTCAATTTGGATGGGTTTTGGGATACTAGGGCATATATGTCTTTTGGTTTTCCTGTCTCACTCATCAAAAGCAATATCAACCTCAGTTCTAGGGCGAACTATTCCAACCGTCCAGGGATCATCAATGATCGTTTGAATATCAACAAGAATACGACTTTTGGGCAAGGTATTGGTTTAAGTAGCAATATCAGTGAAAGGGTAGATTTTAACTTCAATACGGAAGGCAATTACAATCTAGTCCGAAGCAGCTTGCAGGAAAACCTAAACAATAATTTCTATATGCAAAACACCAGGATTGATATGTATTGGCAGTTTTTGGGAGGGCTATTTATCAGTACCAATATCAATAACCAGATTTATTCCGGTCTAGGTGAATCATTTGACCAGTCCATCTGGTTGATGAATGCGGATGTTGGGTATCGTTTTGGAGTAAAAGAAAAACTGGAAGCAAAATTGTCCATATTTGATTTGCTCAACCAAAATACAAGCATCGCCAGAAATGTAACCGATGTCTATATCCAAGATGATAGAACACAGGTTTTGACACAGTTCTTTATGCTTAGTCTGACTTATAACCTCAGGAGTTTCTCGGGAGCGAGACCAATAGAGCAGGATTAGGTGAGGAGGGATTGGAATCAAATATTGCGGAAAGCCTATTTAAAGCATTTTCATATTCTTGCTCTATGGTGATGATTTTATCCCATTTCATATCTAAGATTGGATTTTCTGATTTAGAACTGCTCAATTCCCGATGCTGAAACAACAAAGCCATTCTCACCTCACAGGGAATGGTTTTGTTATTTTTTCACGAATCATTTCTTTGAGCGATTCTCCAGTTAGTATCAGGGCGCCAAAGCATAACATGATGTCTTTGATGATATGTAAGAAGATCATTTTAAAAGGGACATTTTCACTGTACTCCAAAATACCCAAATAAATTACTGTGATCAAGAATAGCAGGGAAGCCAACGCTCCTCCAATTGCCCCATATTTTGGAAATTTGAAATGTAAAAGCAAAAGTGTGGAGGTAACCAAGAGAAGAATCAATAAGAGAAGGTTTTGAATCAAACTGCCTCCGCCACCAATTCCATTGCTAAATTGAAGTGTGCCGATAAAGAGAAAGTAGGCTACCATGCCAAATCTGAGTAATTTCTTTCCAATTTTTTCGATTTTTAGGATGTTGTCTATCATTGTGTTTTTACCAATCGTTTTCTCTTTTGACATGATTCCATTCTGAGGACAAGATACTAAAATATATGGTGTCTCTTCTCCTTCCTTTTGTCATCACAGTATGATTTCTAAGGACACCCTCTTCAATTGCCCCAATATTTTTAAGTGCTGATCTTGATTGGGCATTGAGAACGTCTGTTTTGAATTCAACCCTTTCCATGCCAAGTTTTTCGAAAGCATAGGTGATCATCAATTGCTTTACTTGCCCATTGATACCAATTCCTTGGAATTCTTTTCCCAACCAAGTCCAGCCAATTTCGATCCGTTTATCCTTCATAGAAAGATTTCCAAAAGCAGTTGTGCCGATCAATTCTTGCTTGGTTTTGTCAATGATTGCAAATTGCAGCCTTTTTTGGTTGAAAGCAGGATCGAGCCACGCTCGGAATTCCAATGGATCAGAAAGGTCGTGTGTGAAAAACCTCCACATAGCCGGATTTCCTGTATAGCGACTTAATTTCTCAATATCCATTAGCTCGATGGGCCGTAGCTTAAGTCGGTCATTTTCCAATATAATGTCAAGGTTGATTTCCATGGTCAGATTATGAATAAATTTCAGTCAGTGCTAGATTGAAAAGTTGGACTTCTTCAAGTGTGCCGGTACTTATCCTGCACCAATCGTTCAGTGGGGGGAAAGGCCTTCCAATTACCACTCCTTTTTCCCTCATTTTTTCTCCCAAAACCCCTACATCCTGTTTGGCATGAAAGAACACAAAGTTTGCTTGCGATGGAATATAAGCCAAATCCAATCTTCGGAGTGTGTTTTCAATTGATTTTCTGGCTTCGTGATTTTTCTTCAAACTGAAATCATAAAAATCTTGGTCTTCCAAAGCTGCTTTGGCAGCCTCTATTGCCATGATGTTGGTATTTGCCACCATTCTATCGGACAATTGTTCTGCGATTTCAGGCTTTGCAATCAAATATCCGATCCGGATACCTGCCAATCCATATACTTTGGAAAGCGTTTTGGATACGATTACGTTTTTGCCTTTTTTTACCAATTCTACCATCGAGGGGTAGGTATTATCTTCGATATAATCATAATAGGCTTCATCACTGAAGACCATGGTTTTGTTGGAGGCAGTTTCACAGAAATCCAATACCTGTTCTGCGGGCAAAAGCTTTCCTGTTGGATTGTTGGGGTTACATACAAATACCAATTTGGTATTTCCATTGATTCTTTTCTCCATTTCCTGGAGATCGAAATTCATTTCCGAATCTAAGGGAACCCAATTGATTTTCGCTCCCCATACTTCGGAATAAGACATTAGGGACAAAAAGGTAGGCAGTCCAGAGATTATTTCACCGCCGTTGTTCGCATATGTGATCCCGGCAATTTTCAATCCTTCCATAGATCCGGCTGTCAAGATTATATGATCCGAGGGAACCCCTTCTTTTTTTGCAACCATCTCCTGCAATTCCCTATTATAAGACCATGGATATCTACATGCCAAATCAAATCCATTCTTCATTGCCTCCCGTACTTTTAAAGATGGACCATAGGGATTTTCATTGGAACCAAGCCGTACCAATCCATCCAAAGGGCGGGGGTTGAAATTTCTTTTTTCCTCTTCAGTGAGTGCAAAAAGGGATGTTGGTCCTGATAGTAATGCCAAACTACCAGTCAAACTTGCATTTTTAAGCCATTGCCTTCGGGATAATTTCATATAGGTGGGTATATGTTTTTTAAAAGTTAGCAATATCAAGATTTTATTCCTAATGATACTTTCAAAGATTTATTGAAAATAGTATAGTTCTCAAATTGGTGAATTTTACCAAATTGATATTTTGCAATAAAAAAATGGGTGAAAAATTATTATTATCAAAATTATATTCTTAAATTTTAAGAGAAGCATATCAAATGACAAAAACCCAAAAGATCTATAGCCATGAAAAAATCAGTTTTATCTCTAATTCTCGGAATATTCTTGCTTGGAGCAATGCATGCTCAGGAATCACGGTATCTTGTATTTGAATTTATTAAAGTTGAGACTTCTCAAATGTATGACTTTATTGAGTATAAAGACTTTATGGAAAAGGTTTATCAATCAGCAGTAAATGACGACAGGATTTTAGGTTGGGATTTTTGGTCTCTTCACTCTGGTGCTGATGCTGGAGAGTTTCAATATATAACCATCACTTACTACAAGGATCCGGTTTCAATGTTGAGTGGGCTTACAGAAGAAGATTTAATAAGGTACTCAATGGTTTCAAATCCACATATGACAGAGAAACAAGTGAGGGAAAAATTTGAACATGCTTTTTCAACGCATGATTTGGCGCAAAGAACATACATGCAGCAAATTTCAAATACCAAAGATAATTTTAGAATGAAAAAAGGGGTGTTGGCATCATTTGATTTGATGAAAGCAGTAGAAGGGAAATTTCAGGATTATGAAAAAGCTGAAAGGGAAGTTTTCATGCCAATCCATCAAAGTAGGATAGAGAAAGGTTTGATGGGAAGTTGGACATTGTTGCGGACTGCATTACCTTTTGGAAGTGAGGCCAAATCAACGCACCTGACGATGAATATGTATTCTGATTATGTGCAGTTTTTCAATGCAATGGAATACGAGGATCTGGAGTCTACTGCTGAGCAGCAGGCAGCCGTGGAAAAGGGATTGAAATCCAGAGACCAAAAATGGGTTTATCTTGCTACCCTCGAAAGTACAATTAGATAACCTAATTAATGTACCGGTCAGGGGGAAATCCCTCTTGTTTAGGCGAAAATTTCAGTTTAATATTTTTGTGTCCTTTGCGTATTCATAGTGTTCCTTGTGGTTAAGTTTTTCACCACCAAGCCCACTAAGGTTTCAACAAAGTCTGCAAAGTCAAGTTTTTGTCTAGGCCAAAGGAAAAAGGGAAAAGAAGCTATTCTTTTTCCCTTTTTTCTTTCCCCCACAAGTATTTAATCTACAGAATGGTATATTCTTGAAGTAAAGCAATTACTGACTGATAATTGTATTACCTATTTCAGGATATCTTCAATGGCATCAATCTCTTCTTTGCTGAAGATAGTGTTATTGACAGATTTGACATTGTCTTCCAGTTGGGATGGTTTACTTACCCCAATGAGTACTGTGGTGATTCTTGGGTCTTTGAGTAACCAAGCAATAGCCATTTGTGCCAAACTTTGGTTTCTGTTTGAGGCGATTTGGTTGAGTGATTTTACTTTATTGAGCAGCTCCTCTGAGATAACCTCCTTTTTGAGATACCTTCCGTCTTTTGCTATCCTGCTATCTTCAGGGATTCCATTCAGGTATTTGTCAGTCAAGATTCCCTGACCCAGGGGGGAAAAGGCAATCGAACCAATCCCTTCTTCTTCTATGACATCCAAGAGCCCATTTTCCACCCATCTATTCAGCATGTTGTACCTTGGCTGGTGGATTAGACAAGGGGTACCCAGATCTTTTAAGATTTTGGAAGCCTTGAGAGTGTCTTCAGGACTGTATTGTGAAATACCTACATATAGTGCCTTTCCTTGTCGGACTATGTGATCCAAAGCTCCCATGGTCTCTTCCAGTGGTGTATTCGGGTCAGGTCTATGGTGGTAGAATATGTCCACATATTCCAATCCCATCCTTTTGAGACTCTGGTCTAGGGAAGCAATCAGGTATTTTTTAGATCCAAAATTCCCATAAGGGCCAGGCCACATATCCCATCCAGCTTTGGTAGAAATGATCAGTTCGTCTCTGTAGTTTTTAAAATCCTTCTCTAGGATCCTGCCAAAAGTTTCCTCTGCTGAGCCATAAGGTGGCCCGTAGTTGTTGGCCAAATCAAAATGGGTGATTCCAAAGTCAAATGCTTGTCTCAGGATACTTCTGGCATTGTTGAAATCAGCATTATGCCCGAAGTTGTGCCATAAGCCGAGGGAGATTTCGGGAAGTAAGAGGCCACTCTTTCCACATCTTCTAAAGGGCATTTGGTCATATCTGTTTTCTTTGGCAACAAAGGTCTTTAATGGTTCTTGATCGTTAATCTTCATAGGTTTGGTTTGCGATAAGTTTGTCTACAAGGATATTGATTTTTTCGGGATTATCCTTGACATATTTTATGGCTGCATCTCTTAAGGCATTCATATTTGACCTACTTGCATCATCCATATCAGGTTTTGCTTGATGTAGTTCTGGCTCAATCCTGATAAAACCATCCCTATTGTTGCCAGCATCAAACAGCCACTCAAGTTGGTGCGAAACTGTTTCGGAATTTCCGGACATCATGACATCTATGAGGGGCTTGATCCACTGTGCCAGCCCGAAATTCTTGGCTTTGCTGTACGGGATTTCTTCTTTGACAGAGCCGGTACCCAAGGAAAGTAACAACATGTCTTTGGAGGTAGGGTTTGCAATATTTCCAAAAGTGCATTTTCGAACCTCTGCATAAGCACACATAGCTGGATTGTTGGCAAATACACCTCCATCTATCAAGGGATACTTTGATCCAAATCTTGACTCGATGAGCGCAGCTTCGAAATATGTAGGAGCAGCGGCAGTAGCCAGCGATACATCCCTCACATAAAAATCATGGGATTCATCTTGACAGGCATATCCATGTTTGAAAAATTTCGCTTTCCTACTTTCAATGTCATAGGAAGCAAAAAGACTTGGCCTCATCAATTCGCTGAGGTATACATCACCAAAGTACTTTTTTAAAGCTATTTTTAAGTTTGTGCTGGGGTACTTTTCTTCCCGCCAGCCAAAAACCGATTTCAATTTGTGTCCAAGGCTTTTGCTGAAAATAGCAGCACCATTTTCATGATAAAGATTGACGACCTCTTCCATGCTGTATTTCGGGCGTGAAGGATCAATCGGATCTGGCACCAGCATGGCACAACCCAGAATCCCTCCGGTACTGGTACCTGCCACAAAATCTATATAGTCCAAAAGCCGTGCCTGTGGATTTTGTGTTTTCTCCTGGATTTTCTCTTCAATCAGTTGCAAGATTGTGCCTGGAATGATTCCCCTTATTCCACCGCCATCTATGGAAAGTATAGCTACTTGTTTCATGGGTATTGAGCGATTATTTGTTTGAAAATAGAATGTCAGTAGCTTAAAGTTAATGAAATATGGAATAATATTAATATTAATGGTTAATAATTAAGCAGTTATAATCATTCTGTATGATTGCCTGCATTAACACCTTAAACTAAATTGAAAGACAGGTTCAAGCGGATAATCATTATTTACCCCACGGCGGACAAGGGTTATTAGTCTATTGTTGCAGTGAATCATTTCGGATACTCATATTATTTCATAAAAAACCATTATAAAACCATTATAAAACGTAAATCCCCAATACCACTGATATGGATGCGATTAAAAAAATCACCAAAATAGGTTTCCACGCATATTGGATCCATTCTTTGTATGATACACCAGCTGCAGCCAGAATTGCCATCAAACCACCATTGCTGGGAGTCACCAAATCCATGATGCCAGCGCCATATTGGTAAGCCAGTACCACTACTTGTCTGGACATGCCTATCAAATCAGCTATAGGAGTAAGCAAAGGCATGGTCAATACAGCTTGTCCAGAAGTACTGGGAACAGGGATATGTAAAATTGCCTGTGCTATCATCATCCCGAATGCCGACAATCCCAATGGCAAGCTTTCAATTGGCGCAAACAAAGTGTAAATGATGGTGTCAATGATCTGCCCTTCTTGGAGTAGGAGGTAAATACTCCTTGCAAGCCCTACTATGATGCCGGCAAAAATAAGTTCAGCAAACCCTTCTGAATAAGCTTTGGCTGTTCCATTGATGCCCAGTTTTCCAATAAATCCGGCTGCCAATCCCATTGCAAAAAAGATAGCTGACATTTCATTGTAATCCCATGCCCAATTGGTCAAGCCATAGATCATCACCACAAATGTCAAGGCTACCAGTAATAAAATGACAATATGGGAAGGGGAAATGTTTGCTGGCTTTTCAGTGTACGAGTGCCACTCAGCGCTATCATCTTTTCCGGTCTTGATCACATAGATGATCCAAAACAGCAAAGCGATACCGAAAAATACCATCCTATACATGCCAGCAGAGAACAATGGTACTTCGGCAAGCTTCTGTGCGATGATTACCGAGAATGGATTCGTAGGGCCAAAGGCTCCACCAATCAAGGCTGCTCCCAAGCTGATCGCTATACCTGCCACTTTCGTGTAACCTATCCTTTGGGAAAGTATCATCAGAATAGGGACCATGGCAATAATCTCCTCTTGTAAACCATTCAGTGCCCCAGCTGTGGCAAAGAGAACCGCAATGATGGCTAAGAGATACGATTTGGCATTTTTGAATCTATAAATCAAAGATTCTAAGCCAGTTTGAAAAGCACCTGTCTTGTCCACTACATAAAAAGCCCCGCCGACAATAATAATCAAAACCACAATCTCTGCTCCTTCGATAATCCCTTCAGGAACACTCAAAAACATCTGCCCAACCCCGACAGGTGCATTCTCAATTCTTTTGTAACTTCCCTCAACAACCACCTCACGACCTGTTTCTACATCCAAAACCCTGTCATATTCCCCAGAAGGTATCAGGTAGGTACATATTGTTGCCAATACCACAAAGGATAGCATAATAATCATGGGGTGTGGAAATGATCGTTTCATATGGGTAGAAATCAGAGTGTTAAAGATAATTAATTGAAGATTAAATGGTATTGCTTTCCAAATATCTAATTTAAATGACTAGATTTAAAAGTATTTTAAATTTGTTATAATCACTAAGATTATGGTAAATAGCAATAAACCCTATTATATTAATTTTGTTGAACCAGATTCAAAACCTGTAAACAAGGCGTCGGATATTGAAATCTGGAATGCTTTTAGATCTGGAAGCGAATCGGCATTTATCATGATTTATCAAAATTATTTTGATAAGCTCTATGCCTATGGATGGAAAATTTGTCATTCGGAAGCGATGCTGAAGGATGCCATCCAAGATTTGTTTATAGAGCTGAGAAAAAACAGGTCAAAGCTGGGCCAGACAAGTTCCATAAAATTTTATCTTTTTAAAAGCCTTAAAAGAAAACTGATCAAAGAAGAAGGCAAATGGTATTCAAACCTGGAAACTGTGGATGAGAATTATTTTTTTGATTTCAGTTTTTCACCAGAGCAATTGTTGATTGATAGACAAGTTGATGATGAGAGGTCAAGAAAGCTCAATCAGGCGATCAAACAGTTGAGCCCAAGAAAGAAAGAAGTGGTATATTATTATTTTTATGAAGAACTGACCTACAGGGAAATTCAGGAAATCATGAATTTGGATAACATCAAGTCAGTCAGGAATCTGATTTACAAATCAATATCGTTTTTGAGGGATATATTTTAAGGTTTTTGATTCAACTGTTTTTCAAAAAGAATCTGATAATCATATCGACAAGAAAAACACAATCACAAGCAAATGAAAAAAGGGCGTTAGCCCTGAAACATCAATGCTTACCGAACAAATTCAAGATCACAGGGCTACGCCCCTTAAACCCACAACATCGAGCATTTTTTCTACTAAGAAAAGAGGGCTACGCCCCCAACGCCAAATTGAAGGGATGCATGAATGATATTTTGTCAATGTTTTTTTTGTGAACTAGTCTAAAATTTCACCATCTCTTCAATCAACAAATCCATTTCAAATCAAACAAAGACGTATTCCTACCATCTTTGTATTCTCAAAAAACCTTGCTACGCAATCCAGGGGCGTAGCCCTGCATACTTCGTAGAAAAACAATAGACCGCCATTCCCATGAGGGGCGTTAGCCCTGAAATCTCCCTATAATTTGGTGATTTGAAAAAAACTTAAAATTTCTTAAAAAATAGTGATGTCATTTAACGGTTTTTTGTCTTTACTAAATGTAAGACAACGCTAATATTAATTATAAATGTACACGAAAGAAAGTTTTTTGATGAATCCCGAATTTATTAAGTGGGTCAAATCACCTAATGAAGAGTTGGAGCTTTATTGGAAAAATTGGTTGGAATCAAACCCAGAATCATTACCGGCTTTCAAAGAAGCTAGGGAATTGGTCGCTGGGTTGAAGTTTGAAGATAAAATACCAAGTGAAGAGTTGAAGAAAGCTGTTTTATCACAAATATTGAAAGAATCGGCAAACCATGATGGTGAGATAAAAGGTGAAAGCGGTTTTCAAAAGTGGTTTAACTTTGGCCAATTTTTTAAAGTTGCTGCAATATTTGCATTTGCTATATTGGTTTCATGGTCATTTTATGCTTGGAACTATTCTGTCACTGAAGTCGATGAGGTCATATTTTTAGAAAAGAAAGCTGGGGTAGGGGAAAAATTGAGTTTCACTTTGCCTGACGGAACCAGGGTATGGTTGAATACGAACAGTAAATTGATTTTTCCAGATAAATTCTCTGATTCTACGAGGGTAGTAGAGCTATTGGGCGAAGGTTTTTTTGATGTTGCCAAAGATGAAGAGAAACCATTCAAAGTTATTTCCAGAAATAGTATTACAACAGCACTCGGCACTTCATTCAATATCAATTCCAAGACTGATGGGCTTATCAAAATCTCTCTGGTTTCAGGAAAAGTAATTGTTGGAGATGATCAAGATATTTTGGAATCAATGGCTTTGAAACCCAATGAAGAGCTGCATTTTAATCTTACGTCTAAGGAATTTGAGGTGCGATATTTTGATTATTCCAAGGTATTGGCCTGGAAGGAGGGGAAAATTATTTTTGACAACAATTCGCTTCCTGAAGTAATAGAAAAATTGGAAGAGTGGTATGGTGTGGATATCAGTCTTTACAATTCCAATGGAATCAAATGGGATTTTTCGGGTGAGTACCAAAATCAATCTTTAGAAGTGGTACTCAAAAGTATGTCCTATGTTGAGCATTTTGATTTTAAAATAAAGGATAAACAAGTGGAAATTAAATTTTAGCATTATGTACAAAGACAATAAAACTTAAAAAGAAGGCCAATAGATACGGGTATCTATCGGCCTAATTTGGGTCAATTGATAAAAAACATTGGGGAATGGCATTATCAAAAGACCTTTTATCGAATCGTTCAATTCAATAAACCATGAAAATATGAAAATAAATTTTAGAAAAGTCATTTATATGTTTTCCAAATATTTTATATATGGATTTGCATTCCAATTATTGACGTTCAATTTTGTTCTTGCCACAGCTGCCAATGGTCAATATAAGCCTATTGACAAAGTAAGCATAGACATCAAGAATGGTAGTCAAAGTCTTGGTCAATTCTTCAATCAGGTGGAGAGTCTCACTCCGTACAATTTTTCGTTTGACAGGAAAGATATCAAACTTGATACAGAGATAACCATTACAAAAAAGACAGGTACTGTTGAGTCTTTTTTGATAGAGGTAGCAAAGCAGACTTCATTTTCATTTAGACAAGTCAACAATAGCATCGACGTCAGGAAAGATAGAAGAAATGTCAGCAATGTAGTTTCTATCATGGAGGAAATCACAGTCAAAGGTACGGTTGTTGACCCTTCCGGTGAACCTTTGCCAGGTGTTACGGTAGTCATTGATGGAACTACAAGTGGTACGGTTACAGATATCGATGGGAACTATTCCATTGAAGTAGAGGAAGGTCAGGCTTTGGTTTTTTCATTTGTAGGGTTCGAAAAGCAACGTTTTGTAGTAGGCAATTCTGACACCATCAATGTACAGATGCAGGAAGATCAGAGTACCTTGGATGAGGTAGTCGTCATCGGTTATGGTACCATCAAGGAAAGGGATTTGACATCTTCAATTTCTACGGTAAAGACAGAGGATATCGTAAAAACCCCAAATGCCCAAGCGATGCAATCATTGCAAGGTAGGGTAGCAGGTGTTCAGATTGTTTCCAATGGTGCACCAGGTGCTTCGCCAACGGTACGTGTAAGAGGTGTAGGTTCATTCGAAGGAGGGGGAGCACCGCTTTATGTGGTGGATGGGATGTTTTTTGACAATATTGATTTTCTAAATCCAGGGGATATTGAGACTATCAATATCCTAAAGGACGCATCTGCCGCAGCAATTTATGGGGTAAGGGCTGCCAATGGTGTGGTATTGATAGAAACCAAATCAGGAAAATACAACCAAAAGGCAGAAATTATCTATGATGGCTATGTAGGTATCCAAAACCCACAGAATGTTTTGAAAATGGCAAACACGCAACAATATGTTGGGTATGTTAATGAGACTGGAAGTGCAGCAGATATTGCTTTTGTAAACAATGCAATCCAGCGCTATGGAAGAAGCAGGATTGATCCTAGTTTGCCGGATGTAAATACAGATTGGTACTCTGAGGTCATGAGTCCGGCATCTATCCAAAATCATTCATTGACTTTTAACGGTGGAGGTGAAAATACCAGGTATTCGATTGGAGGTAGTTATTTCGAACAGCAGGGATTGTTGAATGATACTAGAAATGAATATAAGAGGTTGAACTTCAGGGTTAAATTGGATTCGGATTTGAGAGATTGGTTGTCAGTAGGAGGGAATATAAACCTAAGTACAGCCCGACAATTCAATGGAGACAACAGTGCCTGGTTTAGATCGTACTTTGCTGTCCCTATTCTTCCAGTGTATGATCAATTGAATACCGCCGCAGAACCTTTTGGGCTTTCGAACGCGCAGCAATTGGGATATAGAAATAACCAAAATCCATATTATAGCTTATTATACACTGACAGAAGAAATCATGTTGCTAAAGTAATGGGTAATTTCTTCGCAGATTTTGAGATTATTCCAAACAAATTAAAATTCAGGACTGCTTACAATTACAGCATTGATGTCGTAAATGCGAGAAATGTCAATTTTTCTTACAACGACGGTGTGACCGAGAATCCATCAGGAATGAGTAGAAGAAATTTAGCTGCATACAATCAAATTGTGGATAATTTCTTTACCTATACTGATGGATTTGGAAAGCATGACTTTACTGCTGTATTGGGCCAATCTTTCCGTACAGAATATAATGAGGTTTTATTCGCAACAGGCCAAGGACTGAATCCAGAGCCTAATAGAAATCAAGAAGAGTTTTGGTATCTATCAAATTCCACAAATTTCGACCTTGATAGAATTGGTGATGAAGGTTTAAGATTGAACTACCTTTCATTTTTCGGAAGGGTAGCCTACAATTATGACGATAGATATTTGCTCTATGCTACTCTAAGAAGGGATGGTAACAATAAGTTCCAGGAGAAATGGGGTAATTTCGCAACTTTTGGTGCAGGATGGGTTTTGACTTCAGAGAGTTTTTTCAATGTCAGAGGAATAGATTTCCTGAAGCTAAGAGGTTCTTGGGGGCAACTGGGGAATGATGCGATTGATCCAGCTGTAGGGAGACCTACTTTTGGACAAAGAAATGTTGCATTAAATAATACACTAATTGTTGGTAGGACACTAAACCCTACTTTTGATTTGATTGACAGATGGGAGACCACTGTGGAAACCAATGTTGGGATCAATGCAAGATTCTTAAATGACAGGTTAACCTTAGATGCCGATTATTTTATCAGAGATACTAGGAATCTTGCTGTTCGTATCATTCCTCCGGTAATCAGACCGACTGAAAGAAGAAGTGTTGGACAAATTAGAAATCAAGGTATTGAATTGACCTTAGGTTGGAGTGATCAAGTTACAGAAGATTTTTCCTACTACGTTTCTGGGAATATTGCCACTTTGAAAAACTCGGTTTTGAGCCTTGGAGGTCCTGAATATTTGGATGAAGGTCCTGCTGAGTTCCGTCAGCGATCGATTGTGGGACAACCGCTTTCAGCGTTTTTCGGATATGAAGTAGATGGTGTATTTCAAAACCAAGCGGATATTGCCAACAGTGGTTATACAGAGGAGTTTATTGCTGAGAATAATATCCAACCGGGGGATTTAAGGTTTAGGGATTTGAATGGTGATGGAATTATCGATGACTTGGATAGAACAGTTTTAGGATCATTCCTTCCAGAATTGACTTATGGTTTCAATGCCGGATTTAGGTATAAGAATTGGGATTTTTCTGCCTTGTTTCAAGGCCAGTCCGGATTTAGCATTATGAACAGAAAAAGAGGGGAAATGATCTTTACCAATGATACCAATATCGATGCGAATTTAGCGGATAATCTTTGGAGAGGTGAAGGCACATCAAATATGTATCCATCTGCAGCAGGATTGAGAAAGGGTTGGAATCAAAATATGAGTACTTACTTCGTGGAAGATGGATCATATTTTAGAATCCAAAATGTCCGGGTTTCTTATTCCATAATTGACAAGCCACTTTTTGGATTGCAGATGCCTGAAACAAGGATTTCCTTTACCGCAGAAAGGCCATTGACGATGTTCAACTACAATGGTTTCAATCCAGAGGTTGCAGATGGTATAGATAGAGAAGTTTATCCAATCCCTGCAGTTTACACAGTAGGTCTGAATGTTAAATTTTAAGAAAGGAGAATATCATGAAAACTAATAAATATATAAAAAGTGGCTTGGCATTGATGTTTGTTGCCTTGTTCAGTATAACTTCTTGCTCGGATTTCTTAGATCATCCACTTGAAAACGAAATTATAGCAGAAGAAACAGATTATTCCCAATCTGAAAATATGATTTTACTGCTGTACGGGGCTTATGGAGAGCTGTATGATCTTCAATGGGAAACCTTCCCAACGATTGCAGTAAGAGGAGACGATGTGACTCCAGCAGGTGACCAAGAAGCATTAATTGAAACAGACTTGTTTAGATATGACAGAAATTTTTGGATATACAACTCTTCTTGGTTGAATTTATATACAGATATTCTCCATTGGAATGGTGCTATGGAAGAAATCAGAAAATATCAAGAAGCTGGAGCAACAGCTTCTACTGCCGAACAATATATCGCTGAGATTAAAGTAATGAAGTCTTTTCAACTGTTGCTTTTGGCTAGACTTTGGGGTACAATCCTGATTCCTGAAATCTCACAACCTACTGCATTGTTTGATGTAGAATTGTCAAATTTTGATGAGGTAATGACCTATATATCGACACAGATGGATCAGGCAATTCCTTTGTTGCCAAATGTCCATCCAAACCAAAGATCGGATATCAGGGGAGGTGTGACCAGGGCTACAGCATTGGCAATCAAAGCACAGGCAAATTTGGAAATGAAAAACTGGCAGGGAGTAGCAGACGCTACCAGTCAGATTATCAGCTCGAATCAGTTTGCATTGGAGTCTGACTATTATGAATTGTTTAAAATTCCCGGTAAGCTAAATAGGGAAAATGTATTTGAGTTTCAATATTCTGACTTTGGTAATGCTACAGGTACTGTGTTGAGCTATAATTTCTCCTTCTTTGGTCCTTCCAGCTGGACACCAGCTGTGGCAGGTGCATCCAACGGGTGGGGATTCTGGGCTCCTACTCCTAAATATATCAAGTTTATGCTTGATAGAAACGAAAGAACCAGATTGGAAACTACAGTCATCTTTACTCCAGATGGAATTGCGGAAATAAGGTCAGATCCGAATTACTCGAATTTGCCTACTTGGATTTCCAATGTAACACCAGATGGGGATGTTTTCAATAACCATCCTAGGTATAACTTTATGAGTGGCAAACACTATTTACCATCTAACCAACTCACCCCAGGAAGATTTACTTATGGCACCAACAAAAACATGACGGTCATCAGATATTCCGAAATTTTGTTGATGCATGCTGAAGCTTTGGTGAATGGAGCCAATTCTCCATCACTGTCAGCTACTGAGGCTGTTAATTTGGTGAGAAATAGAGCTGGATTGGGATCGGTAAGTACAGTTACACTTGATACTGTTTTGGATGAGAAGTTTGCTGAATTTGGAATGGAATGGGGTATCAGGTTTTACGATTTGATGCGCTATGATAGGGGTAGTGAATTGAATTTTGGAGGAAGGAATTTCCAACCTGCTATACACAAGTACTATCCATACCCATTGATCCAAGTAGATATCTTACCACAATTGTCTGGTGATACACCCCAAGGTTAAGAATGATTGTTAAAATCTTAAAACGACTAAAAATGAAAAACTTAAATATATACCTGATTGCATTGGCTTTGATAGCCTTTGGATGTGATGGGACCTATACTGACGATATCGTACCGGTAGCTCCCGGTCCCGATGAGACGGCACCTTCGATTGTCATAAATTTCCCGCTTGAAGGAACACAGATCAGGGTTCCTGATGAAACTACTACGCTCAATATCAATTTTGAGGTTTCTGATGATATTGAAATAGAATCTGTAATAGTGAGGTTGAATGGAACAGAAATCCTTCAGGTGAATGAGTTTCTTGATTATAGGAAGTTTGTAAAAACCTTTGCCCATGAGCAATTGGGAAATGGTAATCATGTCCTTGTGATCGAGGCAAAAGATCTCTCGGGAAAGACTACGATAGAGACTGTGAACTTTGAGAAAGTAGAGCCTTATGTTCCTGTATATGACAATGAGGTTTTCTATTTGCCATTTGATGGGGATTACCTTGAGTTGGTGAGTGTAAAAGAAGCCACGATTGTCGGTTCTCCGGGGTTTGCAGCTGCTGGCGTCCAAGGAAGAGCCTATCAAGGTAGCAGTAGTGGCTACTTGACACTGCCTACCACTGGGCTTACAAACGAAGAGTTCTCAGCTGTATTTTGGTACAAAGTAAACCCTAATCCAGATAGAGCTGGAATCTTGGTCATGGGGCCACCAGATCCAAACAATCCAACAAACCAAAATTTCAGAAACCATGGGTTTAGGCTGTTCCGGGAAGCAGCTGGATCCATGCAGAGGATCAAACTCAATGTAGGTAATGGTTCAGGAGAGAATTGGTTTGATGGTGGGCCAGCAGCAGATATCGATCCTAGTCTCAATGAATGGGTACATATAGCAATTTCTATCTCAGGCTCAAATGTTGCAGTTTATTTAGATGGACAAGTCGTTAGCCAAGGTTCTTTTTCAGGAATTGATTGGGCTGGATGTGATCTTTTGTCAGTTGGCTCTGGAGCACCAAGATTTGCTGAGTGGGGACACCTCTCTACACAGAGTTTGATCGATGAGCTGAGAATATTCAGTAAAGCACTGACACAAACTGAAATCCAAGCAATCATCGATGAAGAAAAACCATAATGTTATTCTATAAATAATAATTCAAGGGGAAGGTTTGGTCAGGCCGAACCTTCCCTTATTTAGGGCCCTATTTATTTACTAAACATTTTGATTGCTTCAACAATGAAAAGATTCACAATTTTGTTTTCTGCAATTTGGCTTTTGTTGATTTCCTGCAAAGAGGAAAAAGAACTTCCAAATATCATCATGACTGAATTCTCGGTAGGCAGTGAAACGCCAATTATGCAGGATTTTACATACCAAAATATTCCATTGGATAAGCCTTTGAGCTTTAAATTTTCGGGTGCCTTGGATCCCAGTTCAATTGAAAATGGAATTGTGTTTAAAGGTCAGTTGCAGGATGAAGTAGTGCATACTTTCACCTTGGTTTCGAGCAATAGGGAATTATTGATTTACCCAAATGGTCTTTTAACCCCAAATCATATCTATACACTAGACCTAATGAACTTTAAGGGGGCAAATGGTGAAGGTTTTACCAACACAGGAATAAGGTTTATTACCGAAAAAACAGACAACGAAATTAGGAGAATAGATTTTCACGGAGGGAAAATCACCAGTACTGGCCGATATGTAAATACACCTAGATTCCTGAATGCTACCATAGAATTTACAGATAATCTAAATGAAGACCAAAATCTATCCGATAAAATCAGATTGATAGGACCAAGTACAGTTCAATTGGAAATCTTTCAAATAGGAAGGATTGTCATAGTTAAAAGTGAGGTTCTTTTAAAAGGTTTTTCAAAATATCAACTTGTATTTGAACCTGGAATTGAATCAGAAAATGGGGTGGTTACCCAAAACAGTAAAACATATGAATTTTTTACTGTTCCGAATTTTGAACAGTCGAATTTTCCAAGAATTCCGACAGAAGAACTATTGACTAAAGTTCAAGAGCAAACTTTTAGATATTTCTGGGACTTCGCACATCCGGCATGCGGTATGGCGAGAGAGCGAAACACATCAGGAAATTTGGTAACAGTAGGAGGGTCTGGTTTTGGTGTGATGGCGATTGTTGTGGGCATAGAAAGAGGATTTATCACTAGGCAACAAGGTGTTGAAAGGTTGACACGGATTGTAGACTTCTTGGAAGGTGCAGATAAGTTCCATGGGGTTTGGCCTCATTGGCTGGATGGCAATACTGGAAAAGTCCTTCCATTTTCTCAATTTGATAACGGTGGAGACTTGGTAGAAACAGCATTCATGATCCAAGGCCTTTTGACTGTCAAGCAATACCTTGATGAATCTACACCAAACGAGAAAACCATCATCGATAAAATCACCAAGCTGTGGGAAGAAGTAGAATGGAGTTGGTACACTAGAGGCAATCAAGATGTTCTATACTGGCATTGGTCTCCACAGCATGAGTGGACAATGAACCTACCGATTCGTGGCTACAATGAATCTCTGATAGTATATGTATTGGCAGCATCATCGCCTACTTTTCCAATAAGCAAATCTGTTTATGACAAAGGCTGGGCAAGAAATGGGAATATGGGAAATGGCTCAGATTTCTACAATATCACACTTCCTCTAGGAGAGGATTTGGGAGGTCCCTTGTTCTTTTCCCATTACTCTTTTTTGGGGCTTGACCCCAGGAATTTATCAGATCAGTATGCTAATTATTGGACTCAAAGCAAAAATCACACTTTGATCAATAGAATGCATGTGATTACAAACCCTCTAGGTTATGCCGGATACGAAACATATTCTTGGGGGCTTACGGCAAGTGACAATCATGAAGGGTATTCTGCACATTCACCTATAAATGATAAAGGTGTAATCACTCCAACAGCAGCACTTTCTTCCATGCCTTATACACCAGAAGAGTCGATAGAAGCCCTTGAGTTTTTTTACTACCAGTTAGGAGATAGGTTGTGGGGTGATTTTGGATTTTACGATGCCTTTAACTTAACGGAAAATTGGTTTGCAGATTCTTACTTGGCGATTGACCAAGGGCCAATTATATTGATGATAGAGAATCATCGAACTGCTTTGCTCTGGGATTTATTCATGAAAGATGAAGAGGTCAAAGCAGGTTTGGACAAATTAAATTTCAATTACTAAAATTACATAGAATGAAGAAATTAAGCTTATGGATATTATCGGTTTTGTTCTTTGTAGTCTCCTGCAATCAAAAGAATCGGGAACAGGTGATTCAAGATTCTGAAGACGATATGATCTCTGATGATTCGTTGATGACTTTGGTCCAGTATAGGACATTCCAGTACTTTTGGGATGGTGCTGAGCCGACATCGGGTTTGGCGAGGGAAAGGGTTCATCTAGATGGAGAATACCCTGAAAACGATCAAAATGTGGTAACAACAGGAGGGTCAGGTTTTGGGATAATGGCTATTTTGGTAGGCATTGAGAGAGGTTTTATTACAAGAAAAGAAGGATTTGATAGACTGAATCATATTGTTGATTACTTGGAAAAAGCAGATAGATTCCACGGTATTTGGCCACATTGGATTTATGGCGAAACGGGAAAAGTCAAACCCTTTGGTGCTGATGACGATGGAGGAGATATTGTAGAGTCTGCATTTTTGATTCAGGGATTGTTGACAGTGCGCCAATATTTTCTGGATGGAAACGGAGAAGAAAAGGCAATGGCCAATAAAATTACGCAACTCTACGAGGAGATGGAGTGGTCATGGTACAAAGCCAAAAATGAAAATGTATTACTATGGCATTGGTCTCCGAATATTGAATTCAAAATGAATCATGGATTGCGAGGATATGATGAAACGCTGATAGCATATATTCTTGGGGCATCCTCACCAACATATTCTATTGATCCCAAATTGTATCATGAAGGATGGGCGAGAAAGGGAGCAATAAAAAATGATACAGAACCATTTGGACATCTTCTGGAATTGAAGCACAATGGTGCGGAAGAGATGGGTGGGCCTCTTTTTTGGGCACATTACTCGTATTTGGCTTTGGATCCCAGAGGCTTGAAAGACCAATATGCAGACTATTGGAGGCATAATGTCAACCACACATTGGCTAATCGTGCCTGGTGTGTCGAGAATCCCAATGGGTTTGAAGGATATGGGGAGCAGTCCTGGGGGTTGACTGCAAGCTATTCGGTCAATGGATATGCTGCCCATGCACCGGGAGAAAAAAGAGACAAGGGGGTGATTTCTCCAACGGCGGCACTTTCTTCTTTTCCCTATACACCGGAGTATTCTATGGAAGCTATGAGGTTTTGGTATGAAGAATATGGGGACAAACTATTTGGAAAATATGGTTTTTATGATGCTTTTAGCGAGACGGAAAATTGGTTTCCACAGAGGTATTTGGCTATAGACCAAGGACCAATAGTAGTGATGATCGAAAACCATAGGACTGGTTTGCTCTGGGATTTGTTTATGTCCTCTCCAGAAATCCAGCAGGGACTTGGGAAATTAGGCTTTCAAAACCCTGGCTTGAAATAAATATGAACTGAAATCACGACAATTATGATGAAACCCAAACTACACCATATCTATTTCTTTGCCATTTGTATACTTCTGATCTCATGTGAAAAACCTAAAAAAAAGGAAGTAGAAAGGCCAAATATCTTGTACATCATGGCCGATGACCATGCGGTACAGGCAATCAGCGCATATGGACATCCTATATCCAAGCTTGCACCTACTCCCAATATTGATAGGATTGCGAAGGCAGGGGTATTATTTACTGCGAATTATTGTGCCAATTCCATTTGTGGTCCAAGTAGGGCAAGCATCCTAACCGGAAAGCATAGTCATGCCAATGGGTTTATGCAAAACAACAACGAGGGTTTTGATGGGAGTCAAGCAACTTTAGCGAAGATATTTCGGGAAAATGGTTACCAGACTTCCTTGATAGGAAAATGGCATTTGGTTTCTGAACCTACTGGTTTTGACCATTGGCAGATACTGAATGACCAAGGCGAATACAACAATCCCGATTTTGTCACGTCCA
This sequence comes from Belliella marina, assembly GCF_042682445.1. Lineage (NCBI taxonomy): Bacteria > Pseudomonadati > Bacteroidota > Cytophagia > Cytophagales > Cyclobacteriaceae > Belliella > Belliella marina. Next base: position 64,788 of record NZ_JBHUHR010000039.1, read on the forward strand.
AAGATACTGTAAAGATATCTGGGTATGTGACTGATATCATTACAGAGCTTACGGTAGATTGGTTGGATCAGAGGGATCCTGAGAAACCATTCTTCTTGATGATGCAACACAAAGCCCCCCATAGGAGTTGGATACCGGCAGAGCGGCATTACAATCTTTATGATGATGTAGAATTTCCTGTTCCCAATAATTATTTCGATGATTATGAAGGAAGATTTGCGGCAGCCAATCAAGAAATGAATGTATATAGGGATATGTTTGAGGGGCATGATCTCAAATTGAGTATAGAAAGAGGAGTTGATAGCTTACGTTTTGACCCTTGGTCTCATGTATTTTTTGGCAGAATGACTCCGGAAGAGATAGAAAAGTTTTGGGATGCATACAGGGAGAAGAACGATGCCTACTTTGAAATAGATCCAAGTGATTCGGTGAGTATCGCTGAATGGAAATTGCAAAGATATTTACAGGATTATCTAGCTGTAATTAAGGCGGTAGACGAAAGTGTTGGTAAAATTTTGGATTATCTGGAAGAAAATGACCTTGTGGATAATACACTTGTAGTCTATACAACAGATCAAGGGTTTTATCTGGGAGAACATGGTTGGTTTGATAAGCGGTTTATGTATGAAGAATCATTTATCATGCCTACACTGATGCAATATCCCGGAAAGATAGAAGCCGGTATTTCGATTCCACATTTAACGCAAAACATAGATTTTGCACCTTCATTTTTGGATATATGTGGGATTGCAATTCCCGGGGATATGCATGGTGCTTCATTTAAGCCATTACTTTTCGGTGGTTTGGCGGCAGATTGGAGATCATCTATTTATTATCACTATTATGAATTCCCTGGGATTCATAATGTGAGAGCCCATTATGGAGTCAAAGAAGAAAGATACAAGCTGATTTATTTTTACAAAGAGGATATCTGGGAGCTCTATGACCTTCAAAATGACCCTACTGAAATGAAAAACATCTATGGAAATGAAGGGACCGAAGCAATCTCGGAAAGATTGAAGACGGAGCTTAGAAAATTGCAAGACCAATATGCAGTTCCTGATGAGCATAGGTAAATCGATTTGAAGGAAAAAAATGTGCAGGTAAAAACTTACTCACCTTGGTTGGATAATTGGCTTGCATATGAAAACAAAGAGTTTTGTTATAGTCTAAAATAAACAATAGATGATGATATCAAACAGAAGGGTTTTGGTTAAAATAGTAAAATGCATTTGGTTATTTAACATTTTAGCTATTTCAGGTACGTTAGCCCAATCCATGACCCAATCGACTTATTGTAATCCGATTAATATGGATTATACCTACATGATTTACAATTCCCATCAGGACAAATCCTACCGATCAGGTGCAGATCCTGCGGTGGTAGAATTTAAGGGGGAATATTACATGTTTGTCACCAGATCCATGGGGTACTGGCATTCTTATGATTTGAATAACTGGACATTTATAGAACCTGAAAAATGGTATTTTGAAGGTTCCAATGCACCAACAGCCCATAACTACAAAGACTCTGTCCTTTATGTTACCGGAAATCCATCAGGCCACATGAGTGTGCTTTACACGGACAATCCAAAGAAAGGGGATTGGAAAGCCGTACCGGGTATCCTCAACAACCTTCAAGACCCCCATGTATTCATAGATGATGATGACCAAGCCTATGTCTTTTGGGGTTCATCAAATAGATTTCCAATTCGGGCGAAAAAATTGGATATGAAGAAGAGGTTTCGCCCTTCCGAAGAGACTTATGAGCTTTTCAATTTGGATATGGAGAAGCATGGATGGGAGAGGTTTGGGGAAAATCATGCAGACACAGTTTTGGGAGGTTACATTGAAGGGCCCTGGTTGACAAAATATAATGGGAAATATTATATGCAGTATGCTGCACCAGGAACAGAATTCAATGTGTATGGAGACGGTGTTTATATCGGTGAAAGTCCTTTGGGACCTTTTGCGTATGCTCCAAACAACCCTGTTTCGTATAAGCCAGGTGGATTTATGAATGGAGCAGGACATGGAAGTACAGTTACAGGACCCGGAAATTCCCATTGGCACTTCGCCAGTATGGCGGTTTCCGTAAATATCGGTTGGGAAAGAAGGATTGCCATGTTCCCAACTTTTTTTGACAAGGATGATTTGATGTTTATGGATACCTATTTTGGGGATTATCCACATTATGCTCCGGCAGCACCAGGTCATCAAGGTGAGTTTGCCGGTTGGATGCTTTTGTCCTATAACAAGCCCATAAAAGCATCATCATCCATCGAAAGCAATGTTGCAAGTAATATGGTCGATGAAAATGTAAAAACATTTTGGCTGGCTGAAAATACCAACCAAGGGCAATGGGTCAAAATTGATTTGCAAACACCAAGTACGATACATGCAGTTCAGCTGAATTTCCATGATCATGAATCAGATATGTATGGAAGGATTTCAGGATTGTACCATAGATATGCTGTCATGGGTTCTGTTGATGGAAAGGAATGGGAGTTGATTGTAGATAGAATGAACAGCTACAAGGACGTTCCAAATGATTATGTGGAAATAACCAATCCAAAACAATACAGGTATGTGAGGTATGAGCATATCCATGTACCGACCCCACATTTGGCGATTTCAGGTTTTAGGGTATTTGGGAAAGGGGCAGGAAAATCCCCATCTGAAGTAAAGAAATTTACTGTCGAAAGGAAAGTGGACAAAAGAGATGTAATAATTACTTGGGAAAGCGATCCACAAGCTCAAGGATATAATATCCTATGGGGAATAGCTCCAGATAAGTTATACAGTTCATGGATGGTTTATGGTGAAAATGAGTTGGATTTGAAAAGTCTGTCAATAGACCAATCCTACTATTTCACTATTGAAGCATTCAATGAAAACGGTGTTTCGAAAAGGAATCCAGTTGTTAAAGTTGATTAGGATATTAACTGTTTTATTTTATTGATAGATAATGTATTATGATAAGAAAATATGCGATTTGTATACTGCTTTCAGGAAGTTTCATAAGTTCCTGTTCACAAGTTTCAAGTGATAGATTAGACGATGATTTCTCCTTCAAAGTAGATTCTGTATTGGCATTGATGACATTGGAAGAAAAATTGGGTCAATTGAATTTACCAGCGGCTGGTGATATTACAACTGGTCAGGCAGAGAGTTCCAACATTGCCGAAAAGATCAAACAAGGAAAAGTGGGAGGACTATTCAACTTAAAATCTGCAGTGAAAATCAGGGAAGTGCAAAGAATCGCTGTTGAAGAAAGCAGGTTGAAAATCCCACTGCTATTTGGGATGGATGTGATCCATGGATATGAAACGCTCTTTCCAATTCCATTGGGGCTATCCAGCAGCTGGGATATGGAGTTGATTGAAAAGAGTGCCAGAATTGCAGCAATTGAAGCAAGCGCTGATGGGATCAATTGGACATTTTCACCTATGGTGGATGTATCCAGGGATCCAAGATGGGGGAGAGTATCAGAAGGAAATGGAGAGGATCCTTATTTAGGTGCCCAAATAGCCAAGGCAATGATCAAAGGTTATCAAGGTGATGACCTTACTTTGGAAAACACCATCATGGCATGTGTGAAGCACTTTGCTTTGTACGGTGCACCAGAAGCCGGAAGGGATTATAATTCAGTGGATATGAGTAGACAGAGGATGTTCAATGAATATTTTTTGCCCTACAAGGCTGCGATAGAAACAGGAGTAGGAACAGTAATGACCTCTTTCAATGACATTGATGGGATTCCTGCCAGTGGGAACAAATGGTTGATGACAGACTTGTTGAGAGAGCAATGGGGATTCAATGGTTTTGTGGTAACTGACTATACCGCTATCAACGAGATGATTGATCATGGAATGGGAAATCTCCAAGAAGTTTCTGCCATGTCACTGAATGCAGGGGTAGATATGGACATGGTTGGAGAAGGGTTTTTGAGTACTTTGGAAAAATCACTTGAAGAGGGGAAAGTAACCCAAAATCAAATTGATGAAGCTGTTGGAAGAATATTGACCGCAAAATTTAAACTTGGTCTTTTTGATGATCCTTACAAATATGCTGATCCCGAACGATCTAAAAGAGATGTTTTTAATGCTGAACATAGAAAAGTAGCCAGAGAGATTGCTTCCCAGACATTTGTTTTGCTAAAGAACGAAGGGGGAATTCTTCCGATCAAACGAGAAAGCAGGATCGCATTGATTGGTCCAATGGCAGACAATAAGGAAAACATGGCTGGAACTTGGAGTGTAGCTGGTAAGTTTGAAGAAGCAATATCTCTGAGGGAGGGGCTAGAGAATGCAATAGGAGATAAAGCAAAAATAGTCTACGCCAGGGGTTCAAATATCACAGCCGATTCTCTGTTGGAATCCAGGGTAAGTATTTTTGGAAAACCTACCTATCGGGATAACAGATCAGAGGAAATTATGATCAAGGAAGCGCTTGCAGCCGCAAAAAATGCTGATGTCATCATCGCAGCTATGGGAGAGTCTGCCGAAATGAGTGGTGAGGCATCAAGTCGATCGGATATCGAAATTCCCGAAAACCAAAGAAAACTGATGGAAGCTTTGCTGAAGACTGGCAAACCTGTGATCATGGTTTTGTTTACGGGACGGCCATTGGCAATCAAGTGGGAGTCAGAAAATGTGCCAGCCATTCTGAATGTTTGGTTTGCTGGAAGTGAGGCAGGGGATGCCATAGCAGATGTCCTTTATGGAGATGTCAATCCTTCAGGGAAATTGACTGCAACTTTCCCCCAAAATGTAGGCCAAGTTCCGATTTTTTATAACCATAAGAATACAGGAAGACCTTTGCCGGAAGGAGAGTGGTTTCAGAAGTTCAGGTCAAATTATCTGGATGTATCCAATGAACCTTTGTATCCTTTTGGTTATGGTTTAAGCTATACTTCGTTTGAATATGGGGATATCAAATTGAGTGCGAAGGAACTTGAAGGAGAACAAATACTAACAGCAAGTATTGACTTGAAGAATTCCGGAAAGTTTGATGGAGCCGAAGTGGTTCAACTTTATGTACGGGATTTGGTGGGTTCTATCACCAGGCCTGTGAAAGAATTGAAAGGCTTTCAAAAAGTTTATTTAAAGGCGGGTGAGTCCAAAACCGTTGGATTTGAATTGACTCAGGAAGATCTGAAGTTCTACAACTACGATATTGATTTTGTGTTTGAGCCAGGGGAATTTGAGATCATGGTTGGAGGCAATTCCAGAGATGTCAAATCGGCGAAGGTAAATTGGAAATAGGATTTAAAGATAAAAAAGGGGATCAATTGAGTTTGATCCCTTTTTTTATGGTTTTTCCTATTCGATTAAGTAGTAGTTTAATTGCATCTTTATTTTCTTATGAGGTTCAACTTTGAATTTAATATCAAGTATATTTTTCAATAATTTCTTCCGACATTTTTTTTGTTCCCACAGAAGCTAGGCCTTCTATTGGATAGAGCCTATGGATGTTACCCACATCTGGGATTCTCAGATCAATGATGTATTTGGTACAGGATTTAGGAGCATATTGGATCAACCCTGCAGCTGGATATACGAGCATAGAAGTGCCGATGACAGCAAAGAGGTCAGCTTGGCTGACGATGTCGATGGCAGGTTCTATCATGGGAACCATCTCTCCAAACCAAACTATAAAAGGCCTGAGTTGACTGCCTTTTTCACATTTGTCGCCGATCTTGATTTCCCAGCCATCCATTTCATAAACCAAAGAAGGGTCTACAGTACTTTGGGATTTGAACAATTCTCCGTGGAGGTGTATCACGTTGCTAGAGCCAGCTTTTTCATGGAGATTGTCCACATTCTGGGTGATGATCGTGACATCAAAATACTTCTCCAACCTTGCCAATTCATAATGGGCTTCATTCGGTTTTACACTCAGCGCCTGCTTTCTCCTTTGGTTGTAAAAATCAAGCACCAATTCCCTGTTTTTTCTCCAGCCTTCAGGAGAAGCGACTTCCATGACATCATGCCCTTCCCAAAGGCCATTGCTGTCCCGAAAGGTCGCAATTCCACTTTCTGCTGAAATGCCAGCACCTGTAAGTACTACTAGTTTCTTTTTCATTTTGATTCCGGATAATAATCTAATGGTAGCATGTCGCCTGTTTTCATCCAACCCATATACCCCTCAAACAAAAGGTCATAGGGTGGAGAGTAACTACCGTTTTCATAAATTACAATTTGTCCATTTAGGAAGTGGATGAGACTCTCTTGGATTTGGAGATTTTGTGGATTTGGATAGTTTTGGTCTGGTTTGGATTTGGTATATATCACTTGGAGGTAGTCTTCAAATTTCAGAACTTTTTGCCCACCTTCGCCTTCCTCAATCATCTGACTTAGATCTAAGGGGTTTTTATCCAGTACATCGATTGTTTTAGGTAGTCTTTTCAATCTCGCATACTCCTCAAAAGAATAGGGGGTAGGCCGCCCGGTTCTAAAATTTTCAGCAATAGTATTTAGCTCCTCGTCGTCGGGTCGGTTGATGTTTGGGATTTTTTTGAGCCTTCTCACTATAAAACCTTCTTCTTCCACTTTGCCTTCGTACACAGCTCTCATAAAGTGCATTGTACTTCCTAAGTAAGCCCTCACCCGGCTTTTCCCAACTTGTTTTATTTTTCGCTTTGATAGCGTGGAATCTGAGGTGAAAAATGCATAGCCACCATAAAAAACACGAAAATCTGCTTTTGAATACTCAAAATTTTGGAGGATGTATCTTATAGTGTATCCCAAATTGGCATTTTCAATGAGCAAAGCATCATTAGCTCTTGCTATCAGCACCTTTGGAGTGGACTGGTCATCCAAAACCAAAATATTGGGATTCTCCAACTTGATTTTTTGGGAATTGGTACTTGTGCCTAAGAAGTAGCGTTTGAAAATTTCCAGATTTCCATACCAAGCTTGATCCCTTTTCGAATTGACTTCTAATTCTGAAAGTACCAAATCATCTGAAGCCAATTTGAACCGGTAAAGTTTATCTTGGATCTCTGTATGCTCAAACTCATAGGTCAACGTAACGAAGCCAATGGACCTGATGACCAATTCATATTTTCCGTTATCAATCATCAGTGAAAAATGCCCCAAAGAATCACTCAATGTACCATTGCTTGTATTGGTCAGGAATACCATTGCATACGGGATTGGAGTTCCATCGACTGCATTTTCGATGATTCCATTGATTGTAGTCTGTGAATATGATACGCTAGTATAGATCAATAAGAATAGCGCAATTAGGCAATATTTGAGCTTCATGTTTACTTCATCTCCATTTTTCAATGTATCCTTTATCGCAGAATAATATTAATTAATATTGTCTAAAAAAATCAATTAAATAGAATATTTGTATAAAGAGAAGTCTAAAGATGTATCAATTTCCGTAGGCATAAAAAAAAGCAGGATTTTACCCCTGCTTCCAATTACTTTTTCTTGGCAAACCTACCTTTTTTCTTTTCAGGTTGATTTTCTATAATCTCGATGGTCTCTGCATAGCTTAATTCAGCAGCTTCTTTGTCTTTTGGTATTTTGAAATTGTTTTTGCCGAACTTGATATAGGGTCCCCATCTACCATTGAGAATTTGGATTTCTTCATTTTCCTCAAAGCTCTTGATGTGTTTCTCTGCATCTGCTTTTCTTTTGTCCTTGATAAGTTGGATTGCCTCCTCTTCGGTTATGCTCAATGGATCATATTCTTTTCCCAAAGAGACAAATTTACTGTCATGTCTGAGGTATGGCCCAAATCTTCCGATTGCAGCTACAATTTTCTTTTCTTCAAACTGGCCAACATCCCTTGGTAGCTTAAACAACTCCAATGCATCTTCTAATGTGATATTCTCAATGAATTGACCTTTTTTCAGACTAGCAAATTGTTTTTCTTCATCTTCCTGATCACCAATCTGCACCAAAGGTCCAAACTTCCCAAGTCTTGCAATGATCATTTTGCCTGTTTTGGGATCGAGGCCTATTTCTCTGGAGCTGTTGACATCTGCTCTAGCGACGTTAGCCGTTTCTTCCACCCTGGTGTGGAATGCGCCATAGAAATTTTGGATCATGTCTTCCCAGTTTTGGGTTCCATGGGCTATTTCGTCAAATTCCTTTTCTACCCTTGCCGTAAATGTGAAATCAATCACATTTGGGAAATGTTCTACCAAAAAATCATTCACTACCATTGCAATGTTGGTAGGGAACAATTTGTTCTTGTCAGCACCGGCGATTTCGGCTTTGCTTTCTTTCTTGAATTCGCCTTTTGCAATTTTCATTTCTACATACTTCCTTTCATTTCCATCACGCGACTCTTTGATCACATAATTTCTCTTTTGTATTGTAGAGATGGTCGGTGCATAGGTAGAAGGTCTTCCTATTCCCATTTCTTCCAGTTTCTTCACCAGAGAAGCTTCTGTATATCTGGGGGCAGGTCTTGAGAATGTCTCCCTGCCTTTCATTTCCATTAATTTCAAGGCCTGACCTACAGTCAATGGAGGCAATAGACCTTTTTCAGTACTTTCATCATCCTCAGGCTCCTCGTCGGTACTTTCTAGATAAACTTTAAGAAATCCTTCAAACTTGATGACTTCACCGCTTGCAGAAAGTGTCTGCGGCAGTGTAGAGATGGCTATGCTTACATTGGTTTTCTCCAGTTCTGCATCCGCCATTTGTGAGGCGATGGCCCTTTTCCAGATCAATTCATATAAGCGCTGCTCGTTTCTATCTCCTGAGGTATCGTGCTTGGAAAAATCCGTAGGACGTATGGCTTCGTGGGCTTCTTGGGCTCCTTCGGATTTTGTTGCGTATTTCCTTGATTTATGGAATTCAGAACCATAGGAAGAGGTGATCTCATTCTTTGCGGCTGCCATGGCATCTTCTGATAGGTTGGTACTATCAGTCCTCATATAGGTGATCTTACCAGCTTCATAGAGCTTCTGGGCTACCGACATAGTTTGTGCTACTGAGAAGCTTAGTTTCCTACTTGCTTCCTGCTGTAGGGTAGAAGTGGTGAATGGCGCGGCTGGGGTTTTCTTTCCAGGCTTTTTTTCCAAACTCTTGATGCTGAAATCAGCACCTATACATTTCTTCAAAAATTCTTCAGCCTCTTCCTGCGTGTCAAATTTCTTTGGCAACTCGGCAGAAAGTGTTTTTCCATCTACATCGAATAATGCCGTAATCCTAAAAGAGGATTTTGAATTGAATTTTTCAACCTCTCTTTCCCTTTCTACGATCAAGCGGACAGCAACAGATTGAACCCTGCCTGCAGATAATCCTGCTTTGATTTTCCTCCAAAGAATTGGGGAAAGCTCAAAGCCAACCAACCTGTCCAATATTCTTCTGGCCTGCTGTGCATTGACCAAGTCATAATCGATTGTCCTGGGATTTTCGATTGCTTTGGTGATCGCATTTTTGGTTATCTCCCTAAAGACAATCCTTTTGCTGTTTTCATCTTTTAGCTTTAGTACTTCTTTCAAATGCCAGCTGATGGCTTCCCCTTCACGGTCATCATCACTTGCTAGGTAAACCATTTCTGATTCCTTTACAAGCTTCTTCAGTTGTTTGATCACTTCCTTTTTGTCGGCAGTGACTTCATAAGTTGGTTTGAATTTATTTTGGATGTCTATCGCATTGTCACCTTTTGGCAAATCTCTCACATGGCCATAGCTAGAAGCTACTTTGAAATCTTTCCCCAAGTATCCTTCTATGGTCTTGGCTTTGGCGGGTGACTCTACTATCACTAAATTTTTTGACATATTTCCTATATATTTATGAATGGAATCTTTTTTAATAGATCCATTTAAATCCTAAAAATAGATGTGATTAAATTCTATTCCAAATTATGAAAGACACTATATTGTATTTGGCATGATTATTTCAATTGGTCTTCTTGTAACATAAGCAAAGGATTTATGCAGAAAAGTAAGCTATTAGTTGTATTAAGGCACGGAGAGGCAGATTTTAGTTTTGGGAATGGTGCAGATTTCCAAAGGGAATTAAATCAAAATGGTATAGATCAATTGCATCGGATTAAAGTACTTTTTGAAAAAACAGGCATCAAACCGGATAAGATTATAGCAAGTGCTGCTATCAGGACTACCCAAACTGCCAATATTATTGCAGCTGATTTAGATCAATCCATAATCCAATATTCGCATGAAATATATGAAGCGGAAGCTTCTGAATTGTTCAAAGTCATCTCTGGTGTGGATAATGCTATTGCTTGTCTTATGATCATAGGACACAACCCTGGAGTCAGTGCACTCGTGTCTTCAATTACAGACCAGGGATATATAAATATGCAGACAGGTATGTTGGCTATTGTCGAGCTTACTGTAGACTGCTGGAGTCTACTTGGGATCGGGACTGGGCTTGTAAGGGAAGTGATGCAATAACCTAAGTCCATTCAGAAAAAAAATAGCCTTGATTTAGAAGAGAGTAGGCCAAAATACGTATATCTATACGTTGAATTAAGCTAACCTTTGAAATTATTACTCGATTATCTCTGTTTTGATCCTAAAGACGGCAATTGATAAGATTGCATCTTATAAGATTGGGGAATTAAATTAAAAACAAACTAAATATGTCTATTAAACATCAGCTTATTGATAATTTTGATCCTAACGGAGTAAGTACACATAATGCATTGTTTGGACTTCCATTTGATGCCGAATCTGCTGAAATGATCATTATCCCTGTACCTTGGGAGGTCACAGTTTCCTATTCTTCTGGAACAGCAGATGGTCCTGAAGCAATATTGGGTGCATCCCTTCAAGTGGATCTTTTTCAAGACGACATAAAAGATGCTTGGAAAATGGGGGTTTGCATGCTGCCAATTCCTCAGGATATAGCAAACAAAAGTTCAAATTTTAGAGTTTTGGCAAAGAGCTATATTGATTGGTTGGAGAGTGACTCGCCGGAAGAAGAAGAGGAACGGTTTGCGGCTGTTCCAGATTTGATCAACAAAGCTTGCGTTGAAATGAATGAGTGGGTTTATGGACAAGCTAAGAAATATAGATCCCAAGGGAAAATGGTAGCCTTACTGGGAGGGGATCACAGTACCCCTTTGGGCTTGATCAAGGCAATTTCAGAAGAACATGATAATTTTGGCATACTTCAGATTGATGCCCATGCGGACCTGCGGGTTTCCTATGAGAACTTTGAATATTCTCATGCTTCCATTTCCTATAATGCCCTGAAATTTCCCCAGATTGAAAAATTGGTGCAAGTTGGGATCAGGGATTTTTGTGAAGCAGAGTCAATTATGGCAAAAGAGAATAACAGGATCACAACCTTTTATGACAAAGAATTGAAAAAAGAATCATATGAAGGGAAAGCGTGGAAGATCATCTGCGATGAAATCATAGATCAATTGCCAGACGAAGTTTATATTACGATAGATATTGATGGTTTTGACCCAAAACTTTGTCCCCATACAGGTACGCCTGTCGCTGGTGGTTTTGAATTGGAGCAAATAATGTATCTGATGAAGGAGCTGGTGAAATCAGGTAGAAAGATTATAGGTTTTGACCTTGTAGAAGTAGCTCCAGGGCCAGAAGGGGACGAGTGGGATGGAAATGTAGGAGCCAGAATTCTTTATAGGATGGCAAATCTGTATGGTGCTTCCCAAGGTAGGTTGGATTTGAAGTAATTGGAAAAAAGTGACATGCCAATTTTTTTCCAATGCTGGGATTGCCTGGTATGACATCAATAGATAGGGTCTACTTAAAAACACAAAACCAATTAGTAATGTATGGGTTCGTTTACATAGTCAATATCTTACGCAGGTTTTTTCAGCAAATGAACGCAAAAACCTTGCAGTATATTAACTTAGTTTTGTTAGCCAGCTTCATCCCGATACGCTTCGACATCGGGACTACTTCCTTGGCTTCAGTTCGCAGTATATTTATACAGCTTCACTTCGCCAACTCGTATCTTACGCAAATCTGACTTTTTCAGCAGACCCTAGATATCTATTTGAATTGTTCATAAAAAAATCCATATCACAGGATATGGATTTTTTTATGGAGTAAAGCTATCGGGAATCACTTGCCGATAATTTGTACCTTTATATAATTGTCAAAAAAATATACAAGGTTTGGGGTAATGAGAATTACTTTTTGCCCAACTGAACGAAAATAATTCCATTTTTTGCCCCTTCACCATATTTAGACAAATCTTCACTACTTGGTTTTTTAACAACTTCCATATTTTTAATTTCACTTGGTTTGATGTCGTTTAGCTCTCCAAACTCTTTGATAGTCCCATCTACCACAACCATTGGTTTTGCTTTTACACTGGATTCAAGAGGTGTAGAGAACTTGTCTGCGTAGGTGTTAAATTGTTGCTCCTTATATTCATCAATGACTTTACTTGATTTTGAAGTTGAACCATAGCCTACTACTACGATCTCATTTTTCATGCCAGCGCTTGGTTTGGATTCACCGCTACTGACTCCACCCAATCGAAATGTAATCGGTAGAACAGCCTTGAACTGGTCACCATTCCCAGAAACTTTCCAAGATGGGGCAGACGTATTTACCACGCGATCGACTTCTTCATCAATCTCTTTGCTTATCCCTTTTACAATCTTAGAGGATTCAATCTTCCCTTTTGAATCAAAATCCAATTGCACCAAAACAGTACCTGTTTCTCCACTTCTCCTGGCTTCCGTAGGATATTTGATGCTTTTCGTGACGTGCCTATTAAATGCTTCTGTAGGGGTAACTTCTCCGGTTTCTCCTGAAGCTTTGCTTAGATTAAAGCGTATGGGAAGTCTCATTCTTACATCGACAGCTTGTCCTCCTTGCTTTCCTGGATTCCACTTCGGTGAATTTCTGACAACCCTCAATGCTTCTTCATCGCACCCAGCTCCAATTCCCCTTAAAATTTCAGGGTTTTCAACCGTCCCATCCTTTTTTACTATAAAAGTCAAGTAGACGGTACCCTCAGTTTTATTTTCTTTTGCTGTATTTGGATACTTTAAGTTTTCGGCAAGATATTGATTCCATCCTTCCATCTTGCCTTGTGGTGATGGAGGAGTATCTACTTTATCATAAGGTTCGTTGTTGTTACGGACTACAGTGGGGATTTCCTCGGTGCTATTGGCAGTAGGATTTATACTTCCATTCTTAAAGCGAATAGGAAGTCTCATTCTTACATTCATATCTTGCCCTCTTTGCTTTCCAGGCTCCCAATTTGGAGAAGCCTTGACTACTCTTAGAGCTTCAGCATCAATTTCAGGGCTTACACCTTTTAAAATCTCAGGATCTTCTATGAAACCTGTTTTATTGACAACAAACACCACAAAAACGGTACCTTCGATACCATTCTCTTTTGCAGCTTCAGGATATTTGAGATTTGATTTGAGGTATTCGTTCCAACCTTCCATTCCTCCAGGAGGATTCGGAGCTTTTTCTACAACATCAAAAATGGTGTCATCATTGATTATCCTATTTCTGGTGTTGTTGATTGGGACTTCTATTACTTCTGGGAAAAAATCATAAGAATCCCTGTTTTCAGCCATCTTGGATGGATATGACAATTTTAAATTAAGATGATGCACTACATCAACCTTCTCACCACCATGCTCGCCAGGTGTCCATGATGCGCTTTGCTCATCAACCAGCATTTTAATGATTTTCTCGTCCACACCGCCACCAATGCTTTTTCTGACGATTGGATTTTTGATTTTACCTTCTGAGGTAATGATGTATTCCAGTTCAATTGATGAGGCCAGGCCTAATTCCTTTTCTTTCTCTGGCATGATCTCGGCAAGTGCATCTGCAAGGGTTTTATGCCATTCATCTTCACCATTTTTTGGAGAAGGCTTTATGGCGACCTGATCATATGTTTTTACTGGGCCATAGTTTTTGACAATCCTTGAATTGCCTCTAAGGGTATTTATCAAGCTTCTTACTTTGATATATTCTTCATCGGAAGAAATGTCCGAGAATTCATAGATTAACTCACCTAGTTGTGCAGTAAGTTTGTCACCTTCCAGAGCTCCTATGAGCTCATAATGAACCGGATTTTTGATTTTTTTGACTTTGATGGCTACCTCAAGGGAATCTTGGGAAGCTGTCAATTGATCTTTGATCAATTCAATCTTTTGAGTGTTCGAAATCAAAAAGTCAGTCAGACCGACTTTTGTTTTCATTGAGACCAAGGCCAACAGCATCAATGTCAGCGGAAGGATCATCGTCATTTTAAACCTGTTTGGTTTTTTTGAATTTTTCATCATTAAAATTCTTTTAAGGGTAGTTGATCTAATAAAATAGTTACCAATAGGAAGATCCATTCCCTTAAATGCAATTTTTACGATTAATTTCGGATAATTTTCTTTGTTCGTAGTTTGTTTGAGTACGTTTTCGTCAGCAAGGTATTCATGCACATCTACCAATGCAGCACGCATCAAATGGATGGCAGGATTAAACCAAAACAGCACACTTAGAATTTGGTAATACATAATATCCCAAGAGTGGCCCTGTCTTATATGTTCAATCTCATGTTTGATGATCTGGTCTTTTTCCTCGTTGCTCAACTCCTGCGTTTCGTCCCAATACAATTCGTTGAAATAGGAGAAAATAGGGGCAAGACCAAAGGTTGGGATAAGGAAATACTTTTCTTTCAGCTTGTAAATCGTTTGATACCAGCCTTTTTCCTTCAAAAGTCTTAATTGTATAACCTGCCAGAACACCTTTGATGCCAAGAAAGTAAATACAATAAGATAAAAAATGATGAAATAATCTTTCAATTCCATCAACATAGGAAGTTTGGTGCTTTGCACTGTGACTTCGGGCAATCCGTAGAAGCCTGCAACTTCGTCGGGCACCTGCTCAAGTGAAAGTGCCCGAAAAAGCTGTGAATTTTCTAATGATATATCTGGCTTGTAAAAGCTGACCGGTATTTTAACCAAGGGAAACAACAACGCAAGAATCGGGGTGATTAGGATGTAGGCCCTTGTGAATACAAATACTTTTTCATTCCTCAAGAATACCCAATATACTCCAAAGAAAAAGAAAAGACAGAAAGTACTTTGCCAGATATAGTCAATTAGAACGGCCATAAGGTGTTTATTTAACTTCCTCTTTGACCTCGCTCATTATTTTTTCCAGTTCTTTGATGTTCAAATTTTCATCTTTGGCAAAGAATGATGCCATTTTCGTAAATGAACCTCCAAAGTAACCGGAAAGTAAATTTTTGATTGAGTGGCTTCTGTACTCGTCTTTGGATACTATTGGGTAATATTCATGGGACTTTCCATAAGCCTTGTGTTGTACAAACCCTTTTCTTTCGAGTATTCGAATGATGGTGGATACGGTATTGTACGCTGGCTTCGGCTCAGTCATTCTTTCAAGTAGATCCTTTACGAACCCCTTTTCTGCTTCCCACAGGATTTGCATTACCTGCTCTTCTGCTCTTGTTAGATTTCTCATAATATGTGTTTAAGTTTAAATTACGCTTCAAATTATTCACTTAGTTTCGGAAAAGCAAATTTTTAAGAACGAATCTTTTCTATTGGTATCTATAAAGTTAGTAATAATAGTTTAGGTAAACAAATGAAATATTAGTTATATTGGTTTGGACAGAAAAAAAGAGCCAATCTCTTGACTCTTTGTAATGAATTTAGCGAAGATACAATCAGGCTGCCCTCAACTTAATGATGCCGCTGGCGTGCAGGAGCTTCACAATAGGGTAGGTGGGGTCAAACTCGTACCATTTGACTGCAAAATTGGGTCTGTTGGGCAATTTGTGGTGGTTGTTTTGGAACAGCTCACCCAGCATCAACACATCCAGCAACAAACTGTTTTTAGATTTGTCATTGTTGTCAAAATTGGCATAGCCGTATTTATGGCCACTCCAGTTGACGATGGCTCCATGGACAGGCCCCATCATCAAGTGGATAGGCAGTAGGAAATACATCCACCAATGGGTTCCAGCCAATTCAAACACAGATATGGATAAGACATAGATCAATATATAAAGTAATGCCCATCCAACCCTTGCGATCATAGAATCGGCAAATAGATCAAACTTGTTCCAATCTGGGACATCTTTTGAAAAACGCTCTTCCGGTTTCAACCTAAAACTGAAGTAGTCGTTGTATATATTCTTTGTCTTCCACATCATCGTAAACAAGTTCTCTGTATGGTGCGGGCTGTGGGGATCCTTTGGAGTGTCACTGTATGCATGGTGCATTCTGTGGAGAATGGCATATGCCCTTGGTGATAGGTAACTGCTTCCCTGTGTAATCCAAGTAAATATGTAGAAGAATTTTTCCCAATATTTAGACATGAAAAACATTTGATGTGCTGCATATCTGTGAAGAAAGAAGCTTTGGCAAAATAGGGAGAAGTACCAATGCAATAAGAAGAATACTATTAAAATCACTTTTATTTTATTGTTTTGAATGTGGATGTAAAGATACAGGCTAATTTTTTACAATAATATTTAGATAGAATATTTTTATTCAATTAACTCTCAAAATCAAATTTATAGTATATTAGAGCAGTTTAAAACCAAAATAAAAATTATGAGCAAAGCATCTGAAACTTGGGGGATTCTTGTACAATTACTGTTGGGAGGTATTGCTGTGTTGATTACCAGCTATCTGCTTCCTGGTGTTTCGGTAGAGGATTTCCTTACAGGAATTGTCATAGCAGCCTTGATTGCCTTATTGAACATCACTGTAAAGCCGATTTTGGTAATCCTGACCATTCCTATTACTATTGTGACTTTGGGCTTGTTTTTGATCGTCATCAATGCACTCTTGATTCTATTGGCTGCCAAAATCGTCCCTGGGTTTAGTGTCGATGGGTTTTGGTGGGCCCTGCTGTTTGGCTTGATCCTAGGCCTGATCAATTCCCTGTTGGGGGTTTCTTTGGGAGGTAAAAATGTCTGAATTATTCCGAATATATATCAGGTAGGTTGTTGTCAGCCTTCCTGGTATATTTGATGAGTTCACCATTTTTATGTTTTAGATAATGTGTATCCATTGATTTTGGAATGCTTACTATCAGGATATAAAGGTTTTCATCAAGTTTTTCTTCGTCGAGATATTCTATTTCGTAAACTTCGGCGCTGAATATGACTTTTGGCTCGCAATATTCACTTGAGGCTTTCTCAATCATGAATAGCTCTTCTTCTGGATCTATGCCCTTGATTATTTTTTGGTCGTTGATACCAATAGCAATGATTCCACCCTTGGTGTTTGCAAATGCAACCAGTGTCTTTGCAATCTTATAGCTATCGGATATATTGAGTTTATAGTCCAACTCTTCATTTTCTTCATTGCTCAGAAGGGTTTTGACAAACTCTGGATTTTTTAAGGGAAAAAACATTTTTTTTTAAATTAAATAGTTGTATTTTAATTACTTAAATTTATATTGAAAGACGATGTAAACAAAACGTTTTCAAATTACCCTTTTACGTCGTAAGTTGTCCATACTAAATTAAGATTTTTGAAAAATATGAGTTATCAAAACGAAGGATTCGATCCACAAATTATAGAAGCACTCAAAAGAGAGCTGAAATCTTCAAACAAATCATTCAAGATGATTGAGGGTGATGAAGAGAATACAGATGATTTTGTGAATTTCCTTTTTGTAGGAATGTTTGAGGGCAAAGAAGTGATCTATGACGCAGCTCTTTATACCTTAAGACTTCATCATTCTTCTGAAGTGTTTGAGCTTGCAGAACATGAAGCCGCCAAGAAATTCCCGAATTTCAAAGGGATCAAATATGAAGAAGATGAAAATGGAAACTTAATTCCCCTGACTAGCGAAGAAGAAGAGATTGGATGGTTTATTACTGAAATCATCATGGATATGGAAGAAGAGGAAACCGTGAAAGTCCAGGAATTTATCGATTTGGATACACACCACGACTATGGTATCGGTCTAGATGCAGCATTGAATGTTGAATCGATTGATGAATCGGTTATAGAAAAATTCATCAGGGAATTCAATGACGACAGTATCAGATTGGATGATACGCACTATTCCTTCCAGACAGCTGAAGAAGAAGATTACGAGGAAGATTGATTCAGTTTCATTTTCAACAAAAATTCAAATCGCTTGTTATATGACAAGCGTTTTTTGTTATGCTAAAGATTGCCTATTCACCGCTTTATTCCCACCCATTGCCTTCAGGACATAGATTTCCCATGGAAAAATATGAGCTGTTGCCAGAGCAGTTGCTCTACGAAGGTACCGTCTCGATGGAGAACTTTTTTGAGCCAGGTCTATTGGATGAAAAATGGATTGTCAATACCCACGAACCAACATATTTCAATAAACTAACCAGCCAAACACTCAGCAAATCAGAGATACGGAAAACAGGATTTCCACTGAGTGAAGCTTTGGTGCAAAGGGAAATCCATATCATGCATGGCTCTGTACAGGCGGCGTTATTTGCGTTGGAGTTTGGAATAGCCATGAATATTGCCGGAGGCACCCATCATGCCTTCACGGATAGGGGGGAGGGATTTTGTTTGCTGAATGACATTGCCATCGCAGCCAACTACCTCTTGGAAAATCGGTTGTCGAAAAAAGTGTTGGTTGTGGATTTGGACGTACATCAAGGGAATGGAACTGCAGAAATATTTAAGAATAATGATGACGTTTTCACGTTTAGTATGCACGGTGCTTCCAATTACCCCATGAACAAAGAAAAATCAGATTTGGATATTGCCTTGCCTGATAAGATCGGTGACTCGGACTATCTTAGGTTACTGGTAGACAATCTCTATCCTTTGCTTGATAATCTCCAGCCGGACTTTATAGTGTTCCAATGTGGGGTAGATGTTTTGGAAACTGATAAGTTGGGAAGGTTGGGGTTGTCTGTATTGGGATGCAAAGAACGGGATAGGATTGTGATAGAGTTGGCTAAAAGGAACAATATCCCAATCATGTGCTGTATGGGAGGGGGATATTCCCCAAAAATCAGCGATATCATCGAAGCACATGCCAATACATATAGAATAGCACAGGAAGTATATTTTTAGCATGAAAAAAGTAGAATATAAGTGGATACATAAAATCATCGGAGGTATTCTATTGGTCAGTTTTGCCTTTTGTCTATTTGAAGACAGTAATTATTTGCAAACACAAAATCCTAATAACAAGAACTGGACTCTATTATATTTGTTGGCTACTTTCATATTGTTCCTCGGATTTTACTTTTTGATCATCGGGCCAAACAATCATAAAAAGAATAAATCCAAATGAATTATCTCAAGTGATAACTCCAATATATGTATATCCACTTTCATACCAGTAAGCATATTTATTTCCTTACTGGCAAAGTAGCGGATAATCACATTAATATTTAACTCAAATTAACAAATCAACAATGGATAATAATTTGAACCAACAATACTTTGTTTATATTTGCGCCAAGTACAAATAATAAGCAAACAAACGTGAAAAAATTATCAAAAGTATTGGGCCTCCTAGGATTTGCAACAATTGTTTTTTCTTCTTGCAATAATTCAAGCTCCCCCTCAGAAAAAAGTTCTGAATCAGAACAAAGCTCAGAAGTAAGTATTTCAGATCTAAAAATCGCCTATATACTTACCGATAGCGTTATTGCCAATTATGATTTCTTCAAAGAACAATCAGGGCAGATTACTGAAAAGGGCAAAAAATTCGAAACGGAATTGGGTAGCAGAGCTAGGGGATTTGAACAGGAAGTTTCAAATTTTGAACAGACTGCAGGTTCCATGACACCAAACCAAGCTAGGGCTAAGCAGGAAGATTTGATGAAGAAAGAAAGAAACCTTGTGACTTACAGAGATAATCTGATGCAGGAACTACAGACTGACGAATCAAAACTTTATAGTGATGTAATAGATCAGATCCAAGAGTATTTGACAGAATATGCTGAAGCCAATGACCTTGAAATGATCCTTTCCTACACAAGGGGAGGGGCAGTTTGGTACTCCAAAAAATCTTTGGACATTACAGATAAAGTTACAGCCGGATTGAATGCGAAATTTTCAACAAAGAAGACCGAACCGGTGACTCCTGAAAAGTAAATTGTATAAAGTAGAGTATGTCAATCAATACGCTAATAAAAAGGCTACCAAAACATTTGGTAGCCTTTTTTTGTGTCGTTTAAATTGATAATTTTATAACCGCAAATCAACAAATACAAATTCATGAAGATTACTGAATTTTTAAAACATAACTATAGACATTTCAATGCTGCGGCATTAATCGATGCTGCCGAAGGGTATAAGGCCCACCTTGATAACAACGGGAAAATGATGGTTACTTTGGCAGGTGCTATGTCCACTGCCGAGTTGGGGATTTCACTTGCCGAAATGATTCGTCAAGATAAAGTTCAGATCATCACTTGTACAGGAGCCAATCTGGAAGAAGATGTTTTCAACCTTGTTGCCCATGACTACTATGAAAGGATTCCAAACTATAGGGATCTTTCTCCAGAACAGGAAAATGATCTTTTGGAGCGTCATATGAATAGGGTGACTGACACATGTATTCCAGAGATGGAAGCCATGAGAAGGATTGAAGACGTGATCTTGGAGGAATGGGTAAAGGCTGATCAAGCTGGTGAAGCTTTCTTCCCCCATGAATTTTTCTACAAAATTCTTCTTTCCGGTAAACTTGATAAATCTTTCCAGATAGATCCCAAAAACAGCTGGTTGCTTGAAGCAGCCAAGAAGAACCTCCCTATCATCGTACCGGGATGGGAAGACTCAACTTTGGGCAACATGTATGCTGGACACGTAATATCAGGTGATATCAAGGATGTCCATACTGTAAAAGGAGGAATCCAATACATGATGTATTTGGCAGATTGGTATACCAACAATGCAAAAGAAGACAGCACGGTAGGTTTTTTCCAAATCGGTGGTGGCATTGCCGGTGATTTTCCTATTTGTGTAGTGCCAATGCTGCACCAAGATTTGCAAAGAGATAGTATTCCATTATGGGGGTATTTTTGTCAAATATCAGATTCCACGACTTCTTATGGCTCTTATTCGGGAGCTGTTCCAAATGAAAAAATCACGTGGGGCAAACTGGGGATCAATACACCTAAATATATTATAGAATCTGATGCAACTATAGTCGCACCATTGGTGTTTGCGATAGTTTTGGATCAATAATTGATAAGATTCAATTATGATGAAAATTGAATTGAAGACTAATATAAAAAAGGCAAGCGGGATATTTCTGCTTGCTTTTTCATTATCCACTATTGGTAATGCACAGAGTATTTCTTCCCTGAAAAATCTCAATTCCCCTTATGATGAGCAGCATCCTGTCATTTCTCCGACAGAAGAGATATTCTTTTCAGTAGGCTATCACCCCGATAATATTGGTGGTGAAACAGATTTTGGTGATATATGGATGACAAAAAAATCAGACAATGGTGATTGGAGTAAGCCTTCCCATATCAAAAGTTTATCAACAGATGGGAACGACGTAGTCGTAGGTTTTCCAGATGCCCTGACGGTTTATGTATACCATAGCGGCAGTGGAAATGGACTGAAGCAGGGGATCCATCAGTACGCAAGATTTGGTTCAGAATGGAATTATGTGAGACCTCTGGAAATGGGGAATTTCAGAAACCAAGGGACGCATTTTAGTGGAAGACTCAGCCAGGATCGTTCAGTGATCATTATGTCGATGAAGTCTTTTGGGTCCTATGGGAATGAAGATATTTATGTCTCTCGGCAGATTCGGGAGGGAAATTGGACTTCTCCCCAAAATTTAGGTGCAGACATCAATACTTTTTCGCAAGAATTGACACCTTCATTATCCAAAGATTTAAAAACTTTGTATTTTTCCACCAATTCAAATACGTCCAACAGTGGGCGGAATGTCTACTCTTCGACAAGATTGAACGACTCTTGGGAAAGTTGGTCAAAGCCAAGGGCTATCGAGAAAGTGAATTCTTCAGGTGCAGAACTCAGTTATGTGGTCCATGAGGATTTGGATAACTTGGCTTTATATACCTCAACCCAAAATTCAGAAGGTTTTGGAGATTTGATGATGGTAATGCATCAAATAGAAGATGAAGTACCTGTTGAAGAAACACTTGCAATTCAGAATTCGAATGAGGAAATTGAGGAAAGGATTGAAGTTGAAGTTAAGAACGAAAATGAAGTTGCTGAGTCGCAGGTTGAAAATATAGAAAGTACGAATGAAGCCACAGTTACTTCAAGTATAAGTGAAGCATCGATTGAAGTTATAGAGACAAGCATTGATTCTGCAATGACTTACGTTGAAAAAACAAAGCCAATTTTGGATTATAAGGTTTTGGATGCAAATACCAATAAGCCTATTCCTTACTTGATCACGTATACAAATAGACAGGGGATCAAAAAAACTGCGGGAAGCTTTTCGATGATCGAGTCCGCACTTGAAGAAAATTCATTGGATAGGTTTGCCATTACTTCAAATGGCTATATTCCCAGAGATTTCTCTGCTGAGGATTGGAAGAATTCCGAAACAGAAGTGATAACCATGATGCCTGTCAAAGCAGGAGCAAGTATGGTGTTGAACAATATCCAGTTCAACAGAGGTACTTCCGATTTTGCCGATTCCAGATCCATACAGCTTTTGGATGATTTGGTCGACTTTATGAAAACAAACCCAAGTCTCAGAATCCGGTTAGACGGGCATACAGATAATGTTGGGGATCCACAGCTGAATAAGGAATTGTCCATGAATCGGGCGTCCAAGATCAGGGGGTATTTGACTTTGAAGGGGATTGATTTTGAAAGGATAAGGATTGCTGGTTGGGGAGGTTCAAAACCTATAGCCGATACTTCCACGGAAGAAGGACGAGCTTTGAATAGGAGGGTAGAGTTGGTGATTGAGAGATTGAAATAACCAGAATAGATATGTTTGAATTGAATCCGGATAAGCATTATCCAAAAGAAACAGAGAGCAGGGTAGTCGTTCGCTTCCAAGATTGTGACCCACTACGGCATTTGAACAATGCGAAGTATTTCGATTATTTCTTTAATGCAAGGGAAGATCAAGTCCCTAAATTATATGGAGTGGAAATGATCGACTTTATCCAGAAATACAAAGCTGCTTGGGTGGTGTACAACCACAACATAGCTTATGTAAAACCGGCAAAAGTCGGTGAGTGGGTACGAATCATGAGTCGTCTGCTTTGGCACAACCATAATACAGTGGTAGTGGAGTATTACATGACTGATGATAGCAAAAAGGAATTGAAAACCCTTTTATGGACTACCATGCGGTATGTGACTATCAAAGAGGGGATCTCTACCAATCATACTGGTGCGGTGGAAGATTTTCTAAAAGCGACTTCGGAGAATCTTGATATTTCAAGCATGACCATTGCCGATAGGGTAAAGTTTTTGAAATACAATCTCAAACAAATATAATTTCTTCACAAAATTGTTCGATTTAAATCATAACCTGTACGCTCGTGTACAGGTTTTTTTTGCTTTTGGCATTGGCAAACACCGGTTAATTTTTTCTGAATTTTTTTTTGGGATTATTTTTTGGAATGGTGCAACCTTGATGGATTTCAAAAACAATGGTTTTGAGTAAAAATATGTTCGTTTTCAATACAGTCGGACATGGATTTGACTGGTATTGATACAGTTTTCTTTGAGTTTGTAACTTATTTAATATTAAGGGAATATGATGTGATTTTTATCTTTTTCACAATCTGGTTTTGACTGGAAATATTGGTACAGATCATGGATAATACCCGACAGATATCAAACAAAACAAAAAAAACATATATATCATGAAAACTCTATTAACATTCGCATTGGCACTTAGCTTAGGAGCAAGCACTTTTGCAAAAGAAGGAACTACAAATGTCAAAGGATCTTCACATGTGAAAACGCATGAGAAGACAATAAAAGTCACCTTAGGGGAAGACCTTGGAAAAGTAAGGATGACGATCACAGATGAAAACGGCAAAAAGCTACATCAACGTATGATGATGGTAAAATCCAATGTGACCATTCCTTTCAACCTATCTGAATTGCCAGCAGGACAATATAATATTGAAGTGGCTAGTTTTGAGAAAAAAGATATGGTGGGTGTTGCAAATTACAAGGTGGAAACCAAAGAGCCAGCAACTCAAATCCAATATCCATTAATGGCTTCCGGTAAAATCGTTGAGGACAACAGAGTAAGGTTGTCAGTCTTTGGTCTGGAAAAGCCTGGGGTTAAAATTTTGATAAAGGACGAGTATGGCAAAGTTCTACACAAAGAAACAATCAATGAAGAAGCAGGCTTTATCAAGTACTACAATTTCAAAAATATTGATCCCCAAGGAAAAACTTTAGAGCTTGAGGACGTCAAAGGCAGACAGAAGACTATACAACTGTAAACAAATTGAATAATCGGTAAATCCAAAGTCTCAGCGAAAACTGGGACTTTTTTTATGTCAAAAATTACACTAGCGGTGGTTTGAAGATGGAAAAAATCAACATTTTTGATAAATGAAAAAAGCTTCTGGAGAAGTTCAAAAGTAAAATATCTAAACCGAAAAACATGAAATTATATTACCGATTTTCATTGGTGCTTTTTGTTGCCGTATTGTTTTCTTCCATTGTCCATGCCCAGGAGGAGATAGATCTTGAAGTGATGTACAAGATTAAAACAGAAGGGACACGAAATTCCCAAATACAAGATTTAGCTTTTCATTTGACAGATTTGATGGGGCCAAGACTTTCCGGATCCACGAATCTCAGAAGAGCAAGGCAATGGACTGCCGATAAATTTACCGAATGGGGCTTACAAAATGTAAAAATTGACTCGTATGGTGAATTTGGTAGGGGCTGGGATGTGAAAAAATCATACATCGCCATGAAAGATCCTTATTATGCTCCATTGATCGGTTACCCCAAAGCTTGGACAGAGGGTACAAACGGTCTTGTAAGCACTGAAATCATCCTGTTGGACATCCAGTCAGAATCCGATTTGGAAAAGTATAAAGGTAAACTCAATGGTAAAGCCATCATGATACCGACTACTTTGTCTACTGCTCCTGCGTTCGAGCCTGAGGCTAGAAGGTTGACTGATGAGGATTTGGAAAACAGGAAAGTTGTCTCTATCAACCCTAGTTCAGGAGGAAGGTACTCACCTGCACAGCTTCAGCAAATGAGGGAACAAAGGGAGTTGGACCAAAAAATAAATGAGTTCTTATTGAATGAAGGAATTGCTTTGCGGTTGTCTGGTACAAGGGGGAATTTCGGTACAGTATTTCATACCAGGGCAGGTTCGTACAGCATTGACAAGAACAAAACCCTTCCAGAAATGGAAATTGCCTTGGAGCACTTTGGAAGAATTGAGAGGTTGATCAAGAATGGGCAGACTGTAAATATCGATGCTGAGATTGAAGTAGAATGGCTGGATGATGACTACAAAGGATACAATGTATTGGCAGAAATCCCCGGAACGGACAAAACCCTAAAGCCAGAGCTCGTGATGCTTGGTGCCCATTTGGATAGTTGGCATGCTGGAACTGGGGCGAATGACAATGCTGCGGGCGTTGTTGTGATGATGGAGGCGATCAGGATTCTCAAAACACTGGGAATCCAACCAAAGAGGACAATCAGAATTGCCCTTTGGGGGGAAGAGGAGCAAGGTCTATTTGGTTCTAGAGGCTATGTTCAAAAGTATGTAGCCGATAGGCAGACACAAGACAAAAAAGGAGAGTGGGATAAAATTTCGGCATATTACAATGTTGATAACGGATCAGGAAAAATCAGGGGAATCTATCTGGAAGGAAATGACCAGTTGGTACCGGTATTTGAAAAATGGTTTGAGCCATTCCACGAAATGGGTGCCAAAACGATCACCAGAAGAAATACTGGATCTACAGATCACGTTGCATTTGATGCTGTGGGTGTTCCAGGTTTCCAGTTTATCCAAGATCCGATAGATTATGGAAGAGGATATCACACGAACATGGATCTTTACGAAAGGATGCAGCAGGGAGATATGACCCAAGCAGCGATCATTGTTGCCGCGATGGTTTACAACACCGCCCAAAGAGATCAAAAACTCCCAAGAAAACCTTGGGGTAAATAGGAACTCAAAGAGTTGGACTTGGGGTAAGTGGCTAAAATCAATCAGTTATTCCAAAATGATGAAATTGTAAAAAAGCTCAGGGTGTTTTTCCTGAGCTTTTTTGATTGATGGCTATTTATACTTCTAAAATTCGACAAACATGCTTGTCCCCGGTGGAGATACAGCCCTAAACCCAAAGTTCAGCTGGCCGTTCTGGTTACGTATAAAGGTGATAGATTCTGGGTCAGTCCCGTCTATGTACTGGAGCAATACTTCAATCCCCCTTGGGGAAACATGATCCAACGGCAGTGCAGTAATGCCACCAGAAATCAATTTTCGCTCAATTAACCTCGTGTCTCCAGAATTCATGTCAGCCCACCAAATAGCCAGACCTGATTCATTATATCCTGAAGTAAAGCCTCTTTCTGATGCTTCTGTGTTGATGTTTTCCACAATAAGATATTCATCCGGAGATCGGTTGCTATAGAGGATCAGTGCAGCCTCAGTTTGGGCACTAGCCTGGATTCTATAGCATCTTCTTCCTTCAGGAATCCGTTGGTTGGCAGGAAGTAGGATTCGGGGTTTTACCCAGCCGATTTTCATCTTGTCATAGATAGTCATGTGGATATTTCTGAAATTGTCACTCATGATGTCAAATTGTCCCCCACGCCCTGTTCCCGAAAAATCCTGATACCTATCGGGCAATCCGAAGAATCCGTGCCCTAATTCATGCCAAATAAGTGGGTAGTTGTAGCTTATCATCCTAATATCCCTTTCTGGCTCATCTAGCCTTTTGCAATCCATGAATGTAAAACTACTGTTGATAGTATAAGGTTGTCCGTTATAGGTTATGTTCACTGAGCCAGGTCTATTTGCACCAAGATTTCCAGCTGGTATGATAAATCCGACCAATGCTTCATTAGGAGTTATTATCCTGTCCCCATTGAGATCCACACTAGCCCAATCTATAGTGGATGCTTGGCAAGCATCGCGATACATGTTGCTGTTGCGTGTCCAATCTCCACCTTGACCGTAAAACTCACGGTCATTTGCCAATGTTATCCAATCGCTGATGCCTGCATTGGTCAGACTAAATTGCCCCCAGGAATTTTCATAAAAATAATCCCTAACACTTCCCGTACCTGATCTGAAAAAGGCTGTTTCGATGATTTCCCTTGTCACGAATTCATTGGCAGGTAAATTTGGAAAAGCCGTAGGGATTAGAACTAATCTTCCGTTTCGATTATAATCTGGATGTTGGGTATGGATGACCCAAGTCTGTGGGGCAGGATTATAAATCCGGTTTTTCACTTCAGAGGATACATTGCTGTCATCCAAACTTAAAACAGATGCCCCAGAAGTACAATAGTTGTCATCAGGGCCTACTTGGTCAGGTAGATCGCATGAATACAGCAATAAGTACATAGCCATTAATGCGATGCTTTTTTTGTTGTTTGCTTCCATAGTTAAAGAGAATTTAGATTAATTAAAGAATTGGTTTTTGATCAAAAGCTTGTTGCAACAAACTTTTTTTCCTGTTATTTTGGAATTAAAATCTGCCAGTTATTTACTTTTCCCATACTTTTTTAGGTATGGAGAATGTCCTAATATAATGTGATATTGGGATTGCATTGGATCCTTTGGGATGGATATCGAATATATGTGATAGAAAACAATGATGATTTAACCCTGAGTGAATAGACAGTGTCTGTTGGATTTTTTTTATATTTAAGATTCACTATTTGAATTGGTAAATGATCAGGAAGATCAGGGCATTTTTGGGGCAACCACATCCTGATTATCAGTATTTCAGGATATATTTCCGTACTATTACAGGGATTAGCATAATCGTATTTCTGATATTGCTGATCTTAAGACCGTTCGATATTGGCCATAGAAATATCCAGAACAGTGCAGGACTTACGGCCTTGGTATATGCGGGAGGTGCATTCATTACTATGTTGGTTAGTTATGTCTGGATTTTGTTGTTTCCTGTTTTTTTTACAAGTAAGTATTGGACATTAGGAAAGGAGTTGATTTTTATAGTATATCAAATGTCTAGTATAGCCATGACAGTTTGGTTGATAAATCTTATCAGGGGAACGATGTATCCGGATGGTAATACATTTTTAAGGGCGTTAATAATTGTAGTCTCAATCGGGATATTGCCATATATTTTAATAACACTAATTCGACATAATTACCTGCTAAATCAAAATTTTCGGTCTGCAAAAGAGTTAAACTTGGGGTTGGGAGAAGGGGCGGCTTTACCAAATAAAAATGAAAATATTTTGGTTGTTTCCAAGCTTCTAGTTCCTGTCCACTTATCTGAGTTCTACTTTGCAGAATCCAAGGGCAACAACCTCCATGTTTTTGTTGTAAAAGATGGACAGCCCCTTGAGTATGTCATTCGTTGTACGATTTCTGAATTTGAAAATGACAACAGTTGCCATTCCCAAATATTCCGCTGCCATAGATCATTTATTATCAATCTAGACAAAGTAAAGCAAATCGAAGGGAATACAACGGGGTATAGACTATGGATGCATCAAAAGCTATCCGATGTACAGGTTTCTCGCTCTAATGTCTTTGATTTCAAGCAAAAAATCAACTTTCGGAACAATGAGAGTGGTTTGGCATGAGATGAACTTGTTGTAGTTTTTTAGAAAATAAACATTGACAAAGAATGAATTGTAGGGATTGTTTCAGTATTGATAAAATCTTTTTTTGATAGGGAGAGGTCGTTTGGGGTAAGGAAAAAGAGAATGACGGAATGCAACAGTCCCAAATACACGGCCGTATGAGGGGAATCATCTGGTTTTGTATTATATTTATCCGGAAATATCCCCTTTTAACATTACCATACCCAGAGAGTGGATATTTATAAGTAAACCCAAATAAAACATGAACGGAATACCAAGAACGATTTTTACGGAAGAGCACGAGATGTTTAGGCTGTCCGTTAGGGATTATATAGCCAAAGAAATCAGTCCAAAAAATGCTGAATGGGAGAAAAACAAGATGGTTTCAAGAGAATCATGGTCAGCTCTTGGCAATAATGGATTCTTATGTCTCCAAGCACCAGAGGAATTTGGTGGGATGGGGATCAATGATTTTAGGTACAATGCGCTTTTTATTGAGGAATTGGGCTTAAGTGGCTGCTCGGGACCGGCAATTGGCTATCCTTTGCACAGTGATATTGTACTTCCCTATATCCTTCATTATGGTACCGAAGCTGCCAAATCCAAGTATATTCCAAGCATGGTTTCAGGAGAAATGATCTCAGCGGTTGCAATGACAGAACCCGGTGCCGGAAGTGATCTTCAAAATATCAAAGCCACAGCAAAAGATATGGGCGATCATTATCTGGTCAATGGCTCAAAGACTTTTATCACCAATGGATACCTATGTGACTTGGTGGTAGTGGCAGCCAAAACAGACCCCAACCTTGGTGCAAAAGGCATCAGTCTTTTTATAGTGGACAACAAGATGGAAGGTTTCACCAAAGGTGTTCCATTTGAAAAAGTAGGGCTTCATGCCCAGGATACCTGCGAGCTCTTTTTCGAAGATGTAAAAGTACCAAAAGAGAACCTGCTAGGGAACGAAGGCGAAGGGTTTAAATACCTAATGACAGAATTGGCCCAAGAAAGACTCGTAGTAGCATTGGCGGCATTATCCCTTGCCGAAGGCACATTTCTTTCAACGGTGAATTATGTAAAGGAAAGGCCTGCATTTGGAAAGACTGTTTCCGACTTTCAGAATACCAGATTCAAGATAGCAGAGATGTCTGCGAAGTTGGAAATGGCAAGAATCTATTGTGACCAGTTGGTGGTGCTTCACAATGATAAACGGGTAGATTCGGCGATGTCTTCGGCAGCAAAATACAGCATGACAGAGTTGCAATGCGAAGTAGCCGACGAATGCGTACAGTTGCACGGTGGGTATGGGTATATGTGGGAATATCCTGTCGCAAGAGCGTATGCCGATGCACGGGTTCAGAGGATCTATGCAGGGACAAATGAAATCATGAAAGAGTTGATAGCCAGAAAAATCCTCAAGAAAGATTGATGTTCGTTTAGAATTTCAGATTGTAGATTTCAGATTGTAGATTTAAAACCTGAAAGCTACAATCTGAAATATTCTCTACTAAATGAGCTTTCTTTTTTTAAAAATCGATATTTCTTTTATATTTTACCGAATTAGAAGTTGAAATAAATCTTTAACCCAAAATATTTAGATATTCATGCAAGACTTTCCATGGTATAAATTTTATCCGCAGTCGGTAGACAAAAACATAGATGTGGAAGCGTATTCTTCTGTAGTCGATCTTTTTGAAGAAAGTGTCAAAAAATATGGTGATTCCGTCGCATATGAATGTATGGGCAAAACGCTTACGTTTAATGAAGTAGAGCAGTATTCAAAAATCTTTGCAGCCTATCTTCAGAATGGATTGAAAATGAAAAAAGGAGATAGGGTTGCCATCCAGATGCCAAACTGCCTCCAATATCCGGTTGCGATGTTCGGTGTATTGCGTGCAGGAATGGTGGTGGTCAATACAAATCCACTCTATACTTCCAGTGAGATGAAGCACCAATTCAATGACTCTGGTGCGGATGCAATAGTTATTTTAGCCAATTTTGCGGCTAACCTTGAGAAAATAAGAAATGATATTTCTGCCAAGCATGTCATTGTTACCGAACTTGGTGATATGCTGGGTGGGTTGAAAGGATGGATAGTCAATTTTGTGGTAAAACATATCAAGAATATGGTGCCTTCATACAATCTTCCTAAAGCAATAGGTTGGAAGAAAGCCATGTCTCTTGGAAACAACAGCGAATTCAAAAGGGAGAACATGTCACTTGGGGAGCCTGCTTACCTGCAATATACTGGAGGTACGACGGGTGTATCCAAAGGCGCTGAACTGACACATGGGAATATCGTTGCCAACATGCAACAGATTTCTGCCTGGATGAAACCAAAGCTGAAGGAAAAGGAAGAAGTGGTCATCACCGCCTTGCCGCTTTACCATATTTTTGCCTTGACGGTAAACTGCCTTGCCATGATGAAGATTGGTGCACATAATGTTTTGATTACCAACCCAAGGGATATGCCTGGTTTTATCAAAGAATTATCTAAACATAAGTTCACGGTATTCACTGGGGTAAACACACTGTTCAATGGCTTGCTGAACCAAGAGAATTTTCAGAAACTGGATTTTTCTTCCCTGAAGATCGCTGTTGGCGGTGGCATGGCTGTACAACAAGCGACTGCTGAAAAATGGAAAAAGGTAACCAATACACCTTTGGCAGAAGGGTATGGGTTGACAGAAACTTCCCCAGTAGCAACCTGTAATCCCATAGACGGAACAGAAAGGAACGGAACCATAGGTGTGCCACTTCCAATGACTGATATCAAAGTAATTGATGATGATGGGAACCAACTTTCTGTCGGCGAAAAGGGAGAGCTTTGTATCAAAGGACCCCAGGTAATGAAAGGGTATTGGAACAGGCCTGACGAGACTGAGAAGGTAATGGAAGGGGAATGGTTCAAAACAGGGGATATTGCTGTGATCGATTCGGATGGCTTTGTCAAAATAGTGGATAGGAAAAAAGAAATGATTTTGGTTTCCGGCTTTAATGTATATCCCAATGAAGTGGAAAACGTACTTGCATCCCATCCAAAAGTCCTTGAAGTAGGTGTGATAGGAATGCCTGACCCAAGGTCAACTGAGAAGGTGGTGGCTTATATAGTTCCTAAGGATAAGTCAGTTACTGAAGAGGAGCTGATCGCTTTCACCAAGGAGAATTTGACAAACTACAAAGTCCCTAAGGAAGTATATTTCTCTGACGAATTGCCAAAAACCAACGTTGGAAAGATTTTAAGAAGGAAAATCAAAGAAATGCATGAGAAAAAAGTAGGCTCTTAAATACTTCTATATTTTGGATTCACTCAGGAGATTCAATACCTTCGTACATTAATGAAAAACAAAATTAATCGATGGATTTAAACAAACTGGATCAAGACCTAACTGCAATCGTAGAAAAGAGAATTGCCTTGAGTAAGATTACCTACGCAGACGAACGCTACGATGATATTGAAGAAGAGCTACATGATCTTGAAGATGATTTTAATGAAGAATATGGAGACGAGTTGGAGTCTGAGTTAGAAAAAATATATGCCAAACTCAAATCTGACAATGATGTGTTGCTACCTTCTGCCTATTTGGCAAATGCATACACACCAATGTTGCCCGATGCTAGAGGTATTATCTCTTATGAAGTAAAAGGTGCCGAAGGTGTTCCGATTGAGTCAGAACAATTTGATAAACAGGATGTCAGGATAGTCCTGATACCCAATCCAACAAGATTTGTAATGCAGATCAATGGGCTGTCATTGAAAGATCTTTGGAGATCCAGATAAGTACATTGTATAGATAAAAAAACGCCTGAAATTCAATTTCAGGCGTTTTTACTTAAAATCCCAATTTTTTCCTGATTCTGACCAATACGTCTTTGGCTACCAACCTGGCTTTTGCTTCACCCTCAGCTAGTTTCTGTTCCAGTTCAGCTTGGTTGTTCATAAAGTAGTCAAAAGTTTTTCTTTCTTCTGCATATTTTTCCAGGATCAAACTTAAAAACTCTTTTTTGGCATGTCCATAGCCAAAGTTTCCTTCCAGATATTTCTTGCGGAGTTCTTGGGTCTGTATTGGATCTGCGACCAGCGAGTACAGTTTGTAAACATTGCAGGTGTCAGGATCCTTTGGCTCTTCCAATGGTGTGCTATCAGTGACGATACTATTGATGTTTTTCTTCAATTCCTTTTCTGGAAGAAAGATGTCTATATAGTTGTTGTAAGATTTGCTCATCTTTTGCCCATCCGTTCCTGGTATGATCTTTACTGATTCACTGATGCGTGCCTCTGGCAGGATAAGGATATCCTCTTCTATCCGACGGTTGAAGGTAGAAGCAATGTCCCTGGAGATTTCCAAATGCTGCAATTGATCCTTACCGACCGGAACAAGATCAGCACTGTACAATAAAATATCCGCTGCCATCAATACAGGATAGGTAAACAAGCCTGCATTGACATCTGATAGCCTGTCAGACTTGTCTTTGAAACTATGCGCATTGGCCAGCATCGGGTAGGGGGTAAAGCAACTCAGATACCATGTCAATTCTGTTACTTCAGGAATCTGTGATTGGCGATAGAAAACCGTCTTGTTGATATCCAGACCGAATGCCAGCCAAGCTGCTGCTACTGCCAAAGTGTTTTTTCTCCTAAGTGGGCCATCTTTGATGGTCGTAAGAGAGTGCATGTCTGCTATAAAAATGAAAGACTCATTCTGGTCTTTCTTTGTTAATTCGATCGCAGGAACTATTGCTCCCAAGATATTTCCCAAATGGGGACGACCGGAACTTTGAATACCTGTTAATACTCTTGCCATTATTCAGAATTTTGACGCAAATTAATCAAATATGGGTACAATTCGGTTGAATTTTATCGTTATTTGCCATTATGAACAAATTGATTTTACCATCATTATTATTTCTTATTGCGCTTTTTCATTATGGACTGGCTGATGCTCAGGAGCTTGAAAGGCAATTGTTGTTTTGGGAAAACAGGACAATCAATATCGGTACTACATTGGAAGAAAATGGACATGTGGAATTGGAATTTTTCGGATTGAACCAGACAGATTCTTTGATTGTCATTTCTGATATAATTACGGATTGTGGATGTACCACCGTGTTTTACAGCAAGGATACCATATATCAAAGCAAAATAGGAAGTGTCAAAGTGAATTTTGATCCTGATCATAGGGGTGGCCCTTTTACAAAGATGATTGTAGTCAGGACAAATCAGGATATTTATGGAGATACTCTTTATCTACAGGGATTCAATATCCCTTTCCCTGATGATCTTGAGACTGCCTATCCATACAGGGTTCAGGATATAGGTCTGAGACTTCCTGCTGTGAATATGGGGAACGTCTACACCAACGAACCAAAAAGCAAATATATCGAGTTGTACAACTTTGGCACAGATAGTCTGATGTTGTCAGCTATTGCAAATGATTTACCTGATTTTTTGAAAATCAATCTTTTCCCAAATGCTTTGGGACCGAACCAAAGAGGATTGCTGCATCTCGAATATGATGCTTATCTTAAGAATGATTTTGGTTATGTAGAAGATGCTTTGATTTTGGATTTTCATAACAAACCCGAACCAGTGACCTTGAGGTTGATGGCAAATATTTTTGAGCATTTTGAACCTGTACCGAAATCCTTGGAAAAAGTTGTCCCGCACTTAGCTGTTTCGGAAGTTGATATTGACCTGAAAGATATCAATTCAAAGCAAGTGGTAAAAAGAAATATAAAACTATCAAATCAAGGGGCTGAAGAATTGTTTATCAGAAAAGTAGTTTCAAATTGTGAATGTATGGAAGTGGTAGTGGATAAGAGTGTGTTGCAAAACGGGGAGAGTGCTGAACTACAGCTTAGATTTGATCCAAAAGGGAGGAGGGGAATAGATCACAGACACATCAATATCTTCACCAATGATCCCATCAATCCAGTCAGGACAATAGTCATCAGAAGTTCTGTTAAATAATAGAAATTTAAACAAGTTATAAACTTTGTGGCATAGTTTTCGTTTGTATTACAGTGGTTTATTATTGGATTATACGGATTTGATAATGACTAAATTTTAATTTTATTTTCACTCAAAACGAAAATCACATGAGTTCTACAAAGTTTCTTTTAGGCGCGCTATTAGGTGCTGCAGTTGGCGTACAGGTAGGTATTTTGATCGCTCCGGACAAAGGCGTGAATACTAGGAAAAAATTGGGAAAAAAAGGCAATGAGTACCTTGATGAAGTGAATGGTAAGGTTAATTCATTTTTGGATGGATTGAGCAAGAAAGTATCTGAAGCATCAAGCGAAGTAGACAAATTGACCAAAAAAGCCAAGGCAGAAGCCGAAAAATTGACCAAGTAATTTGATGAAGTCAATTAAAAAAGCGTGATAGTATTCAAACTATCACGCTTTTTTTGTGAATTACTTGAAGGCAGGAATGCCGGTAATTTCGTGTCCTAAGATGAGGAGATGGATGTCATGCGTTCCTTCATAAGTCACTACAGACTCCAGATTCATCATGTGGCGCATCAGGGAGTATTCACCTGTGATTCCCATTCCGCCATGGATTTGCCGCGCTTCCCGGGCAATATCAAGTGCCATTGCTACATTGTTTCTTTTGGCCAGGGAAATGTGGGCTGTAGTAGCCTTTCCTTCGTCCATCATTTTTCCGAGTTTCCAAACAAGTAGTTGTGCCTTGGTGATTTCCGAGAGCATTTCTGCCAGTTTTTTCTGGATCAATTGGAAAGAGCCTATTGGCTTGTCGAATTGTATCCTCTCCAGAGAATATCTGCGCGCAGAATCATAACAGTCCATCGCAGCACCCAAAGTCCCCCATGCGATGCCATACCTTGCAGAATCCAAACACATCATCGGGGCACCAAGTCCCGATTTGCCGGGAAGTAGGTTTTCTTTGGGAACTTTCACGTTATCAAAAACCAATTCTCCGGTACAAGAGGCCCTTAATGACCACTTGTTGTGTGTTTCTGGTGTAGTAAACCCTTCCATTCCCCTTTCTACGATCAGTCCGTGAATCCTTCCTTTTTCGTCTTTCGCCCATACTACTGCGATGTCTGCTTTTGGGGAATTTGAGATCCACATTTTTGCGCCATTCAAAAGGTAGTGGTCACCCATATCCCTGAAATTGGTCGTCATCCCACTTGGATTTGACCCATGGTCAGGCTCGGTAAGCCCAAAGCAACCCAACATCTCTCCGGAAGCCAATTTTGGCAAAAATTTGTTTTTCTGCTCTTCTGTTCCAAATTTGAAAATAGGATACATCACCAAGGAACCCTGAACAGATGCCGTCGAACGCATTCCAGAGTCACCTCTTTCTATTTCCTGCATGATCAAGCCATAGGAAATGTAATCCAATCCACCCCCTCCGTATTTGGCGGGGATTTGAGGCCCAAATGCCCCAACTTGTCCAAATTTTTCTACAATTTCATGAGGAAAATGGGCATTTTGTGCCCAGCCTTCTATATAGGGGCTAATCTCTTTTTTTACAAAGTCCCGCATCGAAGCCCTGATAAGCTTATGTTCTTCGGTCAAAAGATCGTCAATACCATAAAAATCTACACCCTCAAACAGGTCTTTTTTGGTGGATTTGCTCATTGTTTCATTTGGATTCATATCTGTTTTGGTTTATTGCCAATTAAAACGGATTTTTGTGCCGTCATCATTTCATATTCCTGCCTTGAATTAAAGAAGAAGTGGGTAAAAATACTACCTAATTTCACAAAATATTAAAACATGAGCCCAGCACAAACTCAAAAAGACATTTTAGATAAAATAGAGCTACTTCAAGAGAAATTTAAAGCATCCGGCCAAGATCTTTCCTCATACCTTGAGGGCTTGCTTTATGCCGATTATCTCAATTATTGGGATTATATCAATTTAGATATTCTGCTCTCACTGCAGCAGCCCAAAACTTCCATGAAGGATGAGAAAATATTTATCATTTATCATCAAATTACAGAATTGTATTTCAAGTTGATCATTTGGGAATTGGAGCAAATTTCAGATCAAGAAGACATCAAGGTCGAATTTTTCAAAGCAAGGATGGAAAGGGTGATCACATACTTCGATCATTTGATTTCCTCGTTCGCTGTGATGTGGAAAGGGATGGAAAGAGAGCAGTTTTTGAAATTCAGAATGTCACTTCTTCCTTCCAGTGGCTTTCAAAGTGCCCAGTATCGAATCATTGAAATTTTGTCCACGGAAGTCAAAAACCTGGTTCACGTGGATAAAAGGGAGAGTCAACATGAGGATTCCACAACAGAAGAGATGTTTGACAACCTTTATTGGCAACAAGGTGCAATTGAATTGGCAACTGGCGAAAAGACACTCACATTGAAGACTTTTGAAGCTAAGTATGGAAAAGAGCTGAAAGAGTTGATAGAAACTTATCGCATCAAGAATATTTGGGGAAAATATCAATCTTGCCAGGATAAAGACGAGGACTTGATGAAGTTGATGAAGTCATTTGATTTGAAGGCAAATGTATATTGGCCCTTGGCACATTATAAATCTGCTGTGAGATACCTGCAAAAAGATCCTGTTGATATATCGGCTACAGGGGGTACAAACTGGCAGAAATATTTACCTCCAAGGTTCCAGAAAGTAATATTCTATCCAGAACTTTGGACAGATTCCGAAATAGAAGATTGGGGCAAAGGCTGGGTAGTGAAGGAGATATTTGGTGAAGATTAAAGGGTGAAGTACGAAGTACAATATACAAAGAGACGAGAAGCGAGAAACGAGAGGCAATAAGCAAGAGACAAATGAGAATTAAGATTTGATGCAAGGGATGTGATAAAAAAAACCGAATGGGGTTAAACCTCAATTAGCCCCGTATGAAATGCGGGGAACATAGAAAGGATACCCGTCACGGTTTTATCAACCACGGAGTGGTTGAATATCTTGAATTGAAATAAAAAGTGTCAACTAATTTCAGGCAAGGTCAACAAATCAACCAATAACCAAACCATATATACCTATCAGCTACAAATCTTTCAATCTTCCAATCACTAACTTCCCCACAACCTTTCAACTTTAAAACCTTTTAACCCATCATAAAACAATCTTCCAATCCCGACAAATATTTAAGGATAAATACCTTACCCGAATATGAAAAAAGAAATCCAATTACAATTGACCCCTCAACAAGCTTATGATGGGGAGAAATTCCAAGAAACAGTCATCAAAAAACTGGGGATTTCGACAAGCCAATCGAAGATTCAGGCGAAGCAAGTCAAGCGTTCCATTGATGCCCGGGGAAGACAAGTCAAAATCAATGTCACGGCAGAGGTATTTATTGATGAATTGGTTACTCCTTTGATAGATTCAAACAAGACTTATCAAAATATCAGCAATGCAGCACAAATCATCATCGTTGGTGCAGGTCCGGCGGGAATGTTTGCAGCTTTGAGGGCAATAGAACTTGGGGTAAAACCTATTTTGATAGAAAGGGGAAAAGATGTTCAAGCCAGAAGGAGAGACCTTGCCGCTATCAACAAAGAGCATATAGTCAATCCTGAATCCAATTATTGTTTTGGAGAAGGTGGGGCTGGGACATATTCGGACGGAAAGCTGTATACAAGATCCAAGAAAAGAGGGGATATCCGCCGAATCATGGAAATCTTTGTAGCCCATGGAGCTACAGAAGAAATATTGGTTGATGCCCATCCACATATAGGCACCAACAAACTTCCAAAAATCGTCACAGAACTGAGAGAATCCATACTCCAAGCTGGCGGGGAAGTTTTGTTCAATACGAAAGTTGTGGATTTTATCCTTGAGGATAATGAAATGAAAGGAGTGGTTACGCAGGATGGGGAGAAGATTTTGGGATTGGGAGTAATCTTGGCGACTGGACATTCTGCGAGGGATATCTATCATTTGTTGCATCAAAAGAATATCTTGATAGAAGCCAAGCCTTTTGCACTTGGAGTACGGATCGAACACAGCCAAAACTTGATAGACAAAATCCAATACCATTGCGAAGTTGACAGGGGACCATATTTGCCGGCATCAAGCTATTCCTTGGTCCACCAGACCAAATTCAAAGGGAAACAGCGGGGGGTATTCTCCTTCTGTATGTGTCCGGGAGGTTTTATTGTACCTGCAGCCACTTCCCCCGGTGAGTTGGTGGTGAATGGCATGAGTCCAAGCAGGAGGGACAGCAAATTTGCAAATTCAGGGATCGTCGTAGCCGTGGAATTGGAAGATCTCCCTCAGTATGCGCAGTACGGCCCACTGGCAGCGATGGTATTTCAGGCTGAGATAGAAAAAAAAGCATGGATTGCCGGAGGAAGCACGCAAGCAGCACCTGCACAAAGAATGGTGGATTTTGTAAATAAGAAAGAAAGCAAATCCCTGCTGGAGACTTCTTATCAACCTGGCCTGAATTCAGTCAACCTGCATGAGGTTTTACCTGACTTTATAGCTAACAGATTGGCAGATGGATTCAAGGCTTTTGGAAACAAAATGAAGGGGTATTATACCAATGAATCACAATTGGTAGGAGTGGAGAGCCGGACTTCATCACCAGTAAGGATTCCCAGGGATAAGGAAACCTATGAACACCCGGTCATCAAAAGACTTTATCCATGTGCCGAAGGAGCTGGCTACGCAGGAGGAATAGTTTCTGCTGCCATGGACGGCGAAAGATGCGCAGAAAAGCTGATTGAAGAATATATAAAAAAATAAACGTAAAAAATACACTTAATAAATTTTACTTGCTTATATTTATGACCTATAGCAGGTTGAATAAATCAAACCACCCTAATTGACCCAGAATGAAAGTTATTGCTATCGGTAGAAACTATGTGGAGCACATAGAAGAGCTTAACAACGAGCGTTCCTCAGTGCCAGTAGTGTTTATGAAACCTGACACTGCTGTGTTGAAGAACAACATGCCTTTTTTTCATCCGGATTTTTCGGAAAATATCCATCATGAAGTAGAGTTGGTGCTCAAGATCAACCGGGAAGGAAAATATATCAAAAGAGAGTTTGCCCATAGATATTTTGATGAAATTGGGATTGGCATAGATTTTACAGCCAGGGATCTCCAAGATAAATGCAAATCCAAAGGGCTTCCATGGGAAATAGCAAAGTCCTTCAATGGATCAGCTCCGGTAGGAGAATTTTTGCCTGTGGGAGAAGTTGGTGATATGAAGGATATCAATTTCCATCTCGATATCAATGGAGAATTGAGGCAAAAAGGAAATACATCCATGATGCTTTTTGATTTTGGGGTAATCATAGAATACGTATCCCAATTTTTCACTTTGAAAAAAGGGGATTTGATTTTTACAGGTACCCCGGCAGGAGTTGGAAAAGTCAGCATAGGGGATAGGTTGGAAGCATATATAGGAGACAGAAAATTATTGGATTTTGAAGTTAAGTAAGGCTGTATTCATTTTTGTTTATTTTTTGAGCATGCATGTGTCAGCTCAAGATTACCTTTTCCCCGTAAAACCGGGGCAAAGGAATTTTCTGTCCGGCAATTTTGCTGAAATCAGACCTAACCATTTTCATAGTGGAATAGACGTGAAGATTGGAGGGGTGGATGGAGAGCCGATCAGGGTGATCGAAGATGGCTATGTGTATAGGGCAAAAGTATCTACTTATGGATATGGAAATGTTCTCTATATCAAGCATTATAATGGACAGTCATCAGTATATGCCCATTTGCAGAAATTTTCCCCAAAAATAGCCGAACGCATAAGGCAGGAAATGTACAGTGTCCAAAAAAATGATTTGGAAGTATATTTCGATGAAGACGCTCTTCCTGTCAAAAAGGGTGAAATAATCGGTAATGGGGGAAACACAGGAAGTTCAGGTGGTCCACATCTACATTTCGAAATCAGGGATAGCCTGGATAGGGCCATAGACCCTTTCCAATTCAATTTCCACAAAGAGATTGCTGACAATACTCCTCCAATTTTATTCAAGGTAGCACTAAGACCCTTGGATTATGAATCCCGGGTCAACGGGAAATTCCAGAGGGAAGAATTCACGCCGATCTTGGAAGGAGGAAGGTACGTGATTCCACAAACAATCAAAATCTCAGGCAGTGTAGGCTTGGAAATCTATGCCGTGGATAAACAGGATGGGGTCAACAATATTTTCGGGATTCCGGTTTATGAGCTTTTGGAGGAAGGCAGGCCTCTCTTCATGATAAATGTAGATAAGATAGATTTCAACAAAGGACGGTTTTTGTTGAGCCATACCTATTTGAACCGATTTACAAGACTATATGATTATCCTAACAATCAACTTGAAATATATGAACTAGATTCAATCACGGGTGGGAGGATTTCTGCCATGGTTGGGACAAAGAAAAAGTTGCAGGTTAATCTCAAGGATTACTTTGGCAATACCAGTGTTTTGAACTTGGAAGTAGAAGGTGGAATTCCGGAATACCAACAGGGAGGAGCTGCTCCAAAGGATCAAAAGACCAATATTTCTTATCAAAGAGAAGTAATGGTGATCCAGACCAAACTCTCCGACGTAGGGACTTTGGCAAAAATCTATACCAACTCCCATATGTTTGAAATTCCTCCGGCTTACGAATCCAATGGCATGAGGACTTATCTTTGGGATATGGAATTTGGTATTCCTGATTCGGTGGATTTGTGTACTGAGGTAGTGGTGCCTGATGTCCTGAAAAAAATCCCATTTGGGGAAGAGATAAATTTCACAAACAAAGATATCAGTATTGGTTTTGAGGAAAACACCTTGTTGGATGACCTGTTTCTTAGGGTATTGAGGAAAAACACCAATGGAAATATGTCTGTTACCATCAATCCATCCGGTGATTATTTGCAAAACAACATGTTGGTACATATCAACAATACCGGATATAGCGGTGACAAAAACAAAAGCCACGTCTACTCCCAAGCCAGCAATGGAAGAAAAAGTTTTGTTGGAGGCGAATGGGAAGGGGATGATATCCGATTTAAAACCAGAAATTTTGGTACTTTTGTCATCGACAGTGACATGGTGCCTCCAAAAATACTTCCCATACAATTGAGTCCCAATGAAATCAGGTTCAGGATTTCGGATGATAAATCTGGGATCAAGGATTTTGAAGCCTTTGTAGACGGTAAGTGGGTATTGATGCGCTACGAACACAAGCAGGCCACTATTTGGTCTGAAAGATTAGATAAACAACCTTTCAAGGGAGAGGTTTTATTGAAAGTCCGAGACATGGCTGGAAATGAATCCAATTGGTCCGGCACTATAAAATAAACTTAACCTTAAATATTAAAATTATGTCATTAGAAGTTGGGAATTACGCTCCGCAATTTGAATCAAAAGATCAAAACGGCAATGTGATCAAACTTTCAGATTTCAAAGGGAAGAAAGTAGTCCTTTATTTTTATCCGAAAGACAACACGCCGGGATGTACTGCACAGGCATGTAACCTGCGCGACAATTATGAAGCATTGCAAAAAGCTGGATATGTGGTATTGGGAATCAGCACTGATTCCGAAAAATCCCACCAGAAATTTATCGAAAAGCAAGAGCTGCCATTTTCACTGATTGCCGATGAAGACAAGTCCGTCCATGAAGCTTATGGCACATGGGTAGAAAAATCCATGTATGGCAGAAAGTATATGGGAACAGCCAGAACTACCTTTGTCATCGATGAAGAAGGAAAGATCGAAGAGATCATAGAAAAAGTAAATACAAAAGAACACACGAATCAAATTCTCAAATAACAATATTCCAAAACAATGGATAAGCAACCTTTAGCACAACTTACAAAAATTTCGAGCCAAGTCAGACGGGATATTCTACGCATGGTACATGCGGTTCAGTCAGGACACCCGGGAGCCTCTTTGGGCTGTACAGAGTTCTTTGTCGCGCTTTATTTCAACCAAATGAAGCATGACAGTAATTTCAAAATGAATGGAGCCAATGAGGATCTTTTCTTCCTTTCCAATGGCCACATTTCTCCAGTATGGTATTCTGTATTGGCAAGAAGTGGCTACTTTCCAGCCGAAGAATTGAAGACTTTCAGAAAATTGAACAGCCGTCTTCAGGGACATCCTGCGACAGAGGAGAATCTTCCTGGAATCAGGATTGCGTCAGGTTCTTTGGGTCAGGGACTTTCAGCAGCGATCGGTGCTGCCCAGGCAAAAAAAATCGATAAAGACGACAGCACAGTCTATGTATTGATGGGAGATGGAGAGCAGCAGGAAGGCCAGGTATGGGAAGCTTGTATGTATGCCGCACACCACAAAGTAGACAACTTGATCGCAACGATTGATTTCAACAGACAGCAAATCGATGGTCCGACGAAAGATGTGATGGACTTGAAAGACTTGAAGGCAAAATGGGAAGCTTTTGGCTGGGAAGTGATCGAGACTTTGAAAGGCAACGACATGGAGGCAGTACTTGAAGGATTGGAAAAAGCAAAATCTTTGACAGGAAAAGGAAAGCCAGTGTTGAATCTATTGCATACCGAGATGGGATATGGAGTTGATTTTATGGTGGGTACACACAAGTGGCACGGAATCGCTCCAAGCGACGAGCAACTTGAAAATGCACTTGGTCAATTAGAAGAAACTTTAGGGGATTATTAATAACAGGAACAATGGATAAGACATTAGATTTAAAATATACATATACTGAGAAAAAAGATACACGTTCTGGATTTGGGGATGGTTTGCTGGAAGCAGGAAGAAAAAATCCAAATGTAGTAGGTCTTTGTGCAGATTTGATCGGTTCTCTTAAAATGGGTGCTTTTCAGAAAGAATTTCCTGAAAGATTCTTCCAAGTAGGTATCGCTGAGGCGAATATGATCGGTTTGGCAGCTGGGATGAGCATCAATGGTAAAATCCCATTCACAGGAACATTTGCAAACTTTTCGACAGGTCGTGTTTATGATCAGATCAGACAGTCAGTAGCTTATTCTGACAAAAATGTGAAAATCTGTGCTTCCCACGCAGGTTTGACATTGGGAGAAGATGGTGCTACGCATCAGATCCTCGAAGATGTGGGCATGATGAAAATGCTTCCACATATGACAGTGATCAACCCATGTGACTACAACCAAACAAAAGCAGCCACAATGGCAATTGCCGAATTCGAAGGCCCAGTTTACCTAAGATTCGGACGTCCAAGCTGGCCGATCTTCACACCAAAAGACCAGAAGTTCGAAATCGGAAAAGCGTGGCACATGATCGAAGGAACAGACGTGACCATCTTCGCTACCGGTCACTTGGTATGGGAAGCAGTAGTAGCCGAGGCAATGCTTAGAGAAGAAGGAA
This sequence comes from Belliella marina, assembly GCF_042682445.1. Taxonomy (NCBI): domain Bacteria; kingdom Pseudomonadati; phylum Bacteroidota; class Cytophagia; order Cytophagales; family Cyclobacteriaceae; genus Belliella; species Belliella marina. Next base: position 108,746 of record NZ_JBHUHR010000039.1, read on the forward strand.
TCTCAGCAGAAGTGATCAATATCCATACGATCAAACCTTTGGATGAAGCAGCTATCATCGCTTCAGTGAAGAAAACAGGTTGTGCAGTATCAGCCGAAGAGCACCAACTGAATGGTGGGCTAGGGGATAGCATCGCACAAACCCTGATCAGAAACAATCCAGCTCCATTGGAATATGTAGGTGTAAATGATTCCTTCGGAGAATCAGGAACCCCAACCGAACTCCTAGAAAAATACGGATTGAATGCTGAGAATATAGTAAAAGCAGCTAAGAAAGCTATTGCTAGGAAGTAGGGTTTAAATTTTAGATTTAAAATCTTAGATCTTAAATCTAAAATAATGTAAAACAACAAACCACAGTTTAGAGATAAGCTGTGGTTTTTTTTGTAGAAAATACTCAGGTGATTCTAATCAGTTTAGGGAGGTTTTTAGTATTTTTATAGTACTTTAAAATAGATTTTTGGAAGAGAAAAAAGCCTAATTGATTCCTGAATTTTCAAGGTACACAGTTTCGGATTTGGGCTACACAACGTGAGAAAGACGGAAAGACTAAATCTAAATCTTGGTACGACCCGAAAACAGGTGAAACGAAAAATGAATAACTGTGTGGTAACATCACTTATGATCCAGCGGGTGGTATCAAGTAAATATGAAAATCATTATCTTTAAGAGGCTAGGGGTGAGCGTGAAATATGATTTGCATAATATTCCGTCCCTAGAGAAGATTCTGTTCCATAAACTATCACCATGAAAAGAAGCGTTATTATTTCAATTTTTATACTGACTTTGACTTTGTCATGTGGTGATAAGAATGTTGCGGACTTGACCCGCAACTTTGAAGAAAACAAACAAGGGATATTGGAGCTTAAAGCGTTTTATCGCGATTTAGTTCCTGAGGGATTTCTCGTTAGAGTGAGATTTGATTCAAAAAGACAGATTGACTTATTTGTATACGAACCTACAGAAGTTGAAGGAAAGCGAAATTTACTTTTTCAACAATGGGATTTGGATATTAAGAACTACAAACCTGAATTTGAAAGATCTGAATTTGACCTAAAATACAACGGAAAAACCAACTCTTTCGAAGAAGTAAAAGAAAGATTGAATTGGACAAATGATACTTTTGAAATGCTTTACAAAAAGTTGAAAGCAATAAACTGTATCGGGATTTCAAACAGTAATCCCTTTGAAATAGAATATGGTTTCCGAGTGATGGGTGTATATAGTTATTTGATATTTGACGATAATTTGCCAAGTCAAAAGCAGGTTGAGTATACAGATGAATGCACTGTGAAATTTTACAAAGACAATATAGTTTTTGCATATGGGAGCGGGGCATTTGGGAGTTTATGTACGGCTGAATTTAAAAAAGATAAATGAAGCCAGCGCTTATTGCCATAAGATCTCTGCCCGCAATACTGTTCAAAGCACATCCCCTTCACTACTTGACCAAAAATATATTTTTGAAATTCAATTTTGGCAAAAAGCTCCGTAAAATGTATTTGCTTTCTTGGTAGGGTTTGAGTTTGGGGATGTTGTCAAATAGGGTTTCTGGGCTGCCAATGTCTTCGTTTTTGTCAATGAAACTGTATCCTATGAACATGCCCTTTTCGAAAAGGAGTGCAGATTCTTCTAAGGGAGTCCTTCCTTTTTCCTTGATGATGATCGTGCCATCTTCATTTGACAGTTTGTCGAGAAATTCAAATATCCTCTTGTTGTATTCCTCTGGACTTTCTTGTCCACAGCAAGCCCCCTTGCATTGTTGTATCTGATAGTCATAACAAGCATCGTTGGACTTTTGGATTCCGCAGAGTTTGGGACAGAGCTCATGGTTTTCTACTGCCTCCAGCAGGAATTTCCAAGCTTCAGCATGATTCTCAAACTGCCTGACGCAGGCTTGACTGGTTTTTACCTTTGAAATTTGGAACCTGATAAATCCGGCACCATCCTCATATTGGATAATTCCCCAAGTGTTGCTGATGAATTTTTGGGATTTATTATACTTTGGCCACAACCTTTTGATTTCATGCAACTCTAGCAGATAGGCCAAAAATTCATTTCCAGTCAGCTCCCAAGTAATGTCATGGATTTCATTTTTGAGGTTTAGCTTGTCTCTCCCTTTGGAATTTCCCGAAAAATGCCCCTTGAATCTACTTTTTATATTCAAGGCTTTGCCTACATATATCACCTGTCCATTCACATTGTGGAAATAATAGACGCCCGTTTTTTCGGGTAGGGCCAAAAACTGATCCTTATTGATATTGGGAGGCAAAAATGCTTCTCCGTTGTTGCCCTTCATCATCCCGAACACCGCCTCTGGATCTTTTTCATAGATCTTTTCAAAGAGTAGGGCAGTAGCAGCCGCATCTCCATATGCCCTGTGCCTAGAGGAAATCTGAATGTCCAAATGTTCACAGATTCTGCCAAGCCCATATGATTTATAGCCGGGGAAAACCTTTCTGCTCAACCTTACAGTACAGAGCTTTGGGGCTTTGAAATGAATGTTTGATTTTTCCAGTGATTTCTGGATAAATGTATAGTCGAAATTTACGTTGTGGGCAATGAATACCCTGTGTTCCAATATTGAGAAAATCTCCTCTGCCACTTCTGCAAAAGTAGGCGCATTCTCTACCATAGATGCGTCAATTCCCGTTAGCCCAGTGATAAAGCCAGGTATATTTCTCTCCGGATTGATCAAAGTCTGGTAACTGTCAAGGATTTCAAATCCGTCATGGACTATAATGGCGACTTCGGTGATCCCTCCACCATCTCCCGGATTTCCACCTGCCGTCTCTATGTCAACTATTGCAAATTCCTGTTTCACTCAAAAGTATATTTTCCTTATGAATATAACACAATTTTGAGACAGATGTTGCGAAATGTAGCATCAATACTTTATTGCGATCCAATGTCGTTTAGATAGGATCCACCAGGTTTTCTATTAAATGTAAGAATAGGGATCTTATTTGACAAGAATGACCATGAAGGGATGTAAACGAAGCAGGTCTCGTTTTTCAATCCAACAGTAATAACCTGAGTTCGACTATTCTCACTATGTCAAAACGGTTTTAAATGGTGAGAACTACGAAAAGAAGGTGCGAACTTTTTTATGAAGTAATATTGGGATATTGCGGATTGAAAAAGTGAAGTAGGTTGCCG
>NZ_JBHUHR010000039.1:112068-147450 GCF_042682445.1 Belliella marina
GACTCAGGTTAATATGTTCTGTATTTCTGTTGGCTCTCCCTATGTGATAGCCAATACGATCATGCCAGTCATGATGGCAATCCCAAAACTCAGAAGTGTGCCAATCAGGATATATTCGGTGAGCTTCCTGTCTTTGGATTCCTTGAGGTCACCAAAGCGGAAGACAGATTTGGCTGCCAATAAAAATCCTATCGCTTCCCACTTACCGATTACCACAAATGTAAATATGAGCAAGCGTTCCAAGATGCCTATGTATTTTCCTGCATTGTCTAGGGATTTGTTTTTGCCGTCGTTGATTGATTTGGACCACTTTGTCATCATCACCTGAACCAATATGCCAGTCACTGCGGTCAGGAAAAGCAATGCCGTGGCGTAGATCCATACACTGGTATTTTCAGCCCAAGAGCTGATATCCAAAGCTGGGTTGAACCAAAGAATCCATAAAACCAAGATACTGGCAAGGTGCAATACCTGATCCACAACAAACCAGGTCGTTTTATTCCTTTTCTTCTGAAAATACAGCTTGGCCAAGTCTATCAATCCATGGATGACCATGATAAGCAATGCCAAAAGCCAATATTGCAGATTCCAAAATACCAACAAAACCAATAATCCATGGAATAAAATATGGAGGTATAATTTAGTGGATTTGACCTTCTTTTTCTCCTTATCCTGCACCCAAGACTTCGGTTGTAGGACAAAATCCCCTATGAGGTGTGCCAACAAAAGTTTTACAAGTAATATCATTTGATTAGTTTTTGGAGTTTTTCCCGGAATACTTTTTCGATTTTGAGGACTTCCTCGATATTGGATCGGTTCCACCTTCCACTGACCGAGTTCTGTTTGATTGTCAATAATTCACCTATTTCTTCTTGTGTGATATTTGGTCTCTTCAATACGATTTCTACCAATTCAGCAGAGGAAACAGACCAGCTATCCATAAATTTTCCAGCCAATTTCAAGTATAGGTTCATTTCATTGTCAAAATCCTGCCATGGACTTTGAATCGCCAAGTTGGTCTTCTCTTTTTTTAGTTTCTCGAATTTTTCACCTGCATGGATATATGCTGGTCCATTGCTTTCGGATACACGCTTTCCGGAGAAAGTCTTCTCGCCAATCCCGATGGACATGCGGACATCCAATGTGCTTTGGGATTTCCTGCTTTCGCTAGGTTCTATCTTTTTGATGAGTGCTTTTATTTCCAATGCCATCATCAAGGCTTCCCTTGGCTTGTCTATCTCCAATTGGAAAAAATCACCCCATACCAATTCCCATTGCTCAGGAGTATTTCCCCATTGGGATAAGAGCGATTTGAGTGGTTGCAACCATTTTTCCTGATCCAATAGCTTTCTTGAAGCTACGATATCTCCTTTGATTACTGCTATCATAAATACTAATATCGTTAAAATAAGCGATAATTCAAATTATCGTCAAAATAAGCGATATTCATGATTATCGTTGATATATACGATAATTTAAAATATCGCCGATATAAGCGATAATTATCAAGATCAAACAGAGAATGGTTTTTGGGGGAAGGTGATCTATTTCACGAAGAAAGAGGCTTTTAAATATTTGATTTTCAATATGTAAAAGATGTTAGTCAATGGTGTCCTTCTTGGCAATTGTAATCAAAATAATAGATGGTAAATTACTTGGGGTTCAGCTACTTTGATAAAAAAATGGTGAGAATTAGTTAAGTAAATCCAAACGAATAGTCCTACTTTAGTAAAGGATAAGGGGGAGTCACCCTTTATCGGTTATGTGTTTCAAACAATTGAACTCCTGCTACATGATTTTAATGTTTTTGTCCAAGAATTTAGAAACATGGAAGTGAGTTTTGCTCGTATTTTTGGCGGTATAAAGGGAGACTAGTTGGTTCCGAATTGATTACTTTTTTATTTTGATTTTATCGGGATTATCGTATTCAACTGGTACAACAACTTTCCCATGGGTATCGATGAATCCAAATTTATTGTCCTTTTGAATCAAGGCCCAAGAGTTTCCATGGCTTCCAAATTTCCCAATGTTGTCGTACTCAACAGGTACAAGAACTTTCCCATGGGTATCTATGAATCCAAATTTATTGTTCTTTTGAACCAAAGCCCAAGAGATTCCATGGGTTCCGAATTTCCCGATATTGTCGTATTCAATAGGCACAATAGTTTTTCCGTGGGTATCAATGAATCCAAATTGGCTGTCTTTCTGAACCAAAGCCCAAGAGATTCCATGGGTACCGAATTTCCCGATATTGTCGTATTCAATAGGTACAATAGTTTTTCCGTGGGTATCGATGAATCCAAATTGGCTGTCTTTCTGAACCAAAGCCCAAGAGATTCCATGGGTACCGAATTTCCCGATATTGTCGTATTCAATAGGCACAATAGTTTTTCCGTGGGTATCGATGAATCCAAATTGGTTGTCTTTCTGAACCAAAGCCCAAGAGATTCCATGGGTTCCGAATTTCCCGATGTTATCATATTCAATTGGCACAACAGCTTTTCCATGGGTATCGATGAATCCAAATTGGTTGTCTTTCTGAACCAAAGCCCAAGAGATTCCATGGGTTCCGAATTTCCCAATGTTGTCGTATTCAATAGGCACAATAGTTTTTCCATGGGTATCGATGAATCCAAATTTATTGTCCTTTTGAACCAAAGCCCAAGAGATTCCATGGGTTCCGAATTTCCCAATGTTATCATATTCAATTGGCACAACAGCTTTTCCATGGGTGTCGATGAATCCAAATTGGTTGTCTTTCTGAACCAAAGCCCAAGAGATTCCATGGGTTCCAAATTTCCCAATATTATCATATTCACCTGTTTGGGAATTGGAATAATTGACAAATAAGAGGCAGATAAATGGTGTTAAAATAAATTTTCTCATGATAAGTGATTTCGTGTTAAGATCAATATCAGTCTTATACCAATAGGGTATAAGCAATGGAAAAACTTCCGTGATATTTTAGCTTCCTACCTCACAAACTGACTCTCAATGTAGGAGTTAGTCCTAAATCTAGCAATTATTTTTTATATCAATCCAGTTTTTAACTACTATTTCAATTCAAATATGGTTTACATAAAACAGTCAATTGCAATAGCCTAGAAAACTCCCATTAAAAAATGAATAGCTATCGTTAATTTTAGTTAACCCCAATGCATCTTCCTAACAATTTACTTAGTTTTAGTTATGCATTCATTGATAAAGAACAATCTACTTTATTCAAGCCTATTCGTTGCCGGATTTGCTTTGTGCTCTTCCTGTGGAAATGAAGCTGTGAAGGATAATCAAACTACCTTAAATTATGCCATTGATACGGTTTACATAGATTCCAAAAATGAAATTATATACTTAAAACGTAGATTATATACATCTGATTATTCTGATTTCGATGGGATGTTTTATAATCTTAACGACGGAACCAACCAGGTCGAACAAATCAATCTAAATAATTTGGCGCTTGAAAAGATCATTCCTTTCGAGCAAGAAGGTCCCAATGGTACAGGGTTTTGGACTTCTGATCTTAAAATTGCCTCCGAGCAACAGCTTTTTTTAGGGGGAGAACGCTCCGGAATCTATAACTTGAGTGGAAAATTGTTGCATAGATTTGATTGGTATGCTGTTGATAAAGAAAAAGGGGGGCTTTTGGATGAAGAAAGAGTTCATTATCAAATGGTGAACCCCAACTTCCAACATCAGGTTTTTGCAGTTGTTGTAAATGACCAAACCAATTCAGTTTCTCTTAGACAACTGAATAGTTCTAAAAGCTTCATTAACATATACGATATTGACCCCAATGAAAACTACAAAACCTATACTTTAGGAGATTTAACCAATTATAACAATTGGGATCCAAGAGTTCATATTAAAAGTATTCAGGATCATATCATTGTCTCCCACGAATTTGCCAATGATTTTTATGTTTTGTATCCAGTAAATGACTCTTTGATTTCAATATCATACCAATCCTCACTTTTTGAATCAAAAGTAAAGCCTACAACTGAGGGAGATTTGATAAACTCATTTGAAGATCGAAAAAATGCCCTAAAAAGCTATCAAAGTCAAATCGTATATGGGCCATTTGCTTTTGATAAAAAAAATAGACACTATGTAAGACTGTCTGGTTCCATAATATATGGAGATAAAGAACGTGAAGAATATTTACTTCCTGAAATTGACAGTAGCACACTTTACATTTCGATTTTTGATGAGAATTTCAATCACCTCCTGGATCAAGAAATTCCCGAGCTCAAAAGATCAGGAATACCTCAATATTTTATCAGAGCAGGGGAGCTTTGGATGTACCTGAATTTCGAGGATGAATTGGCCTTTGTGCGGATTAAATTTTAAACTAAACTACTATCGACTAAAGACCGATTGTAATGAAATTTGAATTTAGAAGAACCATTGCTTCACCATGGGGGAAATATTATTCATGTTTCAGATGTAGTGTTTATTTTTTTATACCCGTTAAATAGACAATACGACCTTTTCATACTGATTAATGGATAAAAATAAACAAGATCAGCATTATGCCATTTTTCATTGGCAAACATCTCAAGTCTTACCTTGTTAGAAGTCATGTCTCTAAATTGACGTGGAAGATCTTTAAGTGTAAGAACGATGACATTATCCGTTTTCATCTTTTCAAAAAGGCTTTTATCCTTTCGATTGAATATTGGGTCAAAATATTCAATAAGTTTTTCTTGATGCAAACTATTGAGTGGCTTCCCACCAAACAGCCAATTGAAAATAGCTTTTTGGTAACCGATCAATTGTTTCTCTAAATCATTGATATTCAATATTCTGTTGTATTTAAGAAGAAACTGACGAACAACACTGTCAAAAACTATATGCCCATTTTTGTGCATTTTCAACAAACGCAGGACTTTGACCCTGTCACTTTCATTGGGATAAAGACAGATTAGTTTATCTCCCTCAAAGCAAAAACCATGAAAAAGATTTTGGGGAACTTTGACAATGATGTAATAGTCTTTTACAAAAATACCAAGATCATTAGACGCCTGTTTTAAAATATCGGGAAGTTGGTAAAGGATATCGCTCGTTCCTAGGACATTAAAAAACTTTATGGTCAGCAAATAATGTTTTTTATCTAGCGAAACGACGTAATTGTCCTGAGTAGTTGAATTGTTTTTATCTATATTCATATTAGTTAAGTGAGGCTGTTTGTTCAGTCTTTAATTGGGAGGGTACGATATATCATGTATTGTTAAGTATTGTTTTTCACTAGCATTCATAAAGTAAGTTTAATAACATCTGGTTTTGAGTAAAAGTTGTTGAAAGGGATGAATCCGTAAATTATAAATAATTTCAATATATGTATATACGCTACTTTACCACTAGCCAAACATAGTTTCTCCAACAACGGATTTTCATTACTGTTGACTGTCGTCCGTTGACACTCGTGGCCGTGGCGTAGTTGACGATTATCCGCAATATGATGGTTTGCTTACTTCCTTACTGGCAAAGTAACGGATTATCATATTTCTCTTTCAAAATATATTTTCTTCCAAACTCAGTTTCTGTAGCATAGATTAAATATCCTATATCAAATAGTTTTGTAAGATTATAAGTACAAGCTGTTTGAAAATTGTATCCATCCCATTCGGGTTCTAATCCAAATGCCAGACAGTTTTGAATGCATAATTCAATGAAATCCAACCATTCTTCCAGATCAACAGCTTTCCTTATTTTTGTCAGTGTTTTTATTGGGTCATTCAGTTCTTTTTTGTTCAATGAAGAAGGATAGTATTGCCATGGTAGATCTCTAGCGCTACTTGTGTTGGCATAGATTTTTTGAATTAGATTTTCAGAATATTTCCCCTTAAGGTGTTTGAAATCACTCTTTTTTTCTTCCACCAGATACAAACCAATGATAGCCTCACAAATGAGTTTTGAGAAAAATACCAAATTGGAAGGGTCTTTCTTAAAGGTACTTTTAGGTTGTTTGGAAATCGATGATTCAAGGAGTTGGGAAATGCGCTTTTTCATATAAACCAAATCACCCAGACCATAAACACTTTCCAATATTTCCAATGGATCAGATTCCTCTGCAAATAGGATCCAATCGTGCGTTGTTTTAATAGTTTTCATCCTCAGGAGTTTTAAATTGAAAATCTCGTACATAAATTAAATAACATGCTTCCAAAAAGCCTTCAAATAAATTGGCATCTTCTATAAGGTAATCATCATAACCATTTCTCAATGAGTCATCACTGATGCAAAACTCCATTAATATATTCCAATGCTTAATCCATTTCTTCAAGGACTTGTGATAAAAAAACTTATTGAGAAATAAGCATGGGTTCTGAATCTCCGATAATTCCAATTTATTTGGAATCAATTTGAGTCTATCTACCAGATTCCGATTTAAAGTCCTTTCAGAAATTAAATCCTCCCATTTTGGATCAGCTATACAGGATGTTTGGTGGTTCTTGAAAAGAAAATATCCGGCAAAAATCAATTTTGAGAATAGACTTCCAATATAAAGAATATTGGCCGGCGAATTTTTTGGGATATTCATTTCATAGGCCATACTATTCTCGATTATCATATTGAGCTTTTTTTTCCAACGATCAGCATCAGAAAATTCAAAAAAGACTTCTTTTAGATAAGATTGACAATCTTCTAGTGTTTGACAATTGTTCTTGGATGGAAATAGTTTGAAGAAAATATCCATAGAGTTAAAATTTTATGTTTCTCATACAATTTCATCTAAATATATTTTCTAAGAAATTCCTTTGATGGATAAAATATTCAAAATTGATACCTGGAATAAACTCGTTCTATTTCTTCTTTTCCTATATTTTTATAGCAAAGAATATTTGATTGAACATCAATATTAAAATAGTTTTGAAAACCATGTTATCTCCTCTGTAAATAAGTTTCTGTAATGAGGATTTGGTTTTGCTAAATGTAGAGGGAATGTTCCTGATTGGGCTGAATGAAATGAATATGGAAGGGCGGTCTAAATTAAAAATGATAGAGTCTACCCATGAATTACCCGCTTCCTCTGACGTATCATATGATGAATTATGGTGTGCTTGATATGGATGTAAGGAGAGGTGCGAATGAGTTCAGTGATGAAGATAATGCCATTAATAAAGCAATAGTAGAGAGTAAAACACCTTTTTGAGGAAAAATAGAACTTCCCTTATCATCAACAGAACCCTGTCACAAAAGTATTTGGTCGAAGAGCTAAATAGGGATTTGAGGAGGTAGGAGGGAGTTTTAGAAATTTAGTTTGGATCTGAAAATACTAGATTTGAGACTCTGCATCTTTAGCAAATGGGGACAACTAATTATCTTATAACTTCTAATCAGAGAAGTAAAATTATCATTTAATTCATGTAATAGAGATTTAACTTTTGATTAATCAAAAATTTAAAATCAATTCTAAATACCCTTCCATCAAAACAAACCTTCCTGATTCTCAGAAAGGCTTATTTCCTTATTTATCCAGCATCTTTTTCATGATTTCCACCTTCTCTCGCTCTGATTCCAGCAGGCGCTCATAGAGCCTTTTGTTTTCTTCCAATGATTCAATTAGCTTATCAATGGGGTTAAAAGTAGGGTTGTGATTATAAATTAATCCTGTTGCATTATCGTGAGAGGTGAAGGAATTAGAAATAATATTTACTGCTTTCTCTTCATTAAAATTTTTAATCGCCTCAACTGGCACCTTTAAAATCTCCGCAACCTGACTTAATAACTCCTCCTCAATTTCTTCTTTTTGCTCAAGAAGGCTAATCTTCTTCTGAGACCAGTCTTCCCCCAGTTCAAATGCCAAGACTTCCTGTTTAATGCCCATCATTTCCCTAAAGCGCTTGACATTTCTGCCGTGGTGGATCTTCTCTTTCATAGTTTGATTTATTAGAAAGGGAAATTAAGAAATTCTACCCAAAATATTAATAGACACATTGATTTTTTACTCCTAGAAATAGACAGTGGAAGCCAGTGTTGGCTGAATATCGGCCTGAATAATTTATTCCTTCATTTGAATATGATATTCCACAGTGGAATAGTTCATCCCGGAGGCATTCATGAATTTGCATCAGAAACAAGCCAGTCAATTTCATGGGCAATTCCTTAAATCCCTGATTTCAATAGAGGCCTTTCGCTAATAGCGATGCTTCATGGCTTGTAATCTAATTGTGGTTAAGACAAAATATATTCCTATGGAAATTCAAATCTTAAAATCCGATCAAGATCTAGCTGTACACTTCAAAATCTTAATAATGCTTTTGGTTGATAAATTCCAACCAACCAGGATCATTTCTTTCGGGCAACAAACACTTCAAAATCAAATTGAAGGATGTTTTGGCAGCAAGGAAGTAAAGCACCAACATCATTGTTTATTGATATGTACGGAATCCTGTACGAGAATAGATTATGAGATTCAGGATTTTGTCAATGCACATTATAACAATGGGCAAGTAACTATCATTTGTCATGGGGAGAGTACTATAAAAGAAGGAATTGATTCCAATAATCGATTTTTCATTACCGTTCTAACCAATGGAAAACCGGTTTACACTAAAGATGGATTTTTTAATGTTGATCCCATTCCAAAATTTAACCCTGATGGTTCTATGGAAAAGGCCACTAAACACTTTTCCCATCGAATTTCACTAGCAAATGGATTTTTTGAGTGTGCCAGGGAAAGTCTGGCAAAAGGGAACTATAACATCACAGCTTTTTTACTACATCAAGTAGTTGAACAATCATGTATAGGGCTAATCCGAGTACATATTGCCTACAGATCAGAATTTCATAATATCTACCGCTTATTGGGCTTGTGCAGGAGCTTTTCAGATGACCCATTTAATATGCTCGTAGGAGAAAAACCTTCTGATCGTAGACTTTTTGATATTCTAAGTAAAAGTTATGGTAAGGCTAGATACGCTTCAGAATTTTCTGTCAACCGAAAAGATGCAGAAGAGCTATATGAGAAAGTTTCATCATTTATTGAGTTGGTGGAATCTATGTGTAGAAATAAAATTAAAACACTGTCAACCTTAACGACCTCTGAATAAAGACTTAAAACTTAAATATAAAAATTATGGACAAGCAGGTACAAATTATTGACGAGAAAAAATTCTTTAGACTACCATTTGAGAAGGGCACATTTTGTCTAAAGGAAGATACTTTGAATGCAAATTCAAAATTCAGAAATCCATATGACTACTATCGAATTGAAATATCAAAAGTTAGGTTTAGAAATGAAATTCTTACACTTTCTATAAAATTGCCAGATGAACCCAAGAAGCTAGTCTATCTTAAAGTTACAAAAGAAGTACTTCTAGTAAGCTGTAACTTTGATACAGATCAAACCTACTTAAGTAGATATGCATATTTTGCCTTATGGAGTCAAATGCTGTACTCTGGGACAGCCAACTTTGAGGAATATTATTGGCCTGATTTCTTTGATCCAAATACAGGTAGGAGTAAGTATCTTCAAATTATTAATGATAGGAGAGGGTTTGATGTATATTTAAAATCAAAGTATCCATCATTTTACAAACCAGGCGACACAATGCTTGAATTGCAGCGTGATCTGGAATTACCAAAAGTAGAAACGAACCAAAGAGACTTTCCAAAAGACCTATCTATTACTGACAAGGTTATAGGTTTTACGCTAGCGGATACAATCTTGAGTTCTTATCATTCAAATCATTATCCATTTTTAGTCGCTTTCCATGGAATCCTTTCCAAAGACAGGGAAAGGATAAAGAATTTTACTTCATTTATTTTAAATGAAAACGACACAGAAGGTTTGACTTTAAGTCAATCTCAAGAAGAACTCTTAGTAATCTGCTTAAAAATGCGGAAATTAGCGCCAGTAAGCAATGCAGACTGGCAGAATAAATTTTTACCAAATGACGAGGAAATAGAAAAGGGTAAGCTACTTTTCCTATTATGGCATCATGCTTATAAGCTCATTTTATCACAAAAGCATACTTATTTCTTCCATACAAGAGGATTGAAGTATGTGAAAGGAAAACCTAGCAGATCTTGGTTGACACAATGTGAGTTCATGCAAGAGATTCCACAATTGGCAATAAAAAAAATCGATAAAGGAGAATATTATCAAATAGAACTACTATTCAGGATTAATGGGAAATTGAATATCCCTCAATATCCAAGCTTAGCCTTTTTTATAAGATCCAAAACCAATTGGCTAAAAAAATACCTATTGGGTAGTTATAATGACTACTTAATAGTAACCTTTTTTGCAAGAACACACTATAAAATGGCAGTTCTTAAGTGCCATTATGAAGGTGACTTTGGAGATTTTATGAATAGACTTTCAGAGCAATATGAAATTATAGATTCTTGAAAATTCATCCTTGAAATAAATCCAATCTGGGATTGTCTGAGGTCCAATAAATCCGTAAAATCTAGGTGAAGCCTATTTCCCAATACAAAACTTACTAAATATATTGTCCAACAAATCATCAGTCGTGATCTCACCTGTGATCTCTCCAAGATAATGGAGTGACCTTCTGATATCCATGGCCAGGAAGTCATTGGTGATTTCATTGTCCAGACCTTCTAGTACATCGAGTAGGGATTGGCGTGTTTTGACCAAGGAATCGTAGTGGCGAATGTTTGTGACGATTGTATTTCCTGTCCTGAATTTATCCAAATTCACCAATTCCAAAACCCTGTTTTTCAGAGCTTCCAAATTCTCTTTTTGCCCTGCGGAAATAAAAATGGTATCAGGAAATTTACCTTTTAATTCATTGATAAATTGTGTGTTAGACTTATCTGTCTTATTTGCTACTTTAATAAAGGGAACCCCTAATGTCTCAAGGTTTTCGACATCCCTATTGATCTCTTCCATGCTGGAATCTGTCAAATCAAACAGGTACAAAATCAAGGAAGCTGTCTTCATTTTCTCTTGGGTTCGGCTCACACCGATAGATTCGATCACATCGGTAGTCTCCCGCAATCCGGCAGTATCGATAAACCTGAATATCACTCCTCCAATATTGATCTCGTCTTCAATAAAATCGCGGGTTGTCCCGGCAATCTCTGAGACGATGGCTTTTTCTTCGTTCAGAAGCGCATTGAGTAGGGTGGATTTTCCAGCGTTTGGTTTCCCTGCGATGACGGTAGGCACCCCATTTTTGATGACATTCCCCAAGTCAAAACTGCTGATCAACTGCTCCACAACACGAAGCAATTTCTCAACCAATATTCTTAAATCATCTCTACTGGCGAATTCTACGTCCTCTTCAGTAAAGTCCAACTCCAATTCAATCATGGAAGCAAAGTGGATCAATTCAGCTCGAAGTTTGGATATCTCTCCACTAAACCCACCTCGCATCTGATTCAAGGCTGCTTGATGGGAGGTCTCTGAATCAGCATGGATCAAGTCTGCTACAGCCTCAGCCTGGGCCAAGTCAAACTGGCCATTCAAAAAGGCCCTTTGTGTAAATTCCCCCGGCTTGGCTGGCCTTGCACCGCTCCGTACCAGCAATTTGATTACTTGGTTGACAATGTAGGATGAACCATGTGTGGAGATTTCTACCGCATTTTCTTTGGTAAAAGATTTGGGTGCTACAAAAAGAGACACCAATACCTCGTCAATGATCCTATCTCCATCACGGATAGTTCCAAAATGGATGGTGTGGGAATCTTGGCTTTCCAGGTTTTTGCCTTTGAATACACTGTTGCAGATCTTAATCGCATCCTTTCCGGATAGTCTTATGACAGCTATGGCTCCAACGCCTTGTGGGGTAGCCAAAGCTACGATGGTATCTTCTTTTTCGTGTAGGGAAAACATACTTATTTGGTAAATCGCTTAACTATTCCTTCCAGCCCTTCAATAAATGGTTTCGGCTGTCTAAACCCTGGCAATTGGGTGATGTTTTCCATTGTTGCATCCATGATTACGAAGTTGGGGTAGGAGGTAACCCGCATTGTTTTGGCCATGCTGGCCTCGGAATACTCTTTTCCTTTAAATGTAAACTTTTGCTCTTCCCGCTCTGCGTGTAACTTGACCGCATAAAAATTCTCATTGACATAGGCGATTACATCTTCATCGGTGAAAGTCTCCTTGTCCATTTTTTTGCACCAGCCACACCAGTCGGTATAGACATCAACCAAGATCATTTTCGGACTGTTTTGGGTGGCCAAACTAGCTTCTTCGAAAGTCATCCAATTGATTTTTTCTTGGGCAATGGAGGGGAGGGATAAAATAAACCCGAGGTAAAATAGAACGCTTAATCTTTTTTTCATATTTCAAATTTATAAAATTCGATTCATTTTCCTCTAAAAACCCATGCCATATACAGTAAGTTCAAGAAATAGGTCTGGATTTTTTGTACAAAGTACAAAGAACCAAGTACCAAGTGTTCCTACCAACTAATCCGATTTCATAGGGTAGGATTTGCTTATTTAAAAGTATCAACCTTTCCCTCAATTTTTTAATCTTCCAATTTCTAATCTCGAACTGAAATTTATATATACTTTTTATTTTCCCACTTCTTCGACCATAATCGGGACGAGACCTCTCCTGCCGTCGAGGTGACTTAGTCGTAGAAAGCACACTCTTGTTTCTTGTGTCTTCCTCTTTCCTCTTGACTATCGCTTCTCTCCTCTGGCATCATCCTACACCATTACCAAAATATTCCCTGCTACATCTTTGGACATAAAGATCGTTTTTTTGTTGTCGACCAGGATTTCAATCGATCCATCAAACTCTACTTTTTCCAATACCTTTATCCTTGCACCGATGTAGGCGCCAACCTTGTCCAAGTATTTCAAAAAGGCCGCACTGCTGTCTTTCACTGCTACGATTTGACCGGTGCCATTAATGTCGATTTCATTGATCGGTAGGCGAGGGCGGGAGCGGACATCGCCATATTCATCAGGGATAGGATCGCCATGTGGATCAAACTTCGGAAAGCCTAAATACTCATCCAAACGCTGGATCAATACACGGGATTGTACATGCTCCAATTCATCAGCTACCTCTGCAACTTCGTCCCAGGAGAAGCGAAGTTTGTCAACCAAAAACACCTCCCACAGCCGTTGTTTTCTGATGGTTCCCAATGCAAATTTTTTGCCTTCTTCGGTAATATGAACCCCATAATACTTCCGGTATTCTATCACCTCTTTTTCTCCAAGTTTCCTAAGCATATCACTTACCGATGCAGGCTTGGTTTTCATTTCAGCGGATATATCATTTGTAGAAACCCCCTTGTTCCCAGCCTCTGACAGTTGGTAGATCGCCTTCAAATAGTTCTCTTCTGCGTGGGTCAGTTTTGTCATATAAGTCTAACGTTTGAAATGCAAAGATAATGTTTTAGACGACACTAAAAAATAATTTATTCAAGCCTAAAACTCGTGTGGATAAGTCAATTTCAATTGTGTTTAGTGTTTTAGCTTAATCTAAAATATAATTTAGATATGTTTAAAAAAGTGTGTAATTTGCATTAAATCAGATTGATGTAAAATAATCTCACCCCTTGGTTAGTGTAAGTTCATGCGAAAACGTCAGTTTCCCAATCGGAAAAATCGGTTTCCATTTGGGTACAAAAGTGGATAAATCAATTTTGCTATGTGGATAAATGAAAATGGGTTTTCATTTTGAAGCAACAGTCCGATGGTTGTCAAATGGGCTTTCCACAGTAGGGATTGCAGCAGAAGGGAACTGATAGAGATATGATGATTGGTGGGTGTTTTTTCCAAAATTCCTTTCAATAGAATGCGGAGTTTTTGACTTTATTTTCCCTAAAAGAAGGTCAATATTCGGTAAAGGAAACCGATTAGATCTTGACTTAAGTTTCCAAAAAAATGATTCAGAACAGCACCTAAATACTATGAATCTTCCAATTCAAAAATCTTTCTAAATTCAATCATCCAAATATTTGACTATGACCCCAAGGAGTCTTTGGTTTTCATGTTCATTCCAAAATGGAAGACCGTCCATGCCACCGGTAAAGAATGGTCTTGCGACAATTTCATCCAGGTGTTTTTTTACCGATCCCAAATCTGAAAACTCCACCTCGACTCCTGCTTGGTACCTATCGGACAGACTAGCCCACTTTGGGTTTGGGCTATGCAAAAACGGTTTTCCCAATGCCAAACTTTCGTACAGTTTACTGGGAACTTTTGGACTGATGCTGGGGATTTGATAATAGGGTAACATGATGATATCACTATGCTGATAAGCCACCAAAATCTCTGGGTATGTAATGGCAGAATCCGAGATTTTTGCTTGGATTTGGGGAATACCTTGGATGATTTTATCTAGTCCAATTCTGTATGATTTCATTGGACAATACCCAATTATTTTCAATCGCAAATTGGGTTGGTGCTTTAGTGCTTCTGTGAACCAAATGATCGCCTCTTTTATACCATAGACTTCCGTGATGGTGCCGGATATCAAAAAGGTGAGACACTGACCCTGTCTGTATTGCACCGGTAATATGGGCTTGGGTTTACCAGGGAACTTATTCTCCAATACTGTAAACTTATCGATGTATGGAAACTCATGTCTGTAGCAGGATTCTGCAAAAAAATAATGGTCAACAAATCTATGGGCTAGTTTTTCGATCCCCCTGATCCAATATTTGGCCACATGTCTTTTCCATCCCTTTTGGGTTTGGTTCTCTTGGATATTTAGACCATAATTTTCCTGGACATCATAGATCAACCGAAATCTCAGTATTGCTTTTATCAAAACCGCAGCTGGCAGCAATTCATAACTTGTGACTATCAGTATTTTTGGTTTCGTTTTTTGGATGGTTTGAACAAATTTCAGGGAGACCAGCAACCGTTTCCAATGGGTTCTATTCTTATCAAACAGGGTAAAAAAGCTTATATCTTTTTCATTCGGGACATTTTTTAATGAAAATCCTATGATGTTAAGGTGGTATTTATTTGTTTCACGCAGCGAAAGGCCAAGACGGTAGTAAGCACGTGCGTCTTTGAGAGGTTTGAGGACTGATGCGATAGCAACATTTGGCTTTTTCATCAACAAATTTGAATTAAATAAAAGCGAAACTAACAAATAATATGGATTTACAGACAATCATTGAAAACGCATGGGACAACAGGGAGTTGTTGAAAGAAAAGGATGTAGAAATCGCCATCAAATCTGTCATTTCGGATTTGGATCTCGGCAAGTTGCGAGTTGCCGAACCTCTTGAAGATGGATCTTGGAAAGTGAATGATTGGGTGAAGAAAGCTGTCATTTTATATTTCCCTATCCAAAAAATGCAGACAATAGAAGTGGGTCCATTTGAATTCCATGATAAAATGGCTTTGAAAACCAACTATGCCAAGCAAGGGGTTAGGGTTGTACCACATGCAGTAGCGAGATACGGAGCATATTTGGCTTCGGGAGTGGTGATGATGCCATCATATGTCAATATAGGTGCCTATGTGGACAGTGGCACGATGGTTGATACTTGGGCTACCGTAGGTTCTTGTGCGCAGATCGGCAAAAATGTACACTTGAGCGGTGGTGTAGGTATTGGAGGAGTTTTAGAACCAGTCCAAGCAGCTCCGGTTATTATCGAGGATGGTGCGTTTATCGGTTCAAGGGCGATTATCGTAGAAGGGGTAAGAATCGGCAAAGAAGCGGTAGTAGGTGCGGGAGTTACCTTGACTGCCAGTTCCAAAATCATCGATGTCACTGGTGCGGAGCCTGTAGAATATAAAGGCTATGTGCCTCCAAGATCCGTTGTGATCCCAGGTTCTTTGACCAAAAAATTCCCTGCCGGTGATTTCCAGGTTCCTTGTGCCCTGATCATTGGCCAAAGAAAAGCCTCTACCGACCTCAAGACATCTTTGAATGAAGCTTTGCGTGAGAACAACGTAGCGGTTTAATTATTATTGAAATCAAATTTATGAGTATTCAGATTCGAGTCTATTTAAGTATTTTATTATTGGTTACGTCATTTGCCTGTGGAAGTGCTTCCAATGATGGTGATGACCTCTATGCTTCGGGAAAGTACGAAGAAGCAATCAAAGCTTATGACAGTTACCTTTCTACTAAGCCAAAAAATGTAAAAGCACTCTATAACAGGGGGCGTTCACATGAAGAATTGGGCAATATTGAGTCGGCGGAAAAAGATTTCCTGACTGCATTGGAAATTGATGCGAACAATGTCCAGGTAATGTTGAGCTTGTCCAATCTTTTCCAGAAGCAAAAGAACCATAGTTCTGCATTGCTGTATGCAGATAGGGCTGTTGAGACTTCTGGAGCACCTGCCATGGCTTACTTTATGAAAGCGAGGGCTTTACATCAATTGGGAAATACAGAAGAAGCTCTGAAAGAATATAATGCAGCGATCAAAATGGATAAAGATTTTGGGCAAGCTTACTATAACCGTGGATTGTTGAAATTGGCAACCGATAAGAAAAAATCAGGCTGTGAAGATCTGAATTTGGCTATCAAGCTCAACTACGAAGCTGCTTCTGAGGCTTTGGCAAAATATTGCAAATAAACTTGAATAGAAAACTAAAAAAAGGGTGTCATTGCGACACCCTTTTTTTATGGCAATTCAATTTCCTTATTTCGCTTTAATGTGGCTTCAATCTGTTGAAAACCTGGGACAAATGTCGCGGCTCTTCTTTATGGTCACAGATCTTGTCTGATTGTAAATGCCCACTACCTTGACAAGTCCTACAGGCGCTTGTTTCGAGTTTGGAGCCTTCACAGGTAGGACATGTCAACCTTCCATGCCCCTCACACCTTTCGCATTCAAAATATTCGATGATGTTGAATACATTTCTTCTTGTGATAAGACCAGATCCAACACATTTGCTACAACCAACAATACCTTTTGCCTTGCAGTAATTGCAGTCTTGTTCCAAATGTTTGGTTCCTTCACAGGTAAAACACTCCTGATAACGATAGCCCCTGCGATCACATAACCCACAGGCTTTGATGGCATTTAGATGGTTTTCCAAAAGCTTTTCCAAGGCTTTGGCTTTTTCATAATTATCACCTTTGAATCCATTCAGTTCAAGGTATTTGTTAAGGAAATTTGCACTGTTGTCAAATTGTTCCAAATGGTACAGAGTCTCTGCAAAGTAATAGGGCATTTCCGGTGGGATAGGCAAATTTGAATCAATAATCTTACGAAAAGAAGCATTGGCTTTCTCATAATCACCGTTTTCCATTTGTTCCATTGCACTGTTCATAATTCTGGAAGAACCTCCCAAGCTGGGCTGTACCTGTGCAGAGACAGTGTGGAACCATAAAAATGCAAGTATTACAAAAATATATTTTCTACTGTTTTGACTTGGGTTTAATTTCATTCGTATACTCTTTGGCTATTGAAAGGACAAATTAATCAGGATTGCATCATAAATCAATATTTTGGATATAATTCACAGACGTTTACTTTAGTTTAATTTATTTCTATATGTATTTCCGCATTCTTGCACGTAGCCTAACAATAGATTGTTGAATGTCCCATTAATTTATGTTGACTACGCCGTGGTACAGGTGTTAAACTGTTGACCAGGGCACAGAAGCACATGCTGTTGACGAGTATCTGCAACTTACTAAAGGCTCTTCTCACCCAAGGTGCATCATTGCGGATACTCATATAAAGAAGTATAAACCAAGCTAAAATCTGTAATTTTTATGATTAATCTTCTTAATATGCAGAAATAACAGAATTATTTTTATAATTTAATAGATCAAAATTTTGATCAAAAACCTATTCCCTATGAAATCGAGACGTAAATTTTTAATCCATTTAGGTACAGGTCTAATTCCAGTTACTTTTGGTTTTACACCTGACTCATTGTTGTTCAAAACAGATAATCCGCCAAAAGACAAAAAATTACGTGTTGCATTGATGGGGCTTGGAAGCTACGCCAATCGAGTGGCTGATGCAATGAAAGATTCAAAGTACGCGAAGGTTTCCGGAGTGATCAGTGGTACTCCTTCCAAAATAGCAGACTGGAAAAAGCGCTTTGATATCCCTGATAAAAACTGTTACAACTATGGGAATTTTGATGCAATCAAAGATAATGATGAAATAGATGCTGTCTATATCATCACGCCAAATGCGCTGCATCATGGCCAGTGTCTCCGCGTAGCTGCTGCCGGTAAGCATGTGATTTGTGAAAAGCCAATGGCTATCAATGCCAAAGAAGGCCAGGAAATGGTCGAGGCTTGTGATAAAGCAGGTGTTGAATTGCTAATAGGTTACAGAATGCGCTTTGAAGCCAATACATTGGAAATTGTGAAAATGCGGGAAGCTGGTGAATTCGGGGAAATCAAGTTTTTTCAAGGATTGTCAGGTTTTAAAATCGGTGACCCCAACCAATGGAGACTAGATCCCAAATTGGCAGGTGGTGGTGCGATGATGGATATTGGTATCTATGCCATCAATGGGACAAGGTATATGGTAGGGGAAGAACCTATTTGGGTGACAGCGCAGGAGGTTAAAACTGATCCCATAAAATTCAAGGAAGGTGTGGATGAAACCATTACTTTCCAACTTGGATTTGAAAGTGGTGTAGTCGCTTCTTGTCTATCCACCTACAGTATGAATTATCTAGATAAATTTTTCTTGAATGGAACGAAAGGTTTTGCCGAATTGAAACCTGCCACCGGTTATGGTCCTATCCGTAGTGAAACGCATAAAGGCAGGTTGGATTTACCACATATCACCCATCAAACCAAGCAAATGGATGAAATGGCTAAAATTATTCTTGAAGGAAAGAAGCCTACAATCCCTGTGGATGGAAAGGATGGCTTGAAGGATTTGAAAATTATCGATGCCATATACCAATCAGTTAAACAAGGGTCAAAAGTCATGTTAGACCTATAATGATGATTATTCATTTTGGAATAGGACTTGATCTATCAATCTCTGTTCAATTTGAATAGTAGTCAATTTATATTATCTGCCCAATTCATTGCTTGCTTAGATTGAATAAAAGATTTGAATTGGGTTCAGGATCTGATGTTTATTTCCCATTGGAAAAAACGGTAGAAAAAGAGGTTCTATTTCTGGTAAAAAACAATAACCTTTGTAGGAATCTTGAGTGGCAAAAATGTTGAAAATAGGAATTATAGGTGCTGGTGCGGCAGGTTATTTTGCTGCGATCCATGCAGCAAATGCGAATACACAGGTAACAATCTTGGAAAAGACATCCAAATCTTTGGCAAAAGTGAAAATTTCTGGTGGTGGAAGATGTAATGTGACCCATGCAGCCTTTGAAATCGCCCATTTGATCAAAAACTATCCAAGAGGTGAGAAGTTTCTTAAGAAAACATTTCGGCATTTTGCAGTAACCGATACGATAGATTGGTTTGAGTCGAGAGGTGTGAACCTCAAAGTAGAGTCGGATGGAAGGATGTTTCCTGTTTCTGATAACTCTGAATCCATCATTCAGGCTTTGGTTGGTGAAGCCAGCAAAAAAAATATCAAGGTTCAATATAATTTTACGGTTAACAAAATTGAATTTTTGGACAATCAGTTTTGGGTTCATTCCAACCAATATAAAGAAAGTTTTGACAGGCTTATCATTTGTACTGGTGGGGCACCTAAAGTTTCTGGCTTCAACTTTATACAAGAACTTGGACATGAAATATCAGAACCTATACCTTCTCTCTTTACTTTCAATACCCCCCAGGAGCCTATTCGTGAGTTGATGGGGATCTCTGTACCTGATGCTTTTATCAAGCTGGAAGGGACAAAATTGGCTTACCAAGGACCATTGCTAATTACACATTGGGGACTCAGCGGACCGGCAGTACTCAAGCTTTCTGCCTTTGGGGCACCTTGGTTATTTGATCAAAAATACAATGCCAAAGCACAGATCCGATGGGATTCAACTTGGACGGAGCATGGGATTTTAAGCAATTTGGGCAAGTACAAAAATGAGCATCCCAAAAAGAAAATAGATTCAAACCCATTGTTCGGCATGCCCGCAAGGTTGTGGGAACACATAGTAGGGAAGTCTGAAATTGAACCAGGTTTGCTGTGGAATGAAATTCCGAAAAAAAACCTAAACAAATTAATACAGAATCTTTTTTGCTATATTGTGGCAATTGAAGGCAAGACAACTTTCAAAGATGAATTTGTAACTGCAGGTGGTGTTAAATTAAATGAGGTGAATCCAGAAACTATGGAAAGCAGACTACTGCCAGGTTTGTATTTTGCAGGTGAGGTGTTAGACATAGATGGTATTACCGGAGGGTTTAATTTTCAATCTGCCTGGTCTACGGGCTATTTGGCCGGAATCAATTCCCATAAATCTAACAGTAATGCATAAAATCCCACCACTTAATTTCGATAGGATTGACGAAATGGCAGAAGGTGATCTTGAGTTTAGAACCGAACTGATAGCCGCTATCCATACCTCATTGATAGAATTGAAGGAAGTATATTTAGAGGGTGCCGAGAAAAATGATGGTGAAATCATCCACTTGATCAGACACAAAGTGAAACCGACACTGGCACTTTTTGAGATAAATCCCCTTAGCCAGATCATCAATGACGGGAAAAATATTATAGCCGAAAAAGGGTTCGGTCAAGAGTTTATGGAACATTTGGATGCTTTTTTGGACGCTTGGCAGGAAGCATTTGATTTTGTAACCAAAAAAATGAACGAATGAGCCATACAGGTTTGAAAGCATTATTGAAGTAGGTGATACATATTCCCGATTAGAAGAATACTTACTGGTATTGGGTTGCAGATTGATATGGTTTAAAAAACCATTCCAGAATTGAGATGGGAGTTTTTTATCACGATTCAGTTACTTTTTACTTTCATTTTTGTTCCTTTACTTTTCCCACTCACAAGAAATCGGGAGGATTTTGAGCAATATTTTCAGCATGTATTCTGGAAAAAACAATCTAAATAAATCGTGTTTTAATGTTATTTGTGAGAATAATGTAGTTTATTTGTTTATACAGTTTGTTTAGCCTCTTTCCTCTTTCACACCCCAGCTTTCACTCCTAAGCTATTTGGTCGACTTTTGTTTGTTGCCCAAAACTCCACGCAGTCCGATAATCTTCACTTTTGTTGGGACTATAGCCGCAAGGATGATTCATTTTCAAATCGTATTTGGAAATTGGCTTCTCGATAATTGATATATAGCTCGGCTTAGTACCGTATAAAAGTATTTTCAAGCTAAAACCAATTCAATATGAGAAAAAAAATACTGATTTGTAGTCTTTTAATCTTTACTTTTCAATTAAAAAGCTTTGCCAAAGTCTCCAAAACAGAGGGGGATTCTACAGAAACGGTTTATGGTTTTCCATCTCTTTTTTCCTCAAAACTACGGGGTACTGACAAAGGAAACCTTGAATTTGGAAATTGGGCACTACAAGAAACAAATCCAGATACTTCTTGGGTAAAAGTAGGTGGAGCTTTTCGCCTAAATGCCATATGGACACATTATGAAGGAAGTACGGCACCTCTTGGAACTTTCGTCCAAAACGAAATGACTTGGGATACTTGGTGGATTGAAGTAGATGCATATAAAGATGGTTTGCAGTTTGCCTTTCAATATCGTTTTTATCCCACTTTCAATACACATTTTATCAAGTATGGTTGGGTAGGCTACCGTTTTAAGAAGCATAACAATTTGCAATTTGGCGTAACCCAAGTTCCTTTTGGCTTGTTGACATATGCATCCCATAATTGGTGGTTTCAATTGCCCTACTATGTTGGTTTGGAAGATGATCACCAGATTGGATTCAATTATACACGTGAGTCAAAGGACTGGACGTTGAATGCGGCTTATTTCCTCATGAGTGAGCCTCGTGGGACCAATGAGTTGACAAATGGAGCATTTTCTACTGCACGCTACAGTTATGATGTGGTACCGATAGAGGGCAATCATAATATTGAAAGGCATCAGTGGAATATTCGGGCGGCAAGACGGATTGGGAAAGCTGAAATTGGGCTTTCATTACAAACCCACCAGGTTTACAATCAAGAAACTGCCCATGTCGGAAGAAATTATGCTGCCGCGATTCACTATGAACAGGACTATGGTCGGTGGAATCTCAAAACCCAAGGGCTTTATTACGCATTTGAGGATGTGCGTGATGATAATGGCAATACTTTGGACGTAGTCCAAATGGGGGCCTATGGATTTGGCACCTACGATGTGGCAAGTAGGGCAGCCATGTATTTGGTGGGCATAGCCTATGACATCCCTGTATCCTGGGGACCTATTAGCAATATTCAATTGTACAACAATTATACCTTGATGCGCAAATTTGGTAAGGTCACAATTGGGAATGAGCAGGTTCCTTTTGCAAACACCCAACAAAATGTATTTGGGTCTTTGGTCACAGCTGGACACATATATTGCTATTTTGACATTGCGCGAGGAATCAATCACCCCTGGCTTACTGGGGCATTTGGAGGCAATGCACTCGGGACAGGACGTGGGATACAAGACGTCAGTCAACCAGTAGGAGTAGACAATCCCATAGATCCTAAACCTGGGTGGAATACACGCCTTAACATTAATTTTGGATACTACTTTTGAGGCTATTTATGTATCACCATGAGGTAAGTAAGAATTTCTGGACATACTTTTCACTTGGGAAAGGTGTTTGGGATTTGACGATAAGATTCAGTATAAACCATGACATTAATGTCATAAAAACTAAGATTGATTATGTCTAAGAAGTATTTCGATATTCACAAGCCTGTTTTCTGGCCTGCCATAGCTTTGATCGTACTTTTTATTTCAGTAACCCTCATAGTAGGGGAGCCAATGGAAAAATATTTTGGCTACTTTAAAGATTGGGTGACAGCGAAAACAGGTTGGGTGTTTATCATCACAGTAAATGCATTCGTGATATTCTGTGTGTATTTGGCATTCAGTAAGTATGGAAACATCCGCTTAGGTGGCAAAGATGCAGAGCCTGAGTTTACGACAGCAGCATGGTTTGCCATGCTATTCAGTGCAGGCATGGGTATCGGACTTTTGTTTTGGGGTGTTGCAGAGCCAGTTTTTCATTACAAATCCCCACCCTTTGGAGAAGGGGGAACTGTGGAAGCTGCTGAAAAAGCAATGAATTATACATTTATGCACTGGGGATTTCATGCTTGGGCAATCTATGCATTGGTTGCTTTAAGTCTTGGCTTTTTTGCCTTTAACAAAGGACTTCCACTTACGATCCGTTCCGTTTTCTACCCTATACTTGGAGATCGCATATATGGTTGGATTGGGGATGTCATTGATGTATTTGCGGTTTTGGCAACCCTTTTCGGATTGGCAACGTCCTTGGGCTTGGGTGTCAAGCAGGTTGGGGCAGGGATTGCTTTTCTCACTGACTTGGAAAACACTGTCTGGCTACAGGTTGGTCTTATCGCCGGTATTACTTTGATAGCCACACTGTCAGTTGTGTCTGGAGTGGACAAAGGTGTGAAGAGACTCAGTGAGTGGAATATCCGTATCGCAGCTACCTTATTGGTTTTTATTCTGATAGTAGGGCCGACTTTGTTTATTTTTCGCTCTACCATACAAAACATTGGCAATTACCTAACGAGTATCATCCAGGTTTCCACTTGGACTGAAGCTTATCGAGACCAAGGTTGGCAAGGAGATTGGACAGTTTTCTATTGGGCCTGGTGGATTTCATGGTCACCATTTGTAGGCATGTTTATAGCACGTGTTTCCAAGGGACGTACTATCCGTGAATTTATTACAGGAGTACTCCTGATCCCTAGTTTTCTAACCTTCTTCTGGTTGAGTGCAATGGGTGGCAGTGCAATATTCCTGGATTTACACCGTGAGGGTAGTGTATTGGCTGATAACATTATCAAAGATGAGGCTACAGCGCTCTTTGTCTTCTTGGGTGAGTTTCCGCTGACTACTATTGGATCCATTGTGGGGATAATATTGATAGCATCCTTCTTTGTGACTTCTTCTGATTCCGGCTCATTGGTAATCGATAGCATAACTGCCGGGGGAAAACTTGATGCTCCCGTAGCGCAGCGGATATTCTGGGCAATTGCTGAAGGTGCTGTAGCAGCAGTACTGTTAATAGGGGGTGGCTTGAAAGCCTTACAGACTGCCACCATCACTACCGGACTTCCCTTTCTGTTTATTTTGGTGGTGATGGCATATGCCTTGAGAAAGGGACTCCAGCAGGAATTTGCAAAACAGCAAATCCTTAGCCAAGAGAAAAGCCGAAAAAATTATGAGACAAAATTGGCTGAAGTTGTTTGGAATAATATCCAAAAGCGAAACCAAACCAATAAGCCAGGTTCTTCCGATAAAAAATGATTGATATGAAATACAAAATCGAACGTATAGCTCTTTTGGCTGATCTCAGCTCGATGGATGAGCTATTGCTGATGTACATCAAAAAACTTGATAGTCTGTTTGATTTCAAACAGTTGGACATCATTCATTGGTTAGAAATTGAGGATTTGCCTCCTGGTCTGCGTGAGACCTTAGCATCCCAAGGGCGCAATTTGACAGATATTCTATCTGAAGAATTGGCTGAGAAGGTCGAAAGTCAGTTTGGACCAGACAATGCATCAATACATATCCATATACGGCAGGAAAAAACGGTGAGCGAATTTATTGCGCATATTGATTCTGTATCCTATGACCTCATGATGCTAGGCAAAAAAGGCTATTATGATGGTTCGGGTACTTTGAGTTCCAAGCTTGTGCGTTTGAGCAAAACCCCCTGTTTGTTTATCCCTGAAATGGCACGTCCAAACTTTGATGCCATTTTAGCTCCCATCGATTTCTCCAAGTATAGTCCACTGGTTGTAGAAATGGCAGCTGCCTTGGCTAAACAAGCAGATTCATCCCTGGAATTGCTGCATGTAATCAAATTGTCAATGCAGTTTTTCCCTTATATCAAAGACCCAAAGGATATCAAAGTGGAGTTGCAAAAAAAATCCCAGGAGAAATTTAAGCTACTGAAAAAGAAGGTTGGGGAAGTTCCTGATTGCACCATGCTATTTGGTGGAGACGAGCATGTCAGCAAAACGATTTATGATTATGCTTTGGGTAAAGGCGTGGGGCTTATAGTCCTTGGACGAAAAGGCAATAATGATGATAGTGATTTCCTCATGGGGTCAGTAGCTGAGCGCTTGGTCGCCAATGACAAATCCCTGCCGGTGTTGGTAATGAATCAATAATAGTATTTGGATCTTCAATGGGACATGCCATCGAAAAAATGCTCTGTAAAAAGATAACCATTCATAAGTAGGGTTCTCCTTTGCGTCTTCGAATCTTTGTGGCAAAATATTCAAAATCGCCCCAAAGATTCGAAGATGTAAAGTTTATTGTGGACATACGCTTCTTTGCCAGTAGTCCTATAAACCAACTTCAACAAAGGAGCTATCCAGTCTGTTGACTGTTAACCGTTGACATTCGTGCGCCGTGGCGTAGTTGACGATTATTCACAATGACACCAGTAGTTAAACTATGCATATGAAATCAAGCAACTAGGCCAGGGTCGTGTGTCACAGGACTATACTGTCCTTTTTCATCTGGTTTTTGATGGCAGCATTGATGGTTGCTTCCCATTTTTTGACCAATATAGGCTCTCCAACCAGATCTGAGAATTTATCACCATCAAAAAAAACCAAATCGCCAATGCTTTTACCATGGTTGTTGATCAATTGTAGCTGTAGGCCATCGACAACTTTTCTGCTGTTTCCTTTCGGACCAACCATACGGGATGATTCTACGACCTTGACTATTTTCACTTCATCCAGATAAATGATTTTGGGATCCATTTCATCTAAATCACCAATATAGATCAGCTTATTCTGATGGGCATCCAAACCTACAAAATATTGATTTCTCCAGAGATCTTGGATGTCTATGTTTAATCCATGACTTTTTGACAGTGCTGTAATTTTATTTGTTCTGTCGGATTTTTCTTTTTTGACCTTTCGTTGGTTTACATAAAAGGGAATAGCAAATGCTACCATGGCGGCCGCAGCCATGGCTATGGAAATAATATCTATATCAAACATAATAATATGGTTTTTGGCAAATACTTTTCTTGCCATTTTAAGAATATAATAGGATAAGATGTCACATATTATTTTGATCCAGAATCAAAACATACGTGAACTTTAGCCAGTATTGGCTATTATACCTTCAAGCAATGAATTCTGGCTTAAAAGCAATAAAAATGGTGTTTTACCAAAAGAAATGTGTGGGGAATTTTATCTCTTTGATGCCAAAAACCAGCTCTATATGCTGACTGGTTTTAAAAATTGAATTGACATAGTTTTCAAAATGAAAGGTGTAAATAGCATTGATTCTGCCATATAACCAATCACCTAAAAATGATGCTTTTGAAGTGACAACCACCAATTGGTCTATGCCGGAAATCAAGGGTAGGTCTCCCGCAAATTCCACTATTTGGGAATTGGAAATATATGTTGATGAATCTCCTGAATCTGAATTATCCGAAACTTGGAAGTACGGCAATACCAGTCCATGGAACATCAATGAGATGCTTAGCGTAATCCCTAAAAATTGCTTTAGAAAATCAGTCATTGTTCGGATTTATGAAGATCATTTTGCAAATATCAAATTGCATACCAGTATTTGAATTGTCCAGGGGTATTTTATCTGTTGTATGGAGTTTCATTTACCCAGCGAAACCCACGATTGATAAGCAGGTAATCAGTCTTCACTTTTCGTTTGGCATTGACCAAGTATTGATTGTTACCAATCTTTGTTTCCATCTTATAACTTCCATCTTCCAATTCTGAAATATAGAAGGAATATGGATCTTCTTGCTCATGATTTTCAATAAAATTGATTTCACCTTCATTCCAAATGTTTTCTATTGTGTAGTATTTTTTGGATTTCGATTTGTTTAAGGTCATGATTGTTTTTCCCTGGATAATTATTTTATCCCAGTGGGCAGTTTCTGCAACATCCGGTTTATCCTCAATCCCAAAAGATATGACTTCATACACACCTTCCCATTCATTCAGATAGGTTCGATAGGATTGGCTGGATACGTGGCCAATGATCAAACTTAAGGGGATTAAACCTACCAAAACTACCTTAAGTACTATATAACTCCATTTTTTTCGCTTTTTAGTCAAGTCATATTCAATTGGCTTGAGACTTACTTCCTCGTGAAGGAAGAAGAAGGATACCAAAGTTTTCAATCTCGGAAGGGCAATCAATACTGAGAAGAAAAGAAGGTGTCCGGAAAAGAGTTTGACAGGCACGTCGAAGGAAAGATTGACGAAGAAAATATTGGTACATACAGCGATCGAAACCAATGCGCCAAGAATGGCTGTTCTTCTAAACAACAATAAAAAACCAGCCAAAACTTCAGAAAATCCCATAAAACCCTTATAAAGATCTGAATAGCCAAAAAATCTCCAAGCTAGGCCCATTGGAGATGATTCTCCATAGGTAGCTTCCAGTGCCATCAGGCTAGGACTTGGAAACTGGCCGTGCAAAAATTTGATAACACCATATGATATCAAAGTGAGCCCTACAAAATAGCGGGCATAAATCAGCATCTTTGCGTAGAATCCCACAAGTTTCTCCTTGTTCTTGGAGAATATCAGCAGTATGATCGTGATAAGAACAGCCAACAAAGAATAACTCAAAAGGGATATGTAATCCAAAGTAGTG
The DNA here is from genome assembly GCF_042682445.1 of Belliella marina. Lineage (NCBI taxonomy): Bacteria > Pseudomonadati > Bacteroidota > Cytophagia > Cytophagales > Cyclobacteriaceae > Belliella > Belliella marina. Next base: position 139,688 of record NZ_JBHUHR010000039.1, read on the forward strand.
TCTCCACTTCCATTAATTTCAATGTGGTTTAGCTCTTGAAAACCAAGTAGATACTTGCCAACATAAAGATTCAGATTGGCTTTGGCAAAGCCAATATATTTGCTGAAATACTCATATGTATAAGGGATATAATCTGCCGGAAATGGAAAACAATAGATTAGCACGTACAAACCCAAAAAGGTCTTCAATCCCAAAGAAAGTTGTCTATTTAGCTCATTCATAGATAGGAGGTATGTTTCTCCAAATTAAAAAAATAATTTGGGAGAATCCTTCTTAAAAAATCTAAACGGTCAAAAAGACAAAATAAACTTGTCACTCAATATCATTGGCAACCACATTGATGCTCATTGTTTCGTAATATGAGCTTGTCCAAGTCCCCTCCAAATCATAAGATGCCCCAGATACTTTTTCGATTACCCGTGCCAAAAACTTCACTTTGATTTCTTTGAGGTGGACAGTCCCTTCGTAGATAAGTTCGGTATTTGGTGTTAATGTATAGCTTTCCGTAGTTTCTATGGATAAAGGGAATTCATAAATGGTCGTGTCAAGCAAAACTTCTTGGCCACCTCCCACATAAAAATAACCTTCCTGATTTCCATGATATCGGGGAGCCATCAGATAGTGCTCTCCAAGATTCATTTCCAAAAAGAATTCGGGCTGGTCAAACTCAAACTTTGATGTGCCCATGATTCCTTCAAGGGGATTGATTTCAATTGGTATAGGATTGTCCCCCTCATTCCTGAAAGTCTGTTGTGGGAGTTCAAATTCCACCAAATTGTCCTCATCCTGCTCGATATGTTTCCACTTCATGTCTGCCAATTCATAGGATTTTACAGGCTCATCAATCTCATCCATACTGTTGCAGGCAAAAATTGAAATAGCAATTATCAAAGAAGAAATAGATGTAAAACGGTTTTTCATAATTGAAATAACGGTAGAGATGGTATTTAGTTTTGGGGTTTGGAAAAAAATTGACTTTTTAAGTTTTAGACTAAAAATATCTTTGATTTTGAAAACTTATTTTTTGTTTCCCGTTAAGAAGATTAAGATTTTAAACATTGAGAACCATGCAGAACTACCTTAAAAAGTGCTTAGCCTTCATTTTTATGCTACCTTTTCTTTTTAGTTGCACCACACATTACATTTCCCAATGGCAAAACTATGACAAAGAGAATGTATTGGCAGATGACGGGAATTTGATGATGAAAAATGACACGATTGGTGTTTCACACGCGTTCAACAGTACTGATGGTACAGTCTTGGTTCGAATAGAAAACTATTCGCAAAACCCAATGCTCATTAATTTGACAAAATCAGCACTTACGATCAATGGGAAGACTTTCGGTTACGTGGATGGAAAATCTACCGTCAGAGGTTGGTTAGACACTTTTGGTTCAGCAGATGGAGGTCAATTCGGATCATTTGGTGGAGAAATTGCAGGAAAGACCAATACTTTGTTTGTTCCACCACATTCCTATGTGGAAGGATCATTTGCGAACATCCAACCGGAAGTCAGAAAAATCGTTGGAGATGGATTTCAAGGAAATAGGGTTGATTATCCTTTGTTTGATACTCCAGCCAGCACCACGCTTTCATTCTATGAAGACACCAATTCCCCCATGAAGTTGAGCAGTTTCATCAATTATTCCTTGATAGACGAGGACAATAGACCAATTTCCACCAAAGTTGTCAACCAAAACTTCTATATGTCAGGTTTTTTTGAAGTGAAAAATATGGGCAACATGGAGCTGAACCGAAATTTGCTTACCAGGGAAGATTTGGGGAGTTATTCCATTTCCAGAGGACATGGTGCGGGGGTGGTCCTATTTTTGGCAGGATTAGTAGGCTTGGTAGTAGTTTTGGCAGATTTGGTCGATGAAGAATAGTCCTTAAAGTATAAAGAATAGATCAGATTCAAATTGAACCACAATTCTATATTGTGTATTATTCTTATAGAAAAAGCCATTCATGTCTCACATAATAAGATCAATAGAAAAGGGCGTTTTCTCCAAAACCAGAAAGGTTTTAGGAAAATCTATCTAGGAAAAATATGTATAATTGGAATTGATATCAATCTTTGGCAGTAATTTCTGACTCGGCTATTTCGCTTTCTTCAATGACTTTTCCAAGATCAACACCTCCTCTAAACAAAAGCATGCCACCAGCGATTCCAAGTGGATAGTTTTTGCTTTGTAAACCGTGAACAAGAAGGTAAGCCCCCGAAAAGATGGATACTGCAGGCTCTATACTTTTCAATCCTTTTCTGATGTTGATAAAAATCATTTTTGCCAAAGATGCCATATTCAATTTGTTTATATGAATAATAAATTATGTATATCCGCTTTCTTACCAGTAGCCACACAAAATGATAAGTTTTAAATCAATTTATGTACTGATAACTTAATGACTGATAGCTAATAACGATTATCCTATTGAACCATATCTTTAATTTAGATTCTGGTGTTATTGAGGGAAATCGTGTAATAAATTAAAATTTTCACACCTAAAGTGAAAGAATATAGGATTTAAATTGCAAATATCCTGCCTAATTATTCCCAAAATGAACATTATTCCAAACTATTTTTCATTGCTTGGTCTCTATTTGATTTTTAAGAATAGCCAGTATGACGGTAACCATAGTTGAGAGCTATTCACGGATTTGACTAGATCGAACAAACCCATTGGATACTTCCATTTCAAGATTCTGCAAAGTCAGGATACCAGAAGAGCAATGCAATTCAGTATTGAAATTGAAGTTTTTAAACAAAATATTTCATTATAACGAAATACGATCTACCTTCGCAGCCGAATTGGTTTCCTATCAGACATAGTCAGGTAGGGATTAAACTGGAATCCGGTGCAAATCCGGAACTGTCCCGCAGCTGTAAGCTCATCATGCTATCTCCAAGTTTTAATGGTCACTTTCTGTTTTCACAGATGGGAAGGCCGGAAGGTAGTGAGTAAGTCAGAATACTTGCCAATTGGATAAATTATTCACGCTTTCGGGGATTGAAGCTTGAAAACAAATGCACTTGTGTGCTATCTATTTGATTTCAAAGTATTTCGTTGAAAGCTATTTGGTCCTAACAAATAGTTTTGATGAGCAAAATTGAACTTATTCCTTTTGGGGATTGGTGCAGGTATTTCTTTATCTTTTCTGTAATGCTTTTAGGCATGTGCTATGCAGGGGAAATTTATGCCCAAAAGCAAAATGCTGGATTGGATACCGGAAAGGTACATGATTTAGATGAAGTAGCAGTACGATCGGAACGCTATAAGCTTGATTTGGAATCACCCACGCCAACCCAAGTTTTGAGCGGAAAGGATATCGAGAAGCTGAACAGCTTTTCGGTCGCTGATGCTATTCGATACTTCACAGGAGTGCAGCTGAAGGATTATGGTGGGATAGGAGGGCTCAAAACCATCAATGTCAGAAGCCTTGGAAGTGCACACACAAGTGTTTTCTATGACGGGGTGATTATTGGCAACGCACAGAATGGCCAGGTTGATTTGGGCAAATTCTCACTTGACAACATTGAAGCCATTGAGCTTTTTAATGGCCAAAAGTCTTCGATCTTCCAACCTGCCAAAGGATTCTTTGCGTCAAATACACTTTTTTTGCAAAGCAGAAAGCCTGTTTTTTCTGGGAATGCAAAATCAAACACCAAACTTTCCCTAAAAACCGGATCTTTTGGATTGTTCAACCCATCGGTGCTTTATGAACAGCGGTTGTCGGATAGGCTGTCTTTAGCCAGCAATATTGAATATGTTACGGCGCATGGCGAATACAAGTACAGGTACAAAAAAGAAGGGGGATACGATACCACTGCCATTCGGCAAAATGGGGATATCAATTCATTCCGAGGTGAATTAACACTTTTTCAACAATTCAAATCTGGTGGTAAGGCTAGTTACAAAGCTTATTTTTACCAATCAGAGAGAGGACTCCCCGGTGCCATCGTGGCTAATATTTTCAGCCATTACCAACGTTTGTGGGATAGGAATTTCTTTGTCCAGGGACAAATACAAAAATCCCTATTCGAAAATCACGAAATGTTGCTGAATGTCAAATACAGCCATGATTACAACCGCTATGTGGATCCAAATTATCAAACTACCAAAGGTGCTTTGGATAACCATTACCGGCAAAGCGGCATTTATGGCTCATTGGTCAACCTGTATGCCATAAAGTCATGGTGGGATGTTTCCCTCGCCACAGACTTTAGCTACAATAGCCTTGATGCCAATCTGTATAGATTTGCCTATCCTACGCGCTTTTCTACTTACTTGGCATTTTCCAGTGCCATGCATTGGGATCGCTTGGAAATTCAGGCAAACCTCTTGGGGGCATACATAGTGGATGAGGTTGAACATTATCGGGGGACTGGCAATGAAAGTGTTTTTTGTCCAGTAGTTTCCATGTCATTCCAGCCATTTGAAAATTACGAAACATTTCGATTGCGGGGCTTTTATAAGGAGTCTTTCAGAATGCCTACCTTCAATGATTTGTACTATACTTTTGTAGGCAACACATTTTTGGAGCCTGAGTTTACAAAGCAGTATAATGCTGGATTTGCTTGGTATCATGAACCCAAAGCTGGTTTTGGCAAATCTATAAAGGTTCAGGCAGATGCCTATTACAACCTTGTGACTGATATGATCATAGCTGTCCCATCAGCAAACCTGTTCAGGTGGACTATGACCAATCTAGGCATGGTGGAAATCAAAGGTTTGGATGTCAGCACCAACATAGGGATGGAGCTTCCGAAAGATGTACTCTTCGATCTGGGATTTAATTATACTTTTCAACATGCCACAGACATCACATCAGGAAGTACAGTATATGGAGACCAAATCCCATATACACCAGTACACAGTGGATCGATCACGGCATCTACAAATTATAAGGATTGGCTGATAAATTACAGCTTTATCTATACTGGTGAGCGCTACAGCCAAAAAGCCAACATCCGAGTCAACCATGTGCAACCTTGGTACACCAGTGATCTGGGCTTGTCCTGGAACAAAACACTGGGAAAATACCACTGCAACCTTGGTCTGGAAGCAAACAACCTTTTCAACCAATACTATGATGTGGTTTTGAATTTCCCGATGCCTGGCAGAAACTATCGATTAAAACTAACTATAAATGTGTAAAATGAAAAAGTACATGAAAACAGTGTATTATCCAATATTGCTATTGGCAATATTAACGTCAAGCTGCCGTGATGATGAAGGCATCAATCCAGTAGATGTCGATGAGCTTCCGGAACAGGAATCCCTGATCGTGAAAGGTTTGTACCTGCTCAATGAAGGTAATATGAACATGAACAAGGCTTCTTTGGATTATTATGATTATGAATCAGGTACCTATAGCAGAAATATCTATGAAGCGGCCAACCCAACTGCCACTTTAGGCTTGGGTGATGTGGGAAATGATATTGGGATATATGGATCCAAAATGTATGCGGTGATCAATGCTTCGAACAAGGTTGAGGTAATGAATGTCTCCGATGCCAAGAGAGTGGCTGTTTTGGATGTCAAAAACTGCAGATATGTCACTTTTGATGGGGCATATGCCTATGTAAGTGCCTACGATGGTGAAACCTCACTTGGTGTAGACAAGCCAAATGGGTTTGTCGCCAAGTTTGACACAGTCAATTTCGAAATGATCAGCAAAGTTGAGGTTGGGAGGCAACCTGAGGAAATGGCTGTTTCGAATGGAAAACTTTATGTCGCCAATTCAGGAGGTTACAGTCCCCCAGATTATGAGAATATGCTTTCGGTAATCGACTTGGGATCATTCAAAGTGATCAAAGAAATCGAAGTTGCCATCAACCTCAGTCGGGTCAAAGCAGATGGCCATGGCAATATCTATGTGAGTTCCAGAGGGGATTACTTTGAAAATCCATCCAGCTTATTTGTGGTAAATACCATTACCGATCAGGTCACCAACCATTTTGAATTGGCTTGCTCCAACCTTACGATCAGTGGAGATACAGCTTATGTGATTGGATCTGAATTCAGCTATGTAACTGGAGATTGGGACATCAACTATTCTATGATCAACACTCAGACCAAAGAGGTTCTGACTGACCCATTTGTCTCCCAAGACTTGATAGACAAGATAAAAACACCTTATGGGGTTGCTGTAGATCCGATGTCAGGCTATGTCTATATCACGGATGTAGGTGATTATGTATCGCCAGGAAGACTGTACGCTTATGACCCAAAAACAAAAAGTACACTATTTGAACAGGTTACGGGTGATATCCCAGCCCATTTCGCATTTGTCTATAAACCAAAAATTGGACAATGATGTGATTATCAGATACATTGACAATAAGTAAACCCATAAAATAATTCTGATCATCGTCAATAGAGTAGCTGGATAGGCAGGAAGCCATGTCTGAATGACAGATTGCATGAAAGCTCGAACGCATAATCAATAATACAACAAACCAAAAAAATGAAAAAATCACTACGATTGCTAGCAATGATATTGCTGATTTCATCCTGCATGGATGACAACCAACATCCTGACACAGCAAGAATACCTGAAATCACTATCAATGAACCGGAGAATGGCTTCAACCTGAACAAAATGTCCTGGCTCAGAATCGAGCCCAATGTGGCTTTTGGAGACAATGCCACCTATGAGTGGTCATTGGAAGGGGAAGCAATTGCTGAAACCAAGGACTTAATGCATGTATTTGCAGAACCTGGTGATTACCTACTCAAGTTGACAGCATCCAATGAAACAGGATCTTCTTCCGAGGAGGTATCTGTCTTTGTAGGAGATACTACCTATACCAACAATTTGACTAGACTTATCGAATTCCTGCCTGCACCAGGACAGTTTGTAAACAAAATGCCACAATGGTCTGAAGGTGTGTCTGCAGACAGTGTCCTGAAGACTGCCGAATCCCTGCTGAAAAACAATTCAATTGTCAGTCTTGGGAGTTTTGGAGGATATGTTACCATGGGTTTTGACCATACGGTAGTCAATCGGGAAGGCAATGATTTTGTGGTATTGGGAAATGCTAATCCAAGTTGGGCAGAACCAGGGATTGTCATGGTGTCTTATGATGCCAATGGAAATGGTCTGGCAGATGATGAATGGTATGAAATCTATGGTTCAGATCACTCCAGGGATGGTGTCATCAAGGGATATGAAATCACCTATTTCAGGCCATCCACTGAACCTGAAAATCCAAACGAGCAAAATTACATCGCTTGGGAAGACAACCAAGGGCAAACAGGTTTTGTCCCCAAAAACAGTTTTCACAGACAGACATATTTCCCTGGATGGGCTGAGGACCAAATCACTTTTAAAGGAACACTTATCCCATCAAATATCACCGACCAATCAGGAAATGGGAGCTTTTGGGTGAATCCTCCCTATGACTGGGGATATGTAGACAACTGGCCAAACAATTCGGAAGCTGGTCAGATAGACATCAGTTGGGCACGTGATAGTGAAGGAACCCCAGTTGAGCTAAAAGGGATTGATTTCGTGAAAGTATATAGCTGTAACCTTGCTGCAGGTGGTTGGCTTGGAGAGGTTTCGACTGAGGTTTCTGGGTTTAGGGATTTGAACATCCAAGATTGACAAAATATACAACGCTTATTTTACAGGTGCTTAAAACAACTTAATATGTATATACGGAATGATGCCAGTAATGTAGTAATCCTACTAACCTGAGTTCGACTATTCTCACTTTGTCAACCTGCCTGCCGGCAGGCAGGAACGGTTTTAAATG
>NZ_JBHUHR010000039.1:147567-382692 GCF_042682445.1 Belliella marina
TAGATTGCCGTTTAAAACCGAATAGTCGGCTCAGTCAATAAAAACACCCATTTACTGCGTTAAATTTTTGAGCGATAGCTTAGGCTATCCCTCAAAAATTTGCCTTGTAACTGGATATTTTTATTGATTTTGACTTTGTGATAACAATCGAACTCAGGTTACTAGATAGCGTAATCGGATACTAATTGATACCGGATCCGCCACTACGGACAAGTTATTGATTGATAACCTGTCCAGGTTTATAGGGATAGTACCAAAATAATCAATTACACTAACCTCTGAAGTTACTGGCAAAGTAGCGTATAGCCATATACCTTAACATTACATTTAAAATGACAAATATTGAAAGGATTAAATTATTGTGCATATCAGTATTCGGATTATTTGCACTGCATTCATGTGCCGATAAGGATGATTACATGCCATCCTTACCGAATGGGACTATTGTAGTGGAATCAGGATTGAACGCAATTGCCCAGGGTGATACATTGGTGCTTACTGCCGAGATCGAGAGTCTATCTGAAAGCACATTTTATTGGTCTGTAGATGGAAAAAAAGTTTCTGATGAGACAGTATTTTTGTTTTTTACAGAGGAATTGGGTTTGCATCAGATCAAGTTGAATATTGAGAATACTGATGGGAGTTCAGATGATGCCATTGAAGTTGAAGTTTATGGAAAATACAGATTTGGGACTTTTGTACTCAATGAGGGAAATATGACTTCAGGAAATGGTTCTTTGATATTCATCTCACCTCAGGGATACATTACAGAAAAAGCATATTATGAAGCAAACGGTACAAACCTTGGAAGTACTTCACAAGATCTATTTATTTCAGGTGAAAGAATCTACATCGTCTCACAAAATGGCAATAAATCAGGAGGGGATGGTATTCTTGTAGTTGCCGATTCAGAAACACTTGTGAAAAAGGCAGCCTACCAAGAAGAGTTGGAAACCTTATCATGGCCATCACATGTGGCGACTTTGGGTACAGACGATGTTTATATCCGTGACAATGCCGGTGTTCACCTATTCAACACCTCCAGCAAAGACCTGATACTTGTAAAAGGAACAGAGAGAGCTTTGAAAAATAGGATGGCAGTTGTTAAGGACAAAGTTTTTGTTCCTTTTCAAAATTCAGTGAAAGTAATCGAACAAGGAAAAGACAGCATTAGTTATTCCATAGATTTTGGCGCTAACGTCACAGGTGTAATCAAATCCTCAGATAACAATATTTGGGTTTCTACATCCGGTTTCCCTTCCAAAATCAATAAAATTGACGCTTCGGACTACTCGGTGATCAAGACCAATGAAATCTCTGAAATTAATCTTGGAGCAGGTTGGGGAGCTACTCCAGCCATTAGCGCAGTAGGGGATACCTTATATTTCAGCAATGCCAATACGACTATATACCGTCATATCTTCGCAAGCAATACCACTTTGAAGATGACCAATGTCAAAGACCATGTCGAAAATGCCAATATAGTCTACAATAATTTGGCCGTACATCCCAAATCTGGTCAGGTATATATCAATACCATCAAGGGATACGGCATGGACTACCTAATCAATGACATCAGCGTTTTCGACTTTGGTCAGGAAGCGGGAGGACTTGTCAAAAAGTATAAGGATTATACTGACTTCCCAGCTGGGATTTTCTTCACTTATGATTATGAATAAACGACTTTATGCTTATCCAAAACCAAAGCAAAAGGTGAGACAAAGGATATTCGAATAAGTCTTTCATCAAAATATAAAAGTAGATCAAAAAAGGATGTGGGAAGTTCCTCAACGGAACTTCCACATCCTTTTCAGTTCAATCAAGGTTTCTTAATCCTATTCCTTTGGTAGAGTACATTCATCAAGCCATCTTTCAAACCCACATCTGGTACGATCATTTTCTTTGATGCGGCTGCGGTCATGGCAGCCAGGTAGATTTTGCTTGCTGGGATTATCACATCGGCCCGGTCTGGGTTGAGGTTGAGTTTGTTGACTCTGTCCTCATAGCTGAAAGATGCCAGATACTCCTGAATTTCTTTTATCTTGCCAGCATCAAGGTATCTTTTGTTTTTGCTAGGCTTAGACATCTCAAATATCTTATTGATGTTGCCGCCTGTACCTATGCAGGTGATCCTATCTTTTTTGGTGATGTTTTCGTGGATAAACTTATTCATACTATTCCACACTGAAGTGGGAATATTGTCATCCAAAGCACGAACGGAACCAATTTTGAAGGATTTTGAGGCTACTTTTACCTTGTTGATATAGATATTGAGTTCAGTGCTTCCACCTCCAACATCAATGTGCAGATACGATTTTTCGTCTATGTAAGACCACAAGGCCAAATTGATCAATTCAGCTTCCCGGTTGCCGTCTATAATCTGGATTTTCAAGCCGATATCCTGTTTGACTTCTTCGACAATCTCTTTGCCATTGGAAGATTCACGCATAGCGGAAGTGGCACAGACCATATAATCATCAACTTCGTACAAGTCAATCAAAAGCTTGAATGCTTTCATCAACTTTACAAATTTCCGTCTGTTTTTATCACTTATTTTCTGGACATGGAATACATCCATACCCAGTCTCAAAGGAAATCGCAGGTATTCCAGTTTTTTGAAGGTGACTTTACCTTCATAGTGGGTGACATTGGTGATTTGGAGTCTTATGGCGTTGGAGCCGATATCTACAGCTGCTAATTTCAAGATTTGTTATTTAAATAGGTTAAAAGATGGGGACAAATGTCCCCAATTTAAGAATATAAATAACCACATTCCCAATTTAATTAAGCTAAATCAATATAAATTGGTTTTTTTGTTTACTTTTTTCTTGCCGCAACCAAAACTATCACGCCTGCAACCAGACTAATGCCACCGGCATAGTTGGGCCAGCTAACATTGTTTTCTTTTTCCTTATTTACCTGAATAGGTCCAGCATCGATGATATTTTCCTCCGTATTGAAGCTGAATCCCGAAAATATAAACATTGCAATTCCTACCACAATCAAAATAACTCCTAAAGCTTTCATATTTTTATTGGTTTGTTTGTGGTTAATTCTGCAAGAAGCTTACCAAAATCAGGGAATTCGCTAGGTACTTGATTGTAATCCAGCATCTACTATCTTCAGTGCATCTCTGCAACTTTGCGATCTCTGCGAGCCTTTCATCCTTGTTCCTTTATCCTTCTTCTAACTACCCTGTACCTTTTGAGCGATGCAAGGATACTGATCAACAATATCCCAAAGACCAAAGCCAGGGAGATATAAGAAGGGATATGATATGCAGCAGACAGGATCATTTTCACACCGATAAAAGTCAGGATAAATGCCAAGCCATGCTGAAGATAATGGAACATCTCAAAGCTGTTTGCAAGCAAGAAATAGAGTGCCCTCAATCCTAGAATAGCAAAAATATTGGAAGTGTACAGGATGATAGGATCATTGGAAATGGCAAAAATTGCTGGAATGGAGTCTACCGCAAAGAGCAAATCTGTAAACTCAATCACCGCTACCACTACCAAAAGTTGGGTTGCAAATCGCTTGCCGTCAATCTTGACAAAGAATTTTGAACCATGGTATTTGGGATCGACCCTAAAGAGCTTATGGATTAGCCTGGTTCCCATTGATTTGGAAAAATCCTTTGAATCTTCTTCGTCTTCATTTTGGCTCCAAGATTTGATGCCTGCATAGATTAGAAAAAGACCAAAAATGGTCATGACTACATTTATATTGAACTCAATTCCATATAGTTGGAAGGTAGGGATGAAAGTCATTTCTATCAGGGTGACTCCAAAGAAAATAAAGATAGCCCTCATGAAAATAGCACCAAGGATTCCGTAAAATAGCACCTTATGCTGATATTTATCAGGTACTTTGAAAAATTTGAATACGAGGATGAATACGAAGAGATTGTCTACACTGAGGGCTTTTTCGACCAAAAAAGCGGAATAGTACTGGGAGGCTTTTTCCATTCCAAAGTTCCAATAAATGTAGCCACCAAAAAGCAAACCCAAACCAATCCATATGATGGACCAATTCAGTGCTTCTTTGGTGCTTACCTTATGGGCTTCCTTATTGAAAACATAGAGGTCTACGGCCAGTAGTCCAAAAATAATTATTGCGAAAGCGATCAAGATATAGCCTTCCTCTTGTAGTAGTTCCAATTTTTTGGGAAATTTTAGTTGATTTGGATGATTCGGGTATTTTGAAAATTGATTTACATTCTGAAATAGTTGCCTTTTTTCAGTCTTCCCCTGACTTTGAAATAATTGATAAAACCAATAATGACAAGCATGATACTCAATGCAAATGCCAAATACCCAAGATCACTCACATGGCTCAATACTTTCACTTCCATCAAAGCCGTACCACTTACCAAAAAATACAATGAGGTACGGATATAGGATAGCAGTGTGCGGTCATTTGCCAATGTGGTTCTTTGTCTGGCCAAGTAATCTCTTACAATCATTTGATCTTCCAAAAGTGTCTCTTTTTCCATGGTTCACGATTTTCATACAAAAGTACAAATAATACAACCGAATGAAAAAGCCAAGGCCAAGGGAATTTCTTTTAGCATAAAAGCTTTCAATGCCGTTTAGATTTATTTTCTTTGTTCCCTGAAAGATAAACAGGCATTTTGGGGAAGTGATTTACTTAAGAATATGATTAGACCGGATTTTGACGATATTTTTATGGAATTGGCAGTGAATCTTGCCAAAAGATCCCATTGTATAAAAAAGCATGTAGGGGCGGTTTTGGCAAAGGACACAAGAATCATCTCAATCGGGTACAATGGACCACCGTCGGGAACTCACAATTGCGATGAAGAATTTCCTGTCCATGGCTGTGCAAGAGATAGCAAAGGTAGCTGTACCCTTGCCCTTCATGCAGAGCAAAATGCCATATTGTATGCGGTCAAAAACAATACCTCAGTAGAGGGATCTACGCTGTATGTGACGCTGGCACCATGTTTGGCCTGTGCCAGGATTATCTTTTCCATGGGCATCCAAAGGGTGATATATATGTATTCCTATGCGGAGTACAAGGGCTTGCAATTTGACGAAGGAGTCGAATTTCTCAAAAAATTTGGTGTCCTAGTCGAGAAATACCCAAAACAATATATCGTAGATGACCCTTTGATCTAAATGAAGTTGACTTCTGCATGAAGTTTTATGTTGAATTTTTCCAGGACTGATTCTTGGATTTTTTTGCTTAATGCAGCGATTTCATTCCCCTCGCCACCACCATAGTTGACAAGTACCAATGGCTGTAATTTATGGACTCCAATATTGCCCTGTCTATAGCCTTTCCATCCTGTCTGCTCAATCAGCCAGGCTGCCGGTACTTTGATTCCCTCTTCATTCGGGAATCCCGGTATAGTTGGGTTGTTGGCTTTCAATTTTTCAAATTGCGCAATAGAGATTGTAGGGTTTTTGAAAAAGCTTCCTGCATTTCCGATCTCTTTGGGATCTGGCAGCTTGCTCTGCCGAATGTGGATTACTGCTTTTGAAATCGCCTGTATAGACAAGTCCGAAATTCCCATTTCATCCAAAGTCTGGGAGATAGCCCCATACTCCGTGTGGAACGTAGGTTTCTTGCTGAGTTTAAATAAAACCCTTGTGATCACATATTGGTCTTTCAAAGTGTTTTTGAAGACACTTTCACGGTATCCAAATTTACATGCTTCCCATGGGAAATACTCGACTTCGGCAGATTGTCTATTCACTGCATACAAGCCTTCAAACACTTCCTTGATCTCAATTCCATATGCACCGATATTCTGCATGGGGGATGCCCCAACAGTCCCAGGGATCAAGGAGAGGTTTTCCACACCCGCCCAATTGTTTTTGATACAATGCAAGACGAAGTCATGCCAATTTTCACCGGCCCCAACTTCCACAAAGACCTCGTCTTCAGTTTCTTTGATCAGCGAAATCCCATTCAACTCAATCTTCATAACGAAAGCATCAACATCCTGGGTCAAGAGGATATTGCTTCCACCACCCAAAACAATCAATGGGATGTCCAATTTTTTTGCCCTGCTTAATGCCTCAATTACATCTTTTTCGGAAAAAACTTGTGCAAAAAATTTGGCTTTTTTATCAATACCAAAAGTATTGTATGGTTTTAAAGAAATGTTTTCTTGTATATTCATGTTCGAAAATTGTACTTGCGAAGTAAGCAAGATTTTGACTAAATAGAAAGTACATTAATAATATTTCACGGAGCTGACAAGATAGATTTTATGAAAGAAATGGTAATCAATGGCGTGAGGATAAGACCTGGGCAGACTTTGAATATTGAAATTGCGATTGCACGACTGCCAACACATACTTTGATTGATTTGCCGATTTTCATTAAGCGTGCCAAAGAAGATGGCCCCGTCGTTTTGATATCGGGAGGGGTGCATGGGGATGAGATAAATGGGATTGTGGCTGTCAAGAGAATGTTGGAGGAGGATCTGATCCTTCCAAAGAAGGGGACGATCATATTTATTCCATTGGTGAATGTATATGGATTTTTGAGTAATTCCAGGACTTTTCCTGATGGGAGAGATTTGAACAGGAGTTTTCCCGGTAGTAAAAAAGGCTCTTTGGCTTCACAGATTGCTTTTATTCTTACAAATGAAATTATTCCAATCATAGATTATGGCATTGATTTCCATACAGGAGGCCGGATGCTGTCCAATTATCCACAGGTTCGGATAGATTATAGAGACAAAAAAGTACTTGAATTGGCGAAAGCATTTGGGACCCACTTTATCCTAAACTCCCCACATATTGATAAGTCATTTAGAAAAGAGGCATATAAACACAAAAAACACATCATGGTATATGAAGGCGGTGAATCCATGAGATTGGATGATTACGCCGTAGAGGAAGCAGTGGCAGGTACAAAGAGGCTATTGACATACCTTGGAATGATGGATAATGATGCCCCGGCCAAAGAAACCATCATGATATCGGAAAGCAGCTGGATGAGGGCAAAAATATCCGGAATCTTTACTTCTACGGTGAGATTGGGCGATGCAGTCAAAAAAGGACAGATATTGGCAAAAATATCGGATCCATACGGCAAAGTGAAAGTCCCTGTGAAATGCACTACAAATGGTTTTATTGTTGGATTAAACAACAATCCAGTAGTCAATGCAGGTGATGCATTGGTACATGTGGGCAAGGTAGATAACCACTAGAATGGATAGCCAATCCCTATGTTGAAAACAGTCTGGCCGCGTTCACCTAAGAAACTATTGAAAAAGTTTCCCAAAATAAATCTTTGGCCTTCCGGCCTTGCAGGATCTACGGCCTTAACCCCCATATCCAACCTCAACACCAGAAAGTCAAAATCCATCCTCAACCCAAGACCAGTACCTACAGCAAGTTCCTTATAAAACCTATCAAATTTAAAATCGGCTCCAGGTCTGGTGGGGTCATCTTGGAAAGTCCAACTATTTCCAAAATCAACAAAAAACGCACCATCAAAATACCCATATAGCTTACTCCTCCATTCGAACATCCCTTCAAAAAGAATATCTCCTGGCTGTTCAAACCTATAGTCAAATGAACCATCTTCGTTGGTAGGAGGGGTGTATGAGCCTGGGCCCAGCCTTCTTGGTTGCCATGCCCTGATGCCTGTACTTCCTCCTGCAAAGAAGTATTTTTCATATGGCAAAATCCCATTGCTGATACCATAAGGCTTTGCCAAACCTAAGTTTAATCTATAAGCAATCGTCTGCTTGGCTGAGATGGGAATATACCTTCTGAAATCCGATTGGAATTTCAGAAATTGAAAATATGCCAAGCTTCTGTTTTCGACATACTGAGGATTGACAAAATTCAGGGTAGTGCCACCACTCTCTACAAAAATCCGCCACAACGAGGCCCTGTTTTTTTGAAAAGCCCCATATTGGTTGAAATTCACAATTACCTGTCCGGAAATACTACTTACATAGGAAGGTAAAAAAGAATTGATCAGGTTATTGCCTTGATTTTGAAGGTCTTCAAGTATGACTCTGAAATCATCACTTAAGTTAGACCTGATGAAGTTGGCATCCAGCAGACTGAAGGAAAATTGTTGTCGGAGGTTTCTTGTGTTCCAGTTATATGCCAAGATTCCATTGACACTTTCCCTGATGTATTCGGGACGGTCTACAAAGTTATATCCTATCAAAGTCCTGGTCCTGGGATTGTACCGACCAAATTTCTCCAAAGAAGACTTGTTGAATGGGACTAGGAATTGAGGGAAGATAATGGAAGCGGAAGTATTGAGTTCCCTAGATCTGAAAACACCCCCTTCTTGGGTAGCGGATACCACACCTTCCAAGCCAGCCCTAAAGTTAAATTCAAAGATCTCTGCACCCCTAAACAAATTTCTGTTTCTCAATGAATGGCTGAAAAATGGACCAGGCACCTGTTCTGTGATACTCGCACCCAATTGGTTGGTGATCAGGTATTTTTGATTAGGCTGGGTAAAAATCCTTGGCCTCAGAACGTTTCCCAAAGTGTCAAATGAAATATTTACAAACCTGAAAAGATCCAAGTTGGCCAGTTGCCTTTGGGTTTCCAAGACATCATTTTTATTGTATAGCTCGCCTTTCTTCAAAAATATCCTTGAGGAGATGATCTTTTCCGAATACCTATCCCTGTAGATGGTGAAATTGATGTCATTGTAGGAAAGTTTGCTCGCATCACCATTGAAGACATCGCTGGGGGCATCGATGGAAAAGTAAATAGAATCCAAGGTATATACTTTATGAAAATCGCCTTGTGAAGGTTTTCTGATGATCTGTTCGACGACCACTGTCTTGTCCACAGTATCTTTGTATACATTATACTCTATGTAGGATTTGGAAAAGGTATAATACCCGTTTGATTTCAAAAAATCCTCAACCCTTTGCCTTTCTCTGGATAATTGCGCCTGTTCATAGCGGGTTTTTGCCTTTATTTCCGATTTTTTACTATGGATATCCAAGAGCCCATATATTTTCTCATCATCAGATCTGGAGTAAACCGAGTCTATGGTGTATGGATCATTTTCTTCTATTTGATATGTTACACCAGCTTTTTTTCCATTGAGCTCTACCCGATAATCAACAGTTCCATCAAAAAAACCATTGTTTGCCAAGTAAAAATTCATTTGCCTTTTTGAATCTTCAGTTTGTAAACTGTCGAATACAACCCGGGGATTTCCTGTACGCATAAAAAAATTGCCGAACTCCAATTTTTTTTCCAAAGATGCCAGTTGGTTGTTGATTTTGGTATGTTTCTTTAATTCCTTTTTTGATAAGGATTCTTCTGCCGCTTGTTTTTCTATCAATGCTTGCTTTTCGCGTACAACCTTCTCACGTCTGTTGATATGCTTAGTACTATCGAAATTCCATTCTCCGAACCTATATATTGCCACTCCAATGGATGTGTTCAAAATAGGAAGCCTCGTATTTGGGTTTTGTTTGATCAATCCCGATAAGGCGTTTTTGTCACTTTTTTCTACACCATCCATTTTGACCCGATAGAGGACGTATTCGTTTTCTTTCAAGCCTTTGGTCAAAGAACATGAGGAAATCAAAATGAGTAGAAACAGAAAGTTTATATATTTGGCCTTATTCACTATTTTATCATCACCGAATGTTGAGCAAAAATACGCTTAAGTTTATTAAATCCTTGCAACAGAAAAAATTCCGTAAACAAGAAAATGCATTTTTTGTAGAAGGTAGCAAAAATGTAACGGAATTGTTGGATTCAGATTTTCATGTTAGCCATTTATTATATACCGAAAAATTTGCGGAAGAAAATCCTGAAGCCATTTCAAACTTCAAAGGTGAATCTTTTCTGGTCAGTCAAAAGACATTGGAATCGGCAGGTTCATTCCAGACAAATGACAGCGCATTGGCAGTGGCGAAGATAAAAAACAACAGTTTGCCGAATGATTTTGGAAAAAAATTGGTTTTGGCTCTCGATGATGTAAGGGATCCAGGCAATTTGGGCACCATTGTTAGGATTGCAGATTGGTACGGGATCACGGACATCGTGTGCTCAGAGGAATCTGCCGACTTTTATAACCCAAAAGTACTGAATTCCAGTATGGGAAGTTTCACAAGGGTAAATGTCGCATATACTGACCTTTACCAATATCTCCAAAAAGTCCAGTTCCCCATCTATGGTGCATTTCTAGAGGGAGAGAACATCTACAAGGCCGATCTGTCCTCTTCGGGAGTCATCCTGATGGGAAACGAATCGAATGGGATTTCTGAGGAAATTGGCTCTTTGGTCACACAAAAAATAACCATCCCACGTTTTGGAGGTGCTGAATCCCTGAATGTCGCCATAGCTACGGCTATAATCTGCGATAATTTCAAAAGAGTTTAAAAAAGCAATAATACAATACTGATTCTACATGTCTAAAATTCTCAACACGATGAAAAAGGCAGGCTTGAACACCTTCTTTTTTCTATTGATTGGAGTTATATTCTTGGCCAAGGCATTCCCGGAGTGGGGGACTGATTCCAGTCCAATACCTTTAAAATTACTTACTGGCATCGGTATTTCCGTCATATTCTTTTTTTATGGAGTGAAATTGGATCCTAAAAAATTGATCAAGGATCTTTCCAACTGGAAATTGCATCTGCTTGTACAGGCCACCACATTCTTGATTTTTCCTATTGTTGTCTTGGTATTTTATTCGATCTGGGGAGAAGAAGGGTCATATTTGTGGTTGGGAACATTCTATTTGGCGGCATTGCCATCCACGGTATCATCCTCTGTAGTGATGGTTTCTCTTGCTGGTGGAAATATCCCGGCGGCGATTTTCAATGCCAGCATCTCCAGTATTGTAGGGATATTTATTACGCCGATTTGGATGGAATTGATGCTACCGGAATCAGCAGTTGACTTTGAACTTATCGACACTTTCATCAAGCTCAGCTTACAGGTGCTTTTGCCCCTGGTGCTGGGGCTTTTCTTCCACCACTATCTCAACAAGTATGTAGTAAAATACGGAAAAGCATTGAAAAACTTTGATCAGTTTATAATCCTGTTGATCGTGTTCTCGGCATTTGCAGAGTCCTTTGCCGAGAAAATGTTCGACGGAAAAACTGCTTCTGAGCTTTTATATCTTGGCTTTTTGATGTTGTTGTTCTTTTTGGGAATGATGGTATTGATGCATTTTCTCTCCAAAGCCATGAAATTCAATGATGCCGACAGGATAACGGTACTTTTTTGCGGAAGTAAAAAATCGTTGGTTCAGGGAGCTGTGATGGGGCGGGTGATGTTTCCAGATCCGATCATTTTTGGTGTGATTTTATTGCCATTGATGATGTACCATGCTTTGCAGCTGATGGTAGGATCCGCAATCGCACAGTCAATAGGGGAGAAACAGAAAAAATTGGGGAGGTGATCAATATGGAAATAAAACCAGATGCTTTCAATAACTTCGAAAATATCTGGTTTTACAATTTATCAAATGAAATTAAACATATATCAAGTAGATGCTTTTACAGACCGTGTTTTTGGAGGAAATCCTGCTGCGGTAATTCCTTTGGAGAAATGGCTTTCTGATCAATTGATGCAAAAAATAGCTGCGGAAAATAATTTGTCGGAAACTGCATTTGTCGTCAAGGAAAATGATAGATACCTAATCCGCTGGTTTACTCCGGCAGTTGAAGTAGACCTTTGTGGGCATGCGACACTTGCTGCCGCTCATGTGATTTTTTGCCATGAAGGTTTCAAAGAGGATTTGATTAGTTTCTATTCTCCGAGATCCGGAACTTTGAAAGTTGAAAGAAGTAATGATGGGCTTTTGACTTTGGATTTTCCAAAAGACACAATTCGACAAATAGAGATTTCTAAGGAAATTGCAGCTGGTTTTAGTATTGCACCAATTGAAATGTGGAAAGGTGGAAGTGATTATATTTTGGTGTATGGGAAGGAAGAGCAAATCTTAGAAATGGAAATTAATTTGTTTGAATTGGCAAAAGTAGATACACGTGGTTTCATCATTACAGCGCCAGGAGTAAAAGTTGATTTTGTTTCACGATGGTTCGGGCCAAGAGCAGGGGTGGACGAAGACCCCGTTACTGGATCGGCTCACACAAGCCTAACACCCTTATGGGCAGATAAACTAGAAAAAAGCCATTTGACTGCTATTCAATTATCAAAAAGGTTGGGGGAATTGATATGCGAACTTGCAGGTGATAGAGTAAGGATTGGTGGAAAAGCAGTTACTTATATGGTAGGGGAGATTTTAGTATAATCCTATCAATTAATAATTGATTCATACAATAATTCTTCAAAATTCTCTTTTTGCATATCTTCAGCAACTTTTTTTGATTTCAATTTATATGATTCGTTTTCAAACAAATCAATGATTTGAGGTTTTAGGTTATTTTCTGTAATTTTATTTACAGCAATTCCTTTCGGTCCTAAACCTGTTTTGGCTATTAAATTATTCCATCCATATTGGTCAAAAATGTGTGGTAAAATCATTGAAACGCATCCATTTTTTATTCCGCTGTGAGTTGTCCCAGAACCACCATGATGAATGATCCCATAACATTTTCCCAAAATCCAGTCGTATGGTATTTGCTTGGTGAAAAATAGTAAACTATTTTCTTTAAATTCCTCCAGTTCTACTAAACCGCCCGCAGCAATGTTAATGATAGTTGGTGTTTTGAGTTGAGTTAGGACATTCAAAATAGTTCGGGTTGTCTTTGCAGGATTAGAGTTAATCATACTTCCAAATGTCAAAAACAATATTCTTGAGTGTTCATTTGTGAAATAGACAATATCATCACTTGGTTGCCAACCTATCTTTTTATTTCTTTCGTGATAGCCCAAAACTTGGATATTTTGCCCCCAATTCTTAGGTCTGACGAATAGTGAAGGAGATATGGTATAAATCAATTTTCCAGAAAATATTTTCTCTTTAATTTGATTCTTGGATGATTTATTGCTGTTTTTTGGCAATACTTTTTGTGCATCACTGATTGTCTTGATTAGTCCAAAATTTGCGATTTTGTATGTCAATCTGTTAATTAGCTCATTGTAATTTCCATTGAAGCCTGTATGTCCGTTTCCTTCGACATAATGAATGAAATAAGGTATTGGGCTAATTAAAACTGTTTTTTTTCTAGTTGATAAACCCCATAAAACAGGGTAATTGCATTTTCCATTATGTACAATTAAGTCAGGATCTTCATTCTTCACAAATTCAAATTGCTGTCTAACCATTATTTTATTTACATCCATTCCTGCTTTGTAGAGTTTAAAAATAGATTTGAATTTCTTGATTATTCCGACAGAACTGCCCATCGCAATTCTACCATCTTCTCCTTCGACAAGTTCCAGAAATTTTGGGGTGAAGGCATAATGTCTATCTTGATTTGGTATCAAATGACAGTATTGTTCAGGGAAAGCATAAATAACATGATGGTTTTTCCTGGAAAAAATTTCCCCTATTGCTAAAAAAGGCTCAATGTCACCTCGTGTTCCAATAGACATCAATAGTATTTTCATTTTTCGGTGTCGTTTTAGCAAAAGCGATCAATTCCAGTTTTTTGAAACACGGAAAATTTATCAATATACTTTACATTTCAAGGGACCAAGTAGACAAAGGCATTTACATTCATTCCTGCCCCAACGGAAGCAAAGACGATGTGGTCACCTGATTCTATTTGGTGCCCTTCCAATTCACCCTTCATTATTTTGTCATAAAGTATAGGGACTGTAGCGACAGAGTTGTTCCCCAGTTTGGAAATGGTCATGGGCATGATTTGGGTAGAATCCCCCAGTTCGAGATCAAACAGTTTGAATGTGCGCTGGATGATAGCTTCATCCATTTTGGCATTGGCTTGGTGAATCAGTACTTTTTTGATACTCAAAAGGGGCACTCCTGACTTCTCTATGGTTTCTTTGATCAACTGAGGAACAGTATTCAAAGCATATTCATACAATTTTCTGCCATTCATTTTCATAAATAGCGTATCATCAGCAAATTCAGGATGATATGAAATATCCATTTTGAGGTAATGAGCCTCATTCAAGGTGTCAGTTCTGGTTTTGTGGCACAAAAGCCCTATTGGGTTGACAGATTCTTTGGCTTGCAAGACTACTGCTCCGGCACCATCAGAATAGATCATACTATCCACATCATGTGGATCTGCAATCCGCGAAAGGTTCTCCGCACCAATCACCAAGATTGTCTTGGCATCTCCAGACTTGATATAATAATTAGCCTGAATAATCCCCTGGACCCATCCAGGACATCCAAATGGCAAATCATATGCAATACAATCAGGATTGGCGATTTTCAGGAGGTGTTTGACCCTGGAAGCTAAAGTAGGCACCATATCCGACTTGATATTATGATGCAAAATATCACCGAAATTGTGCGCAACAATGATATAATCCAAGGTTTCCGGATCTATATGGGCTGATGCGATCGCTTTTTCGGCAGCAAAGAAAGCCATGTCAGAGGTGTTGTATTCAGGACTGAGATATCGGCGTTCTTCTATATCCGTGATTTCCTGAAACTTCTTCACGATTTCGGGAACAGGCTTTGGAAGTATCTCACCGTTTTCACTGGTGAATTTACGGTTGAAAAAATCCTCATTTTTAACTACGATTTCAGGAATATACTTACCAGATCCTGTAATAATTGAGTAAATCGGCATATAAATCTATGGAAAGATGAAAACTTGATTGTTTATCGAAAGTAAGAATTAAAAGCCCAATTTGATGAAAAAAAGAGAAATTGAAAAAGACTTTTGTTAAAAAAAGATAAGGCTTCTTAAAACCCAAAGATAGATACTTGAAAAGTGCTGATTTTTCAAAGAATAATCTTTAATTTCAAAAAATGGGATGAACATTTATGATTATCCGCAATTATGTAAGTAAGTAAAATAGTCAAGAAAAGTATTGCGGATAATGTCAATAGTCAATAGCATACCGTCAACAGATACTGGAATTAATCTGAATACATTAAATTAAATGACTACTGGCAAGATAGCGGAGAATCAGAGAAACAATAATCCACATTTATCCATTTATACGTAAATCAACAAACAATTAATTTTGAAATGAAAACCTACTACAACCCTGAAGACCTCAAAAAATTTGGAAAAATCGGAGAATTCCAAAAATCTATGGCAGATAAGTTTTTCGACTATTATGGTGAAGTATTCAAGGAAGGCGCCTTGACTGCCCGTGAGAAATCCCTGATTGCATTAGCTGTATCACATGCCATCCAGTGCCCTTATTGTATCGATGCCTATACTGTAGATACGATGGAAAAAGGCTGTGATGAGGAACAAATGATGGAAGCAGTCCATGTAGCGGCGGCGATCAGGGGAGGAGCATCTTTGGTACACAGCACACAGATGATGAACAAAGTCAAAGAGATCTCCATGTGATCTCCAAATATTAACTCCAAACAATGAAATCACTAAAAGCACAGCAACACCCACTGTCCAAAATCAATTATGAACTGGAGGTTTTAGACGCTCCCATCAATGGAGTCTATTTTGCTGACAAACTAGCTGAGTCAAAACTTTTCCCACTGAAACCTACCCAAATCGATATTCTGCAAATCAACATGGGAAAGATGTGCAATCAAGTCTGTAAACATTGCCATGTGGATGCCGGTCCTGACAGAAAGGAAATCATGACCAGAGATACAATGCTCCATTGTCTGGAAGTAATCAAAAACGGCAGTATCAACACTGTGGATCTAACTGGGGGAGCACCTGAAATGAACCCTGAATTCAGGTGGTTTATTGAAGAAATCAGAAAGATAAGCGCCGAAATCAAGATTATTGTACGGTGCAACCTGACAATCATTTTGGCAAACCCAAAGTATCATGACCTACCCGATTTTTACAAAAAGCATAAAATTGAGGTCGTATCTTCTTTGCCCTATTTTACCGCAACAAAAACGGATTCACAGAGAGGCGAGGGGGTGTTTGAAAAATCCATCAAAGCGCTCAAAATGCTCAATGGAGTAGGTTATGGTATAGAAAACTCTGACCTGGTTCTTAACTTGGTCTATAATCCTTCAGGCGCATTTTTGCCTGCTGCACAGGAAGGTTTGGAACTTGAGTTCAAAAAACGCCTCAAAAACGGTTATAGTATAGATTTCAATTCGCTTTTTACGATTACAAATCTTCCAATCAGCAGATTTTTGGAATACTTGCTGAGATCAGAAAACTATGGTAACTATATGGAAAAGCTTTTGGATGCCTACAACCCAGTCGCTGCTGCCAATGTAATGTGTAGAAATACAATTTCGGTTGGTTGGGATGGTTTTTTGTATGATTGTGATTTCAACCAAATGTTGGAGTTGAAAGTGGATGCATCATCAAGCCAACATATTTCCGTTTGGAATAATAAGACATTGGTTGAAAGGGAAATTATTTTGAAGCAGCATTGCTTTGGCTGTACTGCCGGCGCAGGATCAAGCTGTGGGGGAGCTACTGCTACATGATGGATGGAAATAAAAATGCACTGATCGTGTTTCAGAAAAATCCGGTGTTGGGCAAGGTGAAGACTAGATTGGCGGCTACTGTTGGTGAAAAGGAAGCATTGGACATTTACTTACAGCTCCTCCAACATACCTACAAAATAATCAACGAATTGACCGATGTAGAAACTTTTATCTATTTCAGCGATACATTGGAAACTGAAATGGATCAAATGTTCGTCGAAGATATCCACTTGAGATTGCAAGAAGGGATTGACTTAGGTTCAAGGATGAAAAATGCTTTTGACGAAGTGTTAAATGAAGGTTTTGACAAAGCCTTGATCATAGGGACGGATTGTCCTGAAATTTCCCCAAAGATCATCAACATGGCTTTTGAAGCTTTGGAAACAACAGATGTAGTATTTGGGCCTGCTTTGGATGGTGGATATTACCTTTTGGGTATCAAGCAGGTTATTTCAAATTTGTTTGAAAATATGGCTTGGAGTCATCATAAAGTTTTATCAGATTCAATCAAAAGGTTGAACCTCGAAAACCAGACATTCACCCTCCTAGAAATGCTCTCGGATATAGATACCGAAGAAGATTGGAAAAGATTTAAAAATACCATTTCACAGACAATATGAGTAATTATTTGGATACCACAGTGAACGTCTACAGGGACGCTGCCCTCAAACCTGACGTAGGATTATGTTGTACTACTACACCTATTTGGCAATTTCCGGGTTTGAAGATTCCCAGGATCATGCAAGAGATGAATTATGGTTGTGGAAGTACAGTCCATTTCAGGGATTTGGTAAATGACCCGAATATTCTCTATGTAGGGGTTGGAGGTGGAATGGAAGTGCTCCAATTCTCGTATTTTTCCAGAAAAAAAGATGGTGTGATTGGAGTGGATGTCGTGGATGAGATGATCCAAGCTTGCAATGAAAATCTTGAAATTGCGGAAAAAGAGAATGGGTGGTTCGACAAATCATTCGTTTCCATCAGAAAGGGATCAGCTTTAGACTTGCCAATCGAAGATTCAAGCATAGATGTAGCTGCGCAAAATTGTCTTTTTAATATTTTCACCAAAGAAGACTTGACACTCGCTTTGAAGGAAATGTACAGGGTTTTGAAACCACACGGAAGGTTGGTGTTGAGTGATCCTGTAACAGATCAACCTATGCCCGAGGCATTGAGAAATGACAACAGGTTGAGAGCCCTGTGTCTGAGTGGCTCACTTTCCCTTAATGTATATCTCCAAATGATCACTGATGCAGGATTTGGCACGGTGGAAATAAGGGCGAAGCGACCATATAGGATTTTGGCGCCGGGACATTATGAAACTACAGAAATGATTTTCCTGGAAAGTGTTGAGGTATGCGCCATCAAGGATCCCATGCCTTCCGATGGTCCCTGTATTTTTACAGGTAAAGCAGCCATCTATTATGGTTCTGAAGAATTTTTCGATGACAAAAAAGGTCATGTATTGATGCAAAACCAACCTTTGTCAGTCTGTGACAAAACAGCTAGCGCAATAAAGGAACTGGGTAGATCTGATATCTTTATTTCCGATTCTACCTACTTTTATGATGGAGGAGGTTGTTGTTGAGCCAAAAACCATGAATATTGTAGGCTTAAATTTTGCATAACATCTTGTATGAAAAAATATACCCTAATTCCTGTTGTCCTGATTTTCGTGACTTTCCAAACTTTGCTTGCCCAAGAACAAGTTGATTTTGACATCACTGTAGCTGGTTTTTCCATAGGGGAAATGAAAGCGACCAAAACATCAAAGGGAGAAGAAACTTTCTATGAACTTACCAGTGAAGTTGGATTTTGGTTTTTTGGAAAAGTGAATGTTGATTATTCCATCAATTCCCATTTCAAAGGAGATCAATTGATGGAAGCTCAAGCCAAAACAAAATCGAACAAAGGGGATTTTGCTTCGGATATTCAATGGGATGATGAGCAATACATAGTCAAGGCAACGAGCTATAAGTACGAGAAAGATACTATCATCAATCATCCAATACATTTCAGTTCTGCGATGCTTTATTTCCAAGAACCAAAAGACCATAAGCTCTTCATGGCAGAAAACTTTGGGCTTCCCTCAGTGATCACCAAACACAAAGATTACTATGAAGTAAGTGTGAATGGCAATAGAAATAAGTTTTACTATGTCGATGGAAAGCTGGAGAAAGCAGTAATGGAAAACCCAATCAAGAATTATGTGATCAAACGGAAATAGATTTATGCAGATCAGTGTCATCATTCCGGTTTTGAATGAGGAGGAAAGTTTGAGGAAGCTGATTCCTTCAATTTTTGACCATTCAAAAAACAAACAGTTGGAAATAATTGTAGTGGATGGTGGAAGTACTGACAGATCAATTTTGACAGCCAGATCTTTGGGGGCTAAAGTACTTCAATCCCCAACACAAAGCCGTGCTGCCCAGATGAATTTGGGGGCAAAAAATGCCACTGGTGGAATTTTTTATTTTGTCCATGCAGACACATCCATCCATGCCGATTTTGAAACTGATATTATTCAGGCAGTTAGGAATGGAATTGATGCGGGTTGCTATCGATATCGATTTGACTCTAAAAAAATCTTGCTAAATTTCAATGCATGGTTTACAAGATTTAATAGTATATTGGCAGGAGGAGGCGATCAGACGTTATTTGTTGCAAAGAATATATTTGAATCTTTGGGAGGGTTTAATGAATATTATACCATTATGGAAGATTTTGAATTTGTAGGCAGGATCAAGAAAATGTATAATTTTCAGGTTTTACCCAAAACGATAATGGTCTCGGCAAGAAAGTATGATACCAATTCTTGGATAAGGGTTCAATTGGCAAACATGACTGTTTTTATCTTGTTTTTTTGTAAACAATCACCTGATTCGCTCAAAACTATTTATAGAAGAATGCTAAATTATCGTTGAGTAACCTATTGATTGAATATGAGTCAAAATAACGGAAGTTTACCCATTGTCAGTGGAATTCAGCAAGTTGGTATAGGGGTAAAAAATGCCAAAGAAGCTTGGGCCTGGTACAGGAAATACTTTAAAATGGATGTACCGATTTTTGAAGATGCTGCTACGGCAAATTTAATGACAAAATACACATCAGGAAAAGCACAGGAGCGCTATGCGATTTTGGCTTTGAACATGCAGGGAGGGGGGGGATTTGAGATCTGGCAATATACCAATAAGATCCCTGCAGCCGCAGATTTTCAGCTGAGTCTAGGAGATTTGGGTATTTTCGCAGTCAAAATAAGGACTAAAGACATTCAAAAAACATATGATTTTTTTGTAAAAGAAGGTTTAAATGTACAATCTGAACCAAAAGAATCACCCTGTGGACGAAGCCACTTTTATGTAAGCGATCCTTACGGCAATATGTTTGAAATGATAGAAAGTACTTCATGGTTCAAGCTCAACCAAGACAATACCGGTGGGGTCGCAGGAGTAAGCATAGGGGTTAGGGATATAGACCAAGCATTGAAATTATACCAAGAAATCCTAGGCTATACAGCCATCAAATCCGATGAAACAGGAACTTTTGAGGACCTACACAACCTTCCCGGAGGAAGGGAAAAGTTCAGAAGAGTGCTGTTGAATAGGCTAGAAGGCAGGGTAGGGGCATTTAGCAGATTGCTTTGTAAGACAGAGATAGAATTGTTTGAGTTGAAGGATAAGGAACCCAACAAAATATTCGCAAACCGTGATTGGGGGGATTTGGGTTTTATCCATGTCTGTTTTGACATCACTGGTATGAAATCACTGGAAAAGAAATGTGCAGAATATGGTTTTCCATTCACGGTAGATAGCAGCAATAGTTTTGACATGGGAAAAGCTGCGGGACATTTTTCTTATTGCGAAGATCCTGATGGCACCTTGATCGAATTTGTAGAGACACATAAAGTCCCTATTATGGAAAAATGGGGATGGTATCTAAACCTGAAAAATAGAAAGGCAGAAAAACCGCTCCCAAATTGGATGTTTAGTTTTATGTCTTTGAATAGAAAAAAATAGCATGTGATTATCGGTAATCCTGCCATTAATTTAATAAAATGATTGTAGTGGCAGATAATCGTTAACAGGCAGCAGCAATCAGTCTACTGAATATTATATGGTTTTAAAAAACATGTTTTTGTTTGGCTAGAATCAGGTAAGCAGGCATGCGTAAAATAGAAAAAGCGGATCGATATTTCGATCCGCTTTATTATTTATTGATACCTTATGAAGAAAATTTTACTGTTGCAAAACTAGATCAATTATTTCATCTGTTGGTTAATTTAGCATTATTGAAATATTATTATGAGATTATCCGCAATGTTGCAGGTAGCCCTATAGACCATTCTCAACAAAGGATCTATCCAGTCTGTTGACTGTCATCCGTTAACGATTATCGGCAGTATGCCTTTGTTATTTATTTACTGACAAAGTAGAGCGGATAGTCATATATTATTTTTTCCCATCCATCATTACTTCCCTGTTCTTCAGAATATCCATTGCAAAACTGCTCATGGCTTTCACGCCGGTTTTGATGGTCGGTTCGGGTACAGGAGCGAAGTATGGGCTATGCAAGCCTGGAATATCCAATCCTTTTTCTTCCGCTTCCTTTAAAAATTCAGGATCATTGGCACCCAGGAAAAACATGCTGATGGGAATTTTCCTTTCCTGATTTCCATAAGCACTAAAATCCTCACCGATCATCATGGCTTCTACTTCTACAAGCTTATCGGCACCAAAATTATTTTCAAATACCGCAACCATCTTTTTGGTCAAAGCACCATCATTGATCAGAGGTTTGGTAAAAGGATCCCGAATCCAATATTTTGGCATTTTTTCCGGCGACAGACCAGCTGCTATCGCATAATTATCCGAAATTTCTTTGATCCTCTGAATGACTTTTTCCCTTACATCTAAAGAATAAGAGCGCATAGTAAGTTGCATGGTCACTTCATCTGGAATGATATTGTGTACCGATCCCCCATGAATCGATCCGACTGTCACCACTGCTGGATCTGTTGGTGACAATGTCCTACTGACTATGGTTTGATATGCTTGGATCATCTGGGAAGAAAGGACAATCGGATCGATCGTGGTATGTGGTGCGGCACCATGACCACCTTCCCCATACACTGTCACATTCATCATATCAACTCCTGCCATCAATGGCCCAGACTTGTATCCCAAAGTTCCCGCAGGCAAAAAAGGATAATCATGCAAGGCAATCGCATAGTCTGGATGCGGAAATTTTTCATACAAGCCATCTTTCATCATACTCCATGCTCCCAGTCCGTTTTCTTCAGCAGGCTGTGCCACCATCAATAATGTTCCCCTCCAGGAATTTTTGTATTCCACCATCATCTTGGCAGTACCTACGAAAACCGACATATGGATATCATGTCCACAAGAGTGTGTGATAAAAGTCTCTTTTCCGTCATTGGATATGCCTTTTTTCACCGAGGCATAGGGCAATCCTGTCTTTTCCTCCATGGGAAGTGCATCCATATCAGTTCTTATGAGCAATACAGGACCTGGTCCATTCTCAAGAACCCCAACTACTCCGTACCCACCAATATTCTCCGTCACTTCATAACCTAAAGATTTTAACTCAAGAGCCATTCTCGCTGATGTTTCTTTTTCCTGAAGCGACAACTCCGGATTTTGGTGGAGTTCTTTATAGAGTTTTTCCAACTTAGGATAAGCTTTATCAATTGACTGATCTAGTTCTTGTGCATGGTTCTCAATAGATACAATACAGAGTAGAAAAGTACCGAAAGCTAGCTTTATGCTTAATTTCATAATTGTATATTTTTTATGGATTCAATTAACAAAATATTCCTTGAATTAAAGGATATGTTTTTAATTTCACGATTCAAAACTCCCATTTTATGCCGATTGTTGAAAATTCAAGTTATTCAAATCCACCAAAACATTTGTTCAATGGTCATTTGGAAACGATTATACCCAGTATTTTTAGAAATATAGAAGGCATAAACTATACAAGGGAAAGAATAGACACCCCAGATGGGGACTTCTTGGATTTGGACTGGTCAAAAGTGGGGAGCAATAAACTATTGGTTATCTCCCATGGTTTGGAGGGAAGTTCTCAACGGCATTATGTAAAGGCTCTGGCAAAACTTTTCAACCAAAATGGCTTTGATGCACTGGCTTGGAATAATCGCTCATGCA
Organism: Belliella marina; assembly: GCF_042682445.1. Lineage (NCBI taxonomy): Bacteria > Pseudomonadati > Bacteroidota > Cytophagia > Cytophagales > Cyclobacteriaceae > Belliella > Belliella marina. The sequence continues at coordinate 170,223 of NZ_JBHUHR010000039.1, forward strand.
GTGGTGAAATGAACAAAGGGCCTATTCTCTATCACCATGGTGCATCGTATGATTTGGATACTACCCTTGAATATGTTGGGAAATTGGGAATGTATGATGAATATTATTTGGTAGGGATTAGCATGGGAGGTGCCCAGACGCTAAAATACCTTGGCGAAAAAGGTATTGACCTCAATTCAAAAATCAAAAGAGCCGCAGTTTACTCTACACCATGTAACTTGACAGATTCTGCTGCGACACTTTCTTTCAAAGGGAATTCATTTTACAGAAAGCGGTTTTTAGGTAAATTGAAATTAAAAATGCAACTCAAAGGTGAGCAGTTTCCAGGCTTAGTGGATCTAGGTTTGCTCCCAAAAGTGCAAGATTTCGATACTTTTGACACGCATTATACAGCCAAATTGCATGGTTACAAAGATGCAGCTGATTTTTACCAAACAGTAAGTGCAGACAATTGGATGCAAGATATCCAAATCCCCACACTGATCATCAATGCCCTCAACGATCCATTGCTCCATGATCGTTGCTACCCGATAAAGTTGGCTGAAAAGTCAGATCTCATCCATTTGGAAATGCCCAAAAGGGGAGGCCACACAGGTTTTTTGGTCAAAAGACAAGAATTTACTTGGGCAGAGATGAGGTTTTTGGGGTTTTTGATGGATGAAAATATATTTAAGTAAATACAAAGTTCAACCCTTTCAGGGTTGTTGCCGTCCATGATTATCCACCTTGTCCCCAGATTTCATCTAGGGCTATTGAGAAGTTCGACTACTTCGTGGTCTTTATTCCCAATATTCAATCATTCAATTCCCGATCCTGAAAGGATCTAACTTCTCAATAGCCGCGGGTGAAACCGGTGGAAAAACGATGACCAAAATACCAACCATCACCGACCCTGAAAGGGTCGAACTTTCATGCCTGCACAATTAAAATATCGAACCAATTTGACATTAAATTCTTTTTTCCCGAAATTACTTTTACACTTTTAACTTTCATTTTTATGGGTACATACACACAGATTATTTACCACATCGTATTTTCTACAAAGAATAGAGAACATACACTTTTACACCAAGAAAAAAAGAGGCTTTATGCTTATATCCATCATTTATTGATGAACAAAAAATGCCATTTGTATCGGATCAATGGTGTGGAAGATCATATCCATATTTTGACCCATGTGCATCCCACCATCCCAGTTTCAAATTTAATCAAGGAAATCAAACTTGCATCAAGTGATTTTATTTCAAAAGAAAGAATCTTTCCCAGTTTTAAAGGCTGGCAAGATGGGTATGGTGCTTTTACCGAAACGATCAAGGCTAAGGAAAGGCTGATCAAATACATCAAAAATCAGGAGGAGCATCATAAAAAAGTTAGATTTTTGGAGGAATATAAAACCCTCCTTGAAGAATATGAAATCAAATTTGACCCGAAGTTTTTGCTTTAGATTGAGGTTACAGAGAGAAAGTTCAACCCCTTCAGGGTTGTTGCTACACATAATTATCCATCATTTCCCTAGGTTTCACCTAGGGCTATTGAAAAGTTTGACGGCTTCACCGTTATTTTTTGATTGAAATTTGTAGATACCTTATGGTCATTTCCCGACCACGAACGGGGTCAAACTTTTCAATAACCTCGGGTGAAACCCGTGGATTATGAAATCACATCATAATCACCACGACCCTGAAAGGCCTGCTTGACGCAGACAGGGTCGAACTTACCCCTTCTGCGAATGCTCAAAGAATCGAACTTCTAAAACCTCTTTAAAGCTAACTCACTTACCGCTTCACCAATAGACAAAGAACTTGTGGCAGCAGGAGAGGGGGCATTGAGGACATTGATGGCATATTGGTTTTCTTTGATGCTGAAATCATCCAATAGTCCACCATTTCTGTCACATGCCTGTGCACGCACTCCGGCACCGCCGTCCACCAAATCCGACTCCTGAATATCAGGGATCAATTCCTGCAATGCCTTGGTGAATGCAGCTTTGGAAAATGATCTGTACATTTCCCCAAATCCAGTCTTCCAATATTTGGAAGCCACTTTTTGGAATCCTGGCCAAGCGAGTGTTTCTGCCAATTCTTTCAAATTCACATCTGATCGCTTATATCCTTCCCGTCTAAAAGCCAAAACTGCATTTGGACCAGCTTCTACACCGCCTTTCATCATTCGGGTAAAATGAACACCCAAAAATGGGAAATTTGGATCTGGAACAGGATAGATCAGGTTTTTGACTAAATATTCACGCTCTTTTTTGAGTTTGTAGTATTCTCCACGGAAAGGAATGATTTTTACATCCAAGTCCTCTTCTTGGTTCATCTGTGCAACTTTATCAGAATACAAACCACCACAATTGATGACCAATTTGGTATCAAAGTGTTGCTTTTTGGTTTCAACAACTGAATTGGATTTTAATGAATTTGTCCGAATGACTTTGTGACCCAAAAATATTTCACCACCCAGTTTTTCGAACCTTTTACCCATTGCTAGGGCTACTTTTTTATAATCCACTATGCCTGTTTGTGGCACATGAATGGCTGCCACGCCCGCACAGTAAGGCTCATAGCTCTTCAGTTCATCCAAAGTAATGTGACGTGTGCCTGACAAACCATTCTGCAAACCACGGTCTAGCAACCCATTGAGGATTGGGATTTGCTCTTTTTTGGTGGCTACCACGACTTTGCCAGTCAGCTCAAAAGGGATGTTCTCCTCTTGACAAAACCTGATCAAATGATGGTAACCATTAATGCAATTTGTCGCTTTGAGCGACCCTGGTTTATAATACAAGCCTGAATGGATGACGCCACTGTTGTTGCCAGTCTGGTGTTTGGCAAGTTCATTTTCCTTTTCAAGAATAGCTACCTTAAGCTCAGGTTTCTTTTCCTTTATTTTTAATCCTGTGGCAAGACCAACAATTCCCCCACCTATGATAATGATGTCGTATTGCATAAAATTTAAAGCTTTGGACAAATATACTGTTGTTTGGAATAATATTCTTTGAACACAATAGAGAGTTTTGATTTAATTTATTAGTTTTAAGGATGGGTCAAAGAATATTTCTATTAATGGCGATTTGGGTGGCTGCTTGTACACCGGACTCCCAATCAGGAATGGTTACTAATAAAAATGGGGTGACGACAATCAAAGTAAACCTCGATGATGTTAAGGATGGAAAACTTACAGACTATTTTGAGCCAGAAATCGAGTACCTTTTGTTAAAGGAAAATGATAATCCCGAAGCTCAGATTGGAGAAATCGCCAAATTGGTGGCTTATCAGGGGAAATTATTTGTGTTTGATTGGTATATAAATAAAAGTATACAGATTTTTGATCGACAGGGAAAGTTTCTGAATAGGATCCACAGCTTTGGAGAAGGGCCAGAACAATATATGGAGCTTGCCGATTTCCAAGTTGTTCAAGATACAATATATGTTCTTGCCCATCCGAAAAAAATCATGAAATTCGATTTACAAGGGAGATTTATCAATGAATTTAAAATTAATGTAGTTGGTAGAACTTTTTATTATGACACAAAATCAAATTTATTTTTTATTTATGAAAGATCCGAAACTGATAACTTAGTGTCTACAGTCGATCATTCAGGTGAGTTGATTGAAGATCATTTTGCTTCAAACCCTAATATTTTTGTTGGTAACATGGGAGATCCATATAACTTTTTTGAGGAGATAGATGATTTTTATTTTACAAAATCATACAATGATACACTTTACAGGTATGAAAGTGGTCATTTTAGACCAAGAATTATATTTGATTATGGGCATTTGAAAATGAATCATAGTCAAATGATTGAAAAAAAATCTCAGATGAATGGCAATGAATTTTTCGAATATTCCAAAAATAACATGGGGATGTCCTTTTCTCCTTTTGGTTTTTCAAATTCCAAATACTTGATGACTAGATTAAATAATAATGGCAAAGCCTATGTGTCAATTTTTGATAAGCAGAATCAAACCTTTGAAATTATCAATTTTAAGATTGAAAATGATATAGATGAATCCTTTGACTTTTATTCTCCGGTTTATAAATTAGAAAACAACGAAGTAGCAATTGCCTATCGAGGTGCATCCCTCTACAATATAGCGGTAGAGAAAAAACAAACCATGTCAGATGAAGACTGGAAAGCTTACCAAGAAGGGAAGGGAAAGGATTTCATTGAAGCAGCTTTTTATGCAAAAGAATCTGAGAATTATGTCTTGATGATTCTCAAAACGAAAAAATAAAACAATCAAATTTGAACCAACCTTTAAAAACCGCCTATGAATTTGCATATTTGCAGGCTGTAAAGCATCTGTTTGTAAAGATGCGTTGTTTCATCAAATGATTAAAAGATAAATGTCTGATCAAAAAATCAACATTACCCTTCCAGATGGTTCTGTAAGGGCTTATGACAAAGGAGTTTCTGGATTACAAATTGCACTTAGTATCAGCGAGGGTTTAGCCAGGAATGTATTGGCAGCAAAAGTAAATGGCGAGGTTTGGGATGCCAATAGGCCAATCGAACAAGATTCAAGTGTCCAATTGCTCACTTGGAATGACAAAGACGGCAAGTCAACTTTTTGGCATTCTTCCGCGCACTTGATGGCAGAAGCCTTGGAAGCGCTTTATCCTGGGGTAAAACTTGGTATAGGTCCTTCCATAGAGACAGGATTCTATTATGATGTGGATTTTGGCGACAAGGTTTTCGAAGGTTCTGAATTGGAGAAGATTGAAGCCAAAATGGTTGAGTTGGCCAAAGAGAAAAATGAGTATATCAGAAAAGAAATATCAAAACCAGAAGCTGTAGCTTACTTTACGGAAAAAGGTGATGAGTATAAATTAGACCTTTTGGAAGGTTTGGAAGATGGTTCCATTACATTCTACGAGCAAGGGAATTTCGTAGATCTATGTAGAGGGCCACATATCCCAAATACAGGTTTCATCAAGGCAGTGAAGCTACTCAATATAGCAGGTGCATACTGGAGAGGGGACGAAAACAGAAAAATGCTTACCCGTATCTATGGTGTAACATTCCCGAAAGCAAAGGAATTGACAGAATACCTTCACATGCTGGAGGAAGCCAAGAAACGTGATCACAGGAAACTGGGCCGTGAATTGGAACTCTTTACTTTCTCCGAAAAAGTAGGGATGGGTTTACCGCTATGGCTGCCCAAAGGTACTTTGTTGAGAGAGCGTTTGGTGAACTTCTTGAAGCGCGCACAAGACAAATCAGGATACCAACAAGTAATTACCCCACATATCGGCCATAAAGCCTTGTATGAGACTTCCGGCCATTATGAAAAATATGGAAAGGATTCATTCCAGCCCATAGCTACTCCGAATGAAGGAGAGGAATTCTTGTTGAAGCCAATGAACTGTCCACACCATTGTGAGATTTATAAGCACAAACCAAGGTCGTATAAGGATCTTCCAATCAGGTATGCTGAGTTTGGTACTGTCTATCGTTATGAGCAAAGCGGTGAATTGCACGGATTGACCAGGGTAAGGGGCTTTACCCAAGATGATGCACATATATTCTGTAGGCCTGAGCAGGTAAAAGAGGAGTTTATCAAAGTAATTGATTTGGTATTGTATGTTTTTAAAGCTTTGGGTTTTGAGGAATACACTGCCCAAATATCTTTGAGAGATCCTGCCAAAGCAGAGAAATACATTGGTTCTGATGAAGCTTGGGACAAAGCAGAGTCTGCTATTATAGAAGCGGCGGCTGAAAAGGGGTTGGTCACTGTCACTGAATTGGGAGAAGCTGCATTCTATGGCCCTAAGCTTGATTTCATGGTGAAGGATGCTTTGGGAAGAAAATGGCAGTTGGGAACAATCCAGGTGGATTACCAATTACCGGATAGATTTGAATTGGAATATATCGGTTCTGACAACCAGAAGCACCGTCCTGTGATGATCCACCGCGCACCATTTGGATCTTTGGAACGATTTGTGGCTGTATTGATTGAGCATTGTGCCGGAAATTTCCCGCTTTGGCTTTCTCCAGAGCAAATGACCATCTTGCCAATTTCCGAAAAATTCACTGCCTATGCAGAAGAAGTAAAGGGGTTGTTGGACGATCAGGATATCGCTGGGGCAATTGATAATAGGGATGAAAAAATCGGCAGAAAAATCCGAGATGCTGAAATGAAGAAAATCCCATTCATGCTGATAGTAGGGGAGAAAGAGATGTCAGAAGGAAAAGTGTCTGTCAGGAAGCATGGAGAGGGTGATCTGGGTAGTTTTACTCCGGAAGAGTTTGCTGCATATTTCAAAAACATTATCTCAACATCAATCCAACATTAAAATTTGCGTTAAAAAAGAATGGGATTTTTTAAATCCCAAAAATATTACGATATTTGCAGGCAATTTCATTAACAAAACCATAAATAAATATTTTGAGAGGAAGAACACCGTTTAGACAAAGACAAGAAGAGCCTTATAAGATAAACGATAAGATCAGGGCACGTGAGGTAAGGATTGTAGGCGACTACGTAGAAGGGGGGAATGCAGTCTTATCATTATCAGAGGCGATCAAACTTGCTGAGGCGAATGAACTTGATCTTGTAGAGATTTCCCCAACTGCTAGTCCACCTGTGTGTAAAATCATAGACTATGCAAAATTCAAATATGAACAGAAGAAGAAGCAAAAGGAAATCAAAGCCAATGCTGCCAAGACTGTTCTGAAGGAAATTAGATTTGGGCCTAACACGGATGATCATGACTTCAATTTCAAATTAAAGCATGCCATAAACTTTCTGAAGGAAGGGTCAAAAGTAAAAGCTTACGTTCATTTCGTAGGTAGAACGATCGTCTTTAAGGAGAGAGGAGAGATGCTTTTATTGAAATTTGCGCAAGCACTCGAAGAATATGGGGCTGTTGAGCAAATGCCAAAGATGGAAGGAAAGAGGATGTTTCTCTTTTTGGCTCCAAAAGCAACAAAGAAATAATTTTCAACAAACAAATACAGTTATGCCAAAAGTAAAAACCAAATCAAGTGCAAAAAAGAGGTTCAAGCTTTCTGGAACCGGTAAGATCAGAAGAAAGCATGCTTACAAAAGCCACATCTTGACTAAGAAAGAAACCAAAAGGAAGAGAAATCTGACTAAAATGGGTATGGTTCATGAGTCGGATGAAGGAAGAGTAAAAGCAATGTTGAGAATCGGTTAATTCAGAGATCAACGAAATCAATTTAAGGTTAATTATTCACCAGACGCTTTGGTAGAAAAGTTCTAGCGAAAGCAAAGACACCAAGAGTCAAAAAATTTATTACTATGCCTAGATCAGTAAACGCGGTAGCGTCAAGAGCAAGAAGAAAAAAAGTTTTAAAAGCAACCAAAGGTTACTTCGGAAGAGGTAAAAACGTTTGGACAGTAGCTAAAAACAAGTACGAAAAAGGTTTACAGTACGCTTACAGGGACAGAAAAGCCAAGAAAAGAGAATTCAGGGCTCTATGGATCCAGCGTATCAATGCCGGTGCCAGATTACATGGCTTATCGTATTCACAATTAATGGGATTATTGAAAAAAGGTGAAGTTGATTTGAACAGAAAAGTTCTAGCTGACTTAGCCATGAATCACCCTGAGGCATTCAAAGCTGTAGTTGAAAAAGTTAAGTAAGATCGCACTAACTTACTTATTGGAAAAGCCCCGAAATTCGGGGCTTTTTTTATGCTAATTTTTAACCGATATGCATGAAGTGGGCAAATTTTAGTATATTACGAAAGAACAAAGAAAACCAATCTTTAAGAGCTTAAAATTCAGGGCTTTTAGAATTGGTTTTTTCTTTAAAACACAATACATGTTTGAATCAATTAAAAAGGTTTGAACAAAAAAAGCCCCAAAAGAGGGGCTTGTAGCGAGGACGGGAGTTGAACTGTGTCCGCTACGCCAAGGCGCACAGGCGCGGCGGATATGAATCCTGTGCTCAGGTAGTATAGATGGGGAGAATGTTTTTATTGATCCATTCCCTTCCTTTTCCTGACTTGAGTATCTTCTCTCTTTTGAGGGCTGAGGTTTTGTCATCAAAGAACTCAACATGGATACAGTACCAAGGTCTGTATCTAATGGTAAATCCTTTTGTCGATTTGTAGTTGTGGAAATGACATCTGATAATCAAATCAGATGTCATCCCAGTATAGAGTTTCTTGTAATTAAATGAGTAAAGAATATAAACACAATACATGTTTGAATCAATTAAAAAGGTTTGAACAAAAAAAAAGCCCCAAAAGAGGGGCTTGTAGCGAGGACGGGAGTTGAACCCGTGACCTCAGGGTTATGAATCCTGCGCTCTAACCAACTGAGCTACCTCGCCAGGTTTAATGTATGATTTCAATATATTCGGGAGTTGAACCCGTGTCCGCCGCGGCGGATATGAATCCTGCGCTCTAACCAACTGAGCTACCTCGTCAGGTTTAATGTAATGATTTCAATATATTCGGGAGTTGGACCCGTGTCCGCCGCGGCTGGATATGAATCCTGCGCTCTAATCATCTGAGCTACCTCGCCAAATCGGAATGCAAATATGCTAGGTTGTGTTGTTAAAAACAAATGTAAAAGGGTAAAAAATCACATTTTTTACAAATAAAAACGTCAAAATTATGGTAAAGAACAAGTTTGTTGCTGACTATCAAATAAATACTTCTAGAAAAATTTTATTCCCATATTTAAGTACAGCGAGCGGTCTGACGGAATGGTTTGCCGATGATGTCAAAATCACGGAAGACAAGAACTATATCTTCACCTACGATGGGGAAGACCACCATGCGAAAGTCGTTGCATTGAGGAGTAATCTGCATGTAAAATTTGATTTTTACAATCCTGAAGACGAAGAAGAGTCTGACCATTCATACATTGAGTTTAAACTCGAGGAAAATGAACTTACCCAGACGATGTTCCTACGGGTGATAGATTACAGTGATTCTTACAACGATGAAGAACAAGAATCCATATGGGACAGCCTGATTTCATCTTTAAAAGAAATAATAGGAGGGTAAATTGCATATCATTTCCTATTTTTGAAATCCTAATCACAACCTTTGCCGTACAACAATTATGGTAGAGGTGATTATTGCTTCATGAAAAAACTTGATAAATTAATTTTAGGGTCCTTTATAGGCCCCTTTTTATTGACTTTTATTGTAGTGGATTTTATTCTGCTCACAGTGAATATGCTCAAATATTTCGACGAGATATTTGGCAAAGGATTAGACTTCATGGTTTACTTGGAGCTGATCAGTTACTTTCTGATCAGTATCTCTCCGATGGCACTGCCCTTGGCTGTTCTCCTTTCCTCATTGATGACATTTGGAAACCTCGGGGAGCATTTCGAACTTACTGCCATCAAGAGTAGTGGGATATCCCTTCTGAGGGCTTTGAGGCCTATTGGGGTATTTGTGATAATACTCTCTTTTTTGGCTTATTTATCCAATAACTATCTAGTACCAAAAATCAATCTAAAGACATTTAGCCTACTTTATGATATCAGGATGAAATCTCCCGCCTTGGATATCAAAGAGGGGGTGTTCTACAGTGGGATTCCCAATTACAGCATCAAAGTCAATAAAAAGCTGGATGAAGTCAGGTTGGTTGATTTGATTATTTATGACCATTCGGAGGGACAGGGGAATGTCAATATCATCCTGGCAGACTCCGGCAGAATGGAGCCGTTTTTCAATGAAGCCTATATGAGCATGACCTTGTACAATGGCATCAGTTACAAAGAATCCCGTGACAAGAGGGCTTCCTACAACAAACCCCAGGATTTTACCCGGACCAAATTTTCTGAAAACCAGATTATTTTTAACCTTGAGTCATTTCAAATGAACAGGACTTCGGAAGACCAATGGTCCAATAATAGGTCTATCAAAAATATCTCACAGCTTAAAGTGGGGCTGGATTCAATGAATATTGAGATCAATAGGATGCTATATACAAATTTTGCTTCCTCAGAATCCTCCTACCCATTCTATGCAAGAAATAGGAAGTTCACTATCCCAGAGGAAATAGCCAAGAAAAAAGCATTGGATGACTCAATAAGACTCCAAAGAAAAAAGGAAAATGATAAAAGGGATTCGATAAGGAATGCAAGGCTGGTTGTCGCATCCAATTCCAGGGATTCTGTCAATATGAGAAGGGACTCCCTTTTGATGGATAGCCTTTCACCCGAAATGTACGTAGATTTTGGGAGTACCCTTACGGTAGAAGATGGTGCTAATGCGCAGGATGCTATGGTTGGCACTTCAAAGCCTGACAGTACATTGGAACCACGTACGGAACAAAAATCAGTCGAAGCACAAAAAAGATACAAAAGTAAACCGAACCTTACTGCTATTATCCCAAATGTAGATCTCAATGATACTTCCCTGAACAAATCCAAGTCGTTGGCGAGTAAAAAGCCCACCGAATTCACCCAGAGCCAGAAGGTGAGGATTGACTCCATCATCTCGGGTGGTAATTACAGAACACGGGCAGCGACTGTAGCCCTCAACAATGCCAGAACCCTAAAGAATGCATTCAACCGGAAGGTATTTGAGATCAATGATGTGGAAAGGGAATACCGAAGATACCAGATAGCTTGGTACCAGAAATACACGACAGCTTTTGCCTGTGTTGTGATGTTCATGATAGGAGCTCCCTTAGGGGCAATCATCAAAAAAGGTGGGCTGGGTATGCCGGTGCTTGTTTCCATTATATTCTTCATCATATATTATATGCTGACCATCACAGGGGAAAAGTGGGGAAAGGAGGGGATGGCAGACCCACTCTTTGGGACTTGGTTCTCAATTTTGGTGTTGATACCAGTTGGTCTATTTTTCCTCAAACAAGCGAGAAAAGACGCTAGGTTATTTGAACCAGACACCTATTTGGAATTCTATAAAAGAGTGAAAGGCTGGTTGGAAACTAAGTTTGGCAAAAAAAACAAGGTGCTTTTAAATTCAAAATAATCCTCGTACCTTTGTAGCTGTTTATAATTAAAATTTAACTAAGCATGTATTTAACTACAGAGAAAAAATCGGAGTTGTTTAAAAATCATGGTAGGTTAAAGTCTGAAACTGATACTGGTTCCCCAGAGTCTCAGATCGCTTTGTTCACATTCAGAATCAAGCATTTAACTGACCATTTGAAAACAAACAAAAAAGACCACTCTTCAAGATTGGGTCTTTTGAAACTAGTAGGTAAGAGAAGAAGTTTATTGAACTATCTTTACAGAAACGATATCGAAAGATATAGAGCTGTTCTTGCTGACCTAGGAATACGTAAATAAGCATTACTGTAAGGTTCTCTGATAGAGAACCTTACTTTTTTTTCTTTCCCCCAGATATTAAACCTTACTTTTATAACTAATAAAGATTTATTCTTAAAAAAATTGTATGTTACCAAACGTTATTTCTAAAACTATCACCTTAGAGGATGGTAGGGAAATTATTATTGAAACAGGTGCGCTCGCTAAGCAAGCTGATGGTGCTGTTGTAGTAAGAATGGGCAATGCGATGCTATTAGCAACTGCAATGTCTAAAAAAGAGGCTGGTGAAGGAGTTGATTTCCTTCCGATGTCTGTTGATTACCAAGAAAAATTTGCCGCTTCAGGTAAAATTCCTGGAGGTTTTCTAAAGAGGGAAGGTAGACTTTCCGATTACGAAATATTGATCAGTAGAATAGTAGATAGAGCTATTCGACCTATTTTTCCAGATGATTACCATGCAGATACCCAGATTTCAATCACCCTGATGTCTTCTGATGCTGAGGTACTCCCTGATTGTTTGGCTGGATTGGCAGCTTCCGCAGCCCTTGCTGTTTCAGATATCCCTTTCAATGGCCCCATATCTGAAGTAAGGGTAGCAAAAATTGATGGAAACCTATTTATCAATCCTACTCCAGCGCAACTGGAGAAAGCTTCAATGGAGTTTATTGTAGCTGGATCTGAGGAATATATCTTGATGGTGGAAGGTGAAGCAAATGAAATCTCTGAAGATGAGATGGTAGAAGCTTTACAACTTGCCCATGAAGAAATCAAAAGACATTGTCAAGTTCAGAAAGAATTGACGATTGCTGTAGGAAAAGAAGTTAAACGTGAATATAACCACGAAAAGTCCGATCCTGCATTGTATGAAAAAATGCATGCAGAACTTTACCAGAAATGTTACGATGCTGTAGGTAAATTGATTGCGAACAAATCTGAAAGATCAGAATTGATCAAAGCAATCAAAGAAGGTTTTATCGAAAGCCTAGGAGAAGAACATGAGTTCGAAGCCAGTTTGATTGGTCCATATTTCTCCAAAATCCACAAGGAAGCTGCAAGAAATTTGACATTGAACGAAAAGAAAAGATTGGATGGAAGAAGATTGGACGAAGTAAGGCCAATATGGTCTGTTGTAGATTATTTGCCATCGGCACATGGTTCTGCAGTTTTCACCAGAGGTGAAACCCAATCCATCACCACTTGTACTTTGGGTACAAAAATGGATGAGCAGATGGTGGACGGTGCTGTTATTTCCGGATACAACAAATTCTTCTTGCATTATAATTTCCCTGGATTCTCTACTGGAGAAGTAAAAATCAACAGAGGTCCGGGTAGAAGGGAAGTTGGGCATGGCAATCTTGCCATGAGGGCATTGAAAAAAGTATTGCCAACCGATGATCAAAACCCATACACAATCAGGATTGTTTCCGATATCTTGGAATCAAATGGATCTTCATCCATGGCGACTGTTTGTGCAGGTTCATTGGCATTGATGGATGCTGGGATTCCAATCAAATCAGCTGTAACTGGTATTGCAATGGGGATGATTTCCGATGCAAAAACCGGTAAGTATTCTATTTTGTCAGATATTTTGGGAGATGAGGATCACTTAGGTGATATGGATTTCAAAGTAACCGGTACAGCGAAAGGCATCACTGCCTGCCAAATGGATCTCAAGGTAGAAGGTTTGGATTACAATGTATTGAAAGAAGCTCTTTACCAAGCTAAAGAAGGCAGGTTACATATATTGAAGGAGATCAGCAAAACGCTTGATGCACCTAAGGCGGAATTGAAGCCACATACTCCAAGATCATTCATCATGTCGATTCCAAAAGAATTGATCGGTGCAGTGATTGGGCCAGGCGGAAAAGTCATCCAAGAAATCCAAAAAGATACAGGAGCGACCATCGTCATAGAAGAAAAGGACAATGTTGGAAAGATCAATATCTTCTCCAACGACGAGGTTTCCATGAATGCTGCCATCTCCAGAATCAAAGGAATAGTTGCCCAACCAGAAATTGGTGAGACATATACCGGCAAAGTCAAAAACATTATGCCATTTGGTGCGTTTGTAGAGTTCATGCCGGGCAAAGATGGCTTGCTTCATATTTCTGAAATCAAATGGGAGAGATTGGAAACTATGGACGGGGTATTGGAACCTGGTGAGGAAATACAGGTCAAACTTATCGATGTAGATAAGAAGACAGGTAAATTCAAGCTTTCCAGAAAAGTTTTGATACCTAAACCAGAGAAATCAGACAATTAATAATAAGGTTCAAAATAATCTATTGAATTATTTTGAACCTTATCACAATACTTTTCTGTTAATATCAGAGTCCTAAATTGAAATTAAATATTATCTTGAATGAGGCAGCTAAAAATTAGCAAACAGATAACCAATAGAGAAAGTCAATCTTTAGATAAGTATCTGCAAGAAATTGGTAAAGTTGATCTACTTACCGCAGACGAGGAAGTAGTATTGGCAAAAAGAATCAGGGAGGGAGATCAGCTAGCTTTGGAAAAGCTGACTAAAGCCAACCTGAGATTCGTAGTATCTGTAGCCAAACAATATCAAAATCAAGGCCTTTCTTTGGGTGATTTGATCAACGAAGGAAACTTGGGCTTGATCAAAGCAGCTCAGAGGTTTGATGAAACCAGAGGTTTCAAATTTATATCTTACGCTGTATGGTGGATCAGGCAATCAATCCTACAGGCATTGGCCGAGCAATCCAGGATTGTAAGGTTGCCTTTGAATAGGGTAGGTTCCTTGAATAAAATCAGCAAGACCTTCAGCGAGCTTGAACAAAAATTCGAAAGGGAGCCATCTCCAGAGGAATTGGCAGAGGTTCTTGAAGTCACCGCAAGTGAAGTTGTAGATACCATGAAGATTTCCGGAAGGCACGTCTCTATGGATGCACCTTTTGTGCAGGGTGAAGAAAACAGTCTTTTGGATGTGTTGGAAAATGATGGCGAAGAAAAGCCTGATGATGGCTTGATGAATGATTCTTTGAGAAAAGAAGTTCAGAGAGCGTTGTCTACATTGACCCAAAGAGAGGCAGATGTCATCACATTGTACTTCGGTTTGAATGGAGAACATGCGATGACTTTGGAAGAAATCGGCGAAAAATTCAACCTTACAAGAGAAAGGGTAAGACAGATTAAAGAAAAGGCTATCAGACGATTAAGACATACTTCTAGAAGCAAGACTTTAAAACCATATCTAGGCTAAGAATCCTATTTGTGAGATCATTGAAAAGGGGATTTTATCCCCTTTTTTTTATATCAAATTTTCAAACCTTCAGTATGTATAAGGGATGAAAATCCAACAAACATTTTCACGGAAAAAGCTTTCGTTTTTTCTCAAACAACTTAATGTTTTATGGAATTTTAACAAGTTTAAACTTTGTTGTATAATATAATTTAACAAAATTTGCCAACCTTAAAAAGCAACAGCAATGTCAACTGGTATTGAAAAAGTAAAAGTATTGATTATTGGCTCCGGGCCGGCCGGATATACAGCTGCCATATATGCGGCAAGGGCAGGTTTGAAACCTGTTTTGTACACTGGTGGCCAACCCGGTGGGCAATTGACTATCACAACAGATGTTGAAAATTATCCCGGATATCCTGATGGGATTATGGGACCTGAAATGATGGAAGATTTCAGAAAGCAAGCCGAAAGGTTTGGGACTCAGGTTCGATATGGGTTGGTGACTAAAGTTGACTTCAGTTCAACCCCACATAAGGTAATAGTTGACGAACAAATTGAAATCCATGCAGACACAGTTTTGATCTCCACAGGAGCATCGGCAAAATGGCTTGGCTTGGAAAGTGAAGAAAGACTGAACGGAAAAGGCGTGTCAGCATGTGCTGTATGTGATGGTTTCTTCTTTAGGGGCCAGGATGTAGCCATAGTTGGGGCAGGGGATACAGCGTGCGAAGAAGCTTCCTATCTTGCAAATATCTGCAACAAGGTCTACATGATCGTAAGAAGGGAAGAGATGAGAGCTTCACAGATTATGCAAAAAAGAGTGATGAACAATCCCAAGATAGAAATCCTCTGGAATACTGAAACCCAGGAGATTCTGGGCGATGATGAGGTGACAGGGGCAAGGGTCATCAATAACTTGACAAAAGAAATCACAGAATTGAAAGTTTCTGGCTTCTTTGTTGCTATTGGACACCAACCAAATACCGGGATTTTCAAGGATTTTATCAACATGGATGATTCCGGTTACATCAAAACAATCCCCGGAAGCACCAAGACAAATATTGAAGGGGTATTTGCTTGTGGTGATGCACAAGACCATATCTATCGACAAGCTGTGACTGCAGCAGGAACAGGATGTATGGCAGCATTAGATGCTGAAAGATATTTGGCATCTATAGAATAGCCTTAAGATTAACTAATGAATTATAGAGTTGTAGTATTATTATTTATAATCTTGGGTATGGGCTTGAATGAAAGCCATGCCCAAGTTTTTCCCAAAATAATCAAAAAACCAAAGGAGCAAACGAGCGTACCTGTAAACCCTCTTTTGAGGGATATTAGGTTGTTTGATTCCCAAAAGTATTTGCAGAATATCACAAGGCAGACAGATTCATTATTGTATAAAGATATCGTTGATATCAGGAAGAAGCTCAGTATTGTTTCCGAAGACACATTATCTATGATTTGGGCTCCGACCAACCAACTGGTAAGGGTATCGGAACAAATTCAGATTGACAGCATTTGGATTACCGCGTTTGAATATTTTTCGTCTTGGGACAGTCAAAAAATCAATATTTATGATTTTAACCCAAAAGATTTTAAAGATACTGTCTATATCAAATTGTATGACCAATTCTTTGGGACCAAATGGGCACTGCCTTTGGATGAAACAAGGATCACCTCAGAGTTTGGCTTCAGGAGATACAGATGGCACCACGGGACTGATTTGAAATTGACTACAGGAGATCCCATCTACAGTACCTTTGACGGGATCGTACGGATCAAATCCTATGATAGAAATGGATATGGCTACTATGTAGTGGTAAGGCATAAAAATGGACTGGAGACCCTGTATGGCCATATGTCAAAATTGTTGGTCGAAGTAGGGCAGGAGGTAAAATCCGGAGATGTCCTAGGACTGGGTGGAAGCACGGGAAGGAGTACAGGCCCTCACTTACACTTTGAAGTCAGGTACCAAGGTTTATCCATCAACCCAACACAATTGTTTGATTTCAATGTTGGAAGATTGCGTTCCGATATTTATGCAGTCACATCTTCAAGTTTTGAGCATGTCATCGAAGCACAGAAATCTGTATACCATAGGGTTAGAAGTGGAGAGAACCTGAGTGTCATAGCCAAAAGATATGGGGTAAAAGTAAGTACCTTGACAAGACTGAATAACCTAACCACAAGAAGTGTGTTGAGAGTTGGTCAAAACCTAAAAGTTAGATAAACTTTTTTGGCCTTGATTGATGTTATCCATGGAAATCGCTTTTAGCCAGAAATCTAATCTGGGGTTTAAACTGAAATCCTGATGGCATTCAATCGACCCGTACATTTTAGATGATCAATCCTTGAAGGGTTGGTACTTTGAAATTGCTAAAAATCGATATCCTTTGTAAAGGTGGAAATTTTGAAATTAAATTCATGAAATTAGATATACTCGTATTCGCAGCTCATCCGGATGATGCTGAATTGGCGTGTTCAGGCACGATCGCATCACAGATTGCCAAGGGCAAGAAAGTTGGGATTGTTGATTTTACCAAAGGTGAAATGGGCACTCGTGGGACACCTGAAGTAAGATTGGCTGAAGCTTCAGATGCCGCGGAAATATTGAAATTGTCATCGAGGGATAACTTGGGTTTTGAAGACATCTATTTTTTGGATGATCACACACATCAGCTGGAAATTGTCAAAATGATCAGGAAATACCAACCCGAAATAGTCTTGGCAAATGCAATAACAGACAGACACCCTGATCATGGGAAGGGATCTAGTGTGGCTTCCAAAGCTTGCTTTATGAGTGGTTTGATGAAAATAGAGACAACATTGGATGGTGTTTCCCAGACTCCATGGAGACCGAAGTATGTCTACCATTATATCCAAAACAATTATATCCAACCGGATTTTGTGGTTGATATTTCAGATTTTTGGGATATAAAAGTAGCAAGTATCAAGGCTTTTAAATCCCAATTTTACGATCCTGAAAGCAAAGAACCACAAAGCTTCATTTCCTCGGAAAACTTTTTCCAGTTTATCGAAGCGAGAGCGCGGGAATTTGGCCACAGTATCAATGCAAAATTTGGAGAAGGCTTTACCAAGGAGAGGATGCTGGGGATTGAAGATCTATTTGATTTGAAATAAGAGAATGTTATCAAAGGGATGAGGAGAAAGGTAAAAGGAGGAAGGGTGAATTACCTTTCCTCTTTTTACCTTTACCTTAAAAATTACTGACCTACAGCATGTTGATTTTTTACATTGGAGAGATTAAGGTGCGATTCTGGTTTTGGTCCAAGATCCATCTACCTGCAACTTATATTTGATCCTGTCATGAAGCCTGCTCGGTCTTCCTTGCCAAAACTCCGCTTCACTTACCACAATCCTGTAGCCTCCCCAATGGGTTGGCCTTTTCATAGTTTGCGGACTGAACTCTTGCTGAAGCTGCTTTTCCCTCTCTTCCAAAAACTCCCTGCTTTCGATTTCAGCACTTTGGGGAGATACCCACGCGCCAATCTGTGAGGAAAAAGGCCTTGAGAAAAAGTATTCGTCAGAATCCTTTTCACTCACCTTTTCGACCTTTCCTGAAAACCTAACTTGTCTTTCCAACTCTGGCCAAAAAAAAGTTACCGCTATATTCGGGTTTTGGGCCAATTCTTGCCCCTTGGAACTATTGTAATTTGTAAAGAAAACGAGGCCATCATCAATCCCTTTCAACAATACAATCCTTGCATTGGGAGTTCCATCTGGCCTGATGGTCGCAATATTCATTGAATTTGGTTCCATGACTTCCGATACCAGGGCTTCATTAAACCAAATTTGGAATTGCTCCAAGGGTGTTTCCAGTACTTCACTTAAGGTTAGTGATTTGAGTGAGTACTCAATTCTAATATCTGATATATTCATTGATCTACTTGGATTGGGATTGTTGGAGATTTACCTTAAATGAATTAATTGAATGTTATTTTATTTCAATTTTGTTTGATAAAATTACTAATCTTATTGCATTTAAAAAATTTAGATTTATATTCAAATCAATGAATCAAAAATGATTTTTTATGAAAGAAAATTCTAAAGTTGATCCCAAATCTGGTCATTTATTGATTTCAGAACCGTTTTTACAAGATGAAAATTTTGTAAGATCCGTAGTGTTATTGTGTGAAAATAATGAAAATGGAGCCTTTGGGCTTGTATTGAACAAACTTTCTATCCTCAAACTGGGAGAATTGATCGATGATCTGAGTTTTTTGGATTGTGATGTATACGTGGGTGGGCCAGTTGAGCAAAACACATTGCATTTTATCTATTATGGAGATAAGATATTGGAAGATAGCATCAAAGTAGGTGACCAACTTTGGTGGGGAGGAAATTTTGTGCAATTGGTAAGCAAATTAAGGCTATCGGAGATTGATTTAGACAAAATCCGATTTTTCATCGGGTACTCCGGGTGGTCCGAGGGGCAATTGGAAAATGAGATTGAAGAAAAGACTTGGATTGTAAGTGATTCAACTGATACAAATTACATTTTAGGTTCCTCTCCGGAAGAATTATGGAGAATTATATTGAAAAATATGGGAGGGGAGTATCAGGTATTGGCAAATTATCCTATTGACCCAAGATTAAATTAAACAATTTTGTTACTTTTGTTTTAAGAGTTTTTCAAAAGTACTTATTAAATTATGAGCACAGACAAAGAAATGTCCGATGAGGATAAGGTGACCCAAGCAACTCAAAGTCAGGAAGCACAGGGTAAAGATGAATTATCGAATGAAACAAACCAAGCCTCTGAAGAAGAGTTGGACCAGGAAGAGGAGACTGAGGTAGAAGAGGAGGTCGATTATTCTTCACTATCAAAGGAAGAGCTTGTGGTAGAATTGAAAGCTGTGTTGGCATTGCAGAATTATGCGAAAGCTGACCAAAAAGTGAATGAAATCAAATCTGCTTATGATGAATACTTTCATAAGGAGAAAGATGAAGCACTCCAACAATTTTTGGCTGATGGGGGAGAGGCAGATGATTTTCAGTTCAAAAAATCAAACTTAGACACAGAGTTTTATGTTCTGATCCATGATTTTAAAGTGAAAAAATCAGAATTTTTCAAAGATCAGGAAAAACAAAAAGAACAAAATCTCCAAGCGAAAAATGCCATATTGGATAGATTGAGAGACTTGGTAGATGGGGAAGAGACGACCTTGAGTATCAATGCCATCAAATCCATCCAAGAAGAATGGAAGAAAATAGGGCAGGTGCCAGCTGCACAAAACAGAAATCTGTGGGCATCTTACAACGCTTTGATGGATAGATTCTATGATAATAGAAGCATATACTTCGAACTCAAAGAATTGGATAGAAAGAAGAACCTGGAGCAGAAAACAGAGATTTGTGAAAAGGCAGAAACGCTCGTAAAGGTAGAAGACCTCACTGAGGCCATAAAAGCACTCAACGACCTCCATGAAGAGTTCAAGCACATAGGTCCTGTACCACGTGAGGAGCAGGAAGCGCTTTGGACAAGGTTCAAAACTGCATCTGATGCTGTGTATGATAGGCGTAAAGAGTATTATGATAGCCAAAAAGAAGTCTACAAGGACAATCTTGAGCTAAAGGAAAAATTGATATTGAAGCTTGAAGAATACGCTGAATTTAAGGCAAGCAAAATCAAGGAATGGAATGTGAAGACCAAGGAGGTCCTTGCAATACAAAAAGAATGGGAAGCAGTAGGTCCAGTACCAAAAGAATTGGGCAAAGAGATCAATAAGAAGTTTTGGAGTTTGTTCAAGCATTTCTTCCAAAACAAGAACCATTTCTTCAAAGAACTCGATGAAGTCCGTTTGGCGAATAAAAACAAAGCGGAAGAGCTGATCGTGCAAGCAGAGGGATTGGTGGATAGTACAGCTTGGCAGGAAACAGCCAACAAGTTGATCGCATTGCAGCAGGAATGGAGAAACCTTGGACCGACACCCGAAAAAGTCCGTGATGATCTCTACAATAGGTTCAAGAAAGCCTGTGATTCATTCTTTGAAAACAGGAGATCTGCCAACAAAGCGGTGAACAAAGAATTTGATGAAAACCTGAAGACAAAGATAGCGCTTTGTGAGGAAATCAAGGCGGAGGCCGATTCGGAAAGCCTTTCTGAAGAAAGTTTGGAGTCGAAGATTTTACAATTCAATGAGATTGGATTTGTACCAAGAAAAAACATGAAAGAGGTGCTGGCAAGCTTCAATGAGGCTGTGGACTATTATGTAGAAAAACTGGGGATTCAAGGTGGAAATAAAGATGAGTTTTTGTTCAGATTGAACCTAAACAAGCTTCAATCTGATCCAAATGGCAATAGGGTTCTTAACAAAAAAGAACATGGAATCAGAAAACAGATTTCAGATTTGGAAAATAACATCACGTTGTGGAAAAATAACCTTGAGTTTTTTGCTGCATCCAAGACCGCCGATAAGTTGAAAGACCAGTTTGATGACAAAATCAAGAAGGCTGAAACGGAAATTGACAAGTTGAAGAAAAAACTTTCAATCTTGAGAGAATTTTAATTGACTCATAAATAGGGAGATAGTTTTATCTCCCTAATTTTTTTTCAATTCAGTTTTGGAGGTAAAAATTAAGCTGCTATATTTGCAGAGTCTTAAGGGAAAAACAGCCCAAAAGATTGAAAAAAGCCTCTTTAGCTCAGCTGGTAGAGCAACTGACTTGTAATCAGTAGGTCATTGGTTCGATCCCGATAAGAGGCTCCAAAGGATAACGGAAACGTTATCCTTTTTTCATTTTAAGGTATTTTGTTTTTGGATCAAGGATGGGATCAGTCCAAAAAGTTGGGGGATTTTTGCTTTTGCCTCAAGGTCTGCTGGAATTTTTCAAAGTGACCAAAGTCGCCCTTCATGACAATTCTTATTATATTTATCTGGAAGACCTAAATATCCATCCCGAACACCTACAGGGGGTCAATATTATTTCCAAAGGTTTTTTTAAGGTTGCTTCCGTAGGTTTAAAAGACGATGCTTTCCGTATTTACTTGAATGAATTGAACATTCATCCCGAACATCTTCAAAGTTGAAAAATAATAAAGTAGACAAGCTGGATTTCAGAATTGGTGGCTAAGTCTGGTTTCCAAAAGTCATATGTCATCTGGAAGAAATAGGGGCTGTCTTAATTCACTTGTTATTACAACAATAGGGATGTTTGTCTTTCTTATTTAACATAATATAAATTATATAACACACAAACTCTTTTAGATAATTTATTTTTTGGATAAAAATTGAGTGTATAAATCTCTACCCATACTTGCATATTGACTTGATTTATAGCTTGAAAAATCAAAAGAATTAACTTTGTCAAATTTCTCTTTATAAAATTCTAAATTACCAATTATGCCATCTTCCAACCCTAGTCTTTGACAAATGATAATTCCATTAATTGCTGTTGTATTGAGAACTTTATTTTTAACATTCCTGTCAGTAGTCCATTTTGAAAGATCAATTTTTTGTTTGATCGCACTAATTATATAATCGATATTTTCAGAGCAAAAACTAATATAATCTGATAGCAAATCTTCGTTGTTACTATTATTCAATAAATCATTTTTATTTTCATTATCCCAGATACTAAAAAAGCTATCAGTTCCACTTAATTTAACTATTGGTTTCAATCCATAACTAACTATAGAAGTGGTTTTAATTTTATCTCGATCAAAGAAATATTTTTCAAACATATCTTCAAGAGCCCCCATCCCATTTAAACGATTTATCACTGCTTTAGCTATGGACTCTGATGAAAATGGTTTCAACATAAGACCAATCGTTTGTTTTAAATCAGATTTGGCATTCGTTTGTGTTGAATTGATTTCTAGAAAGAGGTTTGCCTCGAACTTAGTTTTGTCAATAGATTTTACTCCTGGAGGGTAAATTATTCCCGTTACCAATAGATTTTGTCGTTTCCTCATTTTTGCAATATTATCTTCATAAAGCCCTCCCTCATGATACGCAAAAACTCTATGTTGACCATCGATCAATCCTATATAATTATACCCTTTTGGTATTTCAATAATGCCTGGTTCAGTCTTTGTAAGTTTATCTGGATCAACAGTATTCCGGTTTTTATCTAATAGTTTTGTGGTACTTGGTAGAGTAACAATTATATTATTTATAAAAACTCTTCCTTCAGTTTTTAAATACTTTCGAATTGCACTTATCTTAGCCTTACTAATCATCCGTTGATATAAACCTACTTCATCCCTCCAACCATCACTCCTAAGCACATAACTTCTTTCTAACAATGAGTCAGGATCAACATAAAAAGAAACAACTTTGTATCCTCTAGGAAAATTGCTATGAGAATGAGGTAGGATTGAGCCCTCATAAACATCATTAGCATTTGAAGTCAAAATGCTATTCATGCCTATATTATTTATTGAAAGCCCTAAAAAGTGAAACAGTTCAAATCTAGATGACAACTTAATAGCATCAGTCACGCTTTTAAAATATCTTAATGTTGGATAATTAAAATATTTAATTCCTGAAATTAAGTCTTGATGCGTTTTTTTTACATTATATTTTGCACAGTAAAGAATAATAACTTTACATTGATCCGAGTCAAATAAATCACTTCTGGTTTCTTTGAGGCTGGGAAATTTATTTTCGTAAAAATCTAAAAAGACTGAAGTATCCTTTAATATTTCATCATAAACTATTTTCTTAGGCTTAAGATGATCACCAACCTTATCTGCTTTGCTTACGGTGTATTCTATTAGGATAATAATATTTTCATAAATATAAACATCATCAAAATCACTTTTAGCACCATTGTAAATAAATTCTTTATCACTAATGTATCCAACTCTTGTGAAACCAGAGTTACCAAAAATACCTCGAACTTCTTTTCGATAAGCATTTTTTTCTTTTTCATGTGGAGTAAGTTTTACACTCCTTTTGCTTTTTGTTTTGGGTTTTGCTTTAGCCATAACTATTCATAATCTTTTTCATCTAAATTCACTTTTATCCGACTAATTATGATATCTGATTTGGGTAAATCAATTAATTCTTCCAATACAAATTCCTTTTTAAATTTATGAGTTACTTGAGTTGTATAGGAATATAATTTTTTATTTGATAACAAATCATAAAAATCATTAATATTAGAGATAAAACGAAATCTTGGATCAATACCAAATTTTGATAAAGGTGCCTTGCTAATAGCATGATTTAAAAAGGTTTCTATTCTATTTTTTTGACTTATTGATTTAACCAAAACATCATATTGAATTACAAAAAGACTATTAACTTTTTGGGGAGTAGCTTGTGAACGTTCAACATGTATTTTTATAATCTCATCAAGTCCTTCAGCTTTTAGTTTTCTATAAAATAATCTGGCGAACTTTAAAGCTCTAAGATCAAGGATTAATTTTTGAAACTTATTCTGCTCCATTGATCCCTTTTCTTCGAGCTCATATTCCTTGCGTTTTTGCTTTCCAGTTTCTTTGAGGTAATTGTTAAACATACTTATGTAGTCCTCGTTCAATTCAAACCCAATATATCTTCTTTTCATATTATCTGCTTTAGATAATACAGCCCCAGATCCAGAAAAACAGTCTAACACAACATCATTTTCTTCTGTAGTTATTTTCAGCATTTGAGCAATCATATCTTCAGGTAATGGACAAAAATGCTTAATGTAGCCTTTCCCCCAAGATCCTTGCATAGGAATATCAAAATTCCAAATGGCTTCAGGAGTTTTACCTTTTGGATTATATCGTTCTGGATATTTCACCCACCACTTTTTAAGTGATTGAAAATCTCTCACTTTATCTATGTTGAAATTGTAATTTTTCGTTTTAGAAAACAATAATACATATTCAAACAAACTTCTCATTTGACCTTTATGAGCCCAAGGTACTGTCCTGTCTTTTCCCCAAATAATAACTTCTTGAAGTTTCCATCCAACTTCACTAATTTTATTTGAGAAATCAAAAGGTAAGGGAACTACTTCTCCATCTTTCCTAAATGTATCAATAATAACCCACAATGTTCCGGAATCTTTAGTTATATCAAAAACTTGCTCAAAAACTAACCTTAAATCTTCTAGGTACTCGTTATATTTCTGACCAAATCCAATTTGATTTTTATATCCATAATCTTTTAAGTTAAAATATGGTGGAGAAGTAATTGTAACATCCACAATTGGTTCTTTGACAATTGTACCTATCTTTCGAGCATCAACATTATGTACTTTAAAAATATCTTTCATTCTTTATTTAAAGCAAGTGATTTTTAACTTTTTAAAAATACAAGTTTTGTTTTAAAATAAAATGAATTGAAATAATTAAGATTTTAATAAATGGAAAATCATCCAAGAATTGACAAAAACAATACAATAATTAAGAAATCAAAAATTATTCTTGGAAGTTTTCCGACTTGGGCTTTAACAAATCCAGATCCTGAAAAAAATGAAACTTTCAAAGAAAAGGAAAATGAAAGGATGAAAAATGGTGATTTACATTTTTTCTATGGGAGTTCAACTAATAAATTTTGGTTATGGTATCAAAAATATATTGATCAAAAAGTTGCAAAAAATGATATCCACTCTCTGATAAACAGTTTAGAAAATAATTCAATCGGTATAACTGATGTAATAATGAGTTGTAATCGAAAAAATAAATCCAGTTTAGATAAACATTTAACAAATAGATTATATAACCATCATTTTTTTCAGATACCAAAAACTGGGGGGAAAATAAAAATTCTTTGTACTTCGAAGGGAGTGATGAACGAAATGTTGTTGAATACACAATTTTTTAAAATGCATAATAATTTAACACTTAATTTAGAAAAATCGTTGATCTTACAAAATCAAATTATTCAAGATATTATGTGTGACACTGAATTAATTAAGAAACCAATTTGTAGTGTAATTAATGTTAATTCAGGTGGAACAATAGAATGTATTGCAATTCCTTCACCAGGTAGTCCATATAGAAGGTTGATTGATTTTGGATTTAATTGTAACGACGCAGATAACTTCTTAAATAATTACTTAAAAGCAACATTTAAATGGTTTAGTAATTGATTATTCCCGAATAAGTCACAAAATCAACTGCGCCACAGACTTATCTTTTTCTCACCCCCCAGTCAAATTAAAAGACCCAACATAATAATTGGGATTCAATTTTACTGGAAGTTTTTTGCCTACTTTATATTCCGACCATTGTGTGTCTGCTGGTAGTCGTACTTTCTTTTTACCTATCTGAACATCTACTGGGATATTGAATGTTGCAATGCAATTTGCCCAGCGATAATGCAGCGTATTTTCCTGGTCATAATAATACTCCAATGTAGGTATGGAAATATTCCTCAGATACTGGTCAAAGAAACTCTCCAAATCCAATCCTGATTTTTCGATGATATAATTCTCGATTTGCGCTGTAGTGACGGTCTGATGGTAAAACTCTTCGTTCAATCCCCTGAGGATACTTCTCCATTTGTCATCATCATTCAATACCTCACGAAGCGTATTCAACATATTTCCTCCTTTGGAATACATATCGCCGGAACCTTGTCTGTTGATTCCGTATACTCCTATCATTGGGATTTTGTTCAGGATCTTACTTCTGGTGCCTCTCACATATTCCTGCCCTGCTTTTTTGCCATAATGGTACTCTACAAACAAGCTCTCAGAGTAGTTTGTGAAGCTTTCGTGAATCCACATATCTGCGACATCCTTATAGGTGATATTGTTGGCAAACCATTCATGCCCGGATTCATGGATGATGATAAAATCAAACTTTAATCCCCATCCAGTTCCACTCAGATCAGTTCCCCTGTATCCATTTTCATAGCCATTGCCATAGGTGACTGAGCTCTGATGCTCCATTCCCAAATAGGGTGCTTCCACAAGTTTGAATCCATCCTCATAAAATGGATATGGCCCAAACCAATATTCAAATGCTTCCATCATTCTGGTCGCATCTTTGAATTGCTTCTTGGCTTTGTCCAGGTTATAGCTCAATGGATAATAATCCATTTTCAAAGGACCTTTTTCTCCCTGGTAGATTTCATCAAAGTGTACATAATCACCAACATTGATATTTACGCCGTATCCATTGATAGGATTGCTTACAAACCAGCGGTATGTTTTAGTCAAATCACTTTCTTCTACTTCCCTAAGCTGTCCATTGGAGACATTCATCAGATCCTTGGGAACTTTGACACTTATCAACATACTATCAGGTTCATCCGCTGGGTGGTCTTTGCTTGGCCACCAGATACTGGATCCTATTCCTTGATTGGAATTTGCGATAAACCAATTCTCATTCTCATCTTTGGACCAAGTCAATCCACCATCCCATGGCGGCCTGATAGCTTCTTTGGGTTGTCCTTCATAGCTGATTTCAATGGATTCATACTCCCCTGCTATTTGCTTTTTTTGAAGTTGGACAAAATGTGCAGCACCATCTTTTTTCACTTCCAAGCTTTTTCCATCTTGCTTTACCAGCGTGATTTTCATTGGTTTCTGGAGATCTATCTGCAAAACCTGATGTGGTTCTTTTACAAGATATCTAACTGTATTTGTACCACTTATAGATTTTGATTCAGGTTTTACTTCAATATCCAAATGGTAGTAGTTCAAATCCCACCAAGCCCTTTCAGGAGTAATGCTTCCCCTTAATGTATCAGCACGGGTAATCCTTTGCTGGGATTGGCTCTCAGAAATAAATGAGATGATTGATAAAACCAACAAAGAGAGCTTGAATATTTTTCCTTTGATCAGAGACATGAAATATAATTTAATTTTTTTATCAGAATTAAATGAGTGGAAAGCGTGCTGTTGACTGTAAACGGTTGACAGTTGACGATTATCCGCTAAATGCAAAGTGTTTAATTTGCCTTTTGGTATCATTTCGGATAATCAAACAAACTTAAATCCCTCCTGGAGGACAATGATTTTTAAGATAATCTGTGAAGAGTTTTCTCAAATGTGCTGTTGTTCCCGGTCCTTCCGAAATGGAATGGCTCCTATTGGGATAAGGCATGATTTGAAACAATTTACCATGTTTTATCAATTCATTGACGAGAATATCCGCATTGGCATAATGTACATTGTCATCCCCAGTGCCATGGATATAAAGTAAGTTTCCTTCCAGGTTTTTTGCGTGCGTTACGGGAGATCCATCTATAAAATCCTGTAGGTTTTCTTGGGGAAGTCCCATATACCTTTCTTGATAGATGTTGTCGTATGTCAATTGGTCGGCAACAGCAGCTATTGCAATGCCAGTTTTATAGATTTCGGGATATTGAAACAACAGGTTTAAAGTAGCAGAACCTCCCCCACTCCAGCCCCAAACGGCTATCCTATCGGGATCGACAAAGCCCCACTCTGCAATTTGTTTGGCAGCAGCAGCCTGATCTGAGATATTGAGTTGGCCTACTTTTCTATAGATACTCTTTCTCCATTCCCTTCCTTTTGGCACAGGTGTCCCCCTGTTGTCCAGACTGATGTAGATATATCCATCTTCTGCCATATCTCCATCATACAGCCTGTTATATCCTATACCGAACCCATCTTTAACATTGGCTCCCCATGGTTCTGTATAGACATAAAATACGACTGGGTATTTTTTTGTTTCATCAAATGCCTTTGGTTTGACCATCCAGCCATCCATTGTTACATTGTCTTCAATGGTAATTTGAAAGAATTCCACATTTTTGTCCTGCTGTTTGGAGGTTATATTTTGGGAAATACTCTCCTTTTGATTTAAAACCTGATGCTTTGGCAAGCTAATCCATTCCCGAAGTGGCTGGGTGTAGTTGTTTTGAAACTGATGAATGGCATAGGCTGCATTGGGTGAAAATTCATAATGGTGAAGTCCCTCCAATCCTTGAGGTGTGACTTTCTCAAGTTTGCCTTTTCCATCCATTCTTGTTCTGTATAGATATTTTTGTGTTGCGTTGTTGGGAGAAGCATGGAAATAGATCCAATTTTCCTTTTCGTCCACACCAAGTAGATTCATCACATCAAAGGCTCCTTTGGTGATCAATTTCTCTTTGCCGTCCATATCGATCCGATAGATGTGTTTCCAGCCGTCTTTTTCACTCAACCATAGAAATTCCTTTCCTTTATTGATCCATTTGATTTCATGTCTGAAAGTCAATCCGTATACATTGTCCCAACTGGACAATACATCAATCCAAGCTTGATCCGTTTCATTATAAATAGCAGCAACATTCAAGTCGGGAATATTGATTTTGAATATCCTGCTTTCATTTTGTTTCCTATTCAATTGTTGGACCAACAGTGTATTTGCTGAATTCCACTCCATTCTTGGAAGATAGTGTTGGTCTGGTTCTCCTGGAATTGGCAACCAGTCTAGCTTTTCGGTTGCCAGTTCTATAACCCCGATTCTCGCAGGTGAAGGTGAGTAACCTACTTTTGGGTATTCTATAGGGATTATTTGCGAATAGACCGAATCGGTATTGTTGATCATATAAAAGTCTCTGATCTTTTCGGCATCGATTTGCCAAAAGGAAAGATGCGTTCCATCAGGACTCCACTGGAATCCATCCCTGCAGGCAAACTCTTCTTCATAAGCCCAGTCAAATGTCCCATTGATTAGTTTTCTGTTTCCATCATGGGTCAATTGTGCGATTTTTCCATCAGAGATCGATTCAGAATACAGGTTAGACTCACTGACATAGGCCACATTTTTGCCGGTCGGGTCAATTTTAGCAAATTGAAGACTCGACTCAGGAAGACCTTGCCCTAGTTGTTTCAAAGATTTCCTAGCTACATCATAGATCCAATAATCTCCCCGGGTATCCAGCCTCCATACTTTTCTAGTATTCGTATAGATCAAAACCAGATTTTCATCTGATGAGACAGCATAATCTCTTACTTTCAATGGGGTATCTGAGTCCAAAGGTTTGAGGTTTTCCAACGTCAAAAACACTTTAGCCACATTTCCTGGAAGTTGGTATTTTATGATTTGGTCGTTTTCAATCTTGAAATAGCTATCATCTTTGCCATTCCAATTGATCGTCTGTGCAGTGCTGTCTTTGAAATAAAGGACTATGCAAAGCAGCAATAAAAATTTCATTAAGGTTTTAGTGATTTTCATACCGGGAAAATACTAAAATAAATAATCCAAACCTGAACCTTAATGATCTGAGGGGGAATTTTAGGATAGATTGTACAAGGAAATGATTAAATACTATGATCGATTTCTGCAAGTTCTTCCAACAATTGCACATAATCAAACTGCAAATCTTCATGGAGCTTTGCTATCAGGGTATTGATTTTCTTGATTTGGGAATTGTAAAGGTTGTCGATCACCGGATGTCTGAATTGCAGGTATCCGTACTCCTTGAGTTTTTGGCAGAAAAAAATAATCAGCTCTATTTGGGCTGTTTTGTCTTTACTGAGTTTAAGGTTTTTGTTAAGTTTTCGCCTGACTGCCTGGGCAGATTTTTTGGCGAAATGGTAATTTCTGGAATTGGATTTTTGAAATTCAGATTCCAACTCTTCTTTGACCATTTCGACAAAAATCCCAGGATTCTCTTTTTCAAAGAGTTTGAAAAATAAATAGGCTTTGTTGTCCGTGCTGAATTTACTTAAATCAATGATCAATTCCCGAAGGTCTTTCTCATTGAGATAAGCTAATTCTTTTTTTAATTCAGCTAGACTAGCAATTTTCATTTTTCAACTAACTTCACTTGTATAGCGCTTAGTCCTTTTGCAGTCTTTTCTGTTTCAAAAGTCACTTTGTCATTTTCCTGTATTTGGTCCAGACAACCATTTACATGAACAAATATACTTTCCTGTGTTTGTTCGTCTTTGATAAAGCCGTAACCTTTTGAATCATTGAAAAAGGTAACTTTCCCTTTCCTTCCAGCTCCATCGTCTTCCGTCTCTATAGTTTTAGAGACTCCGATCTCGATGCTATCTACATCGATTTCTTTTCTTTTCTTGGTTGGATCAGGTGGTGTTGAGGTGATATTTCCAAATTCATCCACGTAGGCAATCATATCTTCAAAATCCGTGGATTTTTCATTTGATTTCCGGGCTTCTTTCTTATCTACCTTTTCCTGTTTCTTTTTTTGTCTTAATTTTTCCTTCTCTTTTTTGTTAAAGGTCTCTCTTGATTTTGCCATATTTGCAAAATACTTGGTTTTTTTGAAGAATTCCTATTTTATTCCAAGAAGTATTTTCAAATCATCCCACAAAATTTTTGTTGGAATGGGTGTTTGTAGGATTTAAAGGAATGTTGGGCCGAGGCAAAGCCGAATTAAAGCCTTCTTACCCAAATGTTTCTAAAGCTCACCAAATCCCCATGATCCTGGAGTACGAATGGCAACTCTTCGTCATGTGCCTTATAGTTTGGTATCCCAATATATTCTGTTGGCCCTTTCAGTTCTACGGCATTCTGTACCAATATCCCATTGTGGATCACAGTAACTTTGGCAGGGGAAATCAGCATGCCGTCTTTGTTGAATCTGGGCGCAGTGAAAAAGATATCATAGGTATTCCATTCTCCAGGGGCTTTGGTGGCATTCACCAATGGCGGGTATTGCTTGTAGATACTTGCTGCTTGGCCATTCGAATAGGTGCGGCTCTCATAAGAATCCAAAACCTGGACTTCGTACATTCCCATGATGAGGACTCCTGAGTTGCCCCTGCCCTGCCCTTCTCCTTTTATTACAGTTGGGGAAGCCCATTCTATATGCAGTTGCATGTCTCCAAAAGCTTCTTTGGTCTTGATATCCCCTGATTTGGGATTCACTGTCATGGCATTGTTTTCTACTTTCCATGCCGCGGGAGCCCCATCTCTATTGCTTACAAAGCTATCCAGGTTTTTACCGTCAAATATAACAATGGCATCACTTGGAGCTTCATGGTTTTGCTTTCCGGGATCTACTTTTCTGGGTACGGGTTCCCAAAACTCGGTTGCCTCAGGTGGTAGTTTGATGTCTTTTTGTTGTGCCATAAGCGGTGAAGCCGAACAAAGTGCCAGCATTACACCCAAACTTTTCATATAGGTTTTCATAGGGTATCTTGGTTTGTTAGTAAACTTCCAAATTAAACCAATATTTATCAAATCGAAAGCCATTGATGGAATTTACTTCCTGAGAGCAGTGGTTTTTAGAATTATATTTCCAATGAAGGCACGAATACAGTTTGTAAGTCGGAGAAAATAGCGAAATTTGATCCAAATCTCTTTATTGTGTCAGCAACTATCCTTCTACTTACCCCTCCATTTACCCAACTCAATACCCCCTACCCAGCCACTGCATATATCAAAGGCTATCTCAATACCTTGGATAAAAAATCTTTACAGGCTGACTTAGGCTTAAACGTGATTTTGAGGATTTTTTCTAAAAAAGGTTTAACTGAGGTATTTCAAAGTATTGAAAAACTGGATATTAAAAAACTATCACATAACAGCCAGAGGATCATCAGGCTTCAAGATGAGTATCTCCACACGATAACTCCGGTCATCAATTTTCTCCAATTCAAGAACCCAACCATTGCATACAATATTTGTGATGGGGATTTTCTTCCACAAGCTTCAAGGTTTGATTTGGTTGATGAGCTGGATTGGGCATTTGGCACGATGGGAATCCAAGACAAAGCAAGGCACTTGGCAACGCTTTACCTGGAGGATTTGGGAGATTTGATCCAAGAGGCGTTGGATCCAAATTTTGGTTTTAGCCGATATGCTGAGAGGTTGGGAAGATCAGCTGTATCCTTTGATCCATTACAGGAATCCTTGTTGGCTGCCCCTTCATTTGTGGATGAAGTGCTGATTGAAGAACTTGAAAAATGCATCCTAGAAGCAAGCCCACAGATTGTATGTCTGTCTGTGCCGTTTCCCGGAAACCTATATGGTTCGCTCAGATGTGGGCAATATATCAAAAAGAACCATCCAAAAATAAAGGTCATCATGGGTGGTGGCTACCCCAATACCGAACTGCGTTCACTGAAGGAGTCTAGGGTTTTCGAATATGTGGATTTTATCACTTTGGATGATGGGGAAAGGCCATTGGCAAATCTAATGGAGTTTTTTGAAGGTGAAAGGGAATTGAAGGATTTGAAAAGAACCTTTGCACGGATAGATGAGGAAGTTGTTTATTGCAATGGTTCGAGGGATCGTGATATTCCTTTTAGCAAAACTGGAACCCCAGATTATCGGGGACTGTACTTGGATAAGTATTTGTCAGTGATAGAAATTGTCAACCCCATGCACAGGCTCTGGTCAGATGGCAGATGGAACAAGCTGACTATGGCACACGGCTGTTATTGGAAAAGATGCTCTTTTTGCGATATTTCACTGGATTACATCAAAAATTATGAGCCTATTTCTGCCTCATTGATTTGTGATAGAATAGAGGAATTGATTGAGCAGACAGGACAAACAGGATTCCATTTTGTAGATGAAGCTGCGCCCCCTGCCCTGATGAGAGAAATGGCTATTGAGATCCTGAGAAGAAACCTGAAAATTACTTGGTGGACCAATATCCGCTTCGAAGAGCGCTTTACCTTCGATCTTTGTAGACTCCTGAAAGCTTCAGGCTGCATAGCCGTATCAGGCGGATTGGAGGTAGCATCTGATAGGCTTTTGGAAATGATGCAAAAAGGTGTCAATGTAGCCCAAGTGGCGAGGGTTGCCCATCATTTTACAGAATCGGGTATCATGGTCCATGCTTACCTGATGTATGGATTCCCTACGCAAACTGCGCAGGAAACTATCGACAGCTTGGAAATGGTTAGGCAGTTATTTGAAAACAATGCCATACAATCGGGTTTTTGGCATTTGTTTGCGATGACCTCCCATGCACCTATCGGTATAGATCCGGGGAAGTTCAGGGTTGTGAAAATAGGACCGGAAAAGGGATTGTTTGCAGACAATGACTTAAGCCATGAAGATCCAGAAGGAACAGACCATGAAAGCTTCAGTTCCGGTTTAAAAAAGGCACTGTTTAATTACATGCATGGGATCTGTTTTGATTTCCCGTTGCAAGAATGGTTTGATTTCAAAATACCAAGAACGAGCGTATCTCCGAATTTTATCTATAAGGCCATTACAGACAGCAGTGGCACTGTCATCAAGCCAAATGCCAAGTTGATTTGGCTAGGCAACAGGGCTTCGCTAAAAAGAACTAGCTACAACAAAAAAGGCAAAATTGTGGAAGGGGTAGCCCTTGCGGTTGAAAACAAAGCTCAGGCTATAGAGATCAAAGTAAACCAACAAGAAGGAAAATGGCTGATGGCTGTGTTGGAGGAGGTGCGTTTGAAAACCGGCAAAAAGGAAATGACTTTTGCCCAATTTGAAGAATCGTATGAAAAAGCGGGATTGGGCAAAATCGAATTGTTAATCCAAGGCAAACTATGGGCAAGTCTTCTCGAAGCTGGCTTGGTATTGGTATAATAAAAAACCCGGTCTAGAAGACCGGGTTTTTACTCACTTTAACCACTAACAACCATAAAACAAATTCGTCATACAAGCACTTTTTCAAGCGCTATCTGTAATCAGAATGATGAAAAACATCAATTTGTAGTAGTCCGTACGGGAATCGAACCCGTGTTTTATCCGTGAAAGGGATACGTCCTAACCCCTAGACGAACGGACCATAAATAAGAAAAAAGGTTAATTGATTAGTAGTCCGTACGGGAATCGAACCCGTGTTTTATCCGTGAAAGGGATACGTCCTAACCCCTAGACGAACGGACCATTTTAGAATCGAATTAACCTCTTTTCCGTAAGGTGATGCAAATATAGAGGGTTAATTTCACAATGCAAAACATGACCAAAAAATATTTGGTATTCGAATCCAAAACCTTGAATATAAGCGAAAAAAATTTTGGAAGACCTATAGTCCGTAACTAAGTTGTTACGGAAATTGGGTTCTCGGGGCATGGGCTAGGGAAATCGCTTTTAACAATTTCAAAGCGAGGAATCCTTCGAGGGTTGTCCAATTTAGGTGGGGGCAACTTTGTACTTAATACATTGTACTTGGTACTTTCAAAAAAGAAAAATTTCCTAGTAGTCTTTACAAAACTGGTTTATTAACTTCGCATTCTGAAATCAGACACCCAAGATGATTAAAAAAAGAGTAGCCGTAAATGGCTGTGGCCGGATAGGTCGCTTGACGATCAAATTGCTTTTGGAACAGCAAGACATCGAATTGGTTGCTGTCAATGACTTGACCGACCCTTCTACCCTAGCCCACTTGCTACAATATGATTCGGTTCATGGCAAGTACCATCATCAGGTAGTAGAAGTCGATGGTGACTTGTTGATCAATGGAAAGTTGATCAAAATATTTGCAGAGAAAGACCCTTCCCAGATTCCTTGGAAAGCAATGGATGTAGATATTGTGTTGGAGTCCACCGGGAAATTCACGGACATAGAAGGGGCATCAGCCCATCTTCATGCAGGAGCTAAGAAAGTCATCATCACAGCGCCATCCAAGAGCGAAGAGGTACCAACTGTTGTACTTGGTGTGAATGAACATATTTTGGCTGGAAATGAGAAAATCATCTCGAACGCTTCCTGTACGACGAATTGCCTCGCTCCTATGGTCAAGATATTGAATGAGAATTTTGGAATCGTGAAAGGCTTTGTTTCTACAGTTCATTCCTATACCAATGACCAAAATCTCCATGATGCACCACACCGTGATTTGCGAAGGGCGAGAGCGGCAGCTTACTCGATCATTCCTACGACTACACATGCAGCTTTGGCTATGGAGATCGTGTTGCCTGAGGTGAAGGGAAAGATCGAGGCATCAGCCATGAGAGTCCCTGTTCCCGATGGCTCCTTGACCGATTTGATTGTGATATTGGAAAAAGAGACTACTGCTGAAGAAATCAATTCGGTTTTCCGGAATGAATCACAAGGAAGAATGAAAGGGATCGTAGAATATACTTCTGATCCCATTGTTTCGATAGACATCATAGGCAATCCACATTCCTGTATATTTGACTCTGGTTTAACCTCTGCCAAAGGGAATTTGGTCAAGATAGTTGGTTGGTATGATAATGAGTCTGGCTATGCAAACAGACTTGTGGATTTGGTCTTAAAAGTAAAAATGTAATGTGGTTTCCCGATACTTTACCGAGACGGAAATCAATAAAATATATCAGATAAAAATCAACGTACAAAAGCTGTGTACGGTGGCATAGTCAACAGGCTGGATAGATCCTTTGTTGAGGTTGGTCTATAGGACTACTGGAAAAGAAGCGTATTTCTATATTAAATTAAACCTGATATTGGAAAAAAGGCTGCCAAGAGAATCTTGACAGCCCTTTTTTTATTTAATTCATCAGCAACTCTATTAGCTGTACGGGTGCTTTCACCTCTTCAACTTGATCATCAGCTATCTGTTTTTGGAGTTGGTATTCCAATTCGAATATCAAGCCCATTACAAACACCTTGTCCATTCTCAAGTCCCTGTCAAAGCTGTCATATTTTCTTTTTCCAGTCAAGACGATCCCATAATCATGGAAAACCCTTGAGATCTTTT
Source organism: Belliella marina (assembly GCF_042682445.1). NCBI lineage: Bacteria > Pseudomonadati > Bacteroidota > Cytophagia > Cytophagales > Cyclobacteriaceae > Belliella > Belliella marina. The sequence goes on from NZ_JBHUHR010000039.1 coordinate 206,181, forward strand.
TTAATTCAGTATATCCTTTCATAATTTTTATTTTAGATGCGAGAGTCAAGAAGCGAGACGTCAGACACAAGTGTCATGTCCTGAAACTTCGATATAAAGTGTCAAGTAATTTTAGGACGTAACATGTACCAAGTAAAGCTCTTGTAACTTTGAAATTTTCTAATCTTTCAATTCATTGAACCAAGTATTAAGTACCACGAACAACCCCTAATCCAGAGCAACCTAACCTTCCAATTTTATAATCTTCTAATTTTTCAATTTTAAAATCTTCCAATCTTCAATTACACATACTCCGACGCCTCAGATTCAAACTCCTCTACCGGTGTATCTTCCAGATGGATTTCTTTTTGTTCTGATTTTCCGATCTTAAACAGCAACCTGTCAAACAGATAATAGATCACAGGAACTACCACCAATGTCAGGAACATAGAAGAGATCAATCCACCGATGATAACCCAAGCCAAACTGTTTTTCCATTCAGATCCGGCACCACCTGCCAAGGCAATTGGCAGCATACCGATTACCATCGCCAAGGTTGTCATCAAAATAGGCCTAAACCGGATTTCAACAGCTTTCACAAGTGCTTTCTTGACTTCTACCCCGGCAGCCTTCAGCTGGTTGGTAAAGTCAACCAAGAGGATGGCATTCTTTGCTACCAATCCCATCAGCATGATCAATCCCATGATACTGAATATACTCAATGTGCCTTTGGTCAATGCCAAAGCAAGGAAAGATCCGATAAGTGCCAATGGCAAGGAGAACATCACTACCAATGGGTAAACATAGGAGTCATACAATGCAACCATGATCAGGTAGATCATCAGAATGGATGCAATCAATGCCAACCCCAAGCTTCCAAAACCTTCTGATTGGTTTTTCATCTGCCCTTCATAATTGATCTGTACCTGATCGGGAAGTTCCAATTCACTCAGTTTTTTGGTGATTTCAGCACCTACTTCACCGGAAGTAACACCGGCAACTTGAGAGGAAACATTCACTGAAGGAACCCGATCCCTTCTTTCCAGTCTACTTGCACCCTCTGATTGGATCACTTCTGCGAATTGGCTTAACTTAATCAACTCCCCTCTGTGATTGAGCAAAGTGACGTTTTCCAAATCAGAAATAGATTTCCTGTCAAAATCATTCAGTTTGACAAGGATATCATATTCATATTCCCCATCACTGTATTTGGCATCGTCATTACCATTGAATGCTATCTGCAAGGCACCTCCGACTACATCCATCGTCAATCCCAATTCATTCATTTTTTGCCTATCCACCTCTACACTCAGTTCAGGATTTCCTTCTTCCAAAGAGGAAGTTACTTTTCTGGCTCCCCTTACCCCTTGCAAAATATCCTGGACTACCATTGAAGTGCTGTATACGTTTTCCCGGTCAGGACCAGATACAATGATCTGTATGGGGGATTCATCGGCAGTTCCCAAGATTGAGATTGGCACAGCTGTATACTCTGCCCCGTAGATATTCTCTTCAAGGTAATTTTCCACCATTCTGGAAAACTCAGGTGCAGTGAAATCCCTTTGTTTGGCGTCCACTAATTTGATCGCTATTTCCGAAGTATAAGGGACAGATTGTGAGCCCGAAAGAGATCCACTTGTCATCCCAATTGTAGTGTACACCTGAGATACTTCAGGCAATGAATTCAAGTACTGCTCGACTTCCTGTGTTTTGAAATTGGTTTGTTCAAGGGTTGCATCTTTTGGCAGCTCTACGCGGATGATGAATTCACCTTTGTCTCCTTGGCTAACAAATTCGCTACCTATAAACCCATTGGTGACCAATAGAAAAGAAGAGAAAAACAAGACAATCGTGATGACTATCAATGCCAATTTGTGATTGAAACCCCAATTGAGGATACCAACGAGCCATGCGACAAATGCATCCAAACCACGCTCAAAGCCATAGATGATTTTTCCAAAGAAGGAGTTCTCGTCCAAATGCTCCAACTTGGAAAATCTGGATGTCAGCAAAGGAATCAAAGTGAATGCTACAATCAATGAAATCAAGGTGGCTGTGGCAACCGTAATGGCAAACTGTGTCAGAATCCCACCAATCAAACCACCTGTCATCGCCAATGGTACGAACACCACCACAATAACCAACGTAATGGAAACTACCGTAAAGCCGATCTCACGGATACCGTCATAGGATGCCTGTGCAATTGTTTTTCCCTTTTCGAGATGGCGGTAGATATTTTCAATCACCACAATGGCATCATCCACAAGAATCCCAACCACCAGTGAAAGCGCCAATAAACTCATCAAGTTCAATGTAAATCCAGCCAAATACATGACTGTGAAAGTGGCAATGATGGAAGCCGGAACAGCAATCATCACAATCACGGCATTTCTGATACTGTGAAGGAACAAAAGCATAATCAATGCCACCAATATAATCGCAATAATCAAGTCACTGATTACGTGATCAGCTGCTTCCAAGGTGAAAATGGAGCTATCCTGATACGTCTCAAATACCAATCCTTCTGATGCAAAGGTCTTTTCTATTGCTTTCAATTCCTTGTTTACAACTTCGGATACCTGGACGGCATTGGCATCTGACTGCTTCTGGATATTAAGTCCAATAGCCGCTTTGCCATTCAGCCTAGCCAATACCTCAGTTTCTTTGAAACTATCCCTTACCTCAGCAATCTCTTTGAGGTAAATCGGAGACTCATCTTGTCTATAAGCAATGGGCAAATTCTCCATTTCTTCCAATGAAGTGAATTTACCTGCCAATCTGATCAGTATTTGGCTATCTTCATTTTTGATTTTTCCTGTAGGAAAATCCAAATTGGATGAACGAAGGATCTGTACCACAGAAATGGGGGAAATCCCAAAAGCTTCAAGCTTATTTCTATCCAAGCTTATATTGATCTCACGCTCGGTACCACCCAGCATATTTACTTGGGCAATCCCTTGGATCTTCGATAGGGATGGCAATACCCTGTTTTTCACCAAATCATAAAATTGGGCTGGATCAAGGTCAGAATATACCGCCAATTGCATGATCGGTAGATCGGCTATATCAAACTTCCCTATGCTGGGCCGCTCGGCGGATTCCGGCAAATCGTTGAGGATTTGGTTGATCTTCTGATTGGCATCCTGTACTGCAAAATCAATATCTATCTCCCCTTCCATCAACAATGTCACTATCGAAACACTCTCTTGGGAGATGGAGTTAATCGTTTGGATCCCCTCCAATGATGCCAAGGCATCTTCAATGTGCTTGGTAACAGAAGTTTCTACTTCAGCGGGTGCAGCGCCCGGATATATGGTAGTGACGGTGAGTATATTTTGCTCAAATTTTGGTAAAAGCTCATAAGATAGCTGGTTATATGAGAATAGTCCCAATAAGGTCAGCACAGTAAAGAGCACAACGACGAGCGTTGGTCTTTTTATAGATAATTTGGTTATTTGCATGCTTACTGAACTTTAACTTTTGTACCGTCTTTTACATTGATCAAGCCGGATGCAATCACTACATCGCCCTCTTGAAGCCCTCCTACAATCTCTACATTTCCGTCTTTCAGTGGGTTGATGCTTACTTTTTGATATTGTGCGATATCATCCTTGATAAGGAATACTCCTGGATCCTTCAAACTACCTGTGATTGCCTTTCTGCTGATCTGTAATACATTCTCCTCTTGGGAAAACTCAAACTCAGCAGTACCAAACATCCCTGGTTTGATTTTTTCCAGATTGCCAGCATTCATCAGGATGATTACCTCATATTTGAATGCTGCATCTGCTTTTTCGGAGATGAAATCAACCTTTCCCTTGAACTTTTCATTGGCAACCGCATTTACACGCACAGAAACTTCCTCTCCCAGCTTGATTCTTGATACCTCACTTTCAGATACATGAACATTCAGTTTCATTGGATTCTTATTGATCAGGTTTACCACGGGCATTCCCGGATTCAGTAAGGAGCCCATTTCATAAAAATCTTCATTGATAAATCCTGAGATAGGTGCTTTGATCTTTGTATCATCCAATCTTTTCTGTAAGCCCAATAGTTGGTTTTCAGAAATCTGGAACAACTTCTCACTGTCCTCGAACTGCTTCTTGGTAATAGCATCAGACTGGGCTAGATTCGTGTATCGCTTCAAGTCCCTTTCTGATTGGTCTCTGTTGAGCTTTGTAATATTGTATTCTGATCGGATCAACCTATCATCTATTTGGAGGATGATATCCCCTTTTTTTACATAATCCCCTTTTTTCTTGAATATCTGTACTACTGCGCCATTTGTCTCAGACATCACCTGTAGTTCTTGGTATGCCTTAAAAACCCCATTGGATTCAAAATTTCTAGTAACTGCTTTCTGCTGTACTTTTTCTGTAGTCACAGATATAAAATCACTTGTTTTCATAGCTGCTTCCGCCGTTTCATTTAGCTCTGCCTTATTGTTGTATAGGGTATAGGCAGTCGCTGCTACTCCGCTGAGGAGCAATATGATGATGATAGCTTTTTTCATTTTATTGATTAATTAAGAAGATTTTTGATGTTGCCAGTAGCGTTTAATATTTCCAATTGGGCAATTCTCACTTGGATTATTTGGTTGTTGTAGCTGCTTTGTGCAGTCCTGAGTGTAGATTCAGCTTCCAATAAGTCGGTAAGTGGGCTGAGCCCCTCTTTATAGAGCAACTCTGTCTCGGACATCACTTCCTTGGCAAGCATTAGGTTGTCATTGAGTGAGCTGAGGGTGTGGACTGAGTTAAAATACTTGCCAGTTGAATTCTGGTATTCCAAATTGGCAGACTCTTCTGCCAATGCAATGTCATATTGAAGCTGCTTGGATTTGACTTTGGATTGTGCTGCTTTGGATTTGGTGACAAATCCATCGAAGATGGGAATGTCAAGTCTCAATCCTATCAGGAAACCTTGGTACCAAACTTTGCTCTGGCCAAACCAATCAAAATTTTGTGCAAAGGAATTCTTGTTGAAATCTGCAAATCCACCAAGTTGTGGAAGGTTTGCCGCTTTGATGTTTTTCAGTTCATAATCATACAGCTTTTGCTGGATCCCCAATAGCTGCAAATCTTTCCTGTCATAAAGACTCAAGGCTGACAAGTTGAACCCTGGCAAGTCATTGTCCTTGATTCCCAATTCCATATCCAATGCTATCTCGGTATCCACTGGGATTCCCATAAGCAATTTCAAATAGCCTTCCCGTTGAGTAATGCCTATTTCAAGATTTTCCAACTCACTTTGTAGGCTTGTCAGGTTGACTTTTACCCTGTTGAGATCTACTTTCCTGGCAAGGTCATTTTTATATTGGGCTTCCAATATTTTTTCCAAACCTTGCAACTGGTCGATGTTTGCCAAAAGATTCTCTTTCTGCAATTCCAACTGGACTGTACCAAAATAATTGACCGCAATATCGTAGATCACGTCTTCTTCTGTCTTTTGTGACAAGAGACTGTAAAATTCCTCCCCGGTTTTGGCTGCTTTCAGCCCAATCAGATAGGATTGATTATATATTAATTGGGTCAACTGTACCCCACCTTGAAGAGATTGGGGTACACCGAATGCCACGACTTCTATACTTCCCGGTTCACCTCCAAGAAAGCCGCCAGGCAATGCTTGAGGAAAAACATCTATAAAATTCCTGTATTGTCCATATGCATCGATGTGCGGCAAGCCTGCGCCCCTGATTTCATTTCTGTTGTGCTTGGCCCCTTCTTCATCCAGGTATGCTTTTTTTAAGGTTCTACTATTTTCAAGTCCGATTTTCAAACTTTCTGCAAAAGATAACTTACCGCTGGATTCGGGTGAAGTCTTGATATCCTGTTGTGCTCCCAAATCCAAGGGTGCAATCAGAAACATGGCATAAAATAAATACTTCCGTAACATAAATTAAATTAAGATAAATATACTATTATATAGTTTGTTCTGTAATAAAAGAACTAATTGGGCAAATTTTTTTTACTTTTGCTTTTGGTTTTTGTATTTTTCAAAAATCAAAGGAATCTCTTTTTTGAAAAATTTGATAAAATCCAAAAAATCAACCAGACCACAATTGAATTCAGAGTTGTTGTCTCCTCTTTCTATCAAGACCTCTTCCAACACTTCTTCTACTTTGACAATTTCCATCATCTCTTTTTCCATTTCTGTACAGAAATCTTTGATGGGCAAATGGAAGTATCTTTTTCTGTCTCCTGGTTTCGTATGATATACTACTTTATTGACTGCTTGCAGATATGTCAAAGCGTTGCTGACAGCACTTTTACTTACATTCAGCTCTTCCACTATCTCTTCAAAAGTCACTTCAGCCCTCTCGTGCAACAGCATTAAACCAAGGATCCTTCCAAATAAAGGTTGCATTCCCTTGCATTCGAAGTGCACTCCGATTCTTTCGATCAGTCCACGTTTTTTCTCTCCTAGTGCCATTTTTATATTTGCTTTAGAGCTTATTAACGGGACAAAGGTAAATAAGTTTTTTTAATTCTGTAATTACAGAACCAAAATATTTTATTTTCTTAAAGTTTTTTTTCCATCACTACATAATCCAATCCGGATTTCTTGAAAGTAATGTTTGTTTTACTCAGTCCAAACCCGGAATAAAAATCGATTTTTGATGCCCTGGCATTGCACCAGATTTTTTGAATATTCTTTTTTTGGACGTGGCCTATCATATAGACCAACAATTTACTTCCATATCCTTTTCCCTGATATTCAGGGAGTGTTGCGAATTTCCTGAATTGTGCTCCGCCTTCCTTCTGGAAAACAGAAACTACCGAAATCAATTTTCTATTGACAAAAAGTCCCAAATGTAATGCTTCATCATCCCCGGGGACTTTTACAAAATCTATATCTTTATCGGGCCACATGGCTTTATGCCGAATTGGTAGTGCTTCTTTGGTCGCTATTTCTTTGATCAACATGGTGGGTTATTTTGGTGGTTTTTGGATTAAAATGCTAAAATAGTATAAATTTTCAAGTTCCACAGAAAGTTTGGTAGCCATCATCACCTTCTATAGGTGGAAATTGATAAGCGGTAGTATTTTCTTTGGCTTGGTAAGGGGTTTCCATTATATGAAGCAATTCATTGAAAATCCCATAATCATTGTTTTCAGTTGCCTGAAAAAGAGCTTCCTCTACTTTATGGTTACGGGGAATATATTGGGGGTTGTACTGGGACATAAGAGCTTGAACCTCCTCCAAGCTTTGTCCATTCCTGGTAGCCCTTCGAATCCAATTCACATACCAATCTTGGAAACTATCACTTTGAAATAGTGGGTTTTCTGAAAAATCCCCTGATTGTATATCCAAAAAGGTATTGGTATAGTCAGCTTTATATTGATGCATCAAATTCAGCAAATCTTCTATTAGGGCGATGTCATTGGGCTCCTCTCCTACCAATCCCAATTTATTTCGTATTGCTTGATTCCATTTTTGCTGGTAGATGCTTGGAAATTCATCCAATGTTTCCTGTGCCTTTTTGATAGCGATTTCTTGGTTTTCATCGATTTGTGGAATTAAGGAAATGGCAAGTCTCGAAAGGTTCCAATGTGCGATTTTAGGCTGGTTGCCAAAAGAATATCTCCCCATGGTATCTATAGAACTAAAAACCGTTTTGGGCTCATAGATATTCATAAATGCACAGGGACCATAATCTATTGTCTCTCCGGAAATACTCATATTATCGGTATTCATCACACCATGTATAAACCCAACTCGCATCCAGTCTGCAATCAAATCAGCCTGCATATCCATCACTCTCTTGAGTAAATCCAATGCAAGTTCATTTGAATCCTGGATCTCTGGATAATGTCTTTTGATCACATAGGCAGTGAATTCCTTTTGTTCCTCCAAGGATAAATATTGATGGGCAAATTCAAATGTCCCCACTCGGATATGGCTCTTCGCAACCCTGGTAAGGATAGCACCTTCATTGTCCCATTCCCGCTGTACAGTCTCACCAGTCGACACCACTGCCAAAGAGCGGGTACTTGGTATCCCCAAATAATGCATGGATTCACTGATCAAGTATTCCCTCAGCATGGATTTCAGAGTAGCCCTCCCATCTCCACCTCTGGAATAGGGAGTTCTTCCCGATCCTTTCAGCTGGATATCAAACAGGTTTTGACCTTCGGTCAATTGCTCTCCTAGTAATATAGCCCTCCCATCACCCAACATGGTGAAATTGCCAAATTGGTGCCCTGCATAAGCTTGGGCAAGTGGCTTTGAGCCATTTGGCAGTACATTTCCAGAAAAAAATTGGCTTAATTTTTCTTCATCCAAGGGATTCATTTCCAAACCGAGTGACTTTGCCAATGATTTGTTGTGCAAAAGCAGTTTGGGGGATTTTACCGAGATTGGATTCATTTGGGTGAACAATCTTGGGGGCAATTGGCTATAGGTATTTTGGAGATTCCATTTCATAATTCAAAAGTGCTGGGTTTAAATCTGCAACAATACAGAAATTCAAAAGTCAAACAAGCAGGTAGGTAATATAATTCCCTGGGAAATCTCTTTTGAAAAGAAACTACAGGTCAACCGATAGATTACGATAAAGGGATGAGGAAAAAATGTTAAAGTAACCTTTCGAGTGTCTATGCATAATCACCATGGCATATATCCCGCATACCAATCCACCGAAATTGATCCATCCTCGAAGGATTTCGCACTTTGAAATTGTAAAAAGCGATAACATTTACGGATAATCTGGTATTTTTTCCTTAACGTTACCTAAAAAAGTCCAAAGTTAATAATATCATAACCCTGCCAAACAAACCTTTTGACTTGACCGAATTATCTTTATATTTGAATAAAAGCAACACAATCTATGCTGTTGGTAAACAGTCCTAAGCAATTCGAAGAAATATTCAATGAGTACTGGGAAGTGCTCTACAAGGCTGCATTTAACCGAACCAAAGACCAAGCAATCACAGAAGATATTGTCCAGGAAATTTTTATTGATTTTTGGCAGCGTAGAAAGGAAATCCAGATCAAGACAAGTCTTAAAGCTTACCTATTGACGGCAGTCAAATATAAGGTGATAAAACACTTTGCATTTTCGGATTTGCACACAAACAATTTACTGGATTGTGAAGAAATTGGAATCCATGATTACAACAAGATGGAATTTGATGATCTATATGACGCATTGGAAATAGCCATCGAAAAACTGAGTCCGAGATGTCAATTGGTCTTTAGAATGAGTAGGATTGAAGGTTATTCAACCTGTGAGATTGCAAGCAAATTGGACATTTCCACACAGACAGTCCACAACCAACTGAGCAAGTCACTGGGAATAGTAAGAAAGGAATTAAAGCATTTGACACCAATTTTATTGATGTTCTTTTAGTATATACATTAATAAAATATTAAGAAATTAATGTTTTAGTAACTTTTTATTAACCCGCATGCATAGTAGTGATTCCCTATTTTTTGGACTATATAGTATAGACCTATTGAAATGGACAAAAATATACTATACAAAACCCTCCGCAGACTATTTTCCGGAAAGGCTACAAAAGAGGAAATAAGGGATATAAATAGCTGGTATGATTCCTATGATACGGAAGAAAAAACTATCATTGAGGATTATAAAAATAGAAGCAGGCAAGAAATCAGGAATGAGCTATTCACCAACATTCAAGCTAAATCTGGCATACAATCTCTCGAAAGGACAAGAAGAATCCGGAATATCACTTTAGGATTAGCTGCCAGTTTGTGTATTGGTCTGTTTACACTTGCTTGGAGAATCTCCAGTCCATCTGTTTCAAAACAGCAGCAGGATACTTTTATCAGCTTTGACAATGGGGTCGGCATGATCAAAAAAGTGAAACTTCCCGATGGATCATCTGTACAACTTCACCATAACTCTACAATTGAAGTGAACAAAAATTTTTCACAAAACAGGTCTGTATACCTTAAGGGGAAAGCATTTTTCGATGTCAAGCCAAATGAAGACCTTCCATTTACTATTGAAACCAATACTTTCAAAACCACAGTTCTTGGGACATCCTTTTCGGTTGAGAGCAGGCTTGGGGGAATCGAAAGAGTGGCAGTAAAGTCAGGCAAGGTGGTTGTGAAGACAGATGAATTTGGGGAGGTAAGGTTGGGAAAATTTGAGTCTGTAGAACTGAACAATAGTCAACTGTCCCAAAATACCATTCGCAATGCTGATTTAGAATTCGGATGGACCGACAAGACCATAGTCTTTGACAATACGGAGGTCAGTTCTATGATCCAGCAGATTGAAGATTGGTATGGGGTAAAGATCTCATGCAACTGCAAAGATTTACCGAAACGAAAAATATCAGGTGCCTATAAAGACATGAGTTTAGAGGTATTGCTGACCGCCATACAATTTTCCATTCCACTAAAATTTGAAATCAATGAAGAAAAAATCCAGATAGAGTTTCAGGAATGTAAATGAAGTGGAGCCGCGGCAACGGCTCCACCCATATAGTTCCAAAATCAATAATCCCGCAAAGAATCATTAACAAGAACATCTAAAATTATGAAAAAAAAGTTACCCCACTCATTTAATCTGATTACAATGAGATTATTCCTAACCTGCTTGCTCCTGGTCATCCTGCAAAGTCTCGTATTTGCAGGAAACAGTGATGCTCAACAAATGCATGAGATACAAATTAAAGTATCCAACAACAAACAGAAAGTCTCCCAGTTTTTTGGTGATGTAGAAAGCCAAACCGAGTTCAAATTCTCCTACGAAACTGGACTGAACCTCGGTCAAGAAGTTCATGTCAGGACTAAGAACCTGAATTTGGAAGAGCTGTTGATTGAGATATCCAAAAACAGTAACCTAAAATTCAAACAGGTCAACAAAACATTGGCAGTAAGTCCAAAGGCATCCACTGCAGCAATTGCAAGTCGTTCTTTGGATGAAACCACCGTAACAGGTCGGGTCATAGATGAAGAAACTGGGGAAGGCTTACCTGGTGTCAGCGTGGTAATCATGGGAAGGAATAAAGGTACGATTACCGACATGGAAGGAAATTACAGTATTTCTCTGGAAGAGGGGGAAATATTGGTATTCTCGTATGTAGGTTTCAAGAAAGAAGAGATCTTGATCAGAAACGAAACCATCGTCAATGTATCCCTAAAGCTGGATGACACTTTGGAAGAAATCGTGGTGACAGCACTTGGCATCAAGAGAGAGGAAAAAGCCCTTGGATACTCTTCTAGAACAGTCAGTGGAGAAGAAATCACCGATGCCTTGCCGAACAACTGGAGTGATGCGCTTACAGGAAAAGTAGCAGGCCTTAACCTGATAAAATCAGGTGGCGGACCTGCAGGGTCAACCCAGATCATCCTAAGGGGTGAAACTTCTTTGACAGGTGACAACTCCGCGCTGATCGTGGTAGATGGAGTCGTGATTTCCAGTAGTAGTGGGCAGTTGACAGGACAGGGAAGTGGCTCGTATCTGAGTGCCGATTCCCCTGTGGATTTTGGCTCTAGCCTTTCCGATATCAATCCGGATGATATTGCCAGTGTCACGGTATTGAAAGGTCCAGCTGCGGCAGCATTATATGGATCTAGGGGAGCCAATGGAGCGATCATGGTCACTACAAAGAGTGGCAGCAATATAAACAACAAAGGGCTTGGAATCACATTTTCCTCCAACACTGCCTTTGACTATATCAACAGATGGCCGGATTATCAATATGAATATGGCCAGGGAAATGTAGGTGGAGACCTCTATTATAGTTATGGCAATACCGAAGATGGACCAAGTACCTTTTCGACCAGCTCTGCTTGGGGACCTAAGTTTGATGGTCAATATTATTACCAATATAATCCTGATTTTCACAGACTCACACCACCAGAGCGGACATTGTGGAAAGCATATCCGAATAACCGTCGGGACTTTTTTGAAACAGCAAAGACTTTTACGAACAACCTTTCGATCCAGGGTGGAAATGAAAAAACGAGGACTAGGCTTTCATTTACCAATATGAGGAATGAGTGGATTGTCCCAAATACCGGCTATAACAGAACGACTATTGCTTTCAGTGTCAATCACGAAATCACCCCCAAACTTAGCTTAAGCACCAAAATCAACTATAATTACAGACAGTCTGATAACTTGCCTACCACTGGGTACAATAACCAGACAATCATGTATTTCATCAGGGGGATGGTACCAAATGCAGACATCAATTGGTTCAAACCAGCCTGGGTTCCTGGACAGGAAGGTGTATTGCAGAATAGGCCATTTTCCAATCTTTTGGACAATCCGTACCTACAGGCATACGAGATGCTCAATGCATCAGAAAGAAATGGCTATGTAGGAACTGCGCAGGCCAATTACAAATTCACTGAGGAACTCAATCTGATGGTACGGACTACTGTCGATTTGATGTATGAATCCAGAAGCCAGCAAAGACCAATGGGAACCCAGAAATACAATGAAGGGATGTATCGTGAGCAAGATATCTATGCACATGAGATCAATTCAGACTTTTTGCTTTCCTATAACAATACCAGGGCAAAAGATTTTGATTTTAGTATGTCCCTAGGCGGGAGTTTGATGAACAATACCTATCGCAGGGATGAATATAGAGCAGAAAGGCTGTTGTTTCCGGGAATCTATAATTTCGCCAACAGCAAGGATCTGCTGATACCATTGCCGTACAGAAGAAATTATGCTGTCAACAGTCTTTATGCATTGGGTACATTCAGCTTCAAAAATGTCCTGTTTCTAGATGTCACAGGTAGACAGGATTGGGCAAGTACATTGGCCTCCCCCATCAATGGCAATGTGTCTCCATTTTTCTATCCTTCAGTAAACCTGAGTGCCATCATCTCTGACATAGTCAGCATGCCCCGCCAATTTGATTACCTCAAATTGAGGAGTTCCTATGCATCAGTTGGCGGTGGCGGTACGACTGCATATTTGACTGATTATGCCTATAGCCCTTTGGCTACTTTCCCAGGGGGATTGACGAATCCAGGTGCGATACCTGATCCAAACCTCAATTTCGAAAGGACCAGGAGTGTTGAAGTTGGTATGGACTTGAAGATGTTCGGAAACAGGTTTGGCTTGGATTTGACTGTATATAGAAGCAATTCATTCGACCAGATCTTGAGTACTCCGATAGATCCGGCGAGTGGTTATACTTCCAAGATTGTCAATGCCGGAAATGTCCAAAACCAAGGGATAGAAATTGAGTCTTACGTCATTCCAATCAAACGGAAGAATGGGTTGAATTGGAGGATTTTTGGCAATTTCACGCATAATGACAGCAAGGTTATCTCATTGGCGGATGGTATGGAAAACATGGTATTGGGTACTGTTTTTGGAAGCCGCGGCACTGTAGAGGCAAGACCTGGAGGTAGATATGGTGATATCTATGGATTGGGCTATGAAAGGGCTCCAAATGGTGACATTCTATATGAAGGTGGCTATCCTGTCTTGGGAGACTCTATTCTTTATCTTGGCAATGCCACTGCACTCTATAGGTTTGGATTGGGCCATGAATTCAAGTACAAAAATTTCAGGTTCAGCTTTTTGTTTGATGGACAGTTTGGTGGACAAGCATATTCTCTGACCCACTCTGTACTGATGGAAGAAGGAAAACTCAAAAAGACAATTCCCGGAAGATACAATGGAATCATCGGAAATGGATCGATTGCCAACAGCGATGGGACTTACAGGCCAAACGATGTAGTGGCCACTTCTATCCGGGATTACTATTTCAGACATTTCAACAGGGACAATCTGGAATCTAATATTTTCAGTACAGACTATATCAAGCTGAGAGAAATGAGATTCGATTATAAAATCCCTGCCAAATACTTACAACGGGTATTGCTCCAAAATGCCACAATTGGTGTTTATGGAAGGGATCTTTTTGTATTCAGCAATTGGCCTTCATTCGATCCTGAATTTGGAACATTGGGAAATGGTGATATCTCAAAAAGTGCAGAAGTCGCCCAGTTTCCTTCTACCCGTACTATAGGCTTCAATATATCATTAGGTATTTAAATCAAGCATAGAAATGAAAACGAAAAATATATTCATAGCATATTGGATCATGGTTTCTGCTTTTGTGACATTCTCTTGTACAGAGGGGTTTGTGGATATGAACACCAACCCAAATGCATCGACAGCTGCAAACCCTGAATCCCTTCTGGCCCCTACCCTGCATGACTTGGTATGGAGAAATCAAAACAGAGCCATGAGACTCAACAATGAAATCATGCAGGTCCATGTGACCACCGTAGATTCAAGGGAGTTTCACAGGTATTTCATCAGGCCAACAGAATCTGATTATATGTGGAGAAACTGGTACGTGCAGTTGACCGATATCAAAGATATGTACGACAAAGCGGAAGAAAGCAAACTTCCAGGTTTTGAAACATTCAAAGGGATTTCCTTGGTATTGGAAGCTTGGACGTTTTCCATGTTGACTGATATGTTTGGTGACATTCCATTTTCGGAAGCCAACCAAGGGAAAAATGGAAACGTTACACCGAAATTTGATCCACAAAAGGATGTTTATCTCGGTCTGTTCGAAAAACTGGAAGAAGCCAATACACTTTTGGCTACCAGCGGAGATTTGCCCGGTGTCCTTACAGAGTATGACCCCCTGTATGCTGGAAATGCTTTGCTTTGGAGGAAATTCGGAAACTCACTTTACTTAAGGTTGCTCCTGAGGGCTTCAGGAAAAGCGGAAGCGAATGCCTCCAACAAAATACAGGAAATAGCAGTCACTTCCGGAAACTTATACCCGGTATTTGCCAATGCTGAAGAATCTGCCATATTACCGGTTGGCAATACCCAGCCGCTTACCAGTGCATTTTTCAATTTCCGGGATTTTGACTTCAATGGAGACAAAGGCTATTCTGAGTTTTTTATCAACAACCTCAACTCTTGGGAAGATCCCCGTCTTCCTATTTGGGCAACAATTGCTTCGGGAATCTATGCAGGTATCCCAAGTGGATGGTCTTCTGGTCAAATCCCCGAAAGACAGAGCACGCTTCAGGTTGGTTTGAAAACCGACCCAAGGCTTGGCAATATTATGAACCATGCAGAGCTACAGTTTATCCTTGCCGAAGCCAGTCTGAAAGGGTTTATAAGTGGAGATCCAAAAGCATACTATGAAGCAGGAATCCAGTCAGCTTTGGCTCATTGGGATTTGGAATTGCCAGAGGATTTATTGGAAAGGCCTTTTATCTCTTGGGAGGATGATTGGGATTTTGACCAAAAAATGGAAGCCATCCATCTCCAGAAATATTTTGCACTTTTCTTCACGGATTTCCAGCAATGGCATGAGTATAAAAGGACAGGCCACCCAGGTCTGATACCAGGGGAAGGCACACTCAATGATGGGAAAATGCCAGCCAGGTTTGGCTACCCGATCAATGTGCAGGCTTTGAATGCAACAAACTACAATGAAGCAATACAAAGAATGGGACCTGATAATATCAATACAAAAGTGTGGTGGAATATTGAAGATTAATTTATAAGCACATGAAAACGAAAATAATTATACCTTTTCTAATACTGATATTTGGGTTTACATCTTCTTGTATGAAAGAGGATATCAACCCTGCCGAAGGAATACCGAACCCAATCGCAGCACTTCCTGTAGTGCACCAGGTGTATAAAGGTGAACCACTACCCTTGGGGCCAGAGAGGCTTTCCGGGGCAAAATTCACCCAAGGATATGTGATTTCTGACCAAGAGTCAGGCAATATCCCCTCCAACCAAGTGGTAATCGAATACAATTGGAGAGGATTGAACAGAGGACTTGTCCTCTTTTTGGAAGATAATTTGGCTTCTACATTCAGTACCGGTGATTTCCTTCAATTAGACCTGACCAATACGACTATTGAGAGGGTCAATGGTACCTTGGGTATCAGTGGCTTGACACAGAATAAAATCGAGAAACTGGAAGATCCGAAGGAACTGGAAGCTGCCTCTGTTGATATAGCCAGACTGAAGGCAAATTTTTCCAATTTTGAAAACACCTTGGTCATGGTAACGGCCGATTTGATTGAGTTTCCTGAAGGAGGGACAACATTGGCAGGGAGAAATTATATCATAGATGGAAGTGGTGACAGTATTGCGATCTATACCGACCCTTCAGCAGATTTTAGCGATGTTAGGCTGGCTCCCAGTGCAGGATTTCGGGGCATTGCCTATCAAGGCAACGATGGGATTGAAATCAGGTTAAGAAATGCCAACGATTTGATAGATCCAAGTGGTCCTATCTACAGTGGTTATCCAGAGGATTTCGAATTTCCTGATGCAGGCGAAAAGGCTAGTTACAATATGCCAGCAATAGATAACCTAGTCACCTTGGCAACTGGTGAATGGAGATTGTTCTACGCTATTTTGGGAGACATAGCCAATAGGGACAGGTATGTGAGTGGAAGCCAAGCTGTCAGGATGCAACAAAATCTCAATTTCCCTATTTTCCTGGAGATGAATTATGACTTGCCCAATGGCGCATCCAAAGTTACCTTTTGGTATGGTTCATACTTCAATGACCAAAGCTGCACATTCCAATTGGAGTATTCGGTTGATCAGGGTGAGACCTGGGAAATTATCGGAGAACCTATTACTGATGCCCACACCTTTGCCACCAGCCCAATTGCAAAACAAGCTTCATTCCTCGTGGATATCCAAGAACCTGTAAGGTTTAGAATCAACAAATTGGGCCTTGGTCCAAGCAATGGTTCTACGGTACGCAATGGCAGGTTGGGAATAGATGATTTTGCAGTTTATCAGAGTTACTGACTTAACCTGAATTCTAGGTCGATCCGAAAATAACGTAAAACGGCCAATCATAAGGAGGCAAACTAAACTACTATCGGTTAAAGACAGATAGGTTTGGTTTCGCCTAAAGGAGACTAAAGTGCATCCAAGACTTTGTGTTCTTTGTGAAAAACTTGGTGATCCATGTGGTTATAATTTTTACCACATGGAAGACAAGTTCGGCTAAATAAAAAACAAAAATAGTAATCGTTGCATATAATCAATTTTAATATAACACAAATGAAAAAAATCATCAGTGGGATCATCTTTACCTTGTTTGTAGGTAATATTTCCGCCCAAGAAATTGCCAAGGGACTAGTTTTTGAGGACCTCAATGGCAATGGCAAAAAAGATAGAAATGAAAAAGGGATTTCCGGAGTAGGCATATCCAATGGAAAAGAGGTAGTCACAACCGATGATAAGGGAGCATACAGCATTGAGGTGAGTGATGGCGATTTGGTTTTTGTCATCAAGCCTACTGGATACTCCTTGCCATTGAACGAATATAATTTCCCAAAGCATTATTATATCCACAAGCCTACTGGATCACCAGAACTGGAGTTCAAAGGATCTGACAAGACAGGCCCACTTCCAAAATCCATAGACTTTGGGCTTCGAAAAGTCCAGGAGAACAAAAAGTTCACAAGCTTAATTTTCGGTGATCCACAACCCTATGATCTGGAAGAAGTTGGTTTTTTCGAAAGAGCAATCGTCAATAACCTTGAAGGTGTAGAAGGTGTAGCTTTTGGGGTTTCTTTGGGAGATTTGGTTGGGAATGATTTAAGCCTATTTCCCCATTACTCTAAGGTTATGTCAAAAATCGGGATTCCCTGGTACAATATCATGGGTAACCATGACCTGAATTTTGATGTGGAAGAAGACAGATTATCAGATGAAACATTCCAAGAACATTTTGGGCCGGCTACCTATGCATTCAACTATGCAGATGTACATTTTATCCTTTTGGAAAATATCCTGTATCCTGACCCAAGGGACGGTGTAGGCTATTGGGGAGGATTTAGGGATGATCAGTTGGAGTTTATTGAAAATGACTTAAAATTAGTTCCCAAGGACAAATTGATCATTTTGGCAATGCACATCCCATTGTTTGAAGAAGGTGATTCTTTCAGGGATGCAGATCGAGAAAGGCTTTTTGAGTTGCTGGCAGATTACCCTAATACTTTGTCTTTTTCAGCACATACACATTACCAGAGACAGGATTTCTTTGGAAAAGAAGATGGTTGGAAGCAGGAGAAGCCGCATCACCATTACAATGCCGGTACACCTTCGGGGGATTGGTACAAAGGCGTGTTGGATGAAAACGGCCTGCCTACTTCTACCATGAGGGATGGAACTCCAAAAGGCTATGTTTTCTTGGATATAGATGGAAACCAATACAAAACCAGGTATCAGGTCGCAGGAAAATCTCCAGATTACCAAATGGAAATATTCGCCCCAAAAGTAATCGAACAGGGGAAAAAGACAACTTCCGGCATCTATGTCAATTTCTTCATGGGTACAGAAGGTGATGAAGTAAAATACAGGATCAATAATGGCAAATGGGTAAAACTCAATTACCTCGAAGACTATGATCCAAAATATCTTGTCGACCTTTTGCAATGGGATACGACAGAAAAGCTTTTGGATGGCAAAAGACCTTCATTGCCAAGACAGAGTCATCATTTGTGGAGAGCTAATATACCGAATAAATTGCCTGTGGGAGTCCACACCATTGAAGTTGAAGCGACAGACATGTATGGACAAAAGCATTCTTCCCAAGCAAAAATGGAAGTTCGGGAGAAATAGTCATTGATCCCAGGATTTATGGATGTTTACCATCCAGTTAGCTATTCAAGGATATTGTTTGAATAGTTATTTAGTCAATATTTAAAAACATTATGATTATCCACAATGGCACCAGAAGGTGAACATATCACTTGTAATTATGAGAATAATCATCAACAGTCTACAGTCATCCGACCACAGCCGATTGAAATGAACTTCAAACAATATTATAAATGGCTACTGGTGTAAAAGCGGATATACATAATAAGATATTTCAATCCAACACAGTTAAAAAGGTCATCTCAAATTTGGGATGGCCTCTTTTATATCCAATTTTCCCAAAGGGACTTAGCCCTGATATCTTCACTTTGTTGGTATTATTCCATCGGAGGTTTGTTTTGCCATTTATGAAGAAAATTATAGCCCAACCAAAACTATGCTTTGTTCAATGTGAAATATCTTCTAAATTGGAATTTGAAAAAAATAAATATGGGTTTGAAAATATTGGTTATTGATATAGGGGGAACTAATGTTAAGGTTAGGGTTAATAATGGTGAAGAGAGACGCAAGATTCCTTCCGGTACTTTTATGACACCCCAAAACATGGTGAATGAAGTGTTGAAACATACAGAAGATTGGGAGTATGAAGTAATTTCCATTGGCTTTCCCGGTGTTATCAAAGAAGGAAAGATCACCTCAGAGCCCAAAAACCTAGGTCATGGCTGGGTAGGTTTTGACTTTGGGTCAGCATTGGGGAAACCCATCAAAATCATGAACGATGCTGCCATGCAGGCATTGGGTTCTTATGAATCTGGAGTGATGCTTTTTCTCGGGTTGGGAACTGGATTGGGTTCGGCGATCGTTAGCCATGGCCATGTAGTTCCGATGGAACTGGCTCATCTGTCTTATAAAAAAGGGGTTTTTGAAGATTATCTAGGCAAAAAAGGATTAAAGGGCCTGGGGGTTGGGAAATGGACAAAGCATGTGAACGCAGTAGTCAGAAGGTTTACCATCGCTTTTATTCCAGATGACATAGTCCTAGGTGGAGGAAATTCAAAGCACTTGACCAAACTACCACCAAAATGCAGACTGGGAAACAACCATATGGCATTTGACGGTGGATTGAAAATGTGGGAAGATCGATAGATGCATTAAGTATTAAAGTCAAATTCACTTTAAAATTCTGTCCGTATTGTTGCTTGAACTGTTCAGTATTGAAACAATACAAAATGTAAAAAGGCTCTATGATAGCCTGTAGAGCCTTTTTGATACTGGTACTTTTTTTGGAGCTGATAATTTAAAATACAGTTATGATCAGTTTCCTACTTTGGTGTATCCTATTTATATTATGTTGGCCAATCGCCATTTTGGCTTTGTTGTTATATCCAATTGTTTGGCTACTTCTTCTCCCCTTTCGACTATTGGGGTTTGCAGTCGAACTTTCTTTTGATTTGGTAAAGGGTATATTTATGTTGCCTTTTAGGATTTTGGGGGCGAAATAAAGAATCTCCCCAAAACATATCCAACTCTTGAAAGAAATACCAGTACCCAAAGACCTGTAGTGTTCCAAAAAAGAGGTTCAGATTGAAAGAGTTGTGACTACCACTCCCCCCTCCTGTTTTTCTTTTTGTCGGCATTCACTTTTTTGGCTTTTAGTCTGCTTTCTATTGCCCCTTTACTTGGTTTGGTTGCTTTGCGTATTTTCTTCCTCTCGAAGGCTTTATGGAGAGCATCATAAAACTTTCTTATGGCTATTTCTTTATTCTGCAATTGGGAGCGCTTTTCCTGGCTTTGGAACATCATCTTTCCTGTAGCATCTACTTTTGCTGACCATTTTGCCATCAGGATTTCCTTTTCCTCATCAGAAAGCACTTGGGATCCATTGATATCAAAAAACAGCTGGACTTTGGAATTTACCTTGTTTACATTTTGCCCTCCAGGACCACTGCTCCTTGACATTTGGAACTCAAACTCTGGGTTGAATAGCTGGAGCTTTATTTTCTTATGAATATGCATTTGCTTGGGTTTGCCTTTCTAATAATCTAAATATATGATTATCCGCTACTTTGCCAGTAAGGAAATAACAAAGCTATTAAGTTTCGGATAATCGTCAACGGTCAAAAGTTAACAGTCAAGAGACCAAATAGTTCCTTTGCTGGAGATATTTAGATATGAGTATCCGCAATGACACCAGTATGTAAATTGAATTATTCAATCAATCGGATAATCGTCGACGGTTGACAGCAGCAGAAACTAAACTACTATCGGCTAAAGACCGATAAGTTTGGTTTCGACGAAAGGCGGCTAAAGTGCATCCGAGAATATCTCTTTAATAGATAGCTGCTTCATTCTAACTTTGCCAATAACCAAAAATCTGCGGGAAATCTATCCAATCATCGATAAGGAATATTAATTTTGTGATAATTCACCAACGAATCATTTATACATGATAGAAATCCGTAAAGCCTCCTTGGATCAGTTGATAGAAGTCCAGAAAATTGCATACGCTACTTGGCCTGAGACATTTTCCAACATCCTGACTCCTGTTCAAATAGATTATATGTTGAACTGGATGTATGATTTGGATGCCCTGAAAAATCAAATGAACGAGAAAAACCATGTTTTTTTGTTGGCATCTGAAGATGAAAAATTTTTGGGATTTTGTAGTTATGAACTCGCCAGTGAAAACAGCAAAAAGGTTAAGATTCACAAAATCTACATTTTACCCAATACCCAGGGAAAAGGAATAGGGAGAAAGCTGATCGATGAAGTTAAGAAGCTGACTATCCAAAATGGGTTTGGATCCCTTTATCTCAATGTGAACCGATTCAATTTAGGTGCAATTGACTTTTATCTGTATCTGGGTTTCAAAGAAGTGAGGAAGGAAGTAATCGACATAGGAAATGGCTTCATCATGGATGACTTGGTATTGGAAATGGAAGTGCAATAAAAGAAATCAGCTCCTTCCAACATAGAAAGGAGCTGATTGATATTATAAACCCTAAATTATTGAAATTTTTAAACGCCACTAAAAGCACTGAATCCACCGTCAACAGGTACAACTATCCCCGTCACAAAAGAAGAACCGTCTCCCACCAACCACAACAAGGTTGAATTCAAATCCTCTGGTTTCCCAAATCTGCCTAATGGCGTATGATCTATCACTTGGTTGCCTCTAGCAGTCAAGCTTCCATCTTCATTGGTCAGCAAGGTCCTGTTTTGTTCAGTTAAGAAAAAGCCTGGAGCCAAGGCATTTACGCGTATACCCATTTTTGAAAAATGGACTGCCAGCCATTGGGTGAAATTCGAAATAGCTGCTTTTGCCCCACTGTATGCAGGGATTTTGGTCAATGGTGTAAATGCATTCATGGAGGAAATGTTGATGACAGAGCAACCTGTTTTTCCTACCATATCTTTTGCAAAAACCTGAGTAGGTAGCAAAGAGCCAATAAAGTTGAGATCGAATACAAACTTGATCCCTTCGGGATCAAGATCAAAGAAGGTCTTTAACCCCTCTGTATCCAGATCACCTTCTTCCAAGAATGGCTTGGCTGTAGTTCCCATAGGGTGGTTTCCGCCTGCGCCATTGACCAATATATCACAAGGTCCCAATTTTTCATTGACTTCTTTGTGTGCAGCTACCAAACTTTCTTTTTGAAGGACATTGGCTTTTACACCAATGGCAGTTACTCCTTTATCTCTTAATGATATAGCAACCTCTTCTGCCTTTTCCAGATTTAAATCCAAAATAGCCACTTTTGCACCTTCATTTGCCAAAGCCAGTGCCAATACACCACAAAGTACACCACCACCACCGGTAACTACCGCAACTTTTCCTTCTAGGGATTGAGTTATCTTATCCATGTTTTCGTTTTCTCTCCTTATTTATAATGTCAGCAATTTGAAGATTATACCAAAGAGAGGCAAACCAAACAATCAAAAAGTACGCAAACGATTTCATTGGGTTGGGAATATTGATTTTGGGTTTGCATCTCGCAAACGATTTCGTAAATTAAAGCTTTTTAATACTGTTATTACCGCATAATTCTCAATATTGGACTTTGAAAACGATAGAACTCAAAACAATAAAATGAAAAATTTGAAAACATTAGCGCTTTTGTTCGGACTGGTATTGGGATTTTCTTCCTGTAAATCTGAACCCAAAGAAAAAACAGATGGAAATTGGAGAAATTTGTTTGATGGAGAAACCTTAAATGGCTGGAAAACAGTCATGGGAGAAGCTCCATTTGAAGTAAAAGACGGGGTGATTATAGGTACTGCCATATTCAATACACCAAACACTTTTCTGATTACAGAAGAGACCTTTGGGGATTATATTTTGGAAGTGGACATTATGATCAACCACCCATCTTCCAATTCCGGTGTGATGGTTCGTGGCCAGTATGACCAATCGGGTCGAGGTGGCAAAGGACTGGTCTATGGATACCAGATCGAATCTGACCCAACAGATAGAGCTTGGTCAGGGGGGCTTTACGATGAAGCTAGAAGAGGCTGGTTATACCCACTGGATTTAAACCCGGACGCCAAATCTGCCTTCAAAATGGGGGAATGGAACACTTATAGAATAGAAGCTATTGGCAATGAAATCAAATCATGGATCAATGGCCAAGAAGTAGCCTATGTAGTAGATGATATGGACAAGAGTGGATTTGTAGGATTGCAGGTTCATTCAATCTATGATGAAGCACATGTAGGTGAGAAAACATATTTTAGAAATGTCAGGATCCAAACCGAAGATTTGGAGCCAAAGCCATTCAAAGGTGATGTCTTCGTAGTAAACACCGGATACAATGAATTGACAGATCTGGAGAAGCAAAATGGCTGGAAGCTATTGTTTGATGGAGAAAGTTCAGATGGTTGGGTTGGTGCCTATAAAGAAACCTTCCCTGAAAAAGGATGGAATATCAAAGATGGTGTATTGACAATCCAGGGAGCTGATGGTTCGGAATCCACAAACTTCGGAGATATTGTGACCACAGAGATGTACAGTGCTTTTGACTTGGCTTTTGACTTTAAGATCACAGAAGGGGCAAATAGTGGCGTGAAGTATTTTGTCACTTTATCAGAGGGAAATACTGGTTCGGCAATAGGCTTGGAATATCAGATATTGGATGATGAAAGACACCCCGATGCCAAAATGGGCAGAGATGGCAACAGAACATTGTCATCACTTTATGATCTGAAAACATCCACAAAACAAGCCAGGTTTGTACGCAAACCGGGAGAATGGAACCAAGGCAGAATAGTAGTCTATCCTGACAACAAAGTGGAGCATTATATCAATGGAGTAAAAGTATTGGAATATGTGAGGGGATCAGAAGAGTTCCGGGAGCTCGTTGCACAAAGCAAATACAAAATTTGGGAGAATTTTGGGGAAGCTAAGGAAGGAAGAATCCTACTTCAAGACCATGGTGATGAAGTAAGCTACAAAAATATCAAGATCAAAACCCTACAATAACTTGTCTGAAAAATGAACAACAAATCATCATCTCGAAGAGAGTTTATCAAGAAAACGACACTTCTTTCTGCCGGTATATCCTCTCTTGGTTCTTTGGGTTTCTCAGCCAAGAGCTATGGAAACATCTTGGGGGCTAATGATCGGATCAATGTAGCGGTAATTGGATTGGGAAGAAGGCTGGAAGCATTTATCCCTCCCTTGACCAATGGCAAAAACAATGTCACGGTAGCTTACCTCTGTGATGTGATGGAATCCCAAAGGGAAAAAGCGGCCACTACATTTTCCAAGAGGTTGGACTATACACCAAAGCTTGAAAACAGTTTTTTCAAAGTAATAGAAGACAAAAGTGTAGATGCCATTATCAATGCTACTCCCGATCATTGGCATGCACCAGGGACTTGGTTGGCATTGGAAGCTGGAAAAAATGTATATGTAGAAAAACCATGTAGCCACAATCCGAGAGAAGGTGAATTGCTTGTAGAATACCAGAAAAAATATGGGAAAGTAGTCCAAATGGGCAACCAGCAGCGTTCTTCTGACCATACCATTGAAATAATCAAAGAGATTCATAATGGAGTAATCGGAAATCCATACATGGCTACAGCATTCTACAACAATGGAAGAGGTCAGGTTCCTTTACCTAGCCCATCAAATCCACCGAAGGGATTGGATTGGGACTTGTACCAAGGTCCTTCTCCAAGAAAACCTTACATGCATGATACTTGGAACTACAATTGGCATTGGTATGGCTGGGATTTCGGGACAGCCGAAACGGGCAACAATGCAACCCACGAGCTGGATATTGCCAGATGGGCTTTGCAGGTCGAATTTCCAAACCATGTAGCTGTTGATTCCGGTAAATATCATTTTCCGGAAGATGGATGGGAAATGTATGACACGATGTTGGCTACATTCAAATTTGACAATAATAAGACCATCATCTGGGATGGAAAAAGCAGGAATAACTATAACATGTATGGTGGTGGCCGGGGAACAGTCATTTCAGGTACGAATGGTTCTGTATTTATCGACCGCGAACTTTATCGGCTGTATGATGTATCCGGAAAATTGGTCAAAGAAGTAAGATCAGCTGGAAAAGAAAGTGGAACAGGCTTAGGTGGTGGTGGTGATACCAGTACTGAGCATGTAGTCAATTTCTTCGATAGCATCAGGGGAAAAGGAAAACAACGCTCACCAATCGATGAAGGTGCCAAGAGCAGTTTGCTATGCCATTTGGCAAATATTTCGTCCAGGATCGGTGAGGATTTTGACTGTAATACCGCCAATGGCCATATCTACAACAGAAAGGGAATGGAACTTTGGTCCCGAGAATATGAAAAAGGCTGGGAACCAAAAATTTAAAACTTGATTTCAATTTGAACAAAGGCATTGAAACCCAAATCAGTTGGGTTCAATGCCTTTTTTTATGGAGTATCTTTGATAGGATAAAAATAAATGTTGAGGACAGTCCTATAATACTTTTGATACAGGGAATTTACCAGTAAATGAATTAGCGTTGATATTTCTGTTGAATAGTTTCCAGCCCTATTTTATCTGGCTTAGTGGTGAAAAAATTTAACCACAAGGGACACTATGAATACACAAAGGACACAAAAATATCAAACTTATATCTTCGTGCAATGACGAGCTATTTTCCTCTATAATGAAAGGTTAAATTTCATTATAAATGAATTTTGACTGATAAATATTACTCTTGACTAAATTTCAGAAGAACCCTACCCACTTGTAAAACAAATCCCATTTTCGCAATCGATTGCGTAATTTAGTGAGATAGCTTACTTTTTTTTTCAACAATACTATTAAATTTAATTAGGCAAAACAATCAAAACTTGGTAGAATATTTTTTATGTATCTCCATGTGCAGTTAAAAGATTAGAAAATACATTGCTTTACCTTAATAATTAACCATAACCCAATTTATCATGAAACAGAAGTTTTACTTAAAATCAGGAATTTTCATATTCCTGCTTGCATTGTCCATGAATCTATACGGACAATCGAGGGTAGTACGAGGACAGGTGACCGATGAATCAAATGATCCGATTCCAGGTACAACCGTCCTCGTAAAAGGCACTACAGTCGGTACCACTACCGATTTGGATGGAAATTACAGTATAACAGTACCAGACAATGGAACCCTTGCTTTTTCATTCATAGGTTTTGTTTCCAAAGAAGTTCTGGTAGCCAATCAAAGCATTGTCAATGTCATCCTCCAAACTGATTTGTCAGACTTGGAAGAAGTCATTGTCGTTGGTTACGGTACCCAAAGGAAAAGCCAATTGACCGGAGCCATTTCGTCAGTTGGTTCCAAAGAAATCCAAGAACTACCGATTTCCAATGCAAGGCAGGCATTACAAGGCCGTGCTGCAGGTGTTGATGTAACCATCGCAGGAAGTAAGCCTGGCGCAGGACCACAAGTCAGAATCAGGGGAAGAAGGTCCTTCAATGCCGGAAATGACCCATTGTATGTGGTTGACAATATTCCAATTGTAGGCAATATTGATGATATCAACCCCCAAGACATCGTTTCTATGGAAGTATTGAAAGATGCTTCTGCTACAGCAATTTATGGTTCCAGGGGTGCAAATGGAGTCGTACTCGTGACTACCAACAGAGGTAAGGCAGGCAAGACAATTGTTTCTTTCGACATGTTTACCGGGATCAATAAATCACTGGGAAGAATCGAGGTGATGGATGGTCCACAATTTGCCGAGTACAAAAGAGAGTCAAGAAGGGCTACTGGTGACTACCCTGAAGGACCTGCCACTCCAGATGCAGATGCAGCGCTTTTTGAACCTGTCGAATTGGAAGGTATTGCTTCGGGTAGATCTACCGATTATGTCGGTGCCTTGCTCAGGACCGGGATCATCCAAAATTACCAAGTGGGCGTACAGGGAGGCAGTGAAAAAACAACCTTCTTTATCTCAGGTAACTACTTCAATGAAACCGGGGTTATCAAGAACCAGGACTTTTCAAGATATACTTTCAGGGTAAATCTTGACCATAAAATCAATGACAGGATTACAGTGGGTACCTCCACCCTATTGGTAAACAGCCTTCGAAATGGAGAAAACTTCAACCCAATCGGTGGAGCCATGCAGGAGAATCCACTCGGAAAACCATTTGATGATAATGGCAACCTGATCTTTCTTCCTACCAATGACGGATTGAGAACCAATCCATTTGCAGAAATTGTACCAGGAGCCCATCTCGATGAAGTATCTAGATACAGGATGTTCAATAGTATTTACGCTACGGTCAAACTCCACAAAAACCTATCTTTCAGGACAAACTTCGGTCCTGATTTCAGTTTTCAAAGGGAAGGAAGGTTTATAGGTTCACAGACCAATGCCAGAAGGGGAGCCCAGCCAACAGGAAGTATAGGCGAAAGGTGGGATTTTAACTATACACTTGAAAACATATTGACCTATGAAAAGACCTTCAACGATAATCACAGATTGAATTTTACAGGTCTTCAGGCACTTCAGCAAGACAAGTCAGAAAGGTCAAATATATCTGTGCTGGGAATTCCAGCTGCCAGTCAGCTATATCACCGGTTGGGAGATGCAAGTCAGATTACCGGTGCCAATACAGAGTTGATAGAATGGACTCTCTTATCCTACATGGGGAGGATCAATTATGGATTTAAAGACAAGTATTTATTGACGGCAACCATGCGGGCAGATGGATCTTCTAGGTTTGGTTCTAATACCAAATGGGGATATTTCCCTTCAGTTGCATTAGCATGGAACATTACCAATGAACCATTTATGGCCAATTCAAGCATAGACCAGTTGAAACTGAGAATGAGTTATGGCTCAATTGGAAACCAGGGAATTGACCCTTACCAAACCCAGCCACTCTTGGGCAGAACTGTATATGCCTTTGGAACAACTCCTGCCTTCGGATTCAGGCCCAACTCCATCGGGAATCCAGATCTGAGATGGGAATCATCCGCAACACTCAACATAGGTCTGGATTTTGGGCTTGTCAAAGGCAGGTTGAGTGGTAGCATGGAATTTTATGATACCCGTACAAGCAGCTTACTTGCCCCCCAGCCACTACCCAATTCAACAGGTTTTGGTGGATTCATAACCAATGTTGGGCAGACTCAAAACATTGGCTTTGAGCTGACCTTAAGTTCAATCAATATTGACAAATCTAATTTCAGATGGTCAACAGATGTAGTTTTCAATACCAATAAAGAGCGCATCCTAAGCCTTGCCGGTGGAAAGGTAGATGACATCGCGGCAGCAAGGTTTATAGGACAGCCACTTTCTGTATTCTATGACCTGAAAAAAATCGGGATTTGGCAGACCCATGAGGAAGATGTGGCAGAATCATATGGAGATAAGCCCGGTGAAATCAAAATAGAAGATTTCAACGGTGACGGAGTCATCAATGCCAATGACAGACAGATTTTAGGTTCTGCAGTTCCAGACTTCATCCTTGGTGTCACCAATAGGTTCAACTATAAAGCCTTTGACTTCTCGTTCTTTGTATTCGCAAGAGTGGGCCAAATGCTTCGCAGTGATTTCCACAGTGCAAACAACCACCTGTTTGGAAGATATAATAACCTAGCGGTGGATTATTGGACACCTGAAAACCCAACCAATGAATTCCCAAGGCCAAACCAAAACCAGGAATTCCCGAAGTATAATTCCTCCATGACATATTTTGACGGTTCCTTTGTCAAAATCAGGAACATCAATCTGGGATATACATTGCCAACACCTTTGGCCAATAAATTGAAAATGCAAAGTCTCAGGATTTATTCCAGCATTCAGCAACCCTTCATTTTTGCAGAATACAGGTCTAGATACAAGGGCATAGATCCTGAAACCTTCATAGATGGTGAGCAGGGAGTAGAAGGTGGAAGGGTCAGTTCAAATGTTGCACCGGCCATTACTACATATACCTTAGGCCTTAATGTTAGATTCTAATCCGGACAATTAAACAATCTAGTTATGAAAACCATAATAAAAACATACATAAAATCATCCAGACTGCTCAAATCCACCATACTTCTGGTTTTGTTCATTGCAGGATCCTGTCAGGGATTATTGGATGAAGATGTCATTTCCAGGATAGGGAGCGATTATATGAATACCGCAAATGGATTCAATGATGGTGTCAATGCAGCCTACAGCACTTTGAGAATGTGGTATGGTACCGAAAGGGGAAACAACTTTACCGTATTTGGTACAGATACTTATAGACAAGGTTCAGATGGGAGCTGGAAATTCATCAATGAATATACCAACCAGTTTGACTCCAGAACTGGCCAACTGAATGAAATATGGGATGAATTCTACAGGGGGATCAATACCTGCAATGCACTGATAGATAGAGCCCCAAATGTGACTGGTATAGCAGATGCAACTATGGATATGCGCTTGGCAGAAGTCAGATTCCTCAGGGCCCATTATTATTTTATATTGGTACAGCTCTTCGGAGGGGTCGACTTAAGGCTGACTGAAACCCTTTTGCCTACCAAAGAAATAGAAAGATCAACAGCTGCCCAAGTATATGAGGCTATCATCAAGGATTTGAACGAGGCCATTCCAGACCTTCCTCCTGTCATCAGGTCGAGTGATTACGGAAGGGTCACACGTCCTGCAGCTGAGCATCTACTGGGCAAGGTACACTTGACCAGAGCCACATCTGAAGCACAGGCCAGTGACGATTATGCCAAAGCGGAGGTACTGTTGAAAAAGGTGGTTTCAGATTATGGGTTTATACTTTTACCTGATTATCAGGATGTACATGGTTTTGGAAATGAAGTCAATGACGAAGTCATCTTCTCTGTCCAATATACCCGCGATCCATTGACTAATTTACAGAATAATACAAATGAAAACCCTGTTTTGAACTCAGGAAACAATGGCCATGTGTTTTTCCTTATGGAATATGATATTCAGCCAGGTATGAGGAGAGATACCGAAAATGGCAGGCCATTCAAAAGGTTTAGGCCTACCGATTATACATTGAATGTAGTATTTGCTGATAGGGAAAATGATGCCCGATATCAAAAATCCTTCAAGCATGTCTTCTATAGCAATAGGCCGGGAACTTATA
The DNA here is from genome assembly GCF_042682445.1 of Belliella marina. Classification (NCBI taxonomy): domain Bacteria; kingdom Pseudomonadati; phylum Bacteroidota; class Cytophagia; order Cytophagales; family Cyclobacteriaceae; genus Belliella; species Belliella marina. The sequence goes on from NZ_JBHUHR010000039.1 coordinate 236,306, forward strand.
ACACCACATTTGATACCTCAAAACCTTCAGTCACTTTTGCCTTAGGCGATACGGCCATGTATTTGCCAGGAGTGGAAGTTTCCAGTGCTGTGAGGGCTACAAAACCTTATCAGGTATTGACACCGAGTTTATATACAGATAAATTATACCCTACTTTGAATAAATTCCTTGACCCCGGAAGGGCTGATTTGACCCAGTTTGAAGGCGGCCGGGATTATATAGCTTTCAGGTTGGGAGATACTTACCTGATGCTGGGCGAAGCACTTTTCAGACAAGGGAAAAATGCCGAAGCAGCCACAGTTGTCAACCATGTAAGAAGAAGAGCAGCATTTCCAGGGAAAGAAGCAGCCATGGAAGTGACAGCAGCTGACATCAATCTTGAGTTCTTTGTCGAAGAAAGAGCAAGGGAGTTATTGGGTGAGCAAATGAGATGGTTTGACTTGAAGCGTTGGGGTTTGTTGTTGGAAAGAGTCAGGTTACACAATCTCGACGCAACAGCCAATATCAAAGACCACCATGTACTCAGACCTATACCACAAAACCAAATTGATAGGGTTATCGGTGGTGAAGCAAATTTCCCGCAAAACCCGGGATACTAATAATTACCACTTGTTATTAGAAAGGGCCTCTCGTTTGGGAGGTCTTTTTTATTTTCCGGTAGATTCTCTCAGGCTGATTTGGGATGGCAAGACGATGGTTTTATCTTCCAAGTCCGGTTGGTTTTTTCTTGTCAACTTTTTCATCAGCAGATTGGCACATTCCTTACCGATTTCAAATGCAGGTTGGGATATGGTAGACAATGGTGGATTCAATAAATCAGCAATTTTCATATTCGAAAAACTGATCATCTTCACCTGATCCGGCATTTTGATGTTAGTCTTGGCAAGTGCCCTGTAGGTAGCCAAAGCAAGTTTCTCTACAGAGGCCAATACACCATCGGGTCGGTCAAGCTTATAAAAAAGGTTTTCCAATAAGTCGATATTTTTGGCTTCCGAATGTCCACAGACGACTATCCAGCTATTTTCGAAAGGGATGTTATGTGCTTTCAATGCATCTAAATACCCTCGCATTCTTTCTTTTCCTATAGAAATCTCTTTTGATAAGACCAAAAAGATGATTTTCCTACAACCCTTCTTGATGAGATGGGTAGCTCCATTGTATCCGGCTTCATAGCCGTTGGTAATGAGTTTTGTGGTTGGGAAATCATGCGGGATTCTGTCAAAAAACACAACAGGGGTTGTTCTGTTCTTCAAAATATCCAAATGTTTTGATTTTTCATTTTGCCCGGAGATAGACATCACGAGTGCATCTACCCTTCCCCCAAGTAACAAGGTCAAGATATTCTTCTCCTGCTCTATGTCTTCATTGGAATTATATACCAGCAAGTGATATCCATGAACTTTGGTTACAGTTTCCATTCCATCGATCACTTGGCTAAAAAAATTATTGATCCTCTCAGGAATAATCACTCCTATTGTTTTGCTCTTTTGTTCTCTCAGGCTTCTTGCATACGGGTTTGGCTGGAAATTCAGTTCCTTTGCCAAATCCAACACTTTTTTCTTGGTATTGGCACTGATCTCATGGCTATCATTCAAAGCCCTTGATACCGTCGAAGGGGCGAGTTTAAGTTTTTCAGCTAAATATTTTATTGTAATTTCAGCCATTGCAAAATGTAGAGTGGTTTAAAAGTGTACAAGGAGGTTCAAATATGATTAAAATTTCGGAAACGATTGCACATAAAATCCCTAAATACACATGAATCGGTCATTCTATTTTGTAAAATTAAACTTTGAACCATAAGTTTTAACACGAATACATGAATCAACCGATATTTAAAATGGAGCAGACCATGCGTTGGTATGGCCCAAAAGACCCAGTCAGCCTGAAAGATATCAGGCAAGCAGGTGCTACCGGAATAGTGACCGCACTTCACCATATTCCCAATGGTCAAACTTGGACCAGGGAGGAAATCAGCAAACGGAAGCAGGAGGTGGAAGCGGCTGGTCTGGTGTGGTCTGTGGTGGAGTCTATCCCGGTACATGAACAAATCAAGACCCGTTCTGGAAATTATAAAACCTATATAGAGAACTACAAAACGAGTATTGAAAATTTGGCGGCTGAAGGAGTATTTACCGTCTGCTACAATTTTATGCCGATCTTGGACTGGACCAGGACAAACCTGTCCTTTGAACTTCCCAATGGAGCCAAGGCTTTGCGTTTTGAAAAAAATGCAATTGTGGCATTTGATGTTTTTATACTCAAAAGACCAAACGCAGAGAAAGATTATTCTGAAGAGGAAATCAACAAAGCCGCAGCATATTTAGAAGGATTGGACGAAAAATCAAAGGAACTCATCGTCACCAATGTGATCAAAGGATTGCCTGGTTCCGAGGAAGGATATACTTTGGAGCAGTTTCAGGCTGCATTGGATACTTATGATGGGATTGGAAGAAGTGGATTGGAAGAAAATTTGAGGTTGTTCCTTTCTGAAATTGTTCCCGTAGCCGAAGAAAACAAAGTCTTTTTGGCCATCCATCCCGATGATCCTCCATTTGATATTTTTGGTTTGCCGAGAGTCATGAGTACATCCAAGGATGTGAGAAGATTGATATCAGAAAATCCAAGTCCCTATAATGGAATTACATTCTGCACAGGTTCCTATGGGGTCATTTCGGAAAACAACCTCCCCGAAATGGTCAAGGAATTTGGCGAGCGGATCCATTTTATACACCTCAGAAGTACCAAAAGAGATGAAAATGGAAACTTCCACGAAGATAATCATCTGGAAGGAGATGTGCCGATGGTCCGTGTAATCTCAGAATTGATCACTATTCAGCAGCAGCTGGCCAGGTCAATCCCCATGCGCCCCGACCATGGACATCAGATGCTGGATGATCTCAACAAAGTAACCAATCCAGGATATTCTGCCATTGGAAGACTCAAAGGATTGGCAGAAATCCGCGGAGTCGAAGAAGGTATTATTTTCTGTAAATACTAAATAGAAAATTTACCGTTGGAAAAAGACAGTTTTGGATTAAGAACATATACAAACTATATTCAAAAATCTAAAACCTAAAAAAGTAACCGTTGAAAAGAAGGAATTTCATAAAAGCAGGTGCCATACTTGGAGTTGGAGCAGCTATACCTGCATTTTCTATACATCATCATTTAAACAGACAATATAAAGTCGGGATCTTGGGCTATGGAGACCGTGGTTCTGGACTCCACAGTGTCTTGGCACAAATGCCGGAGAAGTATAAAGTCACCGCTATTTGTGAAACCCTGGATTTCAGGATCCAAAATGCCCGTAAAACCATGCTGGATTCTGATGTAAAGGTTTTTAAAGACCATAGGGAAATGGCAGCATACAAAGGGGTAGATATCATTTTCATCGCCACGCCACTTTCCATGCATTTTGATCATGCCAAAACTGCCTTGCAGGCAGGCAAGCATATCTATTTGGAAAAAGCCATGACCCATACCATTGAAGAAGCAAAAGCTTTGCAGGAATTGCATAGACAGTTTCCAAAGCAGACGATTCAGGTTGGCCACCAATACCGGTATTCCCCGCTTTATTTTAAGGTGAAAGATTATATCCAATCAGGGTATTTGGGGAAAGTGACCCAGATAGAATCCAGATGGGATAGGAATCACAATTGGAGAAGGCATGTGCCAAGTCCAGAGTTGGAAAGACAGATAAATTGGAGAATGTATGAAGAGTATTCGGGCGGCCTGGTTGCAGAGCTTCTCTCCCACCAGATGGATTTTGTCCATTGGGCTTTTGATACCGTACCTACCAATATCTTTGGGACAGGAGGCATTGATCATTTCAAAGATGGTCGAGAGACCTTTGACAATGTTCAGGTGGTGGTCAGATATGAGGAAGAGGGTATAATTGGTAATTATGGTGCTACTTGCAGCAACCAATATGAGGGTTATATCTTCAAAATAAAGGGTAGCAAAGGAACCATATCTTTATTGACCAATGATGGTTACTTCTACCCCGAACCAGACCATTTGAAAGAACTCCAACAGATCGATGGTGTCTCCGGTGCTACAAAAATCGAGTGGTCAAACAACAAAGAAGGAATCAAATTGCTAAATGAGCCCCTGAAAGATGGGACATACTATGCTTTGGAGGACTTTTATAAATCCATAGAAAAATCTACTGAACCCTATTCCAATGTCTTCAATGGAGGAAATACATCCATAGCAGTGGCTATGGCAAATGAATCCCTGAAAACTGGCGTATTGCAAAAATGGCAGGGATAAATAAAGTCTTATGTTTGGGAGAAAAAAAAGAGGGGGCATTTTGCCCCCTTTTTAATGAAACAATATCAATCCCCAATATACTCATCCCAACTCAATTCAGCTTGAGGGTGTGGAAATTGGGTGAATATTACAACTCAACTTTTCCGTTTTTCCAAAACCATGGCTGTTCTATTTGGCAGATAGATTTGAATATTGTTTTGGTCATCAGTAGGATAGCTTATGCTGGGATCTATCCTCTGAAAACCGCCGAATTCAGATTCATCAGAGTCAAGGATTACCATATATTCACCGGGAGTTGGGACATTGATCTCATATCCAAAGTAAGACTCACTGATATTGAAACTGAATACAAAAATCAGATCAGCTCGCTCAAACACCAAAATCTTTTTCTCTGCATCAAGGTAAATCTGCTTGGCATGCTCTGATTTCAAGACTTTGTGTTGATCGATCAGACTGATCATTTTCTTGTCCCAGAGATCTAAGTATTTGTATTTTAAGTCTTCATTATCTGCCAAAGACCACTGCCTTCTGGCATATTGATAACTCCAATCATTACCCACACGAGGAAAATCCACCCACTCTGGATGCCCAAACTCGTTTCCTATAAAATTCAAATACCCTTCACCACCAAGACTGATAGTGATCAATCTGATCAGTTTGTGGAGTGCCATCCCCCGATCTACTACCAAATTTGTTTGTTCTACTCCCATGCTGAAGTACATTTCTTTGTCCATCAGCCAAAAAGCAATGGATTTGTCTCCTACCAATGCCTGGTCATGGGATTCCGCATAAGCTATGGTTTTTTCTTTCTTGGGCCTATTCGTCAACTCGTGCCACATCTCGAACATGTCCCAATGTTCATCCGGTTTATGTTTCAGGGTTTTGATCCAAAAATCAGGGATTCCCATAGCCAATCTAAAATCAAATCCTATTCCACCATCCTCTGGAGATCGACTGATCCCCGGCATACCACTTACTTCTTCTGCTATGGAGATTTGGTTTTCGGAATAGGTATGGATCAAGGTATTGGCAAGTTGTAAATATAGGACTGCATCGTAGTCCACTCCTTCATCGAAATATTTTTCTGTAGAATCAAAGTCAGTATGTCCATGGTGCAGATACAAAATCGATGTGACACCATCAAACCTAAATCCATCAAAATGAAATTCTTCCATCCAATACAGGATATTTGACAAAAGGAATTGCTTAACCTCCAGCTTTCCATAGTCAAACAATTTTGAGTCCCAACCTTCATGGTATCCTTTTGGTCCAGGGTGAAAATACTGGTGGTCTGAACCGTCGAATTCATTCAGACCTTCATTGATATTTTTGACAGCATGGGAATGGACTATGTCCATGATGACAGAAATACCCATTTCATGAGCCTTATTGACCAAATATTTCAATTCTTCCGGAGTACCAAACCTTGAGGTAGGTGAGAAAAAATTGGAGACATGGTAGCCAAATGACCCATAATAAGGATGTTCCATGATTGCCATCATTTGGATGGTATTGTATCCACCTGCTTTGATCCGGGGAAGTATATTCTCGGCAAATTCCAAATAGGTTCCCACACCAAGTTTCTCTTGTGCCATTCCTATATGACATTCATAGATCAAGGGGTGTGATTTGTTGTTTTCTGCCGAAAAATCGTGGTCTGTCCATTGAAATTCAGTTTCAGGAAACCATAACTGACCAGCAAAATCATGGTTTTCAGGATCTTGCTCTACCCTTCTGATGTAAGCAGGAATCCTATCATAAGCTCCATTATCAGCTTCTACATGTACCTTTACTTTTCCTTTGTGCAGAATTTTATCCTTGTACTTATCATAGGGAAGGAAAATCTCCCAATCTCCACGATAGTTCCGTTTCATCGGATGGCTGTACCTATCCCATTGGTTGAAATCCCCCGTTAAAAAAAGATTGTGTGCATTTGGAGCCCATTCTCTATAAATCCAGCCATTCCTGAGTTTTTCGAAATGGATACCATAATACTCATGTGACCTGGCAAATTCCAAAATACTTCCACTATAGGAAATGATTTCCTCCATTGCAGACTGGTATCTCTGATATCGCTTATATATGTCCTGGGTATGTCCTTCTAGCCAAGATTCATCTTGGATGATAGGAAGAATGTTAGGGTCTTTCACAAAAATAGTTTTAATGGAATTCTAATTTAGAAAAAAATGGACTCCTTTCCGCTTAATGAGATAGAATCCTTCCTAAAATTTTATAGACTCAGATAAAAAAGTAGAGCATTGCCGAAGCACAGATATAACCAAAAAGAAAACATAGGAAAATAGAACCGCCCAATGCAAATTTCTTATACTCTGGCAAATGTCTATGGCGAAATGATGGGTTCAATTTTTTGATGTACCTTTCTGGCATAATGGAAAGGAACGCAAGTCCATATATTGCTGTCAGCAAAATAAGTGTGAATAGTGTTTCCATATCTTTTTACTAGGGTTGGACAAAGTTAATATTTATGGTCGTTTTTGAAATAAATCCAAGCATTATTTTCCGTAGTAATTGATGGGCATCTTCATGCCATCCATTGGCTCAACCCTGGGAACTCTTCATCGTCTGCTATGTAACCATCGTGTACTCAGACCACACTTGAAACTTTGTACTATCACACATCCATATTCTATGTCAACAAAGAATTGGAAAAATCACGTTTCAAGCTAATTGTACTAGGTAAAAAAGTTAACTTTGATATGATGAGTAAGATCAATACAGCTATCGACATAAATTGCGATTTGGGAGAGGGCATGCCCAACGATGCACTTTTGATGCCTTTTTTGGGAAGTTGTAACATTGCATGTGGTGGGCATTATGGAAATGCAGTGACTATATACAATGCATTGGCTTTGGCAAAAAAATACGATGTCAAAATTGGTGCGCACCCCTCCTATCCTGATCATGCTAATTTTGGTAGGATTAGCTTGGATATTGAAATGAAAGCATTGAAGGAATCCTTACTTTCCCAACTAGCTGGTTTTGCAAAAGTATGTCAATCCCAAAACTTAAAAATCCATCACATCAAGCCGCACGGTGCACTTTACAATGATTTGGCCAAAAGAGAAAATCTAGCAACCATGTTCCTAGATCTGATACGGATTGATTATCCCGATGCCATACTTTATTGTCCACCTAGTTCAATCATTTCGGAACTTGCACCTCAATTCAATGTAAAGATAGCCCTTGAAATATTTGCTGACAGAAATTATGAAGACGATTTGACATTGGTATCTAGAAATCATCCCAAAGCCCTATTGACAAACCCAGATGAGGTTTATGGGCATGTAAAAACAATGGTTTTCGGAAAATCCATCAAGACTATTTCAGGGAAATCCATACCTGTCAATGCTGATACATTGTGTGTTCATGGAGATAATCCAGCTGCATTGGAGATCTTGAAAATGATCCATACCCAAATTTCAATTTAAACTATGGTCAAAACATATTTTCAGATCCATCCAAATCTAATTGAGATAAAATGGCCCAAGGAAATCAATGATAAGATTCTCTTGGAACAGATTGCTGTGAAATCATTTCTGGAAGAATTTTACAGAGATATTATCCTTGAAATAAGAATAGGTTTCAACACGCTCAGCATTCTCTTTGACATAGAAATCAGCAATCAACCCTGGGATGAAATATGGAATAAGGTTTTGAATGTCGATCATTCAGAATCCGGTATTGAATCCACCACCTGGAAAATCCCAGTATGTTACCAAGGAGAGTTTGCATTTGATCTGGAAAATTTAGCCAAAACTAAAAAAATAACCACATCTGAATTGATCACTATACATTGCTCCAAACCCTATAGACTTCATTTTTATGGATTCTTGCCTGGATTTATGTATTTGGGAGGATTGGATTCTAGTTTGCATTGTCCCCGTAAATCAAGCCCCAACTTGGTTATTCCAAAAGGGTCCGTAGCTATAGGTGGTAGCCAAACAGGTATTTACCCTATGCAAAGTCCGGGAGGATGGCATGTAATTGGGAAAACACCGTTGGTTCTTTTTGATAACCAAAAAACAGAAGTTACTATAGCAAAACAAGGAGATCGAATCCAATTTCAAAGTATAGAAATGGATGAGTTTGACTTCATTTCAAATCAAGTAAAGGAAGGAAAATATAACTGGGAAAATGCTTAAATCCATATCCTATATCCATTTCATCAAACCAGGTGCACAGTGTAGTGTCCAAGATCAAGGTAGGTTTGGTTATGCTGATTTCGGTGTTCCCTATTCAGGAGTTATGGATCGATTTTCATTTTTTCAAGCCAACATGCTGTTGGGAAATCCTGAAAATGCTGCGGTGTTGGAGATTGCCATGCTCGGCCCTATCATGGTTTTTGAAATGCCTACCAGAATTGTTTTTACAGGGGCAATAGCTGAAATCTACCACAATAGCTCCCAGATTCAGATGGGGCAGGTTGTAAATATAGCTGCTGATGATGAAATCAGAGTTGGGAAAATAATACATGGTCAATGGCTCTATATGGCAATTGAAGGTGGTTTGGAATCGCCTGTTTTCATGGACAGCAGAAGTTGGTTTGCAGATATCAGTGAAAAGTCCCGAATTGCAAAAGGTGATTCCATCAGCTATTTGTATGAGGATAGATACCATTCCAATCTTCTATCCCACCCCAAACTGGATGGCTTATGGTTTGAGGATGAAACTTTGGATGTATTCCAAGGTCCTGAATGGCAGGAATTACCCGAGGATATCCAGCTACAAATCCTTCAGACTGAATTTGAGATTTCTCCTGTTTCCAATAGAATGGGAATTCAGCTTAAAAACCCCATGCCAAATCAGTTGGAGCAGATCCTCACTTCCCCAGTCTATCCCGGAACAGTCCAGCTGACTCCTTCCGGAAAACTGATCGTCCTGATGAGGGATGCTCAGGTCACAGGGGGATATCCGAGAATTCTTCAGCTCAGCGATCATGCAATCAACATTATTTCCCAAAAAAACTTTGGTGAAAAAGTAATGTTTAGTATACTTGAATCATGACAATTCCTTTTTAAGCAAGATTATTGGTTTTGTACCTGATATTATTGATATTAGATATTGATGGATATCTATACTGTTCTGGTATTGATTTTAAAATCTTGGTGTCTTGATGAACCTTAATTTTACCCATAAAAAAATTACTTTTTGCCAAATTATACATCCACAAAACATGATAGATATTTTTAAGCAAGAACTACGGTTTCTAAAATCTATGCCCCATACCAAAAGGATCAGGTATCACAGGGGAAATAAAGCAAAGAAAATTTGTGTGACCTTACTTTTTTATTTGTTGATAAAAATCGTGGTCGCACTTACAATTGGCTTACCCATATTAGCATTGTTTCCAAAAATAAGTGATGCATACATTTTAGATATTGATTTGGATTTTGAAGGTATATTCTTAATAGTATTGTTTGTCCCCTTAGTGGAAGAATTGGTATTTAGGTTACCACTCAAACTTTCCATTCTCCGATTCAATTTCTTCCTCTTCCTTATTTCGCTGGGTAGTTTTTTCATCCACATGTATGTTGGTTTCGGAATGCTATTGATATGGGCTCTATCATTGAATTTATTTTTCAGCAAAAAGTATTTCAAACTTATTAAAACAAAATGGTTACGATATAAGGTAGAGGTTTTTTACCTATTTACATTTCTTTTCGGATTGATGCATGCCGGAAATTTTGACCCTCAAATCCTCCCATGGTATGTTTTTCCCATAGTATTTCTCCCCCAATTGATCGGTGGATTTTTTACTGCCATTGTCAGGTTACGGTTTGGCTTTTTTTATGGGGTATTGTTACATTCCTTTTATAATGGAGCCATTACTTTGATAGAATTTATTACTGAATCCTAAGATTCTTTTCCTAATGCCAAAATCAATTTATATATTGAAACTTTCATAAACTTAAAACCAGAGCATGGATCCACAAATTGAAAAACAGATCTTGGGACAGGGTATGTCCTTGGAAAATGCACAAGAGCAGATCATCAATTTTAAAAATGGATTTCCTTTTTTGCCGATTGTTTCAGCAGCAAAAATTGGAGATGGAATCAAATTATTGAGTCAGGAAGAAATTGAAACTTTTCTGAATTCCTATCCATCGAAAGCCTCAAAAATTAAGGTGGTCAAATTCGTCCCTGCAAGTGGTGCAGCATCAAGAATGTTCAAAGACCTTTTCTCATTCCTTGATGGAGATGGAGATCTGGAAAAGAGTTCTTTTACCAAAAAATTCATCGATAATCTATCCGATTTTGCTTTCTATAATGACCTAGACGAAACGTTGAAACAAAGAGGTTCCAGTATTCTGCAAGCCCTCGAAGCTAGGGATTACAAAAGCATTGTCGGTGGGCTATTGAATGAAGATGGTTTGGCTTACGGTATTTTGCCCAAAGGTCTACTGAAATTCCATCATTATGAAGATCATGATAGAACTCCAACTTATGAACATTTCATCGAAGGGGTCATGTATGCCATTGGGAAAGACAACACAGTAAGACTACACTTTACCGTATCACCTGAACACGAGTCAAAATTCAAAGAGGAAGTTGCCAAAATCCAAAAACCATTGGAAGATAAATTCAATGTGAAATTTGATGTCAGCTATTCCCAACAAAAGAAATCCACCGATACCATTGCTGTAGACATGGACAACAGGCCATTTGTGGAAGAGGATGGATCGATTTTGTTCAGGCCTGCTGGTCATGGAGCTTTGTTGGAAAACCTCAATGATATAGAAGCTGATCTTATATTTATCAAAAACATCGACAATGTGGTTCCAGATAGATTCAAGGGGGAGACAAAGAACTATAAAATTGCCCTTGGGGGATTACTCTTGGAGATTCAGGAGCGGGTTTTTGAAGCTCTGGAAAAATTAGAAAATGATTATTCAGAAGAGAATATTGCTTTGGCTGAAACAGTACTTATCGATGACTTGGGAGGAAAGCTCTTGAAAGACTATGCCAATCTGGACACTGAAGGGAAAGTTCGGTATTTGTACCAAAAGCTGAACAGGCCAATCCGTGTATGTGGCATGGTCAAAAACACAGGAGAACCAGGCGGGGGACCCTTTTGGGTCAAGGATGATGATGGTTCCCTGTCATTACAAATCGCAGAGACTGCACAGATTGATCTGGATAAGGTCTTGCAAAAAGAAATCATGCAGTCATCAACACATTTCAATCCAGTGGATTTGGTATGTGCAACCAAAGACTACAAAGGCAAAAAATTTGATTTACTGGAATTCAGGGACATGAAAACAGGTTTTATAACCGGAAAATCAAAAAGCGGCAGAGATCTAAAAGCCCAAGAACTTCCCGGACTTTGGAATGGTGCAATGGCAGGTTGGAATACAATTTTCGTAGAAGTTCCCCTGATTACATTCAATCCTGTGAAAACTGTAAATGATCTGTTAAGAGACGAGCATCAATAAAAAGTTGATAAAGTCAGGAACAGCAAGTCAATTATTTTAGAACTAATTGACTTGCTGTTCCTAGTTATTTTTTATCAGTCGATCAGTTATTGGTCAACCAAATAATATAAGTAGTAAATTGTTGTTTTTAAGGTGAATAAGATAAACCAACTTTGGCATTAAATTCATTGGTTTGAAGCTAGATCTAGTTTATAAAAGGTCACAAAATCCTCTTCAACTTCAAAATAATCTTGATTTTTTAGCGCAAGGATTTCACCTTCATTATTGACTACAGATGACCATATTAATCCTTTTGGTAAAAGAATATCCTTTTGAACCAACTGATGGTCATTGTCAAATACAGCTGCATACCGAGGAATATTATATATGAAATCCATCCATTCAGTTCTATTTTCAGGATTATGGTTTCTTGAAATTTCTTCTTCTACACCTTTGGTGTAAATGACAATTACATCATTTTCTCTTCTATAGAGTTTTTCAATTTTACCAAAAATAATATTCCCTTTTTGCTCGTACCATTCTTGATAATCTTTCATTGGAACGCCGGGCATTGGAATGGCATCTTCAATATTCAGGTCTACCTCCTTTACAAACTCTATTTCTCCTTCATTTTCCTTGTAAACAAAATATTTCATCTCTGCAAGTAAAAAAACAATCCATTCCTTCCCAAACTTGATAATACTAGGAGGTATAGCATTATAAAATTGGCCTGTACTGTATACTGTATTCTCGGGGAATTCCATGGTGTTTCTAATCGTACCGGATATAGGATCAAAAACTTCTATCAGTGGACTTTTGTAATTACTTACCAATAAATCAGCAAGATCATCCCATGGAATCCCTTCAGAGCCAATACTTTCTCTTTCAGGTCGACTATAGGCATAATTTTCTCCAATTTTCTGTGCTGAAAAACTAAGTCCATTCAAATAAAAATAATTATCTGGAATGGGAATTTTATTTACAATCTCACCTTCGTTAGAAAATTGAATCAATCCACTATGCTGATCCATGATGGTAAACTTCCCTTCTAGAAAACCAATTCCTATTGCCCATTTGATGGCATTTGGACCTTCAGATGGTAATTTATATTTTTGGTGAAAATTTCCTAAATCATCAAAAAGCACATACTCATCATTGGAATTCCACCTTCCCAAATACAATCCATTATCAGAATTGTAACCATATATAAACAGATTGCCTAAGTAATCAACTTGAATGGAGTCAACTATTGCAATTTGGAATTCCGCTTCACTGTCCATGTTTGCCTTTTCAGTATTACAACATGCCAGGGTGATAAGACTAATTATGAGAAGAAAAGTTTTATTTTTCATTTAGGAAATGTACTTCACTTAGCTTGATAAAAAAACCTAAAAATTCTAAAATATACTTATCGACTTGCTAGGCAATAGACAAGATAAAAGATTTTATCTACGTTGTTGAAGACTTGATCAATGACAGGTCTCAATTGTTAATTTTACGTTAATTTAGGAAAAAAAGCATAAAATATTGGAGAGGATATTTTTTATATATTATTTCCTGTGTATATTTGATCTGCAAATATTAATTTTGTTATTTCGCAAATGACAAGGTAACCTAATTATAAATTTAGGTAAATCAGTTTTTACTTTTGCCAATTATTTCTTGCCAGCATAATAATTTTGATCTGGCAATATGAATGGTAAACAGTTTTTGAGTTTTAGAATGATTACCAAAGTCCCAACCCAGTATTTGAAGGGATTTCAAATATAAATCTTAAACAGTGATTAAAATGGCGCTGTTTGCTTTTCGGTCCTCAATTCGTAACTGAGGTTTTATTCCCGTTGTTGGATTTTTCATCTATGTCATAGATCGGAAAATGGGGTTTGGCTTTTTGGATACTGTTTATTTTAACTTGAAATTTTAAAACATCGACTATGGATGTTATTTACATGAACCAATTTTTAATGGAAGTTTTTGATTTTAGGAAGCAACATCCAAAATCGAAGATCAATCTGAAATTCAAATCATCGGGAAGTCCTGATTTGGATGATTTTATAGCTGAAAACAAACTAAAGACAGAAGAAATCATTTTCCTTTTGTTGGTTTTGATTCCATATATCAATCCTAATTTCCTGATCACCGTTTTCAAGGAATCATTTTCTCCAAATACTGACAATCCAATCATGGGTGGTGTCAAAGGCAAAGGGCATCGTGGCGTTTTGCCAAATGGCGAATTACTACTATACATTTTGGCAGGGGAAGATTTGGAAGCCAGGTTGAACTATTTTCCATTGTTGGACGAAAGCCACTTGTTTTTCAAAAAACATATCATCCAAATGATGAATTCAGCTTCCGAAGAGCCATTTACAGGTGAAGTATTGGCCATTAGCAAGGAGTATTTGGAACTTTTCATCCTTGGGAAAAAATACAAGCCTGTACTCAGCAGCAAGTTCCCAGCCCAATTGATAGAGACAAAATTGGATTGGTCAGATCTGGTACTTGGCAAAAATACAACCAGTCAAATCAAGGAAATACAAATTTGGCTCGAACACAATGAAACCCTCATCCAAGACAAGTCTTTTGGAAAAAAACTGAAAGCAGGCTATGTCTGTATGTTTTATGGACCATCAGGTACCGGCAAAACACTGACGGCTACGCTTTTGGGCAAGTATACCAATAAAGATGTGTATAGAATAGACCTTTCCCTAGTTGTCTCCAAGTACATTGGCGAAACAGAAAAAAACCTGTCCTTACTTTTTGATGAAGCTAAAGACAGAAATTGGATTCTATTTTTTGACGAGGCAGATTCGATTTTTGGCAAGCGGACCAACGTGAAGGATGCCCATGACAAATACGCCAACCAAGAAGTTTCTTACTTGCTGCAAAAAATCGAAAACCATAATGGCTTGGTGATCTTGGCTTCCAACTTCAAAGGGAATATTGATAGTGCATTTACCAGGAGATTTCAATCGATCATTGAATTCGAGATGCCAAAAGTACCCGAAAGATTAAGGCTTTGGCAAAGCAACCTACCAAGTGGGCTTCCTTTGGAAGATACGGAAGTATTGGAAGGCTTGGCAAAGAAATATGAGTTGAATGGTGCTAACATCATCAACATCATCCATTATGCAGGATTGCAATCCCTTGATCAGAAAAACAAGAAAATAAAGCTGGAAACACTCCTGCAAGGCATCAAAAGAGAATATAAAAAAGAAGGTAGGCTGATTTAATCCAAAAAAATGATTTACGAAACTTTACAAATATTGACTTCCGACTTAAGCAATGGTTTCCGGGAACTGACCGAGCAGGAAGGTATTGTAGAAATGAATCATTTGATTTCCCAAAATGAAGAGGGAAGTCCAGAGAAAGTAATTGTTTCGCTCCTGCACATGATGCAAGAAAGCACACTCAAAAACATACCAAACAATTTTCAGATTGGTAGCAGAACCCAGCAATTGAACAAAAAGGTGCCACTCAACCTATATGTTATCTTTTCCAGTAATTTCTCTGCCTATGACAATGCCCTGAAAAACCTATCATTCATCATAGAATACTTTCAGGCCAAGAATGTTTTCACCGATAAAAATGCCCATTTCAACAGAGAAGGTGAAGAAATGAAAAACCTGAGGGAGTTCAAATTTACTGTGGAATTGTTTACCCCGACTTTTGATGAGCTGAACCAAATCTGGGGTGCCAATGGTGGAAAGCAAATGCTTTCGGTTATTTACAAAGTAAGTGTGGTCCAGCTCGAAATGAGAATTCCCCAATCACAGACGGGTATTGTTACGGATATCATTATCAATTCGAAATTATAAATATGGGCAATACGTATACATATCGGACAATTTTTGATTTTAAGATCAGCCATAGTTATTTTTTGAATAGAGGTCAATCAATATTTGAAAATGCCTCTGAGGAAGAAAAAACTAAAAGGATGCAGGATTTTGATTGGAGGGAATTCATACGCCTCACTCCCACCCCAGAAACTGCGAAATTGCTCATTAACCATCGGTTGATTCTAAAAGAAAGCAGTCAAATACTTTCAGTGATAGGCAAGGTTGATCAAGATCAAAATGCATTGATTGGTATCTCGCAACATGAATTCTTTCAGTTCTATATTATCTGGAATGACCCTGATTTCATCAATTATACTCCATTGGAGGTTACTGGAAATAGTTACTTGTTCATCAGCAACCATCCGCTTTTGGATTATCTCCCGGATTTTGTTGATATAGACACCAAACCAATCAATGCAAATCATCTGGTCGATAAAAATGTACTGGCCAACAATATGAAAGACAGTGCGCCACTACCCAACAAATGTATCGGTGTAATCTCCATTGCTTCCAAATCTACATTTGACGACCTGAGCTTAATTGAAAACGACGGGACTTTGAAACCTAGTCAACATTTCACCATACATTTTGAAAACAGGTCCACCTACTGGAAATATATCTTGAAATCCGGTGAAGCTTTGATCACAGAAGAAATGCTTCCCTTGACCAAAAATGGCTTTATAACAATCACAGAGGATCATCTGACAAATATCTCTGATTATGAAACCATTTTCCCCAATCCCAACAGCGCAAAGTTTACTACCGAAGATGGCAAAACATACTCAGAAATATTTATAAACTATTAAAATCAATTCAAACATGGCAAGTACTTATAAAACACCAGGAGTCTATGTAAGGGAAATTTCCAAGTTTCCGCCTTCAGTGGCTCAAGTAGAAACGGCTATCCCTGCATTTATAGGATATACGAAAAAAGCTAAAAAAATCACCAATGATGATTTACTGAACAAGCCTACCCGGATTACTTCTGTGTTGGACTTTGTTTTGCTTTTTGGGGATGCACCAGAAGTCACGATCAATTCGGTTGACCTCAATGCGCTCAATCAAGTTACAGCGATTGATATTACTGACAAATACTATATGTATGAAGCCATCAGGTTGTTTTATGCCAATGGTGGTGGTCCTTGCTACATTGTCTCAGTAGGTAAATATGGGGATTCGATCCAAAATGGAGATGGCGTTAGCAGCCCAGGTTTTCTGAAAGGACTGGATGCGATCAGAAAGCAGGATGAGCCTACCATTCTTCTGGCTCCAGATGCGGCCATGATGAGCCAATCTAACATGAACTCATTGCACCAAGCCATGCTGAGGCAATGCAATGACCTACAAGACAGGGTTTGTGTTTTTGACCTAAAGGAAAATGCAGGGAAAGACTATTCTGAGATAGTCGAGGACTTTAGAAATGGAATTGGGATGAATCACCTGAAATATGGTGCAGCCTATACACCTTGGATAAAAGCCAACCTGCCAAGGGAAGTGGACTACAAAAACTTAAAAGGAAAAATAGAACAAGCAGGTTCTAATGTAGATTTGGCAGATTTGGTCAAAGACCCTTTGTCAAAAGCCACTGCAAATGCCTTGGATAACCTTGTCGATGATCAAGACGATATCGACGATGCTTTGACTTCAATTCAAACCCTAGGTTTTCCTTCTGTTGAAGCAAGGTTCGAAAGCTTGGCAACGATACTAAGAAATGGACCAACAAGACCAAGGTTACAAAATTTATTGCAGTTTTATATCAACGTGATCGATACAGTCAGAGATACACTTGATATTGGAGATTTGGAGAATATCACATTAAAGCATAGAGGAAGCCCAAGCAGTCTGTTTGAAGTACTTACAGAAGACCTTGCAGGATCAGTCAATGCTGGATCTATTCATCAGGTGGTAGATGAAATCAGAAAAATGATCGCTGACAGTACCCCTGCCAATACTACTTTGGATAGCCCAGTTAGCGTTAGTTCTGCTTCTGGCTTGAATTTGGCCGATCCTTCTGCATCTACGACAAATTATTTTGGGACTGGGGCAAACGATGCCGAAAAAATCGCTCCGCATATCCCTGCAATCGCTGGATTTTGGCCTGTATTAAGATCGTCGGTAGAACTTATTCGGGAAACTGTTGACAATTTGATCAAAACAACCCAAGAAGCTGCAGTTGAATCCATTCCTGCCTTGAAAAATATTTTTGTAGCCATTGCAAATGAATACCTCACTTTGCCACCTAGCTCTGCGATAGCTGGGGTGTATGCATCTGTTGACAGTGACAGAGGGGTATGGAAAGCACCAGCCAATGTCTCCCTAAACAATGTAGTGGATGTCACGACCCTGATTGATAGACAGATCCAGGATGGGCTGAACATAGACACTGTTTCAGGCAAATCCATCAATGCCATCAGGCCATTTACAGGAAAAGGAATTATGGTATGGGGCGCAAGAACCCTCGCCGGAAACGACAATGAATGGAGGTATGTCCCTGTGAGAAGATTTTTCAACATGGCGGAAGAATCCATCAAGAAAGCTACTGAACAATTTGTTTTTGAACCAAATGATGCCAATACATGGGTAAAGGTGCGTGCGATGATAGAGAATTTTCTGATCCTACAATGGCGGGCCGGAGCACTAGCCGGTGCTACACCTGATGATGCATTTTATGTAAGGATAGGATTGGGCCAGACGATGACTGCAGAGGATATTCTCAATGGATATATGATTGTCGAGATCGGCATGGCTGTGGTAAGACCGGCAGAGTTTATCATATTGAATTTCTCCCACAAAATGCAGGAATCTTAATTATTAAAATCATTTAAACTATAATCAAATGAGCTATCCATTATCAAAGTTTCATTTCTCTGTTGAGTGGGGTGGAACAAAAATAGGTTTTACTGAAGTATCCGGATTGGATGTAGAAACAGAAGTCATAGAGTATAGACATGGGGCAAGTCCCGAATATGGGAAAATCAAAATGCCCGGCCTGAAAAAAGAGGCTAACATCACCTTGAAAAGAGGCACATTCGCCAGTGACAACGAGTACTTTGAATGGTACAAAACTATTTCGATGAATAAGGTTGATCGAAGGGATGTGACGATTTCATTGCTCAATGAATCCCATGAACCGGTAGTAGTCTGGAGGATAAAGAATGCCTGGCCAACCAAAATCCAGTCGACAGACCTCAAAGCCGATGGGAACGAAGTTGCTATCGAATCCATGGAATTGGTGCACGAAGGCTTATCTATCATCAACGACTAAACCA
This sequence comes from Belliella marina, assembly GCF_042682445.1. Classification (NCBI taxonomy): domain Bacteria; kingdom Pseudomonadati; phylum Bacteroidota; class Cytophagia; order Cytophagales; family Cyclobacteriaceae; genus Belliella; species Belliella marina. Next base: position 255,116 of record NZ_JBHUHR010000039.1, read on the forward strand.
TGACCTACTACCCTCCCGTTGGCTTCCATTTCAAGGTTGAATTCAATGGAATTTCTTCACAGGAATTCGATGTGCAATTTCAGACGGTATCCGGTCTTACTGCAGAATTGGAAACCGAGGAAATTGCCGAAGGTGGTGAAAATAGATTCAAACACACCCTACCTGTGAAAAGCAAATACAGCAATCTGATTTTGAAAAGAGGGATCGTCCTTGATTCAAAACTGATTGATTGGTGCAAGAAAGCCATTGAGGATTTTGAGTTCAGCCCGGTAGACCTTACCATCAACCTGCTCAATGAAGAACACCAACCTCTGTTGAGCTGGTCGGTCGTCAATGCCATTCCGGTCAAATGGGAAGTGGATGAATTGAATGCCATGGATAGTAAGATCATGATGGAGTCATTGGAATTGAAATACAATTATTTTAAAGTAATCAAATCATAGGTATATGCCAATTGAGATCAAGGAACTTCACATAAAGGTCCATGTCGCTTCAGAAAGTAGCAACGGAAACACCAATCCAAGCAATTCAAAAGATGACATGATCCAAGAAGTCATAGAAACTGTATTGGAGACACTGGATCGTAAAAAGGAACGCTGATGGCTAACTCAGGTGCATTGAAGAAAATGTTTATCAAAGCATTTAGCGATGAAGAATTCAAAAATGAAGTAGAAGGTGGTACCTATACTGCACTTTTGAATCCTGAAGGCTATACTTTCAATTATACGACCGTCCAAAACGAAGACCAGGCCTCTGGCACAAGTGGAGCTGCCCCAAAATTCAATAAGATTCTACCACAAGAATTGGAATTTGAGTTCCTTTTTGACAGAACCGGAGCGATCAAAGACAGCCCTGCCAAAAATGAAGGCATCATAGATGATATCGAATTATTCAAAAAAGTAGCCTTCGATTACCAAGGTGATACACACAGGCCCAATTACCTTAAAATTGCCTGGGGCTCTTTGCTTTTCAAGGGGGTCTTGACCAGTTTGGATATCAATTTCAAGCTCTTCAAAGCCGACGGAACACCACTCAGGGCTGTAGCTAGTCTGAAGGTTACTGGATTTGTTGAGGACAATTTGCGGGTGGCATTAGAAAACAACCAATCACCTGACCTGACCCATTACAGGGAAGTGAAATTGGGAGACACGTTGCCTTTGATGAGCAATCGGATTTATGGTGATTCCAAATATTACCTCGAAGTGGCTAAAGCCAACAGCATCTTTGATTTTAGAAACCTGAAAGTAGGGACACAAATTTACTTCCCACCATTAGAAAAATTGACTAAATGAGCAATAGCGAAACCATAAACACAAGCAGAAGTGCTGATTTGGTCACTCAAACCATTTATATAGATGGTAGGGAGTTGTCTAATGTTTTTCATTTGCTCAATGTGGTGGTACACAAAGAAGTCAATCGAATCCCGATGGCAAAGCTTGTTTTTTCGGATGGAGATCCTTCTACGAGAGATTTTTCCTTGAGCAATATGGATGAACTGATGCCGGGCCAATCGATCGAAATTGCCGCTGGATACCATAGTGATGAAACAGTCATATTCAAGGGGATTATTATCAAGCATCAAATAAAGGTAAAAGGCACATCCTCCTATTTGATAGTGGAGTGTAAGGATCAGGCTGTAAAATTGACAGTTGGCAAGAAATCCAAAACCTATCATGATATAAAAGACAGTGAAGTCTTCGAACAGCTTCTTTCCGAAAGCCAAATTGATCATCAGGTCGAAGCTACAGCCTATACCCATAATAAGTTGGTCCAATACAATAGCACGAACTGGGATTTCATGGTATCAAGGGCTCAAGCTTGTGGGAAGCTTTGTTTTGTTTCCGACGGGGAAATAAAGATAGAAGCACCAAAACTCGACTCTGACATTATCCAAAAAGTGACCTTTGGAGCCACCATACTTGATTTTGATGCAGAAATGGACGCTAGGGATCAATTCAAAAAAGTGGTTGCACAGACTTGGGATGGTCCACGACAGGAAATCATTGAATCCGAAAAGGAGCTTGCAAACCTTTCGTTGCATGGGAATTTCAGTAATACCGATTTGGCAGATGCCATTGGCTTGGACAGCTTTGAACTGAAAAATGGAGGCAATATCTCAGATGAACTGCTTCAGGATTGGACAGAAGCTACGATGCTTTACCAATCTTTGGCAAAAGTCCGGGGAAGGGTGAAGTTCCAAGGCATCCCGGAAGTATTGCCAAACACCTGTATCGAACTTGAAGGCGTTGGTGATCGGTTTTCCGGACGGGCATGGGTCTCAGGTGTTTTTCATCAAATCAACGAAGGGAATTGGACTGTAGATGTGCAGTTTGGAATGAATCCAGAGTGGTTTTCAGAAATCTACAATATCAATGCCTCTCCGGCATCTGCCTTGATTCCGGCGATCAAAGGCCTGCAGATAGGCATTGTGAGCCAACTTGAAGATGACAATGGTGAAGATAGGATTCTTGTCAAGATCCCTATCATCAATTCATCGGATGAGGGTATTTGGTGTAGGGTCTCTTCCTTGGATGCTGGCGAAAGTCGCGGGGTCTTCTTTAGACCGGAAATCGGTGACGAGGTTGTAGTGGGCTTTTTGAATGAAGACCCCAACCAACCCATCGTGTTGGGTGGATTGCACAGCAGTGCAAAACCCGCTCCCATAACAGCAAAAGACGATAATCATGAAAAAGGGATTATTACCCGCAGTGAGTTGAAAATCACCTTCAATGATGATACAAAGACGATATGTATCGAAAGTCCGGGTGGTAAAAAGATTTCTTTGGATGAGGACGGCAGCCAAATTTCAATCGAAGATGAAAACAGTAACCAGATCATTTTGGATGCTGATGGCATACAAATCATATCCGGCAAAGACCTTAACATCAAAGCCTCCGGTGATATAGCTATAGAAGGGATGAATGTCACTGGGAAAGCGAGTGCACAAATCAAAGTCGAAGGAAGCGCTGGTGCGGAAATCAGCAGCAGTGCATCTACGGTAGTAAAAGGAAGTATAGTACAAATCAATTAAACAAGATTCAAATGGGAATGCCAGCAGCAAGAATCAATGATATGCATGTCTGTCCAATGGTAACAGGTACTGTCCCGCATGTGGGCGGCCCTATACTGCCACCCGGAGAACCGACAGTTTTGATCGGCGGAATGCCTGCCGCAAGGGTTGGTGATATGGCTACCTGTACAGGACCACCAGACAGCATTATTGCCGGATCAGCCACAGTAATGATTGGGGGGATGCCAGCAGCTAGATTGGGGGATAGCACTGCACATGGAGGATCCATTGTGCTTGGGGAATTCACAGTATTGATTGGTTAACCATGGAAAACAAAAAACCATTTCTGGGAAAAGGATGGTCATTCCCTCCTACTTTCAACCAAAAATCCGGTAGCATAAAAATGCTTTCCGGTGAAGAAGACATTGAAAGTAGCTTGGAGATATTGCTATCCACCAAACAAGGGGAACGCATCATGCACCCGAATTTCGGCTGCAACCTGGAAGAACTGCTTTTCAATCCCCTAGACAGAACCTTGATCACCTATATTTCTGATTTGATCAAAACGGCCATTTTGTATTACGAACCCAGAATAGATGTACAGAAAATCGAAATCTATGAAGATGATATCATCAATGGAAAAATCATCATTGAGGTCGAGTATATCATTAGAGCAACCAATTCCAGAAAGAACAAGGTTTTCCCTTATTACAAAGATGAGGGCATAGAAATCTAAATAAGGAAATGAGCAAAAGCGACGAAAAAATATTGAGCATTTTGAAACGAAATGGATCCAGTCAGGAAAGCCGTTTCAACAAAAGCCTTGATCCTTCCCAACTGCAATTGATGGAGTTTGGGGAAGAGGATTGGGTTTTGTTTGCCTATAATTTTGCCCAAAAACTTAAATTTTTCAACCTAAGCAACAAGGCTGAAGGAACTTGGGATGAGTTTTTCAAAGAATTGGATTTAGACGCTTCGCAGCTTTCTTTTGAAAACCAATTTGAACTCCAAAGTATTAAAGGTGAATTGGGAAATGTATTGACTGCCTATGGCAAAAACAGTGAGCTATCACCACATCTTACCTTGTTTATTTCCTTTCTCAGGGTTCTGGATATCACCAAGTCCAAATTCAATCTGTTGACTAAAAGGCATCTCGATTTTTACTATCGGGAAGTATTGCAGATGGACAAATTACCCCCTTCAGCAGATAGTGTATATGTGGTGTTGGAGCTTGCAAAAAATGCCCAAAATCAAAGAATTGAAACCCAAACCCTATTCAATGCAGGAAAAAATGAAAATGGAAGTCCTCTCTTATATTCCAATTCTGATGAAATCAGCATCAATACGATCAATGTAAAAGCCATCATGAACATTTTTCATGATCAGGCCAAGAATAAAGTCAGACAAAATATGCTTCTTGATCCAAATGATGGCGAAAGCCAAACTTTGGAAAACAAGGAAAGTTGGTGGCCATTTGGCCACTCTTTGGAAAATGATCCTCAAAGTACAGATGCTGAATTTGGTTTTGTCATCTCTTCAAATGTCCTATTAGCCAAAGAAGGAAGGCGAAAAATCACATTCGATTTCACCTTCGGAAACGACATTCCTTTTGGTAAGGATGAATTTAGAAAATTCACTTCAATCTACCTCAGTACTGCGAAAGAGTGGCTTGAGCTGGATGAAGTTTCCATTCAGGATATTAAAATCCAAAATGCCAAACTGATAGTAACTATCTTGTTGGATACTTCCCTTCCCCCCATAGAATATTTCAAGACGGAAGATCCTTCGTTCAACCTTGCCAACCCTTTTCCCTCTGCCAAATTTATGTCGCATATAGATGAGGATCAGGGATACCAGGTATTTGATTTCCTATCCAACAACAGCCTGCAAAAATTGAGGATAGACATAGATGTGTCAGAGGTGAAAAACATCAATTTGGAAAATGATCAAACGACGATCAATGCCCAAAAACCATTCTATCCTTTCTCCACAAGACCATTCAAAGGATCCAGCTTCAGCTTTTCATATCCAGAGGCATTTTCAAAAAACTGTTCTGAGGTTAAACTGAATTTTGAGTGGAAAAATACGCCTGATAGTTTTAAAGAGCATTATGAAACCTATATTCTTGAAGCAAAGAAAAACATTTCATCCAATTATCTGATTGAATTACAAAGCTTCAGCTATTTGCAGAATGCCGAAATCATCGGAAAACTCAAGGAAAACCTAAGTATCGGAGAAAATGTAGTGCTAAGGGCATCAAAAGAAAGTAACCCACCAGCGCGAAAAGCAACAACCAGCCAAACTTCGGCACAATCAACCTCTCCAATCGTGAGTGGTGATGATTATTTCAGGTATAAATCAGAATTGCTCCTCAATGGTATCAAAATAAAAAACCTGAATACTGTAAACAACAGGGTATTTGAAGAAGAGAATGACACTTTCAAATTCAAATTCCAAGTCAACAATCAAATCAATCAAGTCCCTACAGCAAGTATAAGGGTCAATCTGCAACAATCCTTCCTGCACGATATCTACCCAAAAATCTACGCAATGGTTCTTACCTCTGAGAAAGACGACAAGATTCTGCCCAATGAGCCCTACACTCCGTTGGCAGCTGATCTATCCCTTTCCTACAAAGGATCTGTGGAATTTGGCCAGAACAATGAAAGCAATAGAATCATACACTTACATCCCTTTGGCTTTGGTAGGCAAGACAACCCGAGCCTAATCAGCCGACAATATGAAAAAGATGGATACTTGTATATAGGACTGGAAAAAACCAACCCAAATGACATCGTGTCCCTATTGTTCCAATTTGCCGATGGTACAGAAAATCCACTGTCTGTAGATGGTGAGCCGATCAAATGGTCTATTTTGAAGGGAAACACTTGGGAAGTGATACCAAAAGCTTCAATCCTTCTCAATGAAACCTTGAATTTCCTAAGGTCTGGTATTGTCAAAATTCAATTGCCACCATCAATTGATACGAATAATACTGTATTTCCTGAGGGGTTAGCATGGATTCGGGTGAAATTGGATGGAAAATATGATGCTGTCTGCCAATGCATCAATATCCACGCCCAAGCGCTCAGGTTGGAGGCAAGAGACGCTTCCCTTGCGACACATTTGCCTGGCCAATTGCCCGCTGATACGATTTCTAAATTGGAAAGGCGTATTTCCCAAATCAAATCTGTCGCACAGCCCTACCCTAGTTTTGGTGGAAAAGGCAAGGAAACTGACCTGAATTATTATAGGAGGGTTTCTGAAAGATTACGTCACAAAAATCGGGCGGTTACCCAGTGGGATTATGAACACTTGATTTTGGAGGAATTTCCTGAACTTATTTCTGTCAAGTGCCTCAACCATACCAACTCTATATCATTCAATGCTCCTGGGCATGTTACTCTGGTGGTCGTACCACAAGTCCGGCAGATAAATCCCGATACCTTGGTATACCCAAGGGTAAGTAGCGCAAAACTCGAAGAGATCAAGGATTACATATCTTCTTACATAAGTCCTTCCATAGAGGTGCATGTGATCAATCCCGAATATGAGTTTCTGCAGATTCAGGTGGATATACAGGTGGTAACAGGGTTGGATTTCAATTTTTATCAAAACCAATTGAAAAAGGACATAACCAATTTCCTCTCTCCATGGGCATTTCAAGAACAGACCCTTTTGAATTTCAATAAAGAATTTCACAAAAGTCAGATTGTATATTTTATTGAAAATCTGCATTATATAGATTACATATCAAAGCTTGAGTTGAGATTGGATAAAACCCCAATCCAGAACAAAGTAATTCCGACTTCGCCGAAAAACATCATCGTCAGCGACCAAATCCATATTGTAAACCTTGCCAAAAACCAATGTGCTAAAGCATAACCCTATGTCTATACCTGATCTCAAAATATCTAAAAACATTCAGACTCAAGATGACTTGGATTTTGATTTCCTTAGAAAAAAAGGTATCGAATACATTGAGCAACTTGGTGGGAAGCTGTGGACAGATTTCAATACACATGACCCCGGAATCACCACACTTGAACTACTATGCTACGCCATCACCGATTTGGGATTAAGGATCAACATGCCAATCCAAGATTTGCTGAACCCCGACGAATCATCCAAGCAATTCTTCGAAGCACATGAGATCATGCCAAACAGGGCATTGACTACATTGGATTATAGGAAATTGTTTATTGACATCGATCCTCTCAAGATCAACAATTGCTTTTTGAAGCCTTTTTCCCAAAAGCTGTTTATAAACTGTAGAGATGCCAAAGTTAGTTTGCTCCAAAAAAGTTTTGAGGCTGTTCCAAAAGAACTGTTGAAAGAAGCCAATATAAGAGGACTCTATACACTTTGGGTAGACTTTTCAGAAGATGTACCCAATACCAAAAGCTTGGAAACTGAACTCTGGAAGACATACCACTCAAACAGGAACCTTTGCGAAGATTTGGTAGAGATCAAGGCAGTGGGAAAGCAGGAAATCAAGGTCTGTGCAGATATTGAATTATCTCCCCAAGCAGATGAAAATCTTGTCAATGCCCAAATCCTGCTTGCTATTGACCAATATTTTTCACCAAAAGTGAAAATCCACTCTCTGGGAGCTATGTTGGAAAAAGGGTTTTCTACTGATGAAATATTTGAGGGACCACTGCTCAAGCATGGTTTTATTGTCGATGAAGAATTGAGAAAAAACCAATTGAGATCAGAAGTGAGGTTGAGTGATTTGATGAATCTTATCCTGAAAATCGATGGAGTCTTGCTGATCCATGATATGAGCATCAGTTTTTGCAATGGCAATGCCAAAGAAGCAGATGACTTGTGGAATCTATGTATCAAAGAGGGACATAAACCAATATTGTGCAAAGGGAAAAGCGTCTTTTCTTTCAGAAAGGAAAACCTTCCAATCAATATGGATCAAAATGCCATCCAAAGCTACAGGAAAATACTCATGGAGGATCAGGTCAAAAATTTGGATAAAATATCCAAAGACTTGAGACTTGGATATCCTGCCGGAAAGAAAGTGAATATTGGCAATTATCATAGTATCACAAATAATTTCCCCGAGAATTATGGAGTCGGCATACATGGGCTTTCTGACAATGAAACACCAGCACGACATGCCCAAGCCAAGCAACTCAAAGCATACTTGCTGTTTTTTGACCAGATTTTGGCTACTTACTTTAAACATCTGGTCAATGTAAAGGAGCAACTTTCCATATCAAATGATTTTTCCAACAGTTACTTTATCCAAGCTGTAACCGATATCAAAGGAATCCATGAGCTGGTAGAAGATTATGATAGTTTTGATTGGCAGGAGTTGGTATCAAAGTTTGATGATCAAAACCTCAGAAACTCAAAAATCAAGGATCATTTGATTGCCAGATTTTCTGAAAATTTCGGGAATTATGCTTTTTTGATGAAAAGCATTTATGGTAAGGCATCAGAAGAGATTGTACATAACAACAAACGCTCATTTCTCGGAAATTACGACCTGATGAGCAGTACCAGGGCTACCGCTTTCAATTATTACAAACAATCCATCGGAAATATTTGGAACTGCACCAATGTTTCAGGCTTGGAAAACAGGATAGCCGGCCTGTTGGGGATCAAGTTGTCTGATTCCAAAGCGTACAAAAGAGAAACCATTTCGGAGAAATTTGTAGAACTCTACAAAGTAAACGATGACCAATATAGGTGGAGGATCAGGGATGCGAGCAATCAGATCATCCTTACGGCTACCGAAAACTACGATACTTACCACGCCGCGGAAAAAGAAATGTATCAGAGTATCTACAAGATAATCAACTCCAATAGACAGGAAATCAAGTTGATCAAAAATCCAAACATCAAAAGAAAGACCGTCAATGTCATCGAGATCGTAAAATCGGATTCAGGAAAATTTTCCTTCAATATCATCAATCCAAACATCAAACCTTTCAGTAACCCTAAGAGAATCATCGCTAGACAATTTAAATATTACGATACCATTGGTGAGGTTAGGGATGCGGTTTTGGACAGCATAGAATTCTTTATCGAGGAATTTTGTGATGAAGGAATTCACCTGTTAGAACATATCCTGATGCTTCCCCATGGACAAGAGCAGAAAGATGAAAGCTACTATTTACCCATCTGTGCCGACGACTGCGGGCAGGGATGCAATGCTGATCCATATACATTCCGGATCAGCATAGTACTTCCCGGCTATACCCAAAGGTTTTCGGATATCAATTTCCGGAATTTTGCAGAAGATCTGATTCGCAAAGAGATCCCAGCCCACATATTGGCAAAAATCTGCTGGGTGGGGCACAGAAAAAACACCGTCAAAAAGAAAGACAATGATTTGCTTCAATTTGAAGAAAAACTCAGGAATTTCCTGATAGACAAAGCCGCGGGAAAACAAGATTCCATTCCTGAATTGATAAATGCAATCCAAAACCTGAATAATATCTATCCAAAAGGACAATTGCATGATTGTGATACCCAAGATGTCAATGGAAAAATTATTCTAGGAAGAACAAATATTTAAAATTTTAACTACCAGGTCATGAAACTTCTCAACATTACTTCAGACTATAAATCTTTTGCAGATAACCAGCTATTGACTGCTGCCCAACTCAATCTGCTCATTCATTATCTGGATAATCAGGATAGGTTATCAAGACTTGCTTTGACCGGTGCCGGAATCATCTGTGGGTTGGAATTAACCCAAACCAAATCCACTTTGACTATTGGTCAAGGAACAGCCTTGACCACAGATGGAGATCTCATCAAGCTAAAAAACAAAAATGCAAGCCCAAATAACTCGCCTATTTCTATTTCTGCAAAGACTTTTTCTTCCTATATCCCCTTCAGCAACCATAAGGTTATGTACCCACATTTTCTCCAATCTGAGGAAGAATATATCCCGATTCTGGAATTGCTGAATACCGAGGAAGCCAAAAATTTCACAGAAGCAAAGTCACTTGAAGGTATCCAAATAAACGATTTTGTCGTGGTTTTGTATTTGGAAAACTATACCAAACCTTACGATGTCTGCAATGGATCAGACTGTGACAGCCAAGGGATTCCCGAGATTTCCAACCTTCGCTATTTTTTGATCCGTCGTGAATATGTGGAGAAAGTCATCGTTCCCAAGGACAGTATTTACAGACAGTTTCAAAAAATCAAACAGCTAGACACCGAAGACTTGAAAGTTGACAGGGTTCTTGCAGCTTCCCTTATAGCTGGAAACTCGGTTGATCTTGAAAAATACAATACCACTGTTTCGGACTTTAGAAACGAGTTCAATTTAAACTGCAGGCTTCTTTTTGGTATTTTGGAGAAAGACTTAAACTTTACCTTGCCCACAGCTCTCAGAAATCAAAATGTTTTTGTGCCAAAACACCAGCCCAATGCACAGTACAATTATGATTTCCTTCTTGATTTGGTGGCTACATTCAATGAAATCAGGAAATCAACTTCCCAAATTGATGCAATCTGTAACCATGATCTCCATGCATTTCCCAAACACATCATGTTAGGAACAATCAATGATCCTACATTTAGACATGGATTTTACAAATCATCCGCTTTGGCAAACGACAGTCAAGTTCGTGCAAAAATAACATCCCTATTGAGGAGGTTTGAAACCATTCTCAATGCTTACACAACCAATTATGGAATAGAGGTACAAATCAGACCTTCAGTGGTTTGCGGTAGCTTGGGAAAAAAAGCCATTCCCAGTTATTATGGAAACAATAAAGCTGTATTTACAAATTGGAAATTTGGGTTGGATTATTTGGGACAATCGAAGTTGAATACAGAGGATAGTCTCAGGAGGGATTTGAGCTGCAAGGATTTCTTTCGGATAGAAGGAGTCTATGACAAAAATTGGGCTACTGCATTGGATACTGTATTGAAGAAAAGAAAAGCTTATGGACTCAATTTTGATGTAATTTGTCTGGGGACAGAGATGTCATTGGAGGAAATAAAATTGGAAAATTACCCTGCATTTTTCAATGACCTTCAAACGCATCTTACTGCTTGGAAAGCACAGCAATCTTGTCTGTTTGAGACAGCCATCACATTTTTGAGTGGGTTTAGTACAAAGGAAAATGGCGGCCACAACCATATCAAGGACTATTTTGTGAAGGATTTTGGCATTTTGGATGTCTATGCAGCACCTTCTGCCAAAACAGTCTTTGGGATCATGGAAAGTGCTTCGAAACCTGCCGAAGAAGTGAAAACAGAACGGATAGCAACAGAAACAAAGGTATCTGAGCCAATCTATTATAACTATAGCACAAGGAAAATTGACCAAATAGAAGAAGTCCAATACTATAAAGAGCCCATCAAACACTACCCGATCACCAATGGGGCAGAGGATATCGGACTTGCATTTCTTGATTTCAATACTATAGAAGCCAAATACTCTTACAATGATTACTTGGCATATTTCGATAAAGGCATTATCAAAGCCATTCCGGATTTGGTCAATTGGGAAAGTACTGATAAAAAAATGAGGGTCACCTACCCTACCCAATTGATTGCCGCAATCAGGGCTTTGCTAAATCAAGTCCCATCGGACTTAGATAATATCAATGATGCACAGCTAAAATCTTACGATTCAGCATTGAATAACCTATGTCAACTGGTCAACACAGCTTTCAATTTCATCAATGATACGATCAATGATCCCAAAAATAAATACGAAAAACAAGATTTCGAAGACCATTATTTGGCAATCTTGAACAGGCTAAAGGATAATTGCTGTGCTGGGGATTTCCTGCGGGTAATCTTTCAGGAAACCCTGATCAGAAAAGCCAATATTCTCAAAGAGACAATGTTTGGGAATTTTGTCAATAGACATCCTGGAATGGTGCATATGGCTGGCGTTCCAAATGGAGGGACTTTTTTGATCGTTTACAATGGAAGAAACAATAAAGTGATAGCAGATTTTGCATTACCGTATATGTGTTGTTCCAAAAATGCACCTATAGCATTTATGATAACCCCTCCTGTAGAAGAAGAGGAAGAAGTTGTATTTGATATTGCTCCCGAAATTTGTAAAAATGCCAGGGAGGAATTAAATGTCCCATTTGAAATCAGTCCAGAGGGCGTAAAGGTAGCATTGACCAGAAAAATCGAGGGGTTGGCGATCAAGAGAAATATCCTCCATATCGATCCAAGTTTCTCGGAATTTGACACATTGATCCAATTCCAGGCCAATGGGGTTTTGTTGGAAAAATCCACTACTATCCGACAGAAGCATGCCTTGAGTCTTTCCCACGAATTTGATAGTGAAAACGGAGTACATCAGGTAAATTCCAATATAAAAACACGAGAATTCCAATGGTATATAGACGGAAAGGAATTTGAAGGAGAAAGTTCGGATTTGTTGACCATCAAAAATTCCTTCAAAAATGAAATAATCGTTTCCCTTTCTGTAAAAACTCCATGTGGTGAAGATAAGGCCCAAATCTCCATTAACCCGAATGTTGAAGAAGAACCCGTAAGTTTCAGCATAGAGCCTACACATTGCAAGGATGAAAAAGTAGCGGATTCGGTTCCCTTTGAACTCAGTCCAAAAGAAGCCAGTATCAAACTGGCCAAATCATACCCAGGATTAAGTATCAAAGACCATCAACTTGTTATTTCTTCTGCTTTTGGCATATATGATGAGCCAATTGAATTTATCATCAATGGTGAAATCTCAGGACAGAAGATCATAATCCGAAAAAATGAAGTTTTGGAACTGAATCACAAGTATGATCAAGAGAATTCCCTTCATATCATTACCTCAAACATTTCCTCCAAGGAGTTTGAGTGGTATCTGAACGAACGAAAAATCACCTCAAAAACCTCCGATGAATTGCTGCTTTCAGATATCAAGGAAGGTAGCAATATGGTGGTTTTATCTCTCCAAACCCCATGTGGAAAAATCACCGGAGAAATTGAATTTGAACACAAAGGCAGGGAAGAAAGTGACTGTGCTTCAAAATCCTTGGAGAGTCTCAAGGAATCGAAAGCCAAAATTGCAAAATTGTTAAGTAGGAGTAAAATCGCTGATGAAATCCAAAATGACCTTGGTTTTTTCCAGCAAGTGGTAAATGCATTTGAGGAAGATCCTGATAGTTTTATTTCCGGACAGAAGCTTGGTGAGCTGGATATGGTCAGATATACTTTTGAAGGACTCTTCTCCAAAATACTGGGGTCTGAAAACCAAGAGGATATCAACTTGCTCATTGAGGTTTACCGAATTTGCCTGGAGATGCTATACGCAATGATAATCTGTATAGACGGGAGGGTTTTCGAAGAACTTCCTTGGATTCTTTCATCCTTGTTCGGAACTATAGAGAGACATATAAGAGACCCTAGATTTATTAAAAACTTACAGGGATTTGAGGGACTATTGGATGAATTGATCGCATACAGGATAAAAAATGGGGCGAATGAAAAAGAGGATATCATCATCATTCATTTCATGAATATAATGAGCATCCTTAAACAACAAAGATGAAAGAACAATTGGTCATAGTAGAGAAATTAGCCATTGACATGCACATCAAATCTGCGAAATCTTCAAAACAGATATTGAAGGACTCAGAGCGTTTTGTACATGAATATGTCTTGCCTATGCTGGAAAAAATCCTGTTGGCTTACAAGTTTAAGGAGACCGTGAGACTGGATTATTCAGAATTGGAAATCAATTTGGATAGGTTTAAAATAGACAAAACCAATAGTCAATTCTACCAATCAGAATTGGAATCCATCTTGAAGAAAAAGCTGGACCAACTTATCCTACCCCAGACCAAACCCAATGGAAACAGAAAAGCAAGAGAAAAGACTTTTGGGGAAATTCTGGTGTATTTTCTTTCAAATGGATTGATGCCATGGTTTACTCCCAAAGGATATGTATTGGAAAAAGAATTCAGAAAATTCATTTCAAAACCAAATGGCAACAAAGACCTTGTTCTATTACTTGCAAATATAAAGAAGCTAATCTCAAAGGATTCCATTGCTTTCAAAAGGCTCATCTATCAATTTGATGATGAGCTGTTAATGGACTTATTGACTTTTGACGGAGGTTTCCCAGGGGAAAGCAGCGATCAAAAAGCAGTGATGAATATGCTCAGAGCTGCCAATCCTAAAATCAGAAGCCTGATTTTTTCGCTATTGTTTTACAAAATCTGGTTTGAAAAGGTTAAAAAGACAACGATCATCTTACCATTTTTTGAACATTTCATTTCCTTGGACCAAAAGGAAAGACAAAAACTTTTTCATACGCTGAAATTTCTGGCTAGAGATTCCCCAGTTCAAAATTCATTTGGATATCAGAACACATTGGAAATATCCGATTTGGAACTCTTCCATATCATCATGCATCATCCAACTGGAAAAATTGTTCCAAAGGAGGTCAATGATAGGTTAACTGAAAGGAAAATCCAAAAAAAATTGGATGCCGAAAATAGAAAAGATGAAAAAAGAGAAACACCTGAAGTTCTATTTGTAAACAATGGAGGACTGGTATTAATCCATACTTTTCTGTTGGATTTTTTCAGGAAAATAAATGCAATAGACCAAACAAATAAAATCCAGAAAGGAAACTATGACTTGGCTGTACATGCTCTAAGCTATATTTCCTCAGGTAAAACAGGGGGAATGGAAAGCGATTTTTTGCTCGAAAAATACCTGTGTGGAATCCCCATAAACTATCCTGTAGACAGGCACTTTCAGCTTGATGAAACGATCATCAATGAATCCGATGCCATGCTGGATGCAGCCATTTCGCATTGGAAAAAACTGAAATCAACTTCAGCAAATGGACTTCGGGAGATGTTCTTTTGGAGAGAAGGCAAGCTGGAAACCAAAAATTCAAGATTGACTGTCAACCGATTGGCACAGGATATTCTACTTGATTCTATTCCCTGGAATATTTCTATCATCAAGTTCCCATGGATGAAGAGTGTCCTGTTCGTAAACTGGTAATCCATATTATATGATCTAACAAGCATGTCTGAAGTTGCTACACATATCGAAAAGCCAAAAAGCAAATCTGGATCAAACCAGAATAAGACTTCCGAAACGAAGGCTATTGATAGTGAAGTGCCTGTTTGGGCTGAGAATAATTTCAGCTTTGATCAATCGCCGATCACAGACAAAGATCAAAATCCGTTTTTTAGGAACGAGTTTCTGACCACTAGTCAAAACACAAATGCCAAATCAGCCGAAAGTCCAACTAAAGCCTCAACAGATACGCCAGAACTAGATCTCCCTGAAGCTTCCGTCCCTTCCATAGAACTTTTTAGTGGAGAAGAACCACTTCAATCAGAGGTAGGTGAAGTTTCGAATGAGATGGAAAGCAACTATCCAAGTTCTCCACAAGAAGATCCTGCATTTATTTCCATGCGAAGTGCCAGTGAACAGGTAGCTGAAAACCAAACTCAGCATGAAGATCCGGAGATAGAATCTCAAAGGGCACAAAGTGCAGCTCCAATTGCAAGCAATGAAAGCTTGGGGGCAGCGCAATCCAGTCAGGTGGAAGCCATGGCCGCCCAAGAACCGGAGGAATTTGATGCCGTGGGATTCAAATCTGCACTGATGGCGCAGATTGAACAGATGCAGTTACCTGCAAATGCAGAGCAAGCCACGAAGTTTGACAAGCACAACAACCTCTCTGAAATACAACAGAATGCCACTTCCCAAGTAAACCAAGAACAAGAACAATCTGCCGGTCCTATAGCAGCAGCAAGTGAAGCGGAACCAGATGTAGAAGCCGTCGTGGAGCGTGAGATAGAAGAAATCCCAGAACCTAACATCGGTGAAGTCCCTGCAAGTATCTCTGCTGACAGGGCAATGCCTAATCCTAGACCTGATAGCCAGGTGAGTAGCCCGCTACAGGAAAATGTCCAGGAAGTTGAGCAACAAATGGAGAGCAACAACATTAGCAATGAGCAATTAGCCAATGCCAATGAACCGAGCTTTACACAGGCACTCAGTTCCACGGAAACAGCCAGAGAACATGCGAATGCCGCTCCTGACCAGTTTAGAATCGGTGAGCAATCCACGCTGAACGCCAATGCCAATGAAGCCGAAAACCTCAGCCAGAGCCAATTGGAGGAAATGCATGGGGATAGAAACGCTTCTTTCGACCAACTTGCACTTACCCAAGAACAAACAGGCTCGAACGATTCAGCAGAAAGGAGCAGGATTGCCGCTGACATCGATGCTATTTATGAACGAACCAAGACAAAAGTAGACGAGATCCTCGGTGCGTTGGAAGAAAAAGTAACACAGATGTTTACAGCTGCGGCGACTAAGGCTAAGCAACTTTTTGAGCAATATGTGGATAGGAAAATGAGGGCATATAAAGCAGAGAGGTATAGTGGAGCTGATGGGGCATTGAGATGGGGCTATGACAAACTTGCGGGGATGCCAGATGAAATCAATGACTTTTTCACTGAAGGCAGACAAGTTTATATAGAATATATCGAGAAAGCACTTGACCCGATCGCCGAGACAGTTGCCAATGAACTAAACCTTGCAAAAACAACCATTCAGGAAGGTCGAAATGAAGTGGCACAATATGTAGCCGAGTTGCCGGAAAACCTCCAGAGCATCGGGACCGAAGCAGCAGAAGCTATCCAAACCCAGTTTGATAGTTTGGATGACAGTGTCAATGAAAAACAAAGTGCCTTGGTAGACAGCCTTGCAGCCCAATACATGGAAAGCTTGCAGGAGGTAGATGCCCGAATTGAAGAAATGCAAGCAGAAAACCGGGGCTTGATAGATATGGCATTGGATGCAGTTGGAGAAGTCATTGGCGTCATCATCGCACTCAAGGATATGTTCTTAAACTTGCTGAGTGCCATTGCAGATGTGGTCAATACCATCATCGAAGATCCGATAGGATTCCTGAAAAACCTATTCAGCGGAATCGCATTGGGCTTGGAGAATTTTGGTAAAAATATCCTTACCCATCTCCAAGCTGGATTGATAGGTTGGCTCACTGGTGCTTTGGGAAATGTCGGCATACAACTCCCAGAAGATATATTCTCTCTGAAAGGGATTTTCTCTCTCGTCAGCCAAATCCTTGGTTTCACTTGGGAAAGGGTCAGGGCCATTGGGGTCAAAGTAATCGGGGAACCGGTGATGAAAGCCTTTGAAACAGGTTTTGAAATTATCATGATTCTGAAAAATGAAGGACTGGCAGGACTCTGGGAATACATTAAGGAGCAGTTTAATGACCTCAAGGAACTGGTCATCGAAGGTATCAAAACCATGATTCGGGACACCATCATCAATGCAGGCATCAAATGGCTTATGGGATTGCTTTCCCCTGTTGGGGCATTTATCAAAGCTGCTATGGCAATCATAGATGTGGTCACATTCTTTGTCCAGAAAGCTGCACAGATTATCGAATTGGTCAGTGCGTTTGTAGAAAGTGTCAGGGCCGTGGCATCGGGAAGTATCACAGCAGTTGCCAATGCGATTGAAGGGGCTTTGGCAAGAGCTGTTCCTTTGGTGATAGGATTCTTGGCAAACCTTCTGGGAATCGGAGGCTTGGCAGATAAGGTAATCGCCATCATGACCAAAATCCAAGAACGGGTAGCCAAAGCGATCACCAAACTCTGGATGAAGATCAAGGAGTTGGGTAAAAAGTTCTTGGCAAAAATTGGTATTGGTGGGGAAAAAGAATCCAAAAATGATCCTGAGAAGCAGAAGAAAATAGATGCAGGGCTAATTTATTTGAAAGAAGAGGAAAAAAGACAAGATAAAGATGGCAATGCAAAACTTACATTGGAACAAGCCCAAGATGTAGCAAAAAACACCAAAAAGCAGCATCCGGTATTTAAATCAATTACTCCAAGACAAGAAGGAGACAATTGGAAATATGATTGGAAGGGAAGTGGAGGGACAGCAACAGGTACAAAAGTAGAAGGTGCCAAAGAAGAAACGAAAGTATCATATCCAAGTCCACAAAAATCTGTAGCTGATCCACTCACTAGTAATAGAAAAAAAGGTTCAAAGCCAAAGGTGATTCCAGGGTGGAAACATGCCCAAGTTTTAAATAAAACAGGAAATCAATTTTGGAGAAGAGGGCACATGGTCAGTGAAGAGTTTGGAGGTGTTGGAGAAGAAAAAAATATTTCAATCATCCCTCAAACAACAAACTCGTTAATGTCATCGGGTCCTGAAGATTTTGCCAAAAAGAAAACCGAAGAAGGAAAAACATTAAGATATGAAACTACCTGGAAAAATCATCCTGATGATGTAAGTCCCTTAAAACATGACATTACAAACTTTGGGCAGGAAATATCTGTAAATATCACAATAAAAGAAAATAATAAAACTGAGAATTTTCCATTTCCAAATCTCTCAAAACCTTCCAAAAGTGTTAAAAATGTTAAAATAAATTTAAACGATTCCGGAGAACCGATATTTGTCACTCAATTTAATATGACTCATTCTTTTGCCAGAGAAGTTCTGGCAGAAAAAGGAAAGAATGGGAATTTCAAAAGTTTCAAGAATCTTAAAAGTAGGATGAAAAAGGTATATAAAGACAGGGATACTAACACATATGATAATAACATCAATAATATAGAAAATGCAATGAAGCAAAATAAAACTTTAAGTATCAAAGGTTAACGAGACCTCAATCCTTAACACTATCCCAAAACTTCATCTTCCCTATCTGTCCCAGTAAATATTCCTTCAGCTCATCACCTTCTATCACATAAATCTCTCCAGGCAATCCAAGGATAAATCTCGCAATGCCCGGTAGCTGGGGGATGTCTCCTTCAAAATAATATTGATGCCTATTTTTGCTGTAGATAAATGGCTTGGCATCCGGATATTCTTCCATCATCAATTGGTAAGCCCGCTTACTCATTCTCAAATGGATATGGAATTTATTCTTTCCTGTAAATCCAAACAATCCCTGTTCTAGGGGTTGGTGTAAGTCTTCAGATTCAAAAGCAGTGCTCGTCAACTGCACATCCCCTATCCGTTCTATTTTGAATACCTTCATCATCTGGCTTTCCACCTCAAACGCATGGATTGAATCAAAATTTTTGCTGAAAGAAACTGGCTCTACCAGACGATCCATAACAGAATCACTGCTTGGTGCATAATAATCTTTCAAAATGACTTGGTTCTTACTTTTGATGGCATCTACCAAAAGATCAACAAACCTACCCAAATTGGCATTGAAGAGCTGGTTGACACTCTGTTGGAAATCTGATCTCAGCGTAATCTTTTGGAGTATGGAATCTTTGAGCAGGTTTTTCTTCGACTGCTTATTGATCAAGCTGGCTACAAAATTTATCTCCTCCTCGGAAAATGTCCCAAAATTGTATTCAGTGGGGTTCTCTACCCTATCAATGATTCTAAATTTGGAATGCTTTTTTTCAATCTGAAACCCCAAAGCCTCCAACAGTTTGAAATATCTATAGACCGTCCGGGTATCAGTACCCAATGTCTCTGCAAGTTTGTGTACAGGTTTGCCGATATTGCTCCTGAGCAAATTGATTAACTTAAATATTCTCAGGATTTTCTGCTGTTCTATTTGGGATGATTGTGCCATGGCTCTATTTTGAAGCCAAAAGATAGTTTTAAAAATCTAAATTCCCATAAGTCCCACTTTCTAATTGAATTCTTACTTTTTGAAAATAATCAGGAAATGGTAAAAAGGTTGTACAATGTACGATGTACCAAGATTTTCCAGATAAAACAATTACCCAATCAACCCATAACTCAATCGGCCATTCCCCTAATTACTCAATCAATTCCCCAATCACCTTCCTTTTCTTCCTGTTGCGAAAACTCGATTGACATTGAATCCTATCCTGAACTCCTCTCCAATTCTTCCATTTCCAGCTGCAAGGAGATATTGTTCATTGAGTGCTTGTGATGTCACAAAGTACATTTGGAATACATGGCCTCCGGCTTCTACATCAATTCCTACACCCAAATTATTCCTAAGATCATTGTTGAGGTTTGGAATGTACTGCAGGGTAAGAGAAGACTTTCCTGTGATTTTGTATTTTCCACTGAAACCCAATGCCAAGTACAAATTCTGATCACCTTCTATAAAGTATATTGGGTTGGGATCATTGAAATATGCCATCATCGGAGAGACCTGAATACTTAATTTATCACTGAATTTTCTGGCAAACATTATTTGGGCAGCATAGCTTGTCCTTTCATAGAAATTGGGATTTTCATTTTGGAGAAAAGTATAATCCGAAGAATTGACTCCAGCCCCTCCCATCAAAGAAAGTGAAAATGGCATTTGGTTATCTTGCGTTTGTTTTAATAAATGATATCTCCCATAAAGGTTATAGAACTTATCTCTACTTGAACGGGATGTAGCCAATGAAAATTTATCGCTCAATGCATATTCAAAACTAAACTGAATATTAGCTCCATTGTCCAGACCAAAGAGGTTTTGAACCCCACCATCTAATGGACCAAATGTATGCATAATGGCAAAATGGAGTGTGTTTTTGTCCAACGGCTCCACAGTGAGCAGGTTGATATGCCTTGGGGCATGAAAGATCAAGTCTACTTCTTGGCTTTCTGTAGCCAGTTTTCTTTCCAGTTGCGCCATTGCTGGTTGGGAAAGAAAAAAGATGAACAGTATAAATCTGAATTTCATAGCTTATTTTTTTAGATTGCTGGAGATGGAGATTGTCTGTTCTTCTGCCAACTCATAAAACACAACTTTTGGGATATCGATATTGTAGTCAGAAAGCAAGATTTTAAAAGTTGCCTCCAGTTTTAGCTCATTTGGTGAAACTGCCGTTAATTTTCCAGGCACAGTGATTTCCTTTTCTTTCCCATGTATTTTAAATGTACCTATCGCAGTAACAGCTTTACTTTCACCTGTTTTTATAGCCACATTTTCTTTGATTTTACCGACAAACTCAGCAAATGGATATTTCTTTGTTTCAAGGTAATTTTCCCTCATATGTCGATCTCTCAACCCTATTCCTGTTTTTAGGGTGTTTAGATCAATAAAAAAATCAAGGACATTTTCCTCCAAATCTATCAAGCCGTTGAGATTTGATGATTTTCCCGTAAATTCATTTAAGGGAGCTTTTGACAAGAATTCCGCTTTTCCACTTTCAGTCTTATACACTTGCGCAAAAGCATCCCTTGGGACTACCGTTATGAGGAGGAGAAAGAATAATATGGCTGGATTTTTCATTACCCTCTGTTTATCGTAAGTATATCTCCAGACCTGCTGTTGCTAAATGAAGCCAATGGCTGTGTTGCAGGTCCTTGAACCACTGCTCCAGTTGTTGTAAATCTGGATCCATGGCATGAACATACAAATTGACTATTGTTCAATGACCAATTTCTATCGCAATTCGAGTGAGTGCATACAGATGTCAATGAATTGAATCCGTTGCCTGTATTGACAACAAGCATTTGAGCAGCGATAATCAATAGCCAACCACCTGTATTATTCAAATTGGTTACAATTGAAAGATCGATGGCAACTGTGTTGTTGTTGACTGTGATTCCTGCAGCATTGTCACCGGGTTGGTTCGGTGTGTTACCGCTCGGGTTGGTGTCGTCATCATTTGCACATGAAGTAAAAAATCCAACACCAAATAGCGACATCACTGCCAATGAACCTGACTTTTTCAGAAAATTTCTTCTTTCTTTTGTCAGCTGACCAATCTTGTATGTGATTATGTTTTCCATGACCACATTTACGAGGTAAAAGTTTGCAGTGGATTATAGCATTATCAAAAAATTCTGTGGCTCGTTGACTTTGGAATTCACAAAAGAATCAAAAATGTTTTTTGTTCAAAATTTCACTCAAGATGACTGCATCCCGAACTGATTGTGGATTGGAAAGCATTTTTTGGTACCTGTTGTTCTTTCCTGATCTCCTTTTGGTTGTTCTAGATTCACTTACCTTTAATCCTGTCAGTGAAGAGTTGATACTTACCTGCTCATCCAAAGTCTTCAATTTAGGGACTTGACTGCTTGAAATAGAGCCTGAGTAATCACCGTAAGCATCATTTACAGGTTGGTTTTTCCTCAATTTATCTGAACTTGTTTCATATTTTTCAGGCTCTGGACTTACCAATGGCTTTGACCATTGCCGATCTTCCACTACGGTTCCTTGGCCCGAGTGCTCCAGATCCCTTTCTCTTTCCTTTTGCCCTCCCCTGATTTCCTTCAACAAATCCTCAAAAGAAACTGGCCTTTGGTTGGGATCCTGATCTGGCTCTTGTTCAGGTATATAGACATCATCGTTCTTTTTCCCTTTCTTTACAGCTGTGTAGATAAAGTAAATGATTATTGCTACTACATATAGAATATTTCCTATGCCATCCATGATTTTTCTTTTTGATGATTCTAATATAGTTATAAATTTGTTTCTTGTTCACAAATAATCCGAATAAAGCATGCTACTAAGTAAGCTAGAGATAAAAGGCTTCAAAAGTTTTGGAGACAGGATGGTCATCCATTTCGACAAAGGCATCACTGGGGTCGTCGGCCCCAATGGTTGTGGAAAGTCCAATGTGGTAGATGCTATTCGCTGGGTATTGGGTGAACAAAAGTCAAGGATGCTCCGCTCCGACAAGATGGAGAATGTCATCTTCAATGGTACCAAAAACCGCAAACCAACCAACTTGGCGGAGGTTTCACTGACATTTGAAAATACCAAAAACCTACTTCCTACCGAGTATACGCATGTAACCATCACTAGAAGATATTACAGAAGTGGTGAAAGTGAGTACCTATTGAATGGGATTGCCTGTAGGCTCAAAGATATCACCAACCTCTTCATGGATACGGGGATCAATTCCAACAGCTATGCGATCATTGAATTGAAAATGATCGAGGAATTATTGAATGACAAGAATAATTCAAGAAGGGACCTATTCGAAGAAGCGGCAGGAATCTCCAAGTTTAAAGCAAGGAAAAAAGAAACACTCCGGAAATTGGAAGATACCGATGGTGATCTGGACCGAGTGGAAGATGTACTTTTTGAAATAGAAAAAAATCTCAAAAGCTTAGAGAAGCAGGCGAAACAGACATCCAAATATTTTGAAATCAAGCAGGAGTACAAAGAAGCGAGTATCAACTTGGCCAAAAAATCTGTCGCCAAACACAGTGATTCCCTGATCGAACTCAACAAAAAGATAGAAGGTGAGAGTGACAACAAAGTCATGATCAATGCCAAAGTCAGCGAAAAAGAAGCGTTCTTGGAGTTTAGCAAAGCTGATTTGCTTCAAAAAGAGAAATTGCTCGCTTCCCGCCAAAAGACACTGAATGACCATGTGAACAAAATCAGACAATTTGAATCCGACAAAAAAATCAAGAATGAAAGATTGAGGTTTTTGGAAGATCGGGCGCAAAAGTTAAGAGAGCAAATAGACACTGACCGGAAGTCAAATGATCGGGCGGGATTCAGTATCAGGTCATTGGAACAGGAATTGGAAAGTGCGAATAAATTGCTTTCCGAACGGGAGGTGACAGTGGAAGAACTGCGTAATGCGTACGAAACCCAAAAAAACGCACAGACCGACATACAGGAAAGACAAAAAGAAATCAGTAGGGAGTTTACGCTGAAAAAAGACTCTGTCTACCAGCTTTCCAAGGATCAAGAGATCAAGCAGATCCAGCTGTCTACTTTGAAGCAGGAACTCGAAAAAACCGCTTCCGATGACAATAGCCAAGAGGCAAATCTGGCAGATTTCGAAGATAAAATCCAACTTCTGAAGGAGGATTTGGACAAAAAATCTTCGGATTTGGCACAGATCAAAGCAAAAGAAGAAGAACAAAACCAAAAGATAGAAGACCATAATAAGGTCATAGAGATGATCCGGGAGGAAGTCACCCAAACTTCCCGAAAACTGGATGCAAAGCAGAATGAATTCAATTTGACAAAATCACTTGTTGAGAATCTGGAGGGATTTCCCGAAGCAATCAAGTTTCTGAAAAAGAACTCAAATTGGGGCAAAGACACTCCCCTCCTTTCGGATATCCTGACCACCGATGAAAGATACAGGGTGACAATAGAAAACTACCTGGAAGGCTACATGAACTATTATGTGGTGGACACGGAAGACCAAGCTATCATGGCTGTCAATCTTCTCAGTGATGCCGCCCGTGGCAAGGCCAATTTCTTTGTTTTGGAGCATTTTGATAGATTCCAGGCTTCCCAAAACAAGCTTTTCCCCAATGCCATCGCTGCGACTGAGATCATCGAATTTGATGAGAAATATGCCAAATTGATCAGTTTTATTCTTGATGATGTATATATCGTCAAAGGAGAATACCATGATTTCCCAGTAGACCAGCATTCAATTTTCATCACTGAAAGTGGTAAGTTTACCAAGAGGAAATTCAGCATTTCAGGTGGATCGGTTGGGCTTTTTGAAGGGAAAAGAATCGGCCGGGCAAAAAACCTGGAAAAGCTCGAAAAGGAAATCAAGGAACTCAACAAGAAAGTCAGCTCGACAAGGTCAAATCTTGACAAGAAAATCAGTGATCTGCTCAAACTGAAAGAAATCAGCTACAAATCAAAAATAGAAAGCCTGCAGCTTGAGATCAATGAAATCAACCAGGAGTATGTTTCCATAAGAACCAAAAAAGAGCAACTCAGCGAGATGCTTTCCTCCAATGCAAACAAGAAGGAGGATATTCTCGAAAGAATCGAGGAACTCCAAGACAGTCTTTCCCAAATCATTCCGCAGTTGGAAAATGAAAAGGCAAAGTTTGAATATTTGGAAACCGAACTGGAGACATTGACTGAACAGCTTCAAACAGAAACCGACAGTCTTTCCCAAAAATCTGCGACATTCAACCAAGAGAATATCCAATACCACCAGCATCTCAACCGGGTGACGAGTCTGGAACAGGAAATTGAATTCAAAAGGAGTGCATTCGAAGGCAGTAAGGAAAGAATAGAAAAATCACAGATTGAACACAGTTCAATAGATCAGGAAATCAGGTCCTTACTTGATAACAACGAGGTCAAGGATGATGAATTGATAGAACTATATACAGAAAAAGAAAGCATAGAAAAAGGTGTAAATGAAGCGGAAAAGGAATACTATGCAGCAAGGGGAGAAATAGATACGGCGGACAAGCAGATCCGGGAATTGCAGAAAAGCAAGGAAAGCATGGATACTATTATCCAGGAACTTCAAAATGCACTCAACGAAGTCAAACTTAAACTCAATGGCATGAAGGAACGGTTGAGTGTGGAGTTTGAGATAGATCTGGATAGCCTGATGGAGGAAAACCCTGAAGTGGATGAAGCATATATGGATTTAGATGATTCTGAAATCCGTCAGATAGTGCAGAAATGTAAAGACAAGCTTGAAAAAATAGGTCCTATCAATCCTATGGCAATGGAAGCCTATGATGAAATCAAAGAACGACATACTTTCATCACAGCTCAGAAAGAGGATTTGGAAAAGGCAAAAAACTCTCTGATGGAGACCATCAAAGAAATCGACCAAGTTGCCAAGGATACTTTCTTGGATGCTTTTGCTAAAATCAAAGAGAACTTTGTCAAGGTATTCAGGTCTCTCTTTACAGATGAAGATGATTGTGATCTAAAGCTTGTAGATCCAGATAATCCATTGGAGAGTCCAATCGAAATCATGGCTAAACCAAAAGGAAAAAGACCTTTGACCATCAACCAACTTTCCGGTGGCGAGAAAACCCTGACAGCTACTTCGCTCCTATTTTCAATCTACCTGTTGAAGCCTGCGCCTTTCTGTATTTTTGATGAAGTTGACGCACCTTTGGATGACGCCAATATAGATAAGTTCAACAATATCATCCAGACATTCTCCAAAGAATCCCAATTCATCATCGTGACCCACAATAAGCGCACGATGGCGAGTACAGACATCATTTATGGGATCACAATGATTGAAGCTGGTGTTTCCCGGGTTGTACCGGTAGATTTGCGGGAGTTGGTTTGATAAATTGGGTTGAGGGATTTCAGGGCTACGTCCCTCTGGTATTTGTTTGATGATGTTTTTTCTACGAAGAAGATAGGGCTACGCCTCTATTTTGCGAACCTGCGGTTGGAAATTGTCCATTGGCAATTTTCGTACTCTATAGATTTATGCTTAGGGCGTGGTTCAGCTACCTGCTTTTCATTTGCTTAATTTAAATCGGGATTTGGATATAATAGCAAAGATTTCAGGGCTACACACCTCTGGTACTTGTTTGATGATGCTTTTTCTACGAAGAAGATAGGGTTACGCCCCTATTTTGCTGACCTGCGGTTGGAAATTGTCCATTGGCAATTTTCGTATTCCATAGATTTATGCTTTAAGGGGCGTAGCCCTGCGATCTTGATTTTTGTTCAGGTGGATTTGTGGGGAAATTGAAGATTTCAGGGTGAAGGTTCCTAATTGGAATCGTATCCCATGATATCAATTGAATTTCTCTAGTCTGCAGTTTTTCTCCATTAAATATTATAGATGAAAAAGAAAAATGTCCCCATTTCCTACAATCCCTTTTCAAACATCTGCTCGGACAATCTTTTTATTTAAAATTTTTAGTTGTATTTTAGAATGCAAAAATTGAATAATATCATTCACTATTCAATAAATTTAATATTTGAACCATACCCATATTAGAGAGAACTATGAAGAAAAGTATCAACATTGCCTTAATTTTAATGATTTTGGGATTTGGATGTTCCCAAAAATCTGAGCCGAAAGACCCCACGGTAATCGTAGCGGGTAAAATAGAAAATGAGGATTCAAAAGAGGTCAGACTCTATTTGGATCAGGAAATTGCCACAACCGAAATGGATGATGAAGGTAATTTCAGCTTGAGTTTTGAAGGAGAAGAATCTGCTGGATACATGCTGATAGCAGGCAGAAACCGTTTTGAACTTTTTATCAGCCCAGGGGACAGTATCTATGTCACTGTGGATGCAAAAGAAGTGCCTGACACTTATAAAGTACAGGGAGATCACGAGATAGAAAACCAATATCTTTTTGAAAAATCACAGACCAATTCGAAAAGTGGTTTGAACAACCTTATGGTATTGATGGCCAATCCAAAAGATGAATATTTCATCAAGAAAGACAGTCTTTTTGCGCTTTCAAAAGTGAAATTTGAAGAATTGAAAAGAACAGAAGGTATTGATGCTGGATTTGTGGCAAGAGAAGATGCGTATTATACCTATGAGCCACTCATTTTCGATTCACAGTACCCAATGTACCATGCCCATCTGACAAAAGTACCTCAAGACTCTATAGACTTCCCTACCGAAGATATAGATGCCAAAATGGCTAAAGTCCCATTGGATCAAAAAGAACTTTTGAATGTGCGTTCATATACTTCTATAGTCGATAGGGTTGTAGGCAAGCTTTCGAGTGAGTTGATAAAAAATGACAGCTCACTGAAAGCAAGTGAAAACGCTTATGAAAAAGCCAGGATGATCGCTATGGATTCCTTATTGAAAGACCCGAGTGTGAAAGACCATTTCCTGTATAATTCCATCAAGTCCAATATGGAGTACCGAGGCCCTTCCCATGTAAAAGACTCATATGACAAATTTATGGCAGAAAACCAATCTCCAAAATATGCCAAGAAGCTGAATGAAATCAAAGACAAATGGGAGCCAATTTCTCCGGGAAAAGAAGTTCCAGACTTTTCCTTTGTCAACATTGAAGGGGAAGAAGTTAAATTGAGTGATCTAAAAGGTCAACTTGTATACATCGATATATGGGCTACTTGGTGTGGGCCGTGTATAGCAGAGCATCCGCATTGGGACAAAATGAAGGAAGAATACAAAGACAAAAAAGTTGCATTCCTGACTGTTTCAATAGATGACAACAAAGAACCATGGGAAAAGATGGTCAAAGCCAAAAACATGGAAGGCTTACAATGGTTTGCAGAAAACGCTTGGAAGTCTGATTTGGCCCAGCACTTTATGGTAAATGCTAT
Organism: Belliella marina; assembly: GCF_042682445.1. NCBI lineage: Bacteria > Pseudomonadati > Bacteroidota > Cytophagia > Cytophagales > Cyclobacteriaceae > Belliella > Belliella marina. The sequence continues at coordinate 283,071 of NZ_JBHUHR010000039.1, forward strand.
CCCAAGATTTTTGCTTTTGGATGAAGAAGGCAAAGTGATAGACCCTTCTGCTGATAGACCTTCCGGAAAAATCAGGGAAACTTTGGAAAAATACCTTTAAATATTATGAAAATCTAGCTTTTATAGTGTAGGATTTCTTTCTTTTACCATTAAAAAGGGGAATAGGTTTAGAAAACTTATTCCCCTTTTATAATAAAAATAATTTTAAGTCAATGTATGTTTTATTAAGATTTTAGTAGTAGATTTTCGGTAAAATTCTAGGCTTAATTGTATGAAAAAAAATCTATTGCTTCTATTCTTAATCTTACTTACAAATCAGTTGTTTAGTCAAGAAACCATTAAATTCAAAAAAGGATATGTTGGGATCAGTTTAGGCACGTCAGTTTACATGGGAAGTGAATACAGGGTTGTAGAGACAGTATTAAATACCCCCAGGTATGGAAATAGCACAGCCCATTACCGCCCTGCTTTAAGTATAAAGTCTGGTACATTTGGACTTAATCTTAATTTGGTAGATGCAGGATATGATATTTGGAAAGGAATTGGACTCAATCTGAGATGGCAAGGGGGAGCTTATGTGATTTCAAAATACAATGAAAATTTGTTAATAAACTACGGTAGCATCATGATTGGACCAATGTACTCAATCTATCTAAATGAAGAATTGACCATTGACTTGAAAAGTAGGTTTGGACGTTCCTATTTTGGATCGTCACATGAAGTAGATTATGGTTCTGGTAATGGTAAATTCAAGACTGAATTCAATTATTATAATCCTTCTGTAGATGCTGGAATAAGCCTCAGGTATAATTTTGCCAAGAAATGGACAATGATCAATAATCTTGAGTATCAATATTTTTATTCTGGTATGAGAGAGAGTTTAGATAGGATCAATGTGTCCACAGGTATTGGGTTTAGATTTTAATCCCAATTGCTTCTTTTTGTCAAGTACAAGTTAAACATTATCTTGGAGCTTAATTCCCAATATTTATATGCGTGAAGCACTTGACAGCAGTGTCTTGAATTTTGATCAGGATTCCCTTTTATTTCTAAATATATCACTTGCCATCATCATGTTTGGTGTGGCATTGGATCTCAAGATTTCAGATTTCACGGCAATTGGCAAAGAACCCAAGTCTTTCATAGCTGGTATCCTCAGCCAATTCCTCATTTTGCCATTTTTGACATGGGTATTTATTCTCCTTGTAAAACCTCCCCCATCAGTCGCTTTGGGGATGTTTTTGGTAGCAGCATGTCCCGGTGGAAATGTATCCAACTTCATTAGCCATCTTGCCCATGGCAATGCCGCTTTGTCAGTCAGTCTCACAGCATTTTCCACTTTGTTTTCAATATTCCTTACCCCTTTTAATTTCACCCTTTGGGCAGGTCTGTACGAACCTTCTGCCATGATAATGAGGGAAATCAGTCTGGAATACTTTGATATTTTCCAAACTGTAGCCCTCATACTTGGAATTCCTTTGATTTTGGGGATTTTGATCAACAACAGATTCCCCTCTTGGAGTCAAAAGGCAACAAAAATACTCAAACCAGTAAGTATTTTCATTTTTGCAGGATTTGTAGGCATTGCATTTTTGGGCAACTACCTGCTGTTTATCCGTTTTATCGGGCTGATATTTCTTTGGGTGCTCGGACATAATTTCATGGCATTGTTTTCGGGGTTTTCTTTGGCAAAACTATTCCGTCTCAACCTCCCTGATACAAAGACGCTGACCATTGAAACTGGAATCCAAAACTCTGGTTTGGGCTTGGTTTTGATATTCACATATTTTGATGGCTTGGGAGGAATGGCTATCATTGCTGCTTGGTGGGGTATTTGGCATATCATTTCTGGGATGAGTATTGCTTTTCTTTGGAAAAAAACCACTTAATTTACCTTTTCTCAAGACCTATTACCACAGTATGAAAAGAATTGTCAATGAAACCCTTCGGATAATTGTAAAAATTGCGCTGAATCTTTTCTTCAAAAAAATCATAGTAGAAGGAAAACAAAACATACCTAAAAACAAAGCTATCCTGATCGTCAGCAACCATCAGAATGCCCTGATTGATCCACTTCTCATTGCCACACATTCAGGATTGAAACCATATTTTTTGACTAGGGCATCTATTTTTGGGAAATCATTTATTGCCAAGCTTTTGGATTATATCCAAATGATCCCGATATACAGAGTGAGGGATGGCGTTAGGAATATGGAAAAGAACCAGGAGACTTTTGATAAAAGCATCAATGTGCTTTTGGATAAAGGATCTATGTTGATTTTTGGGGAAGGGAGTCATAGTACTTTGAGAAATCTCAGACCAATGAAAAAAGGGTTTTCAAGAATAGCATTCCAAGCGCTTGAAAGAAACCCTGAACTGGATCTGGTGATATTGCCTGCAGCCATCAATTACAGCAACCATAACCACTCAGGTTCCATGGTAAGGGTCAGCTATGGAAATGCCATCGATCCAAAAAGCTATATGCCAAACCATGATGCATTGATTAAAGCTACGGCAGCTGAACTGGAGCCAATGATAGTGCAAATCCCCGAGACAGACTACAATGAAAAATTGCAGGAATTGATAGACCATCAGGTTGATTTGACTTCTCCCAAAGCAGTAAATGATTTTTTGGACCATGGCCCCCATACTGATACATCGGCTAAAATACCTTACCTACGCAATAAACTGATGAAATTATTCCATCTGCCTTTGTATTGGATTTGGCTGTGGATGTCTCCCAAGGTAAAAGATGAGGCATTTATTGCTACATTCAAATTTGTAATCGGCTTGGTTGGACTTCCGGTTTGGTACTTGACGGTTTATCTGCTTTTCAATTCAATCGGCGAAAAATCATGGGCTATCACCTTTCCTATTCTGGCTTTCATCTTTCTTTTCACCAATAAAAATGGGCAACAGTAGCACTAGAAGATGGGAAATACTTTTAATAATTGAGATTACTTGCCCGTTGCGGCAGATGAGATTCAAGATGCGAGAAAGTCCTGAGCTATAAGACTGAAAATAAGTGTAATGCCACAGAGTCACCTCGACGGAAGGAGAGGTCTCGTCCCGTCTATGGACAAGGAAGCCAGTGAATGAAAAAGTATCAAGTAATTTCATGACATGATAGTGCTGTGGGATATGAGTCTAAAGACAAGTTCTCTTCTTAACCTTTCAACTCGCTACACTTGTACACCCTGGCGTAGCAGCCAAGTCAAGCAACTTTAAAACTTTCGAACATTTTAACCTTTTAACATAATCCTCTACTCCTAAGTATATTTTTTTATCTTTGTACTAATCGTATAAACCCAAATTCATATTAAAATGGAACAAGATTTTCTCCCACTTTTGGGGACAGACTACATCGAATTATATGTAGGCAATGCAAAACAATCTGCACTTTATTATCAGTATGCTTTCGGTTATGAACTGATAGCCTATGCTGGGCCCGAGACTGGTATCAAGGACAGAGCATCATACGTGTTGAAACAAGATAAGATCAGACTGGTCTTGACTTCAGCCCTACACCAAGACCACCCGATATCCGAACATGTCAAAAAGCATGGAGATGGTGTCAAAGTACTGGCCCTTTGGGTTGATGATGCAGAAAAATCATGGAAAGAAACAACCTCTAGAGGAGCAGAATCCTATGATGAACCCAAAGTATTTTCTGATGAACATGGTGAAGTGAAAACCGCATCCATCAGAACTTATGGCGAAACGATCCATACTTTTGTAGAGAGAAAGAATTATAAAGGCATATTTCTTCCAGGGTACAAACCAAGAAAAAGCCAATATTCCCCTACTTCCATTGGATTAAAGTATGTAGATCATTGTGTTGGCAATGTAGGTTGGGGTGAGATGAACAAGTGGGTTGAGTTCTACGAAAATGTAATGGGATTCAAACTATTGATCACCTTTGACGATAAAGATATTTCCACTGAATATTCAGCATTGATGTCAAAAGTGGTTTCCAATGGCAACGGTTATATCAAATTCCCAATCAACGAGCCTGCAGAAGGAAAGAAAAAATCACAGATTGAGGAATATTTGGACTTCTATAATGGACCAGGGGTTCAGCATATGGCGATCGCCACTGATGACATTGTACATACAGTTTCGGAGCTGAGAAAAAGAGGCGTTGAGTTTCTGGAAGTTCCTTCTTCGTACTATGATGACTTGCTCGATAGAGTCGGTGAGATTGATGAAGATTTGCAACCGTTGAAAGACCTAAATATCCTAGTCGACAGGGATGATGAAGGCTATCTGCTTCAAATATTCACCAAACCGATCCAGGATAGGCCTACCCTGTTTTTTGAAATCATTCAGAGAAAAGGCGCCAAATCCTTCGGAAAGGGAAATTTCAAAGCGCTGTTTGAAGCCATCGAAAGAGAACAAGAATTGCGAGGCAATTTATAATGCAAAATGCTCCGGGGGTGATAAACTCCCGGAGTCTTTTTGAGCACAAAGTATAATGTACGAAGTACTAAGCTTTTTGATCTTTACTGAATGTAGAAAAGTCTTGTCAGACAGAAAACACTTGTATCTAGTGTCTTGCATCTTTGCCACGTCCTCATTTTACATGGCTTTTTTCATTTTCTCACCATCAGGTCACCTCGATCCTGAATACATTCGGGAGAGAGGTGACTTGGTGGTCATTTCGAACGTAGAGAGAAATCTCGAACTGAAATCAAGACATCCTTTTCATGTTTCACTTACTTGTCTATAGACGGGACGAGACCTCTCCTGCCGTCGAGGTGACGTAGACGTAGAAAGCTCTCGCTTCTCGGCTGTCGCTTCTTTATCTCGTCTCTTGCTTCTCATATCTCACATCTCTGTCTTGAATCTTGTGTCTTGCTTCTTGTATCTTATATCTCATTTCCCAAGTTAATTTCAACCAAATCTTTTACATTCCTGCTTTAATTTATAAATTTAAAATTCATTCAAACTTTTTCTAAAAATGACAAATACAGATCCAATGATCATTGCCAAAGCAGAAGCTTGGCTACAGAGTAATATTGATGAAAAAAGCAAGTCCGAGATTAAGGCATTGCTTGCTTCACCAGACCAAACAGAATTGATTGACTCCTTCTACCGTGACCTGGAGTTTGGCACGGGAGGATTAAGGGGGATTATGGGCGTTGGTTCCAATAGAATGAATATCTATACCATCGGTATGGCTACCCAAGGCTTGGCTAATTACCTTTTGAAGTGTTTCCCGGGAGAAGAGATTTCTGTAGCAGTCACCCACGATTGTAGAATCAACAACACACTTTTTGCTGACACCACTGCAAATGTTTTCACAGCAAATGGTATCAAAGTAAAATACTATAGGGAAATGAGACCTACCCCAATGCTTTCATTTGCCATCAGGCATTTTGGTTGCAAAAGCGGTGTGATGGTAACTGCCTCCCACAATCCAAAGGAATACAACGGATACAAAGCATATTGGGAAGATGGTGGACAGGTAGTCGCACCACACGATGTGAATATCATTACTGAAGTCCAAAAAATCACTTCGGTAGATGATGTCAATTGGAACAAAAATGATGCTTTGATCGAGTATATAGAAACTGATTTTGATTTTGTTTATCTCAATGAGGTTAAGAAAATGAGCCTTTCTCCCAATGAAATCATGTTAGAGAAAGACATGCCTATCGTATTTTCCCCAATCCATGGAGCATCTGGAAAAACTGTTCCTGCCGCATTGAAAATCTATGGTTTTGAAAACATACATATCGTCAAAGAACAGGCAGAACCTGATGGTACTTTCCCAACTGTGATCTATCCCAATCCGGAAGAAAAAGAAGCACTCAACATGGCGATTGAATTGGGTAAGAAAGTAAATGCGGAATTAGTCTTGGCTTGTGATCCTGATGGTGATCGATATGCGGCGTGTGTCCCTGATGGAAAAGGTGGCTTCGAGTTGCTCAATGGAAACCAAGGTGGATCTTTGATCACTTATTATCTATTGAGTAAATGGAGAGAATATGGCCAGCTCACAGGCGATCAGTTTATGGTCAATACCATCGTTACAACCGAGTTGATTAATGAAATTTGTGCAGGGTTCAACGTGACTTGTTACAATGTCCTAACTGGATTCAAAAACATCGCTGCCATCATCAAAGAGTTGGAAGGCAAAAAACAATTTATTGCCGGAGGTGAGGAAAGCTATGGCTACATGGTTGGTGATTTTGTAAGGGACAAGGATGCAAATTCCGCTGCAGCGATCTTTGCCGAATTGGTTGCTTACTACAAAACCAAAGGACAGTCTGTCCAGGATGTATTGGCAGAAATCTATATGGAATATGGGTTCTACAAAGAGCACCTGATTTCTGTTACCAAAAAAGGAAAAGATGGCGCTGAACAGATACAGGCATTGATGGCTGGGTATAGAAATAATAAGCCTAGTGAAATCAACGGTATCAAAGTAGTCAAAATCATCGATGTAAAAGAGAGCAAGGTATATGATTTGATCAACAATTCTGAATCTGCATTGCACATGGATAAATCCAATGTCATCCAGTTCTACCTGGAAGATGGCAGTAAGATATCGGCAAGACCATCCGGAACAGAGCCAAAGATCAAATATTACTTCTCTGTCAACGAAAAGCTTCCTAACCGTGAAGCCTACCGTGCAGTAGAGGAATCATTGGACAAAAAGATTCAGGGTCTGATGACTTATTTTGGTTAACAGATAATTTACTTAACGTCTTAGTGTTGAATTGGCGACAATTATGTATGTACCATCGACACTAAGGCGTCTTTTTCATTTAGGAAATTGAACAATTAAAACAATCCCACTTTTAAGCCTCATCATCTTCCAAAATCTCCCTCAATTCCACCCTTACAGCTTGGGAATAGGGTTTGACACCTTTTCCGACTTTTTCGGCAATGTAATAGGTAATTTGTGCTCCAAACAGAAAAATCACGACCGAATAGTATACCCAAATCAACAATACTACAAGTGAACCTGCTGTACCGTATGCTGATCCCAGGTTTGAATTCCCCATATAAATTCCAATCAGATATTTTCCCAAAGCAAAAAGCAGCATGGTGACGAATGCTCCCGTCCACGTGTCTTTCCAACGTACGTTTGCATCTGGGAGGATTTTGTACATCAATGCAAATACTGCAACCAAAATCCCCTGCGCTATAATCAAATGGCCAATTGAAGCCAATACCACTGCAATGGATTCTAAAAACTCACTGAAATAACTGAATACCACGATAATTATTGCATCCAAAACCAAAGATACCAAAAGAATAAACCCAATCGATGCAACCATTGAAAAGCTCAAAAGCCGATTGATCACAAATTTCAACAATCCCTTCTCCGGTTTGGCTTTGATGTGCCAAATGTGATTGATGGCATTTTGCAGACTGACGAATACAGTGGTCGCACTGAATGCCAATATTCCAAATGCCAGAAAATTCGAGAGAACCCCTTCTGTCTGCACTGAAAAATTCCCCATGATATCAGCCAATGTATCTGCGCTTTCCTTTCCTGCCAAACTTTCGACCTGAAGGATGATTTCTTCCTTGATTTCTGACTCTTGATAGAAGGCAGTTCCAATATTCAGGATGATTATCAATAAAGCCGGCATACTGAAAATCGTATAAAACGCAGTGCTCGCCGCAAAACTCATGGAATCACTCTTTCCAAAATCCTTGACACTATCGATTATTATTTGAAAAAAAGTGAGCTTTTTTATTCTCTTAATCATAGTTTCTGACAGTTAATATAAAATCATTCGGACTCCCACAAATCACTTAATGCATATGGACTTTTCGATCCTGTGAAAAAAGTCCCATCAATAAACCTATATTGATCCTTTATTTGCAATAATTGTTCCAAGTCTTCTTGATCAAATACTATTTCTGCTGCTTCTAGATTTTGGATTATCCTGTCTTGGTTTACAGATTTTGGAATCACAGCAATCTCCCTGTTTACAGAAAATGCCAATAAAATAGCTGCGGCACTGACACCATATTTGGAAGCCATGGATTTGATCTGTTTGTCTTCAAACAAGTTTGGTTCATCAGCTTTCTTAATTGAATTTGACCTGTCTCCCGATCCCAATGGAGCATAAGCCGTCATCAGTATACCATTTGACTTGCAGAAGCCAACAAGTTTTTCCTGTCTAAGATAGGGATGCATTTCCACCTGATTCATTTCTGGACCATCTCCACCCACTGCAATAATCTCTTTCAATTTGGCAATATTAAAGTTCGACATACCAATGTGCTTCACCAAGCCTTCTGCCTTTATTGCCTGCATGCCTCTCCATGTTTGACTCAATGGTACATCGGAGTATGTAAAATATTCCTCTCTATTTTCTGCAAACCCAACCCCTTTTTTGAAACTTATCGGCCAATGTACCAAGTATAAATCAAGGTAATCCAACTTCAAGTCTGAAAGGCTTTTCAGCAAACCTTTTTTTACATCTTCCTTCCTATGACAATCATTCCATAGTTTTGATGTGATAAAAAGTTCTTCCCTCGTGACCATTCCATCTGCAAAAGCCTTCCTGAATGCCTCGCCCACCTCATTTTCATTGTGGTAGATAGCCGCACAATCTATATGTCTATAACCTGCTTCAATAGCCCATAATATGGCCTGGTAGACCTCTCCTGGCTTGGATTTCCATGTTCCCAAACCTAAAATCGGCATTTTGTCACCATTATTGAAAGTCAATGTCTTCATAATAAATTTAGATCAAATTGTGTAATACTCCTGTAATTTACGAAATCTTTGGGGGGAAAGCATGTGTACTAATCTTTAAATTTTTCCAAATATTTCTTAAAATTATTCATTACAAACAAATGGGCTTTTGCTTGGGTGTTTATATATAAAAACCACGGCAGCCTTGGTACAAACTCATGTATGGCAGAAATCATGAATTTACCTCCCAACACTTCCCTAAACTCCAACCAGCCATAATCAAAGCGCTTTACGAGCCAGCCTCCAGTAATGTAAAACAATTGACGCTTGACATCACTTCTATCCGGAATCCAGGTCAACTGCAACATTGGTTTATTGAATGATAACAAATGGAACCCTATATCACCTTTTTCGTTTGCTTTTGCCTTGATCAATAACCTAAAGAAAAAAGGAAGCCAAACTTTGTACCTGTTTGCAACCCAAAGTGCACTGTGGTGTCGGGTATTTGGAAGTCTTTGGATACTCCGTACAGTATTTCTTATTTCCGATTTATCATTAAACTTTGGCAGAGATGGCCATTCCAAATTGGGGTCAATAGCCAGCAAAACACTCTCTTTATAGCTTAAGTATTGGATTTCTTCTATATCGAATTCCAAATCAGGATCTACGGTCAAAGTATGTTTTAGACTCTCAACGAGTGGATATACCAGTTTTTTTGGGCTTTTCCCAAAGAAGCTCACCCATAATTTTGAAAAACCTACAGAGAATATAGGAACAGAGAACACAAACCTTTTTTTGTTCATCACTTCTGCGGCTTGTTCCAACATACTCTTGTAAGTCAGCATTTCAGGATTGCCAATTTCAAAGATCTTACCATATACCTGCTCATTGCCTACACAAATATCTATTATTTTTAAAGCATCTATCAGAGAGATAGCTTGGGTATTGGACAGGGTCCACTTAGGACATACCAAAATGGGCAATCTTTTGACCAAATTGAGAATCATTTGAAACGAGGAACCTCTTGGGCCAACTATGATTCCAGCGCGCAAAGCAGTAACAGGAATGCCTCGTTGTCCGAGTGTCTGCTCTACCTCCAATCTACTCTTGAGGTGTATGGACATTTCGATCTCTTCAACTTCTTTGGGCAAAATCCCTCCCAAATAGATAATCTGCTTGATACCATTTGCTTTTGCGGCCCTAGAAAAATTGTCTGCAAGCAGTAAGTCAGTATCCTCAAAGTTTCCCTGGTTCAATCTCGTCGAGGCACTCATAGAGTGAATCAGATATATTGCATAGTCTACACCTTTCAGGGCTTCAACCGTAGAAGTAATTGAATATAATTCTACACTTCGCCATTCTACTTCTGGATCGGGGTTGGATATGACCTCTCTTCTGCTGAGGGCTATGATACGATACTTATCCTTGTACTGGTTGATAAACCAGCGGCCGACATATCCACCTGCTCCAGCTATCGCAATAGTCTTTCTCAATTAATGGGGATCTTGTGAGGTTAGCAATAATGCTTCAACTGCTTTTCTTCCCGAAGTCATGGCTGCATTGACTGAACCATTCAACAAATAGTCCCCAGCCAAAAATATATGGTCGAAAATTCTAGAGTTTGTGAATGGCAAATCCGCTTTCATATCTTCTACATCGGGAAGCGCTTCATTGATCTGGTAAGTTTTGATATGCTTAAAATGCTTCGCCGCTATACCCGACAGCGCTTCCAGTTCAATACGTACCAATTGGTCCAAGCTCTCTTGATTTTCTACACCTTTCACCACAGAAACAGAGAGTAAAGCTTTACCGTTTATACTGTAAGTTTTACTTACATCTGTCGCAAATACAATATTGTTTATCAAAAACTTATCTTCTGTCACCAAACCAATCAAAGGTTGTGCAAGAAATGATTTTTCAAGTGAAAAATACAAATTATAAACCGACCTATATGACTTCAATTGCCCTTGCATTTGGGGTAATAACCTATCAGGTCTACATGCAATAATGATTTTATCAGCCTGAAGAATTTCCCCGTTTTTCAAAATTACCTGATGATCCTCAATTTTCTCCACTTGCGTATTCAGGCGAAGATCAGTCTTGTGTAACTTTGACCTCAACTGCTCTGGGATCATCTTCATTCCTCCTTCTGGGATTGCAGCAAAGCCTTCACCAAACATTTTGAAAACAAACTGGAACATTCTCGATGAGGTATTCAAGTCATTCTCCAAAAAAACACCACTGAAAAATGGCTTGAAAAATTGTCCTATTATCTTTTCCGAAAAGCCATATTGCTTTAGAAAGTCCATTGTTGACATGTCATTGGATTCGAAAATATCATCAATGGTCTTTTTATTCAATTCTTTGTTGAGTTTGAAGATTTTCAACTTATCTACCAAAGTACCTACAGGAGAAAAAGCCATACCGAATATAGCGGAAGGGTTTCTTCCGGGATCATGAATGGTAAAAGCCCCGCCTGGTTTCAAAATAATCGCACCAGAATCAAATTTTCTGAGTTTTAATGCTTCATAATCCAGGTATCTCCTAGCCTCAGGATATGCTGTAAGAAGAACCTGAAAGCCTCTATCCAATAAGAAACCATCTACTTCGTCGGTAGCTATTCTTCCTCCAACCCTATCTCCTGCCTCCAGTATAACTGGACTGATCCCTGATCGCTCAAGTTCATATGCTGCGATTAGTCCAGATACTCCTGCTCCAATTACAATGACTTTCATACGTTATTTAGTGCTGTTGTTTAACAAGTAGACCAATTTAAAGCCAAATTGTTTTCCTAAATCAAGAATTTCGCTGTTTAGCATGATTTTAATATTGGTAGAATCCACATTTGAGAATAATTGGATTTCAAAATTCTGACCAATATCGTTTTTGCTTAAAACAATGGGAATCTACATATTCTCACATTGATCAAAGAAGAAAATCTATCCCAGTCAGGGAAATGGTAAACCCTTCAAGGGTTTACCACTTTAAAATTGTTAAAATCTATTCCACTGCTATCCCTGTAAAAAAGCTTTGATCCCAATTTTAAAGCCACTATTTTCATAATCATAAGATGAGATATTGCCAATGAAAATTAAGCTGATTACAATCGCCATACTAACTATGTGCTCCACCACTGTGATAGCGCAAAACAGGTATTTTCCTCCCAAAGGGGATTGGGAAAAGAAGCAACCTTCCGAATTGAAAGCCAATCCTCTCAGACTTAAAGAAGCTGTCGATTTTGCCATTGACAGCGAAAGCAATGCCGACAAAAACCTCAAACTGGCACATTATCAAAGTGCATTCGGCAGGGAGCCTTTTGGTTACCCAATTGGTCCCATGAAAAACAGAGGGTCTGCCACTGGATTGGTCATCTACAAGGGATATGTCATTGTCGAATGGGGAGATCCACTGCGAGTTGACCTTACGTTCAGTGTTGCAAAAAGCATTCTCTCCACTACGGTCGGTTTGGCAGTAGATCAAGGTTTGATAAATAGTGAAAAAGACTTGGTCTATCCATACATGGCACCAATCATTCCTTATATTCCCCACAGAATGCAGATGAACAAAGCTGACCATGTAGATACCGAAGACGTTATTGATCTGTTTTCCACAGAACACAATAAAAAAATCACATGGGAACACCTCCTAAGACAAACTTCCGATTGGGAAGGGACGCTTTGGGGGAAACCTGATTGGGCAGATCGACCTCAGGGAAATTCATCTGCTTGGTTGGATAGGGATAGAGATGAACCCGGCACAGTCTATAAGTACAATGACACCAGGGTCAATGTGCTGGCTTTGGCAGCAATGAACGTATGGAGAAAACCACTTCCTGTAATTCTCAAAGAACTGGTAATGGATAAAATCGGGGCTTCTTCGACCTGGAGATGGACTGGCTATGAAAATTCCTTTGTACTCATCGATGGACAAATCATGCAAGCCGTCAGCGGTGGATCCCACTGGGGAGGTGGGATGTTTATTTCAGCCTATGACCAAGCGAGATTTGGCTATTTGACTATGAACAAGGGAAATTGGGATGGTGAACAAATCATTTCTGAATCATGGATCAGCAAATCCCTTAGCCCTACCCCTGCTCAGACCAATTATGGGTTTATGAATTATTTCCTCAACACAGATAAAAAAGAAATCCCATCTGCCCCAGAATCAGCCTTCTTCCACCTCGGTGCCGGTACCAATATGATCTATGTAGATCCCGAAAATGACCTTGTCATCGTCACAAGATGGATCGAAAACAGCAAGAAAGCAGAATTGGTTAAGATGGTGTTGGAAGCTATCGGGAAATGAATTGATGCTATTAATCTATATTATTTTGAAATGATTAATGAAATTAATTACATATTGGAAGATTGGAAAAACTTGCTCCGATTCTCGGGGTTGAAAGATTTTCGTTTTTGGGATACATTTTATTTTCATTTACTTTGTTAAGTTGAATTCCAAAATTTTAAAAGTTTTTACTTTAATTCCACCTTCAACAAGGTGCCAATTTCTTATTTTACACTATTATCATTTAGCAACCATGCAAGAAACCTGGATATTCAAACTTGAACCAGATGAAAATTCCAAAGATGTCCAAGTCAAGAGAGTTTTGGAAAAAGAACAAAAGGATCTTGGGATTTTTCTTTCTTACTATTTCAAAAAGGAAGGTGCTGTCACAGAGAATGTCAGATTGAAAGGTAATGTGCTTTTTATTGATGGATTGAATGGCAAGTTCACTCTGGATTTTGATTTGGTTCATTTCAATGCCTGTCTGAACATCCATGATACCAATCGGGAAGAGATGCAGATCAACTTTGAAATATCAAATGATATGACCGAAATCAAATTGGTTGGTCCATATTTCCCCGAAAGAGGAATGGATGAAATATGAAATACATACAGGGAAGGCTTAAGAAGATGTGGACAAACTTTTCCAAAGTTTTGAACTTTGGAAAAGTTAGCCCTTCAGACGCTATTTAGTCACATTTTCAATTCCCAATTCAACAAATCATCAATCCGCAATCATCAATCAAGAATTGCTTTCGGGATCGAGGTGACGTAGTTGTAGAAAGCACACTCAAATCTCACATCACCATGTCTCAAATCTTGACTCCTGTCAGTTTGTTTCTCGCATCTCGCTTCTAGTCTCTCAAAAATCACCCCCTTCTGATTTCCAGGTTCAGATCAGAAAATTCTTTTTGCTCTATAAATGGTTGACTCCTTAATCTCCTGCCAGTAGCTGCGTATATCGCATTTGCAATGGCACCTCCGGTGGGTGGCAATGCCGGTTCTCCCAATCCAGTTGGATCATAGCCACTGTCAACATAATGTAATTCGACTTCAGGAATTTCCTTCATCCTGATCAATCTATAAGAATCAAAGTTCTTTTGCTTGGGAAGCCCATTTTCAAAAGTCAAATTTCCAAACATTGCATGGCCCATACCATCCACGATTCCTCCCCTCACTTGGTGGTTTGCACCTGTAGGATTGACCACAATACCACAATCAGTACTTGCTATGATCTTTTTTAAGATTGGTTGGTTATTTTCCATTTCGATATTGGCAACTTGGGCTACATAAGACCTGTGGGAAAAATAAACAGAGAATCCCTGCTTCACATTGCTATCTTTTCCCCAATTGGATTTTTCAGCTACATCTTTGATCACTCCAATCATTCTATCCACATCATAGTTAACTGACCCTACCGGCGAGTTCTTTGCTTTCTGCAAAAGGTCTAACCTAAACTGCACTGGGTCTTTTTGAACTTCCATAGCGACCTCATCCAAAAATGATTGTTCTGCATAAGCCAAGAAATTCGTAATCGGAGCTCTCCATGCGTTGGTGGTAATGGAGGATTCATAATTGACATTTTCAATCAATACATTCTCCACTGCACCCGATGGGAAATTATCCTGTCTTACGGAATTCCCTGCATTCATGCCTACTCCCCTAAGCTTATAGCCAACCATATTCCCCTCTTCATCCAAAGCTGCGGAGAACCTATACCTCACTGCTGGCCTATATGCACCCCCTGTCATATCATCTTCCCTACTCCATGTCACTTTCACTGGAGCATTCATCCTTTTGGAAATTTCCACTGCTTCCAATACGTAATCAGCCCTGAGTCTCCTGCCGAACCCACCCCCTAGCCTGGTGATTTCTACACTGATATTTTCCTTTGGAATTCCAAGCAGATTTGCCGTTTGGACCCTGGCTGCATCAGGTGTTTGTGTTGGTCCTATCAACTCAACCTGGCCCTCTTTTACATCTGCGAAAAAATTCATCGGCTCCATCGGTGAATGGGACAAAAACGGGCATTGATATTCACTGGTGACGATTTTTGAGGCATTTTTAAAAGCGGAAACAACATCGCCATCTTCACGCATAACCCTTGCACCCTTGCTATCCAATAGCTCTTTGAAGAGCTGGTCATGGTCTAGGGTACTTTCTACTTTTCCATCAGCCTCATAGGCGATGTTCAGTATTTTTTTTGCTTTCATCAGTGGCCAAGTAGACGAGCCTACTAAAGCTACGCTATTATTAAAGACGATGATATCTTGAATTCCGGCAACTTTACGGGCTTCTGAATCATCTACAGATTTAATTTTCATCCCAAATGGAGGTCTTTGCACCATCGCATGCAACATTCCTTCCCTGTAAAAATCCAAACCATAGAGAGGCCTACCTGTGAACATATCCTGATTGTCCACGTTTTTGATAGGTGTTCCTATGATTTTGAAATCTTTGGGATCTTTGAACAATACTTCTTCGGGAGCTTCAAGTTGCGCAGCTACAAGCACTACTTCACCATAACTCAATTTTTCACCACTGTCTTTGTGATAAATCATTCCTTTTTCTGTCGTCAACGTATTTCTGTCAACTCCTAAGCGTGTGGCAGCAGCTGTCACAAGAAGATGTCTTGCGGTAGCTCCAGCTTTCCTCAACCTTTCCCAAGAATGTGGCATGGCGCCGGAACCACCGGTCAATTGCCTTTCATATTTTTCCGTATCTAATGGAGCCTGCAGTACCCTTACCCTTTCCCAATCAGCATCCAACTCCTCGGCGACTACCATTGGAAATGAGGTCTTGATATTTTGTCCCAATTCTGGATTTGGGGAATATATGACAACATCACCATCGGGAGTAATGGATATAAAGCTGTTGAAGTCAGTTGCCTTGGCTAGGATTTCCTCATTGCTGAGAACCTGGATTTTTGGAGAATCACAGCCTGACCAATAGAATCCTATAAACAATCCACCCGTAGCAGTGGCTGCCAATTTGAGAAAGTCCCTTCTGTTTGTTTTGATTGTATCTCCCATGATTATTTGGATTTTGAAGCTAATGCCACGGCTTCACGGATTTTATGATAAGTACCACATCTACAAAGATTTCTATTCATTGCTTCATCGATTTCCTCCAATGAAGGCTTGGGGGTTTTCTTCAAAAATGAAGCTGCATTCATGATTTGTCCTGCTTGACAATACCCACATTGGGCTACATCTACTTCGTTCCATGCTTTTTGAACTGGATGGTCTCCATTTTCGGAAAGTCCTTCTATTGTAGTGATTTTATCATTTTCTATGCTGGAAATAGGCAAAACACAGGAAAAAGTAGCTTCTCCATTGATATGGACTGTGCAAGCACCACATTGGGCTATTCCACAGGAATATTTGGTGCCTACAAGCCCTAGATGGTCTCTCAGCACCCAGAGCAGCGGAGTATCTTCTTCAACGTCTACTTCATAATTCTTCCCATTGATTCGAAGGTTGTAATTTGCCATAGCTTGATGCGGTTAGTTTTGCCATTGAATTTAAGAAATTTATAGGTTTTATCTATATCAGTCTCCGCCTTAGTTCCATGAAATTTGATGAACCGCATAAATAAAATTTAAATGGAATTGATGGAACGCGGGTGACACTGATAAAGCTGATGGTCACTGATTTTTTTGATAGTGAAGGTTTAAATACTTGTTACGTCATTCTTGACCATACTTTGTACATGATACTTAGTACTCGAAAATCTGCGGAATCTGGGAGCTATTTCAAAATGAAATCCAATTGGAATTGATGGAACGCTGATGACACTGATAGAGCTGATGGTCACTGATTTTTTGATAGTGAAGGTTTAAATATTTGCTACGTCATTCTTGACCATACTTTGTACATGATACCTTGTACTCGAAAATCTGCGGAATCTGGGAGCTATTTCAAAATGAAATCCAAGTTGGAGTTGATGGAACGCTGATGACACCGATATAGCTGATCGTCACTGATTTTTGACCAAATCAACAAAGACCTAAAACCTGCTACTAAACTCTTGGTACTTCATACATCATACTTTGTACTTAAAATATCTACGGAATCTGCACGCTATCCAAAAGAAAAACCAGAATCATTAAGGGTAAAAATAAGATCTTGGCTTATATTTAATATTTCGAATCAATCAACATAACAATCAAACCTATTATGAAAAAAATAAATGCTGCTATTGTCGGTACTGGATTCATTGGCCCGGCACATTTGGAAGCCCTTAGAAGATTGCCAAATATTGAAGTTGTTGCACTTTGTGAAGTCAATATCGATTTAGCAAGAGAAAAAGCAGCAATTCTTGGTATTCCGAATGCCTACACCTTTGAGGAAATGCTTCAAAATCCAGACATCGATGTTGTGCATATTTGTACCCCAAATTTCCTGCATTATTCACAATCCAAAGCTGCTTTACTAGCTGGCAAACATGTTGTATGTGAAAAACCTTTGGCAACCAAGATCGAGGAAGCTGAAGAATTGGTTGCTTTGGCAAAAGAAAAAGGGCTTGTAAACGCCGTTCATTTCAACCTTCGCTATTATCCTATGGTAAGACAGATGAAGACCTTGAGGGAAAGTGGAGAGTTGGGTGATATTTACAGCATCATGGGGTCTTATCTCCAAGATTGGTTGTTTCTGCAAACAGATTACAACTGGAGATTGGAACCTGACAAATCAGGTGATTCCAGGGCTATCGCAGATATAGGTTCCCATTTATTGGATTTGACTGAATATGTGACAGGATTGAAAATCACGGAAGTGATGGCAGATTTTTCGACTGTCCACAAGACTAGATTGAAGCCTTTGAAGGCTATTGAAACATATTCTGGCAAGATATTAAGCCCATCAGATTATGAAGAAGTCCCTATCAATACAGAAGACCATGCTACGGTAATGCTGAGGTTTGATAACGGAAATAAGGGCTCTGTCACTGTGTCCCAAGTGAATGCAGGTAGAAAAAACCGTTTGAATATAGAAATTGCAGGAAGCAAGTCCAATTTTGAATGGTGTTCAGAAAAACCCAATGAAATGTGGATTGGAAAAAGGGAAACAGCAAATCAACAACTGATGAAAGATCCTGCCTTGTTTTCGATGGAAGCAGCTAGGCTGATCAGTTTTCCTGGTGGACACAATGAGGGCTTCCCGGACACGTCCAAGCAGATGTTTAAGGAAGTCTATGCTGCTGTTAGGGAAGGAAAGCAACCTTCTGCCCCATCATTCCCTACTTTTGAAGATGGGCTTAGGGAGTTGCTGATCTGCGAGCGAATCATCGAAAGCCATAGAAAACAGGCTTGGGTGAAGATCTAATTGATATGAGGGTGGGTATGGAATATTATTTTATATCCACTCTATTGTACCTGCATTTATCAGGAAATCGCTTTTTCCAAAAATCTTCGAAGGTTGTCCAATTTGGTGGATTGGTCTGTGGGGACACAGTCCAATGGTGATAAAATTCAAACCCTCGAAGGGATTGAATTTCGAAATTGTTAAAAGTTATTTCCTACTGCAAGTATGGATTGGGAAGAGAAAGTTTAGGGTTGGTGAATTTTTGACTGAGTTCAGCGATAATGTTGGCTGTAAAATAATCTCTTGCAATAAACACCAAAACAAACTAACTTTCAATAGTTTAAAAAAACTCGTATTAACTCAAATAAAAACATGAAACAATCAATCTTTAAGAAATTCGGCTTGTTGGCATTATTGTTCACTACGGTAAGCCTTTTTGCATCTGCCCAAGATGAAAAGCCAAGTCCGGCAAAAACTGCCGAAGGGGAAATCAATGGTGCAAAGATCACTATCAATTACAGCAGTCCTGCTGTAAAAGGAAGAACTATTTGGGGTGAACTGGTTCCGCTTGGACAAATATGGAGAGCAGGAGCAAATGATGCAACGACTATTGAGTTTAGCAAAGATGTAAAAGTCCAGGGGAAAGAATTGGCTGCTGGAAAATACAGTTTTTTCATAATTCCAGGAGAAATGGAGTCCACGTTTATATTCAACAAGGTAGCAAAGCAGTGGGGAGCTTATTCCTATGACCAAGCTGAAGATGCCTTAAGGGTAAGTGTTCCTTCTGGCCAAAGCTCAACTTTGGAAGAAAGATTGGTCTATGAAATCACAGATTCTGGATTTGAAGTTCGTTGGGAATACGGCAGAGCTGCAGCAAGAATTGAATAAAAGTTAAGAACTGAATTATTTAACTCCGCTTTCTGACTTGTTTTTCAAGCTCGGAAAGCGGATTTTTTTATCTTTGCCGTAAAATTAGAAGATTTTGAGCTTTGATCCATTTACAATAGACCTACCCGTACGGGAAATTATTCCGCAGGTCCAACAAGAATTGATTACCAACAATACCCTCATCGTCCATGCGCCTCCAGGAGCTGGAAAGAGTACACTTTTACCTCTTGCCCTATTGGATCAACCCTTTTTGAAGGGGAAAAAGATACTGATGCTGGAGCCAAGAAGGTTGGCGACCAAATCTATTGCCCAGAGAATGTCGGAATTGATTGGTGAGAAAGTTGGTCAAAAAATAGGCTATAGGATTAGATTCGAAAGTCAAGTCTCCGAAAATACCCGACTAGAAGTATTGACTGAGGGAATTCTAACAAGAATGCTCCATTCTGACAATGCGTTGGAGGATGTTGGCTTGGTTATTTTTGATGAATTTCATGAAAGAAATATCCATGCCGATGTGGCGATGGCACTCTGTAGGGAAGCCCAGCAATTATTACGGCCAGACCTGAGGATAATGGTCATGTCTGCCACTTTGGACATGCCACAGCTTTCCACTTTGCTCAATGCCCCTGTTATATCCAGTGAAGGAAAGATGTTTCCTGTTGACATCCATTACAGCGGAGATATTGACCCCTGGTTAATGCCAGAAATGGTTGCGAAAAATGTCATCGATGCGAGTAAAAAAGATTCGGGTGACATTCTTGTATTTTTGCCCGGCCAAGGTGAAATAAAGAAAACAGAAGCAATCCTGCGAAAACAGCTCAAAGATTTCTCTATCCATCCACTTTATGGACAACTCTCCCCAACAGCCCAATATCAAGCCATCATGCCCAATAAATCCGGCAAAAGAAAGGTGGTGCTATCTACTTCTATTGCCGAGACAAGTTTGACGATTGAGGGAATCACCATAGTGATAGATTCCGGATATGGAAGGACATCGAAATTTGACCCAAAGTCAGGATTGAGCAGGCTTGAGACAATCCGGATTGCCAAAGACTCAGCAGATCAACGGGCTGGGCGTGCCGGAAGGCTCCAACCTGGGACTTGCTACAGGTTATGGTCTAAAGCTACACATGGCAATCTTGCTGATTTTAGAACTCCGGAGATATTGGAGGCAGATTTGGCATTTTTGGTATTGGATATGTTGGAATGGGGAATCAAGGACATCAGGGAACTTACTTGGCTCACTCCTCCTCCATCCGGTACATTGGCACAGGCATTTGATATTTTGAACCAATTGAATGCCATCGAAAATGGCAAAATCACTCCACATGGCAAAAAAATCCATGCGATTCCTGCACATCCAAGGATAGCACACATGTTGGTAATTGCAGAAAATGAAGACAAAATATCCTTGGCAACCGATATCGCTGGTTTGTTGGAGGAAAGGGATCCTTTGGCTCCCGATACCGGAGTGGACATCAACCTCAGAATAGAAGCTTTGAGAAGGGCAAGAAAAGAAGGATTGTCGGTCAAAGGACTCAATAAAATCGAGAAAATAGCATCCAATTACCGAAGGCTATTCAAAGCGGATGTAGACAATTCAATGGTTGATTCATACGAAACTGGATCTTTGATCGCTTTGGCATATCCAGAAAGGATAGCCTATGCAAGACCGGGGAACAATGCACAGTTTCAGTTGGCAAATGGAAAAATAGCCATGATTGGCCATAAAGATGACTTGGCACACGATCCTTGGTTGGCTATTTCCCATATAGATGCGAGAGATGGTATGGGAAAAGTGTTTTTGGCATCTCCACTCAATCCAAAAGACCTTGCGCCGTTTGTCAAAGAAAAAAGGAAAGTTCTTTGGGATAGTAAAAAGGGAGGTTTGATTGCTAGCTTGGATCTCAGTATAGGCAGCATCGTCCTTCGCTCCACCCCTATCAAAGATCTCTCCGAGGATGATCTGATGGAAGCATTGTCCCATGCACTCCATCAGGAAGGCAACAAACTTCTGGACTTTTCGGATAAAGTAATGGAACTCCAAGCCCGGATGCAGAGCATCAGAAAATGGAGACCCACAGAAAAATGGCCAGATTGGTCTACTGAAGCAATAATATCCAACCACAAAAGTATACTGGGACCCTATTTAGCCGAAGTCCGTAAACCTGAGGATTTCAAAAAACTGGATTTGGTTTCTATTTTATACCATTCACTCAGCTTTGAGCAACAAAATCTATTCAACGATCTAGTTCCCCAAAAAATAGAAGTCCCCAGTGGAAGCCACATCAAAATCGAATATTCAGCACATGGGGAAGCCCCTGTTTTGGCTGTGAGGTTACAGGAAGTTTTTGGTTGGTTGGAAACCCCAAAAGTCAACGACAAGCAAATAAATCTTCGTCTACACCTGTTGTCTCCAGGTTTCAAACCTGTACAGGTAACTGAAGATTTGAGAAGTTTTTGGAACAACACCTATTTCGAGGTAAAAAAGGAACTCAAAAGACGTTATCCAAAACACTCCTGGCCTGAAAACCCTTTGGAGGCAAGTGCAGTGAGAGGAGTAAAGAAAAAATAGAATATGAATAATTGCTTGACAGTAGATCTTTCATTTAGGAATCCATAAAACACTGGTGTTTGTTTGAAGCCTGGCAAGAAGACGTATAAACACTGACTTCCTACAAGTCCTCTAGGTATCCCAGTAAGTTCAAAAAAGTAGCCAGGGTAAATGGAGTGACCATCATTTCCTCCAGTTTACCCAAATATGCTTTTTTTGTGTTTTCATATTCAGATTCGTTATAAAGTTTACAGAGTGTAATAGCTCTGGCAGACCTGTAGGTAAAGTTCTGGGTAGTCAATTCCTGATCGGGATTTTTATTGAATAAATTTTCAAGATTTTGAGGGATGGAATAAAAATCCAACCACTCAAAGCCTTCTTCAATAAAAAAAACTTCCATTTTCTTAAAAATCTCATTTATCTCAAAATCATCTTCAAGAAAATATCTTTTGGACATCTTCTGGTTGATCTGGTCCAAGGTCGCTATATGGGTTACACTTCTTTCTTTGAAGTCTCCCAAAGATGGCAAAAATTCATTGATTATTTTTTCAACAGCATCAAACCTGATTCCTAACTGATATTCTATGTAATTTGCATCCGGATTTTGTACATGGTGGAAAAAGATCAATTGTTTACCTTCAGCAAATAATTTGGTATAATGAAGCGTATCAGGATCTAAAACAAACCCATACTCTTCAAAAAAACCTTCGTGAAGTGATATCATCTGATTGGTTTCCATATACTTATTTTAACTTCCTTTTTTAAGATAAGTTTCTCATTCTTCAGAAAACAGATTTTTTATTTCTTGGAAGATTGTTTCTACTTCATCTTTTTTCATCAGGTAATCATCACTCTCCTTTGATACATTATTCTCAAAATGGTTCCAATGTTTTTCTGCTTTTTTGAGGACTCTTGGTGTCAGGTCAAACTCTACATAATCTAAATAGTGTTTAGCCAAATTTGAAGATTTGAAGTTCCCAAAAAGGTAAACCCTGAATAAATCCACAAACTTATTGCTCAAGTCAAAACCTTCAAGTGCTTGGACAAACTGTCCGTTTTTATTTTTATTGCCACTGTCATGAATCACTTCCAAAAGTGGATCAAGGGCTTTTTGATTGTTTTCGATTTTCCCCAATGCCCTGGCTGCCAAGTAAGCATTGTCAAGATCATCTCCTTTGATGATTTCTATCAACTGGTCAACCACCTCTTCGGTACCTATCTCAGCTAACTTGTCTGCATAATCATAAGCCTCGTTTTCGGACTTATCGCACATTTTTTCCAGGAGATATGGTATTTTATTATCCATGCTTTTATACTTTAGTGTTTCACAAATATAAGACCATTCTAAAGTCTTTATTAATATATTTTACGATGAGAACAGTTGGGTTTGATAATAGATTGATTTTCAATTTTATCCCTTTTATGAAATCCAAAGGAGCTATTTGCGAATATAATGATAAAAAGCACCAACTTGATTTTTTGCTGGCCAATTCAGTATTGGTAAAAATCCGATTGCCATTGGATATGGATTATGATAAAATCAAAGAAACTCCCATACATGCAGAATTCAGAAATTATGTCTTGGTCATGATTCGATCGGGAATTGCATCGGTAGGGATTTTTGAAAATTTTGAATGCCATCAACACAAAGTTTTCCGTGCATATATGACAAGAAAAAAGCAGGGGAAAAGCCAAATCAAACACCTGAAAACCAAAGGAAAGTCAAGGGCAGGTTCAAGGGTCAGGTTACAGGAAACATTGGAATTCTTTGAAGAGATCAATCAGCGTTTGCAGGAACATTTCGAAGAATTTAGGATTGACAAAATAGGCATCAGTTGTTCTGATACCCTTATCCCGTATTTTTATGGAGGTAAAATCAAAACACCATTTGACAAGCAGGACCCCAGGATCTTCAAGATCCCAAAGCATATCCAAAATCCAACTTTTGAGGAATTGACTGCTACCAATAAATTCTTGCTCCAATCAGAAATCAGGATTTCTGAAAGTGGAGCCCCTTACTATAGTGAATTTTTGGAAAAAACAGCACCTTCCGATGAGCCACAGGATGATCTCAATGATGACTGGTAGAGAATATGGAATAGTTATTGAGCCAAATCAAGAACTTATATTTAAAGCTCAAAAACATTAATTTGTAACAACCTCTTTAATTTTAGAATGAATCCAAAACACATCTTTTTATCACTTATTTTTATGGGTGTTTTTTTAGGTAACAATGCTTTTGGGCAGCGCTATGGAACCGCTGCTGGTTTGAGGTTAGGCTCAAATGATTTTGGCAGGACTGTTGGGATCACAGCCCAGCAAAGAATCTTGAAACACGCTACAATAGAAGGTATTATCCAGTCGGATTTCAGTAGAAATACCACGATGCATCTCTTGTTGGAAAAACACAAACCGATTATTTCCAAAAGGTTCAATTATTACTTTGGATTAGGCTACTCCCTTGGCTGGGAAGAAAGCCGCGTGAAAAACCCAGCTACAATGGAGATCATTACCACCTATGGCAACAATACCAATGGAGTGGATTTGATAGCAGGTTTAGAAATGACTGTGCTGAACACCACTATTTCACTTGACTACAAGCCTAATTTCAACATGTCAGGAAGGGAAGAGTTTTATAGGGGGCAAGTTGGGATTTCTGCGAGAACAGTCCTAGTAAAGAGTAAAGTTCAAGACAAGAAGAGAAGGAAAAAAGCACGTGAGAAGCGTCGTAAAAACCGAACGCCAATTTTTGAGGGAGTTAGGGAAAAGTTTAAAAGAAATTAAATTTTACGAAGGTATAATAATTTTAGAACTAACCCTTCTCTGTCAAGTTAATGCATGAGGCTCGCAACCTGACAGGTTTTCAGCTCTGAATGTATTTTTAATGATTTTTTGATCAATAAATCTGTCAGGTTTAGCATCTTTTTAAATTTGACAAAGTAGGACTAAATAAAATCCTTAAATTTATTTTTGAATTATTATAGTACGTAAAACATACTCCATATGAAAACCTTATTTGCTCTATTACTTTTTGGTATATTTTCTAATGCTTTTGGACAAGAAATTATAAGAAGTGAAATTGATCCTTCCGAATTGTTCCCAAAACATACAAGTTCTTTTTCAAAACCAGAAAAAGATATTTTAGAAGCGTCTTTTTTAAAAAACCAAACAACATATGAATTCGAGATAATTTATAATGGAGATGTTATTTATCGAGATGGAATAAAGAAGCAGTCAGAAGGAAATCTTTCTGATGCTTTAAATACGATGTCAAGATTAGATTACAATATCAATTTTCCCTACGAAACTTTTGATCCTGCCCATGTTTTAGAAATGATCGAATCAAGAATCTTAGAAATTAAAAAAATTGGTGAATTTAAGTATTTAACCACAAAAAAATTTAGACTAGTAGAAAAGAACATTAATGGAGATTATAATATTTATGAAATGTTAAAAGATAAGGTAGAAATAAAATTGTATAGAATTGAAATCCAGAAATAGAATGCTGTTATTGAAGTTTGTCAAGTTCATATATCCCACCTAATTCATAAATCCTATGAAAAAATTATATTACTTACCTATATTGGTTTTGCTTTGGGGTTCTGTATTTGCCCAAGAAAAATCGGTTCTACAGCAACTTGACGAAATTGCGATTATAGACCAAAAAGTCATGATGCCCATGCGTGATGGGGTACGTTTGGCCACTGATATTTATCGTCCAAAGGGTGACGATCCAGTCCCCATAATTTTTTCTAGAACCCCCTATAACTTCAATTCCTATAGGGATGGTGAACTCACTACCAGAACACTACAAAGTGCCTTGGAAGCAGTTCAGAAAGGATATGCATTTGTAGTCCAAAATGAAAGGGGAAGATTCTTTTCCGAAGGGGAATGGGATATCCTTGGCACACCACTGACAGATGGTTATGATGCATTCGATTGGATGGCAGAACAACCCTGGAGCAATGGGAAAATTGGAACGATCGGCTGTTCTTCTACTGCCGAATGGCAAATGGCCGTAGCGGCTATGGATCACCCGGCACATGCTGCATTGATACCCCAAGGCTATGGTGCCGGGGTAGGAAGAATCGGAGACTATTATGAACAAGGAAACTGGTATCGTGGCGGTGCTGGTCAGATGCTTTTCACCACTTGGCTTTATAGCACCCAACATGACCCTATGGCACCGAGATTGCCTGAAGGTATAGAACAGGAAGATCTGTTGAGATTGCAGAAATTCTATGACATGGCGCCTAGATACCCAAGGGTAGATTGGAAAGAAGGATTGAGCCATTTGCCAATCCAGGATATAATCAAAAATGTGAATGGCCCAAAAGGCATTTACGAAGAAATGATCACCCGTAAACCGAATGACCCAAAATGGTATGAAGGTGGTCTTTTTCATGATGATATGGAATTTGAAAAGCCAAGTTTCTGGTTTGTTTCCTGGTATGATGTCGCAACAAGCCCCAATTTGGCGATGTACAACCATATCAGGGATAATGCAAAAGATCCGAAAATCAGAGAAAACCAATACTTGGTGATTGCCCCTACCCTACATTGTGCCTATACCAGAGCTACAGATAATACCATCGTTGGGGAAAGATCTGTGGGAGATGCCAGATTGAATTACAATGAACTGACCTATGCATGGTTTGACTTTTGGTTGAAGGATGAAAAGAACAGTATCAAGGAAGAAATGCCGAAAGTCCAGTATTTCACCATGGGCTCCAATAAGTGGCAATCTTCAGACACCTGGCCTCCAAAAGAAGCCCAGATGACGACTTTCTATCTCGATAGCAAAGGGAAAGCAAACTCAAGATTGGGAGATGGGACGCTTTCCAAAAAGAAACCAAGCAAAGACAATCCTGACACATTCAGATACGACCCGATGAATCCCGTAAATTCTTACGGAGGCAATGTCTGCTGTACCGGAAATGCCATCCAAGGTGGTTCTTGGGATCAACAGGAAATGGAATTGAGGGAAGATATCCTAGTCTATACATCCGATGTTCTCGAAGAAGGTGTCGAGATCAGCGGGTTTATAGAATCCAAACTATACCTTTCCACCGATGTCAAAGACACGGATTTGACGATCAAGCTGATCGATGTATATCCTGATGGAAGTGCTTACAACTTGGATGAAACCATACAGAGAGTCCGATACAGGGAAGGATATGAAAAGGAAGTATTTATGGAGAAAGGCAAAGTTTACGAAGTAAATATGACACCAATGTCCACGTCCAACTATTTTGACAAAGGACACAGGATCAGGATAGAAGTATCTTCTTCCAACTTCCCGAGGTTTGACAGGAATATGAATACCGGTGGCAATACCTACGATGAAACAGAGGGAATCATAGCCACGAATAATATCCACCATTCCAGCAAATATCCCAGCAGTATCACCTTACCGATCATGAAGAAGAAATGAAAAGGGATTTGACCCTACCATCTTCGTTGCAAAATCATATCAACGGGCGTAGCCCTGAATTCTTTGGTTAAAAAATCCTATAAGAATTTAGAAAACAGGGCTACGCCCCTTAAACCCCATAAATCGAACATCTTTCTCTACGAAGAACTAAGGGCTCTGCCCCTTATATCAAATCAAAGACAAATACCAATAGAGGAATCAGAACGGAAGTTTTTTTCACAGACCTGAACAACTTCAAAAAGAAATAATACCATCATTCCCAAGAAGGGGCGTTAGCCCTGTCTTCTTCGTAGCAAATTCCTACCCTCCAGCCCACGAGGGGCGTAGCCCTGAATTCTTTGGTTAAAAAATCCTATAAGAATTTAGAAACAGGACTACGCCCCTTAACCCCCATAAATCGAACTTCTTTTTCTACGAAGAATTAAGGGCTCTAACCCTCCTAAAAAAAATCACTGAGTTTGAAAATCATCAATGAACACCTCTAAATCATAAAGCTACACACAGAGGCATTGGCCTTGCCAACTTCGTAGAGAAATGGGATTCCCCCGATAAAAACTACTTATAATTTTTGAAAAACTCTTTCTCGTGGATTTCTGAATATTTCACGATCTCTCTATACCATTTTGACCTTAAAATTTCTTTTTCTGATTCATGAATATAAAAATCTGGGATATCCAGTTCCGATGCTTTTCGCTGAAGATCAAACAGAAAAATGGAAGCAGCTACGGAAATATTGAAGCTCTCGGTAAAACCATCCATTGGGATATGTACCAAGCCATCAGCCTGTGAAATCATCTCTTCACTCACACCCTCGTGTTCATTCCCAAATACCAAGGCGATTTTTTCATCTACCTTCAGGTCATGTATCGAGATGCTTTCTGCCCTGGGACTGGTTGCGTAGATTTTAAAGCCATTGCGCTTCAGGTCTGAGACACAACAAGTCACTGCATTTCCTCCATAATTACTATATCTATGGATATCTACCCACTGGGCTGCCCCTCTGGTCACATACGGATTGACTTTGTACTCTTGGCTCTTCTCGATGATATATACATCCTGGATACCAAAGCAATCAGCCGTCCTAAGAACGGCTGAAGCATTATGTGGCTTATAGATATCTTCCAAGACAACTGTGAAATATCGGGTTCTTTTGGAAAGAATTTCTTCCATCAAAGCCAATTTATGTGGTGTGATATAACCACTCAGATAGGTTAGAAATTCTTTTTCAATTGCATCCATATTCGATTTCAGTTCAAGGACTGATGGCTAAAACAATCCCAATTGATCCTCATCCTCTTTATTGATCTTCAGATCAATGGTGGAACCGACTTCCAATGATTCATCAGTATCATCCGAATCGGCATCTTCACCTGTGTTTTCCTGGTTGTCGACCTGAGGTTCAGCTTCTTTTTTTGGTTGGATCAATTCCATTTCCAGGATTTGGTGTGAGGAGAATTTATTCCCTACCGACTTCCATCCTTTCACATCGATCAACATGTCCAAATCATATTCATTCTCTTCCTGCTCTTTGCCTTTCTGGATTTTCGCTTTTACTTGAGGCTGCTTTTCAGTGGAAACGATCTTCAGATAGGATTGCTTATGATCAGAAATAAAGCTGAATTTCTTATTGATGGTGGATGTTTCTACCAAGAACCTCTTGACAAAGTAAGTCTTGGAAATTCCATCATAATAAATTGCGGAAACCACTTTTTGGGAATCGAATTTTTCGATCAGAAGTACATTTTGCGCTTCATAGCGATTAGTCAGTTCAAAGGTTGTCAATTCATATTCCCCATTTTTATAGAATACGATGATTTTATCCTCACCCAAGAAATTGCCGATCAAAACTCCCCTTTGGTCCGTATTCAACCTACCTACAGATCTATCGAAATAGATGTTGAGACCGCCTAAGGTGGATACCCCTTCCATTTTGAGTTGGATCTTCCTGATTGGATACCTTGTCATGATATTTCCACCTGCACCTCTTCCCTTGATCTCAATTGAACTAAAGTCAAAATCAAATACTTTGACCCTGGCTTTTGCACCTTGGGTAAGGTAGACCGTCACAATCTCGGCTTCCCCATTTGGATTGGCTGTGAAATATAGGACCTTTGATCCTTTTGTCCCTTTGGTAAGTTCATATTCTCTATCCCTGGTGACTGCCAATACTTGGAATCTTTTGACCATTGCCCTACCGGTAGTACCATCCAAATAGATCAGATTATAGGTCATTCTCTCATCCCCTTTTCGGAACACAGCCACATGGAGGATGTCTTTTCCTACAAATCCTTTTTCCTGAATCCTACTGACGATGCATTTGCCATCTTTTCTGAATACGATGATATCATCCAAATCAGAACAATCACAGACAAATTCGTCCTTCTTCAAACCATACCCCACAAATCCATCCACTCTATTCACATACAGTTTGGCATTGTTGGCAGCGACTACATTTGCTTCGATCTGGTCAAAAGTCCTGATTTCAGTCTTTCTCTCTCTTCCTTTCCCATATTTTACCAACAAGTTTTCATAGTATTTGATGGCATAAGCTGTAAGGTGCTTCAGGTTGTAGTTTACCTCCTTCAGCTCCTCTTCCAATTTACGCATCAATTCATCAGCCTTGAATGCATCGAATTTGGAGATTCTCTTGATTTTGATCTCAGTCAGCCTAATGATATCCTCGGTCGTGATTTCTCTGTAAAAATCAGGCTTAAATGGCTCCAATCCTTTATCGATTGTTGCGATCACAGCATCCCAAGTTTCACATTCCTCAATATCCCTATATATTCTGTTCTCGATAAAGATTTTCTCCAATGAAGAGAAAAGCAATTTCTCCATCAACTCAGCTTTCCTGATCTCCAACTCCCTTTTGAGGAGTTCTTTGGTCTGCTTGGTATTGTATTGGAGAATGTCATTGACAGAAAGAAATACAGGCTTGTCTTGGATAATCACACAGGCATTTGGCGAGATGCTGACTTCACAATCAGTGAATGCATACAAAGCATCAATGGTCATATCCGGAGACTGACCAGGTGCCAATTGGATTTGTATCTCTACATCTTTGGCAGTATTATCTACGACTTTCTTGATTTTGATCTTCCCTTTATCATTGGCTTTGATAATGGATTCGATCAATGAATTTGTTGTAGTACCAAATGGTATATCTTTGATTAAAAGCGTTTTATTCTCACCTTCTTCAATCCTTGCTCGAACCTTTACACGACCACCTCTTTGTCCTTCATTGTATTCTGAAAAATCAGCCAAACCACCTGTTGGGAAATCCGGTAAGAGATATGGGCGCTCTCCTTGTAGTATCTGAATCGACCCATTGATCAATTCAATAAAGTTATGGGGTAAGATTTTGGTGGAAAGTCCCACAGCAATACCTTCCACTCCCTGTGCCAGCAAAAGCGGGAATTTTACAGGCAGTGTCACTGGTTCTTTTTTCCTGCCATCGTAGGACAATTGCCATTCTGTCGTCTGCGGATTGAAGACTACTTCCAAAGCAAATTTGGATAGCCTGGCTTCTATGTATCGGGAAGCAGCTGCACCATCACCAGTCCTGATATCGCCCCAGTTTCCTTGGGTCTCTATCAATAATTCCTTTTGGCCCAAATTGACGATGGCATCCCCTATGGATTGGTCACCATGGGGGTGATATTGCATTGATTGACCAATGATGTTGGCAACCTTATTGAATCGGCCATCATCCATCTCTTTCATGGAATGGAGAATCCTGCGCTGTACAGGCTTCAGTCCATCTTCAATTGCAGGTACCGCTCTTTCTAAGATTACATAGGAAGCATAATCCAAAAACCAATCTTTGTACATTCCTGTCACTGGGATCGATTCATGTAGACTGCCTTCTTTGTCCTCCGGTTTATCGTTGATTTGATCACTCATTACTTAATATTTTGAATTACTTGTCTACTGCTTTACCTTATGCCGCCTCTTCCTCGTTTTCCTTTTGGTCTTTTTCAGGATCATTGTGGACAATATCCTTTTCAATCTTCAAATTGTCAATGATAAATGTCTGTCTATCTGGAGTATTTTTGCCCATGTAGAAACCCAATAGGTCTGCTATTTTGGTTTCCTTGTTCAGGATGATCGGCTCCAATCG
This sequence comes from Belliella marina, assembly GCF_042682445.1. Lineage (NCBI taxonomy): Bacteria > Pseudomonadati > Bacteroidota > Cytophagia > Cytophagales > Cyclobacteriaceae > Belliella > Belliella marina. Next base: position 314,319 of record NZ_JBHUHR010000039.1, read on the forward strand.
GATATCCTCCCCTATAAATGTCCCGAATTCACCCGGTGAAATCTCTCCCAAACCTTTGAATCTTGTGATTTCAGCTGTCTTTCCAAGTTTGTGGATTGCCCTCTGGCGCTCTTCATCGGTATAGCAGTAGATCGTTTCCTTCTTATTCCTCACCCTGAATAGCGGTGTATCCAAGATGTACAAATGCCCATTTTTCACCAGATCAGGGAAAAATTGAAGAAAGTAGGTCATGATCAGCAAGCGAATATGCATGCCATCCACATCGGCATCAGTTGCGATGACAATCTTTCTATATCTTAGATTCTCTATTCCATCTTCTATGTTGAGGGCATGCTGAAGGAGGTTGAATTCTTCATTTTCATAAACCACTTTTTTGGTCATTCCAAAGCAATTCAAAGGCTTCCCTCGCAATGAAAACACTGCCTGTGTCTGTACATCCCTTGACTTTGTGATTGATCCAGAAGCTGAATCCCCTTCTGTGAGAAAAAGCATGGTGTTGTTTTTCTTTTCTTCATCACCCTTTGCATCATCATAATGCACCCTACAATCCCTCAGTTTTTTGTTGTGCAGGTTTGCTTTCTTTGCCCTTTCATTTGCAAGCTTCTTGATACCCGAGATTTCTTTTCGCTCTCTCTCAGATTGTAAGATCCGCTTGAGCAAAGCATCTGCAACCGCCGGATTCTTATGTAGATAATTATCCAGTTCCGTTTTCAGGAAATCATTGACAAATGTCCTCAATGTAGGGCCATCTCCACCAATAGTCTGGGAACCCAATTTTGTCTTGGTCTGGGATTCAAACACAGGCTCCTGTACTCTCACCGCAATGGCTGCTACGACACTTTGTCGGATATCGGAAGCATCATAATCTTTTTTGTAAAATTCCCTCACGGTCTTTACAATGGCTTCCCTAAAAGCAGCCAAGTGAGTCCCTCCTTGTGTCGTAAACTGTCCATTGACAAAAGAATAATATTCTTCCCCATACTGGTTGCTATGCGTGATGGCTACCTCAATATCATTCCCTTTTAAGTGGATGATCGGATATCGGGCGCTTTCTTCGTCTACTTTTCTGCTCAATAAATCAAAAAGACCTTTTTCGGAGAAATATTTTTTTCCATTGAAATTTATATTCAAACCTGCATTCAAGAATGCATAATTCCAAATCTGGTTTTCCAAATACTCCGGAATAAAATGGTAGTTTTTGAAAACCCCTGCATCAGGGGTGAAGATGATTTTGGTTCCATTCCTATCTGATGATTTCTCAATCTTCCTGTCTTCTTTAAGAATCCCTTTTTCAAACTCCGCAATTTTCGTCTCTCCATCCCTGTAGGATTGTACTTTGAAATAATCAGAGAGTGCATTGACGGCTTTTGTACCGACTCCATTCAATCCCACGGATTTTTGGAAGGCACCTGAATCGTATTTCCCACCGGTATTGATCTTGGAAACACAGTCGATGACTTTTCCCAAAGGAATTCCCCTTCCATAATCCCGCACTTCCACTTTATGCTCAGAGATCTTGATGTCTATGGTCCGGCCATATCCCATCATGTGTTCATCGATACTGTTGTCGAGAACCTCCTTGACCAATACATAGATCCCATCATCATGTGCACTACCATCACCAAGCTTTCCGATATACATCCCCGGTCTCAGCCTGATGTGCTCTCTCCAATCAAGCGATTTTATACTGTCTTCGGTATATTGAACGTTTTCTGCCATTTGATATAGTTATACTAAGATTATTGGATATTATAATAATGAGTTGGATTGTACGGATTTGAACTTCTGAACCAAAATCCAGAACAGTCCTCCTATCCAGATCACCAACAAGACTGGTATCAGATAGAAAAAGAAGCTGAATTGATTTGAACTTATTTCATTTTGGTTGTTGATGCTATGAACAAACAATGCCATGATCATCAGTGAAATATTGATGATGCCCCCAAAGCTGTAAATCCAAGCTATCATGACATCAGTCAAATATTCCCCCTTGGGAAAAATCCTTTTGAGGCTAACTGTACTTCCGTTTTCGATCATTTTCCCTGGAACAATCATGATCACATTCAAAATTATAAACAAGATAATTCCAGAATAAAAGAATGTTTCTTTTGGGACACTTTTCAGAAATCCACCATTTTCATCCAATTGATACGCTACTATTTCCGATAATGAGGCATAGATATATAAGAATGAGAAGGTAAATATCAGAACTGATATAAAATGAAATACTTTTCCAAAACGGTAATACATAATGATGATAGTTTTAAGGCGCTAATATAAAGATTTATGCTTAGCAAAATCGAATCGTTTTTTTCCTTTATTGAGATTTTATAAGTAGTTTTCATGAAGAATTAACCCAATAACCTGAAAGTAAGATGAATCTGAGTCCCGTTATAATTGCCATCCCAATATATTTTATTTTGATGGGAATTGAGTTGCTTGTGTTGAGATTTCAAAAAAATCCGAGCTACCGAATGAATGATGCCATTACCAATATCAATCTCGGAGTAGTTTCCCAGGTTTCGGGGGTTTTTATCAAAGTACTTTCTATCGGAGTATATTCCTTCCTTTATGAACGTTTTGCATTCTTTGAGGTTCCAAACAATATTTGGACATTTTTCCTTCTATTCTTCCTCTATGATTTTTGCTATTATTGGGCACATAGAAAATCACATGAAATCAACCTTTTTTGGGGAGGACATGTGGTCCACCACTCCAGTGAAGAATACAATCTTTCGGTAGCCCTGAGGCAAAGTTCGACGCAGACGGTTTGGACATTCTTCTTCTATCTACCGTTGGCATTCCTTGGCTTTGATCCTGTATTCTTGGTTTTGGTTTCGGGTTTGAACTTACTCTATCAGTTTTGGATCCATACAGAAGTGATTGGCAAAATGGGTTTTCTGGAAAAGTTCATGAATACCCCCTCGCATCACCGCGTACATCATGGCAGAAACCCAAAATACATTGACAAGAACCATGGTGGTACCTTCATCATTTTCGACAAATGGTTTGGTACATTTCAGGAAGAAGAAGAAAAACCAACTTATGGCATTACAGTACCTGTAAATAGTTGGAATCCTGTCTGGGTCAATTTGGCACACTATGCGAATATGAAAGAAGAAATGAAGCAAATCCCAAATTGGCTTGATAAAATCAGGTATTTGTTCAACAAACCAGGTTGGCTGCCTGAATACCTCGGAGGATACCGTGCTGTGAAGGATGTGGACGAAAATTACCGGAAATTTGACACAACAGTACCCAAAGCACTGAATTTCTATGTTTTTTATCAATACGCAATTTTGATGGGCTTGACTGCTTATTTTTTATTCAATTTGGAAAACTTTGATTGGATGATGAAAGTTGGGCTTTCTACTTTGATCATATGGAGTACGGTAAGTTTTTCAGGTGTTTTTGAACAAAGTCGCTGGTACCATATACAGGAAATAGTCAGGATAGCTTTGTTTATTGTGACCGCTTGGTTTATCGCCTTGGATTTCTTACCTCAAAATATAATCGGCATTGTGCTTTCTATGTATGGATTCTCCTCTTACTTTTGGCTTTGGAAAAATAAAACTGTAGTCAAAAACTTCCAAAAATCCATTCACAATAATCAGCAACATGCGTAACATACAATCCTTTCTTCTTATTGCTTTTGTTTTTAGTGTAATTTCATGTTCGGGAAAATTGGAAGTTGGCGATATAGACCTGGTAAATTGGAAGAAAGACAGGTATGGATGCAATGGATTGAGAATCCAGCAACTTGAAGAATTCCAAAAGATCAAGAATGATTTTTTGGGTGCCAACAACCAGGAATTGATCAAAACTTTTGGAAGACCCGATCGGGTGATGCTTGTTGACAAAAGCCAGAGTTTCTTCTTTTACTTTTTGGAGCCAAGTGATAATTGTGATGCACATGATGCATCAAAACAGCCATTAAAAGTAATGTTTCGGCTCAATGCCATCAATAAAGTCAGTGAAGTTACAATCAGTAGATTGGAGCCATAAAAAATTAAAGCCTTTGAAAATCATTTTCAAAGGCTTTTTTATTTCGTTGAAATAAATCTTTTAAATATAGGGTAAATAAATCCTGTTCAGATTTTAGTCAATTTTTACTCTTCCATAAAACACAACGCCGCAGCACCCAAGGTGCCTGCATTGTTTTCTAATGTAGCTTTTGTCAATTTCAAGTCATCAACATAGTATTTGGTCAAAAACTGTCTGACTGTTTTGTCCAAAGCTGGCATCATAAATTCCAAGCCTGCTGAAATCCCACCACCAAAATAAACTTCGGTCACATCCAAAATCCGGATTGTCGAAACGATTGCTTCGCCCAAAACCCTTGCGACTTCTTCAAAAACCATCAAAGAAACCTGATTGCCTTTTTTGGCAGTATCTACGAGTAGGTGTGTACCCAATTCCTGTCCTACCAGTTCCCCGGCCAAATCTGGATATGCACGGATCATTCTGTCCATGATGCGCAATATCCCATCCCTGCCAATGATTCGTTCCAACCCTTCATTTCCCCTGGATAGCATGTGCCCCATTTCCATGGCATTTCCCCTAGAGCCCTTGAAGACTTCTCCATCCATGATCACAGCACTGCCAATACCTGTCCCCATAGTGATAAACAGGAAATTGTCCGATGGATTGGAAGTCCCATATCTATACTCGCCCAATGCAGCAGCTGCGGCATCATTTTCCAAGTAAAATTTGACATCGGGATATTTATCCAAAAGTCCCTGCTTCAAATTGAAACCATTCAATGCGGGGATTGCAGGGATTTCCAGCGTGGTAGTCCTATCTTTGGAAATTAGGCCCGGTAGCCCGATCCCTACTTTCTTGACTTCAGGATACTTTTTGAGATATTTCCCGACACCTTCTATAAAGCATGGATTGAACCCCCTTGGATCATCTCTATAAGGTGTGGTATCCTCTTTGTCAAAAGAGACTATTTCACCTTTCTTGTTGACTAGGCCGATTTTCAAATGTGTACCTCCTACGTCCACACCTAAAAAATGCTCATCTGTATTATTCATAGTTATTCTTCAATAGGTTTAGAGGCCTAAAATAGCAAAGACTTAGCTTTACTTCCTAAAATCTTTGCCAAAGTCTTGAAATATTTCGAAAACTGCCGGGCATACCAGTGTATTTTGAAGGGTTAAATTCAAAATTCCGTGCATATTTTTCCGATTGGTATGGGGATATTCCCTACATGCCTTTGGCCTTTCTTGATATACAAAACAAGTATTGTCTGCATTTAGAAAAGGACAGGGGGAACTTTTCAAAACATAATCCCCATCATCATCCCTAAACAAATAAGTATCGATAAACTCTGAAGATTTCATCCTAAAAAGCTTTGCCAGACGATCGATATCAGTCTGGATAAAAATAGGGCTGGTTGTTTTGCAGCAGTTGGCACATGAAAGACAATCGATTTTTTCAAATTTCAGATCATGGGACTTCTCAAACATCTGGTCAAGATTTTTAGATTTGATGTTTTTCAAGCGGTCCTTTGTCTTTTTGTTATTGCTATATTCCGCCTTACTCTTCTTTGTAAAATTTTCTAAATCCATTTCGAATATTTACTTAATAAAAATATCGATCTCGAATATTTAATAGCTATATAATTTTGAATTGTCAAATTATTGCTCTAAATTATACCTTATTAGACTTTAAATATAATGAAAATGCACCCAAACGAACTGTTCTTTTACTACAACCCATCCCATAATGTTGACAAACAAGTGAGGGCATTTGCGCGTGCAGTGGCAAATCACGTCAATGAGATCAACATGGACAAAGAAAAGATTACCAGCACGGGATGGAGGAATATTCTTGACAAACTGGCATTGAGACCGAAGGATCTGCTCAATAGGGCACATCCAGATTACCAAACTCACATTGCAGGAAAGAATTGGGATGATGAAAGTTGGCTGCAGATATTGATCCGCTATCCGCATTTGATCAAAGCGCCAATAGCCATCATGAAAAACAAAGCAGTGCTTTGTACTTCTCCCAATCAAATCCTCAAACTGAGCTAGACGATTTCAATTCCATTATCAAGAATCTTGATAAGTTTGGCTTTATACAATTGACCTATTGACTGCTTAAAGTGCTTTTTACTCATTCCCAACAACTCTTTGATAGACTCTGGGGATGATTTATCATGAAGGGGCAAAAATTTCTTTACTTTTAAAACAGAAAGGATTTTTTCAGCCCCTTCTTCGTATTTTTCCCTACCGACTGGTTCCAGTCTCAGATCAAGCTTGCCATCTTCCCTCCTCTTTTTGACAAATGCACGGACAACATCACCCAATCCTATGGGTACAAAAACTTCATTCTTATAGATCAAACCTTCAAAAGCATTCTCTATCAAAGCCTTAAATCCCAAATCAGTTTCGGCAAAAATCAATGCTTCCACCTCTTGGCCTTCTTCAAATCCCCGCGTTTCAACTTCCAGAAAATCTTCATATTTGCTCACTCCTATCAACCTGTCGGTTTTGAAATCCATACAGACCCTTACCAAATACTTCTCCCCCTCTTCCATGTCCACATGCATTTCCGACTTCGGTACAAATAGATCCTTGGGCAATCCCCAGTCCATAAATGCCCCAAAACGGGTGATTTCTTTTGCCTCCATCACGGCAAATTCATCCAACAAAGCGACTGGTCGATTGGTCACCGCCACAGGCCTATCTTCACTATCTGTATATACAAAAACCTCAACCTCTTGTCCTTCTTTGAATTCTTCTTTTAGGTAACTTTTTGGCAGTAAAACTTCCTCACCATCATGAAGTGCCAAATAAGCTCCATTTGCTGTAAACCTGTTGATCAACAGACTATTGATTTTCCCCAATTCTTTCATGCCCCAAAGGTAATTAAATTACTTGAAGTAGAAATTGGAAAACGAGGTGAATCAATTTAGATTTGAGAATCGAAAAAGAACATATAAACCCATATTATACATGAAAAATATCGCAGTAATCGGCTCAGGAACAATGGGAAATGGCATAGCGCATGTTTTCGCACAGTTCGGATACCAAGTCTCCATGATCGATATCAACCAAAATGCTTTGGAAAAAGCATTGGCAACCATTGGTAAAAACTTGGACAGACAAGTTTCCAAAGGCTTGCTCACCGAATCTGAAAAATCGAAAGCCCTTTCCAATATCAAGACTTTCACAAAGATGGAAGATGGTGTGAAAAATGCAGATTTGGTTGTGGAAGCGGCTACTGAAAACGTGACTATCAAATTGGACATATTCAGGGAGTTGGACAAGCTATGTCCTGAACACACTCTCTTGGCTTCCAATACATCTTCTATATCCATCACCAAAATCGGAGCTGTGACCTCAAGGCCTGACAAGGTTATTGGGATGCATTTTATGAATCCAGTACCTGTCATGAAATTGATCGAAGTCATCAGAGGATATGCTACTTCGGATGAAGTTACTGACAAGATCATGGATTTGTCAAGGAAGTTGGATAAAGTACCTGTTGAAGTAAATGATTATCCGGGATTTGTGGCAAACAGGATATTGATGCCAATGATCAATGAAGCGATCTATACACTCTATGAGCGTGTGGCAGGTGTAGAAGAAATAGACACTGTAATGAAGTTAGGCATGGCACATCCAATGGGTCCCTTGCAATTGGCCGACTTTATAGGACTGGATGTCTGTCTTTCCATTTTGAGAGTGCTTCACGAAGGCTTTGGAAATCCAAAATATGCGCCATGCCCCCTACTTGTAAATATGGTAGAAGCTGGCTTCAAAGGTGCTAAGACGGGTGAAGGGTTTTACAAATACACTGCGGGAAGCAAAGATGTGGTGGTATCTTCCCAATTTAAAAAATAATCACTTTATAGCATTCAAACTTTTGAAAGGGGTTTATCAAACAACCTCTTTCACTTTTCAACAAAGAACATGCACATAGCAGTATCAGGCAATATCGGTAGCGGAAAAACTACCCTCACAGAAAGACTCTCCAAACATTATGGCTGGAAAGCTGAATTTGAAGCAGTTGAAAACAATCCGTATCTATCAGATTTTTATGAAGATATGAAACGTTGGTCATTCCATTTGCAGGTTTATTTTCTGAATAGCCGATTCAACCAGATCAATGCTATCCAACAAAGTGAAACATCCATCATCCAGGACCGGACAATCTATGAAGATGCCTACATTTTTGCTGCAAACCTCTACAAATCAGACCTTATCAGCCAGAGGGATTATGATAATTATCTCAATCTGTTCCACTCGATGATCAATTTTGTGAAAGCACCTGACTTGCTGATCTATCTGAAGGCGGATATTCCCAAGCTCGTAGGTCAGATCGAAAAAAGAGGAAGGGATTATGAAAATGCGATCCGTATTGATTATCTCAAAAACCTAAACACCCACTATGAGGATTGGATAGCTGGTTATGACAAGGGGAAACTCTTGATTGTAGATGTCAACAATATGGATTTTGTCGCTAACCAAGAGGATTTTTCATCCATAGTAGGTATGGTGGATAGGGAAATCCACGGACTGTTTTCCTAACATATTGGGATGAAAATAAATCAACAAGCCTGCTTAGGTTAAAAAAAGTTATCGGTGATTGGTTATCAGTCGATCAGTTAATGGTTGAATGATTTTTGGTTGGATCTATGATTTGATTTTCAGACCATAAGTCAGTTCGGACCCAAACCAATCAACTATTTGACTATTCAACTGATAACTTTCCCAACTTCTGTCAAACCAGTTTCCTGAACAACCAGTTTTTGATGGCTTGATAGGTTTCTTCCTTTGGATTCAACAATAAATCATCGATTTTTTTCAAGCTTCCCCCAGTCATGATGTTTTCGTAAACAGGTATCCGGATCAATTTATAACCATGTAACCTGGTCAACAAATCATATTGTGCATCATTGTATGCATTGAGTTTCCAACCTGAAGAACCATTTCCCGACAGATCCCCCGGTTCTTCGGATTTACCGAAAACCTTGCTGGCAATAGGAGGCCCAAACCATACCCGCTCTTGCAATCCCGACTTCAGACAATCTTTTTCAAAAGTCCTGCAAAGCCGCTTATAGCTATCCGACCAAGCAAAAGAAAAAGTATCATAAAGTTCTGATTTTAAAGTAGATAGTCTATACCTATTAAAGTGGACAGGATCATCATAAATAAACAAAAACCTGTTGATCTTGAAGTCAAATTTAAGCCTTTCGAGCAATGGAAATTGATGGACATTGCCACCAAGGATTTCAAAAACCTCTGCAAGCAAAGTCTCTCCTTTTCCTTTTAAATACTCATTATTGACATTTATATAAAATTCTTCTTCGATCTGAAAATCAGAATCCCGTAAAATTTGAATCAGGTGATCTACTTTTATTTGGTGCAATTGATTTAGTATTTAGATTAGCTTTTACACACAGCTGATACGGATGCGTATGATTTTGACTCCAGCAGCAAAGCTAGCAAAACCCTTTTATTCATTCGTCTCCAAGCTATCACTTGGCGCCATTCTTTCCTTTAAGTTTCCTTTGGAGCCTGGAAAAGTGGTCCTGGTCGAAATGTCATATCCAATCCAACACATTGCCAATAAAAACAACACTGCCATTATCAGAAAGATGAGCTTATTCTTGTTCATATTTTACAGTATCCTAACAGCTATTTGAATTATTCAGTTTTCGATTGTGCAAAAATAATACATTCAGGATGGATTAAAAATCCATTGTAAAAAGGTTTAAGGTATCATGGGATTTGGTGAAAAATAAAATTTATCAATTTGTGAAAAAATGGCTAACTTTCGTTTTATTGCTTTGGTAAAAGCAAATATTGTCTCACCATCCTAAAACCAATCTGACATTCAAACTGTTTTGGGTGTTTAAATTCACGTTTCTATTATGTACCAGTTAGTAAATCCCCAATCAATATTTCAGTATTTCGGTGATGATGACAAAGAAATGTTGAGGGAAATGATCCAGATAATATTAGATACCAATTTACATGATTTAAAAGGTTTGGACCAATATTATGCTGAAAGGGATTTTGATTCGATAAAAAAGAAATGCCATAAAGCCAAACCGAGCATGAGCTATATTGGAGCCATAGACACCCGGAAACTGCTTGAATCAATAGAGAAGGATTTGGAAAACTCCTATCCTACTTTCGAAAAGCTAAAATTGGATATTGAAATTATAGAAAAGGAACTGCATACTTTCCTTGAAGGGCTTTAGGTTCCTTTAGTAATTCAACCATCCATAAATTTTTTCATTTTTTCTTCTTCTGAATCATTATTTTTAAGAAAAAATACTGAACATATGAGGAAACTGTCACTAATTGTATTCGTTTTATTCAATTTTGCTCTTTTTGGCTTTTCGCAAGAAGAATTGACTGTAGAAAAGATTATGAAAGACCCCCAGTGGATGGGGAATTTCCCATCAAATGTAAGGTGGGATGATCAGGGGAAATCCATTCTTTTCAATTACAATCCGGAAGGCAACCCTTCTGATTCTTTGTACAAAATAGCAGTCAACAAGTCTGATAAAATAGAAAAAGTAACATTGGCAGAACAACGCCAATTTATCCCAAGTTTTGCAAACAGCAATAAAGACCAAACAAAAAAAGTGTTTGTAAAAGATGGTGAAATAATCCTCTACGAAGTAGCTACAGGTAAAAAAACAACACTTTTGCATTTGGGAGATAGAATTGGCACTCCAAAATTTCTTGCCAATGAAAATCGAATTTCTTTTGAGTCCAATGACAATCTATATGTCATGGATGTGCAGACTGGTAAAATCAACAGGATAACCAATATCAAATCAGGAAGCAAACCATCAGAAAAAGAAGGTCCAAAAAGCAATGATAGGGACGATTGGCTAAAAGAAGATAACCTTGAACTGCTTCAAGTGATCAAGGAAAGGGAAGATAAGAAAGAATTGTCAAAAGCATACAGAGAAGCTACTGCCGAAAAAGAGGCATTTGCTTACTATTTGGGAGACAAATCAGCTACATCCCTCCAATTGAGTCCTGATGAAAGATATGCCACATTCAACCTAATCACCAGAGCTGATGGGAAACGAACCGTAGTCCCAGATTATACCCACGCTTCGGGCTACACGACAGACATCAATACCAGATCAAAAGTGGGCGATGAACCGATGAAAGTTGAGTTGGCACTTTATGACATCGAAAATGAAAAGGTGACTATCATTGAAGTCAACCAATTGACTGGTATTCAAGATTTGCCCGATTACACCAAAGATTATCCTGACAAAACTTGGGAAGAAAAGGACAGAGCAGTGACTGTTTCATCCCCTATTTTTTCCAATGATGGAAAATATGCTATTGTAAACATCAGGTCTGCTGACAATAAAGATAGATGGATCGCACAGTTGGATTTAAAAACAGCTGAATTGAAAGTACTCGATAGGCAAAGGGACGAAGCCTGGATTGCCGGTCCTGGTATTGGATATGCATTTGGGGGAGGTACTTTGGGCTGGTTGCCGGACAACAGGCACATCTATTTCCAATCAGAAGAAAGTGGCTATTCGCATTTGTATATCTTGGATATCACTACAGGAAAGAAAAAAGCGCTTACGAGTGGTCGGTATGAGGTGTTCAGCCCATTTATTTCCAAGGATCAGAAATCTTGGTATTTGACCACATCAGAAATCCATCCTGGAGAAAGACATTTCTACAAGATGCCGCTCATGGGTGGAAAAATGGAGAAATTGACCAGCATGACAGGGAATAATGATGTCAGTCTTTCCCCCGATGAAAAACACATTGCAATCCTGTATTCATACAGTAACAAGCCATGGGAATTGTATCTAAAACCAAATAATGCGAAAGAGGATGCAAAACAGCTAACTTCAGGCCAATCAGAAGAATTTAAATCCTATAATTGGAGAGAGCCGGAGTTGGTGAACTTCACGGCGCAAGATGGAGCTTCAGTACCAGCAAGGTTGTATAAACCAAGCGCAGAAAAAAGCAACGGAGCGGCTGTAATATTTGTCCATGGTGCGGGCTACCTGCAGAATGTCCACAAATGGTGGTCAAGCTATTTTAGGGAATATATGTTCCATAACCTTTTGACAGATTTGGGATATACAGTGTTGGATATTGACTATAGAGGATCCGCCGGCTATGGAAGAGACTGGAGAACGGGAATATACAGACACATGGGAGGTAAAGACCTTTCGGACCAAGTTGATGGTGCAAAATATTTGGCAGACAATCATGGCGTAGATCCTGAAAGAGTCGGCATCTATGGCGGAAGCTATGGTGGTTTCATTACCTTGATGGCACTTTTCAACGCTCCAGAAAGTTTCAAATCTGGCGCTGCTTTGCGCTCAGTTACAGATTGGGCTCATTACAACCACGGCTATACTTCCAACATCTTGAACGAACCATTCAATGATCCCATTGCATACAAACGCTCCTCTCCTATTTATTTCGCAGAGGGATTGAAAGGCAACTTATTGATCGCACATGGCATGATCGATACCAATGTACATTTTCAGGATGTAGTAAGGCTTGCACAGAGATTGATCGAGTTGGAAAAAGACAATTGGGAAATGGCAGTGTATCCAGTAGAAGACCATGGTTTTGTAGAGCCTAGCAGCTGGACAGATGAGTACAAGCGTATTTTGAAATTATTCAACAACACATTACTGAAATAATATGAAAACCAAATCATTTTTCGGGTTAGCGCTGATTACTTTTTTTTGTTTATCAGCCTGTAAAAATGTACCGACCAAAGAAGTTCAAACTGGCCTGATTGCGGAGAAAGCAATGATAGTTTCCGCAAGGAAAGAAGCTTCTGAAATAGGAATTTCCATACTTCAAAAAGGTGGAAATGCATTCGATGCAATGGTTGCGACGGAGCTTTCTCTAGCCATCGCATTTCCGTTTGCAGGGAATTTGGGAGGTGGTGGCTTTATGGTTTATCGACAGAATGATGGAAGTATTGGCTCGATAGACTACAGGGAAAAAGCTCCTTTGGCAGCTACCAGAGATATGTATTTGGATGAAAAAGGTGAAGTTATTCCAGGTCTTAGTACAACGGGAGCACTTGCTGTGGGTGTTCCCGGTACTGTTGCCGGAGTTTTGGAAGTGCATAGGAAATTTGGTTCCTTGCCTCTGGAAGAAATCTTGGAGCCTGTGATAGCTTTTGCAGAAAAAGGAGCCATAGTGACCGAAAAGCAAGCCTCTGGACTTCGGTACAGCAGAAGCATCATAGCAGAAGTCAGTGGGGAGAACTCCCTTTTCGCTCAAGAATTCAATGCCAATGACACCATCAAATATCCTGCTTTGGCTGAAACCTTGAGAAGAATTGCCAAAAATGGAAGGGATGAATTTTACAAAGGGGAAACAGCCCAAAGGTTGGTCAACTTCCTTCAGGAAAAAGGTGGTATCATGACTTTGGAAGATCTTGCCTCTTACGAAGCGCAATGGAGAGAACCAATCGTATTCGAATACAGAGGACATCGGATCATATCCATGGCACCGCCAAGTAGCGGAGGAGTTACCATTGCCCAGATTTTCGGGATGATTGAAGGCTTTGACTTAAAGTCAATGAGTCACAATTCCCCGGAATATATCCAAGTGTTGGTAGAGGCAGAACGCAGGGCTTATGCAGATAGAAGTTACTATCTGGGGGATCCGGATTTTGTGGAAGTTCCGTTGGCCCAGATGATGGATAAATCCTACCTAAGAGATCGTATGTCAACTTTCACAAAAGACAAAGCAACGCTTTCTTCAGATGTTTCCCAAGGGAACATCCAATTTCAAGAAAGTGAGGAGACCACACATTATTCTATCATGGATCAATTTGGAAATTCGCTTGCGATTACCACCACACTGAATGGTGCATTTGGATCCAAGCTTTTCTGTGATGATTTGGGTTTCTTCTTGAACAATGAGATGGATGATTTCTCCGCAAAAGCCGGCGTACCAAATATGTTTGGGCTAATCGGTGCAGAAGCAAACCAGATAGAACCAGGAAAGAGAATGCTCAGCTGTATGTCTCCGACTTTGGTAGAAAAAGAAGGAGAAATATTGATGATAGTAGGAACTCCCGGAGGATCGACGATCATGACCTCAGTAGTCCAAACTATACTGAATGTCCTCGAATTTGACATGAGCATGCAAGAGGCTGTCAATGCAGCAAGATTCCATCACCAGTGGTTGCCGGATGAAATTAGGTTTGAAAAGGATGTTTTCACAGCAGAAACCTTGGAGGCTTTAAAATCGAAAGGATACCTGATCAATGAATCTCCATCACCAATTATTGGAAAAGTAGATGCTATTTTGGTATTGAAAAACGGAAAACTGGAAGGAGGCGCCGATCCAAGAGGTGACGACACAGCGGTGGGGTACTAAGCACAAAGTTTTTTTTACCGCAGAGGACGCAAGGGTACGCAAAGAATTGTTTTCTTGGAATGGAACCAATCACATATTCCCCCTTTGCTCCTCCTTGCGAACCTTAGAGGGAGTTCTTTTTTTTTACCGCAGAGGACGCAAGGGTACGCAAAGAATTATTTTTTGGACTGGAACCAATCAAATATTTTCCCTTTGCGCCCCCTTGCGAACCTTGGCGGCAGTTGTTTTTTTACCGAAGAGGACGCAAGGGTACACAAAGGATTCTTTTCTTGGACTAGAACCAATTCCATATTTTCTCTTTGCACCTCCTTGCGAACCTTGGCGGCAGTTGTTTTTTTACCGCAGGGGATGCGAGGGTACACAAAGGGTTGTTTTCTTGGATTGGAACCAATCACATATTCCCCCTTTGTATTACTTCTCGATCTTGGTGGTAAAACCCTACTACTGCTCTTTAATGAATTTGAGAATATCGGCGAGTACTTTTTCATTGAAACTTTCTTCAATAGAGCCATATTCGTTTGTAGAGCCAGTCTTTGCTGTTTGGAATAGATGGTTCAGATCATCATATACTTTTAGCGAAAGCAAACCAGGCTTGTTCTCAAACAATTCTATCAATCTATTTCCATTTTGGCTTGCTACAACCTGTAAATCCTTAGTACCAAATCCAGCAAATACTGGGATATCAATTTCTTTAATATAGTTTTCAGGATTCATTTTCAGGAAATAAATTAAAGATGGAGTCAACTGGCTTTCGTAGGTTTTTTGGGCATTGTTGATTGCATTGGACCATTGACCTTCCGGAACATTCATTTCTTTCAGTGAAGCTTCAAAAATTGGCTTTAAAGCGGCTTTCCATTCTTCATCTGAATTGCTGTCGATGACAGCTTGATAAATTTTTCTGTTTTTATTGGTTTCGGCTTTTACCATTACCTTAGATGCTCCTGCGACTCTTACTAATTCTTCTGTTTGCTTAGTCATCAAATCCTTAATGGGAACTACAGGACCAGCCAAAGAAATCAAAAAGGCTAAATCATGACCTTCCGAACCAAGGATCCAAGAAATCAAACCGCCTTCACTGTGTCCGATAACTCCGATTTTCCCCAGATCAACAGCAGGATGGTTTTTCAAAAATCCAATTCCTGAAACTACATCATTTTTCAAATCTTCTATATTTGCAGCAGAATAATCCCCAGTAGATTCCCCTACTCCCCTTTCATCGTATCTCAATACAATCACACCGTTTTTGGTCAAGTAATCTGCCATTACCCAAAATGGTTTGTGTCCCAATATTTCATGATCTCTATTATGGGGTCCAGAACCTGTCACCAAGACAACTGCTGGAAATTTCCCTTCCCCTTTTGGCTTTGTCAAAGTACCCCTCAGCTCAATGTCATCAGATGAATTCTCAAAATCAACTTCCAGTATATCATAATCAAATGGTCCGACCGGTGTTTGCGGTCTTTTTAGTCCTGATTCTTTCAATTCTTCTTTACTTACCCTTATGAAATCCAAGGGGAATTTCATTCCTCCTTGGGAAAAACTGCCTTTAATAACACCCCCTTCCAACACTCCTTCATAAGAAGCATTTCCCATACTCATTTCAAAGCTGACCATAAGTTGGTTGGCAAGGACTTTTTTCATTGGAATACCCATCGCTCCCTGATTTGGGCTGTCCATTTTTCCAGTCCATTCACCATCCACTTCTTCAAAGTGTGTCACCAATGGAATTGTCTGCCCCATTACTCTCAACTCCCCTTTCCAGCTACCTGCAATATCTTGCGAAAAACTATTGAAATTGATCAAAACCAGCAATCCCAAAACGTAAAGTAAAGATTTCATAATGGTGTATATTTATTTCTTCGAATATAATATAAAAACTAAGGTGATAATGGATATTTACTTTTCTTTTTAGTTGCTTGAATACTACTTACTTCCACCTTTGTGGATAATTATTCCCCATTTAATTCTTGAAATGGGCAAATACAAATAGCCTTTTGAAAAAGTTCTACTAATTTTACTTTATGGATAAAGAAATTTTGATGGATTTGGTGACCAAAAAGATGCCTTTTGGAAAATACAAAGGAAGATTGCTCTGTGACATCCCTGAACATTATTTGGTGTGGATGCATGGAAAGGGTTTTCCGGAAGGAAAATTGGGAATGTGGCTACATACACTTTATGAAATTAGATTGAATGGATTGGAGGATATTCTTTACCAACTCAAAAAAATAGCAAAATAAAAGTCTGATCATTTCTGATCAGACTTTTGGATAAATATTGATTTTTTCAGGCAATTACCTTACGATAATCGGGTCCGGATTTCCATCAGGATCACCAATTACAAAACCATCAGTACTTGGATTGCCCCACATCAAAACTCCAGCGGCATGCGGAGCCGCCATAGAAGTGCCACTTATGGATCTATAACCACTGCTGATCCAGGTAGAGTTGATTCCAACCCCTGGAGCACAATAGTCAATTGGCGGATTCCCAAAGTTGGAGAATGAAGCCCAAGTATCTGAACTATTCATAGCTGATATAGTGTAAATATTCGCACCGTTTGCCCTTGCTGGAGAATAATTGTTTGCATTCGCACCTGAATTTCCTGCTGCAATTACAAACTTAATGCCCCGGTTAGAAGCCGAAATCACTGCATTATCCAGTGCTGTAGACACTCCGCCACCCAAACTCATGTTTGCAACATCCCCAACACTTGCATTTGCTGCAACGAAGTCAACTCCGGCAATTACACCAGCGTTGGAACCTGAACCTCTGGAATCCAAAACCTTGATCGGAACCACAATTGCACCAGCAGCTACTCCTACTACTCCAATACTGTTGTCGATTGCTGCAATTGTACCAGCCACGTGCGTACCATGACCATTTCCATCATCAAAACCTGTATCTTTCCCCTTTGTGAATGCCGAAAAACCAATTGTCTGATCAACATTCAGGTCTGGGTGATTCAACTGAATACCGGTATCGATAACCCAGGCTTTTTTCGAGCCAGTGTAAGTTTGACCACCACCAACTCTGGTGATACCATATGGAATTGTTTGGGAAGGTGAAGTATTTCCACCGCCGCCGCCAGGCCTACCCTGACCAATTGTTACAATTTGGTCTGGTTCGATATATGCAACTTGAGGATCTTTTGACAATGAGGACAATTCTGAGTCAGTCAATTTTACAGAAAAACCATCAATCGCGGAGCCATATGACATTTCCAACTTATTGATAGAGATTCTATGTTTCGATAAAATACTTTCCGCATTTTTCTTCGCAAGAGCATTGACATCAGCATACGAACCATCTTTTCTGAAATTGATGCTGCTTGGATTCAGAACTACAATATAGCTACCAGGAATAATTTTCCCTCTATCTTCTAGAGATGCCAATTCCAAATCGTTATCAAAATTTGGCTCCTCTGTTGTCTCCTGACAAGATGTAGCAACTAAACCAAAGAAAAATGCTGCAATCAGCGCATTCTTACCATTAAATTTGTACCAGTTTTTTCTCATAATATATAGGGGTTTATGTTTGTTAATTTTCCAATTTAAATATTCCATTTACAAAAACAAACAATATTCGCCAACACAACATTAGTACATAATACTGTTTAGACACATTAAAACAGAATATAATACTTTTCATATAGTTAATGATAAAATTTAAATAATTTTCTTTTTTCGGATGAATTATGTCGGGAATCTAGTCGGTAAAAATAAAAATTCAATTTTATGCAACTTTGTTTCATTTGATTAGTGTTTGTATGAATTAACACTTAATTTTGCATTTTACTTCGATTTCCATTGCATCACTCAAAGTACCATTTATACCTTATTTTAATCCTGGTCCTATTTGTTGTCCAACATACAAATGGGCAAAAAATGGATTTCAAACTCACCGGGAAGATTGTTGACGAATCTGGAGAGGGATTGATGGCATCTGTTTTTATCCATGAATTGGGAAAAGGAACAGCCGCCGATATTGATGGGAATTTTGAAATCAATAAGCTAAGGCCTGGAAATTACCACCTTCATGTTACACATTTAGGTTACAAGTCCCTAAGCCAGACTTTGACTATCCAAGATGCTGATGTGGAATTTTCCACTACAATGATTGCATCTGCCATCCAATTGGAAAGTCTCACAATAGAAGCCAATCCATTCAAAAATGGGCCTTTGGAACAATCACAGACTATTTTGGTGATAGATAGGGATTACATTGAAAAAAACAATGCAGGGACATTTGCAAACACACTGGAAAAACTCCCGGGAATCAGCACCATCAATACTGGTGTAGGCATATCAAAGCCTGTAATCAGGGGAATGAGTTTCAACAGGATTATGATCAATGACAGGGGGATCAAGCAGGAAGGACAGCAATGGGGAGCAGATCATGGTTTGGAGATTGATCCTTTTGATGTAGACAGGGTAGAAATCATCAAAGGCCCCGCATCCTTGATGTATGGTTCTGATGGAATGGCGGGTGTGATCAATATATCCCCTCCAGCATTCAAGCAGGATGGTGAGATTGAAGCAACAGTCACCAGTATGTACCGAAACAACAACGACATGTTCTCCAATTCAGCTTCCATTGCGGGAAATGAAGGGGATTTCGTATTTGGTGGAAGATTTACCATGCAGGATTTTGCAGATTATAGAATTCCTGCCGAGAGTTTTAACTATGCAGGTTTTGTCCTTCCTATATATGAAAATAGACTAAAAAACACAGCTGGATCAGAAAGGCATTTTTCAGTAATGGGGGGAGTCAAAAAGCAATGGGGCTATTCTACTTTGACAGTGAGCAGGTTTCAACAAAAAGCTGGGATCTTTGTCGGTGCAGTTGGTGTCCCCCGCTCCTATAATCTGAGACCCGATGGGGATTCAAGGAATATTGACATCCCAAGGCAGGAAAGTTCCCATATGAAGGTAATCTGGAATAATAGTATCATGTTGGATGACAAATGGCTGGAATTGGATTTGGGATATCAAAAAAACATCAGGGAAGAGTATTCTTTCCCTCATTCACAAGAAGTTGCTCCCGACAATCCTTTTGGAAACCTGGCGCTTTCATTGGATTTGGATGTATTTACAGCCAATGCCAGGATAAGCCAGCAAAAAAGCGATAAAGGACAAGCCATTTTAGGATTTAACACACAGTTTTCCAGAAACAGACACAGTGGGTTTGAATTTTTACTACCAAGTTATGAGTCATTACAGGGTGGAATCTTTTATTTTAGGGAAATCAAGTTCCGATCAAACCTGATCTTCAACACAGGGGCAAGAATTGATGGTGCCTATCATGATATTCAAGAACACCTGCAACCTATCTATAGAAATTCCCGCCCAACTGGAGAAATGGACCAAAGAAATCCTGACATCCAGAAATCATTTATCAATTGGAGTGCTTCATCTGGGCTGTCATGGGTTTTTCAAAACTACTTTAACTTAAAATTCAACCTTGGATCAGCATATCGAATTCCCACACCGATAGAACTGTCTTCCAACGGAATCCACCATGGGAATTTCAGACATGAAGTAGGCAATGCCAACCTTGGAAGTGAAAGGAGCTATCAAGCAGATCTGAATTTTGCTTACTCAAACAGAAAAGTCTCCATTAATCTCAGTCCATTTATCGGGTATTTTGATGACTTTATTTACCTCGCTCCGTCTGGGAGATTCTCTCCATTACCTGGAGCAAGTGATCTATGGGAGTATCGACAAAACAATGCAATATTTGCAGGAAGTGAATTGAGTGCCGACTTCAATATAATTAAAAACATAGGTTTTAACATCGGAGTTGAGTATGTGGACAGCCATAATCTCAATACTGGTTTACCACTTCCTTTGACTCCTCCGTTCAGTACTTTTGCATCGATAGATTATCGCTTACCACTAGAATCAAAAATACTTGACAAAATGAGGTTGTTTCTGGAAGGTAAACTTGCATCTGACCAAAACAGGGTTGATAGAAATGAAAGGCAAACTGCAGGATACAAACTTCTGGGAGCAGGAATAAGCTGGAACACGATCCTGTACAAACAGAAAATCCAATTCCAGATTTCAGGACAAAACCTAACAAATGAGTTCTATTTGAACCACCTAAGCAGATATAGACTTTTGAACCTTCCAGAGCAAGGTAGGAACATAACTGTGAATGTGAAAATCCCCATTTCAATAAGATAATTGCCGTATACTTTTTATTGCAACCTAATTGCATTATATTTGCAACATAATTGCACGTATAATTATAACATAAATATCACAATGAAAAAATTATCTATTTTATTATCAATCGGATTATTGGCATTGAATTTCTCATGTACAGATGATCAGGATCCAAGTGTAACAGATCGAGATGCTCCTGTGATTGGGTTTGCAGAAGGTAGGGATAGTTTCAGACCTATGGAAAACGAAGTACGTGCTGCAACTACAGACCATATGCACGTCAGATTCAGTGTTACAGACGAATCAGGTATTTCAGAGGTACTTGTAGATATCCACAGTACTTTTGATGGCCATACACATGGAAGGATTTCCAATACTTTTAGCCCTTTGAGTGTAAAAGATATCTATAGTCCAAATGCTGAAAACGCTGCTTTCAGATTTCCAGAAGGAGCAACCAGCCTGAATGTAGACAATACTTCTACAGATATATACTGGGGAGGATCAACTTCTAGAGTCGATGGAAATGTATTGGCAGGACCTTATGATATCATCATATCGGCAATCGATATTCACAGTAACAAAACAGGATATGATGATGGCAGTAACTATCTGGCAACATTTTTCATAGAAAGGGCTTATGCGCCAGTTACTGAAGTGACCAACTTACATGATGGAGAGATTGAAGGTGAAGCGGGTGCTCCACTTGCAGTAGAAGGATCTATCAGCAAGGGCAATCATGAGTTAAGTTCTGAAATCAAGTTCGTTTGGGTAAGATTGGTAGAGGAAGACGATCATCATGGTCATAGCCATGGAAGAATTAAAGATGGGGAGTTTTTCGAAAAAATGTGGGGAGAATCTAATTGGAGAGGTAATGATTATAAAGGTGAGGCATTGCCAAACAATACCTCTTTGAACTTGTCTGAACTCCTATCGGGAGAAAATGAAATCATCCTACCAAGTGGAGAAGACCATCTTGAACTGATTATTTGGGTTGAAGATATTAATGGAAACGTAACTCAAAAGACTTACGAAGTTCACATAGATTAATTTAAATTATGATTTATATTTAGAGGGAAATCTGACCGATTTTCCTCTTTTTTGTTTCAAAAAA
The DNA here is from genome assembly GCF_042682445.1 of Belliella marina. Taxonomy (NCBI): domain Bacteria; kingdom Pseudomonadati; phylum Bacteroidota; class Cytophagia; order Cytophagales; family Cyclobacteriaceae; genus Belliella; species Belliella marina. The sequence continues at coordinate 335,972 of NZ_JBHUHR010000039.1, forward strand.
AATTCAAACTATATTATCATGAACACAATCTTCAAATCTACAAGCACCCTATTCATCTTCGTAGCAGTCCTTTTTGCCTGTAACACAAAATCCAGCAAGGAACATCATCATGCCGAAGTAGAAGATGAAAACCTGATTGAGGCTAACAAAATCCACCAGGCCTCACTTGATATCAGGGAAGAATTATTGGAAGTTGAAAAGCAGCTCAAAGAAGCAAATATCGATTATACGGAACTGAAAGATGAGTTGAAAATCTGGGACAAAGACATCATCGAAGTACCAGGGTTTGAGCATTCGCATGATGATGAACATCAGCGTAAATATCATGTACACAATCCTATGAAAGAATTTTCCAATGAAGAGCATAAAGCCTACCAGGAAGTGATGCATAGTGAAATTGTAGATCTTTCCGATAGGCTGAAGAGAAGATTGGTTCCAGAAGTGATGGAAGAAAGCAATTCTTAAGGGGGATATCCTTAAATCTTGCATTTGGAAGTTGAAAAACTTAATTATCCGCAATTCTACCCGATTCACTTGTATTGATGATTTTTTAGGTAGGATTGCGGATTTTACTCAATAAACAGGCAAACAAACTGAAATGCCCTCTCTGTTGAAGGCCTCTATGGCATTTTCGTTTCCACCAATATTTCCGGCGGAAAGGATCACTTCATAATCGGGACCACTCTCTGCCAAATGTACTTTTACATGGCCGTCAAAACTTTTGAACTGCTCAAAGGTAAGGGAATTGCCATTTGACAACAATCCCAACACGGTGGTACTTTTAAGATCTCTGATATCTACGGGGTTCAACATATAGGCAATAGGTGAATCTGGATTGTCATAGCTTCCAAAATGCAAATGCGCTGGAAAATAGTAAGCTTCAGATTCCTTAGCTCCTTCCAATTGCACTGTCAACTCAAGTTGGCCGCTGGTCAACTCCCGAACAAGCAATTTGCCTTCATATGCATAATCCGAACTTTGATAGAGATTGTATTCTATGGAATTGTTGGTATATTCTTCATCTTTGTCATCAGTACAGGCAAAAAAGAAAGGAGATAACAACAACAAAAGGACTAACTTTTTCATGGTGATTCTGTTTGTAACTCAATAACGGAATTAAATTCAAAATAGTTAATTCATATCCTAAATTTATAGAATTAAAATCAAATATGGAGGATAAGAGATTCATTCCGGCAAATAAATATTTTCAAGCAAAAGGCTGGAAACCTTTTCCATTTCAATTGGAAACTTGGAAAGACTATTTGGATGGAAAATCGGGTTTGCTCAATGCACCCACCGGTAGCGGAAAGACCTTTGCACTTTGGATGCCTGTACTTTTGGAATACATCAACAAAAATCCGAACTCTTGGCAAAAACCAAAAAAGAATGGATTGCAGATCATTTGGGTAAGTCCTTTGAGGGCGTTGGCTCAGGATATATCCTTTGCCATGCAGGAAGTCTGCAATCAGATGGGGCTGCCATGGAGGGTAGAGGTCCGAAATGGGGACACCAATAGCAAGCAAAAGCAGGCACAAAAGAGAAACCCACCGGAATGTCTCGTGACGACGCCAGAGACCTTACACATTCTCCTTGCGCAGAAGGAGAATTCAAAATTTTTCAAAGATTTACAATGTATCATCATTGATGAATGGCACGAATTGCTGGGAAACAAACGTGGAGTGCAGGTTCAGTTGGCATTGGGGTATCTTAGGAGTATGATACCAAATCCCCTGAAAGTTTGGGGAATCTCCGCGACAATTGGCAACCTTCAAGAAGCCTGTGAAGTCCTATTGGGAAAAAAGTCCCAAATCCATATTGTCAAAGCAGAGATTGATAAAGAAATTGATATCCAGACCATCTATCCGGAAGAGCTTGAAAAATATCCCTGGTCGGGTCATTTGGGAATCAAATTGTTAGACAAAGTGATTCCAATCATTGAGGAAAAAAGCTCAGTACTGTTATTTACCAATACGAGGGCACAGACGGAGATTTGGTACCAAAAGATTATGGAGATGCGACCTGATTGGGCTGGTTGGGTAGCTATCCACCACGGGTCATTGGATCAATCAGTACGTACTTGGGTAGAAGAATCACTTCATTTGGGTAAATTGAAGTTGGTCGTGTGTACTTCCAGCTTGGATCTTGGGGTTGATTTCAGACCAGTCGAAGCAGTTATCCAAATTGGCAGTCCCAAAGGGATTGCCAGGTTTGTGCAGAGAGCTGGACGTGCAGGCCATCGTCCAGGAATTGCAAGCCAAATATATTTTGTTCCGACCAATTCTCTGGAACTGGTCGAAGCTGCTGCCTTGAGGCAATCAATCAAATCGGGTGAAATGGAGAGCATCCCATGCCCTACTATGACTTATGATGTCCTGATCCAATTTTTGGTGACTTTGGCTGTGGGTGAAGGTTTTTTTCCCAAAAAGATTTTTGAGCTCCTCAAAGACACTTACAGTTTCTCGATGATCACAGAGAAGGAGTTCCAATGGACGCTGGCTTTCATTACCCAAGGAGGCGAGAGTTTGCAAAGCTATGAGGAGTTTTCCAAAGTAGAGATTATGGAGAATGGGCTTTTCAAAGTCAATGATAGGCGGACTGCCATGCGTCATAGGCTGTCGATGGGTACGATCGTATCTGACCCCATGCTGAAGGTAAAACTAAGGAATGGGGCGTTTTTGGGGATGATTGAAGAATATTTCATAGCCAAATTAAAGCCCGGAGATAGATTCCACTTTTCGGGAAGAAGCTTGGAGTTTCTCAAAATCAAAGACCAAACCGCACAAGTACAAATCGCCAAAAAGAAAAGCAACAATATACCCTCCTACATGGGAGGAAGGATTTCATTGACATCAAAACTTGCAGGGAAAATCAGGACTATATTGGAAGATGCTTCCAAAGGTATCTGGGCAACTGAGGAAATAAAATTTATAGCTCCCTTGCTCGCTTTGCAACAGCAGTTATCTATGATACCTGACAACCAAACGCTTCTGATTGAAAAAAACATTTCCAGGGAAGGGCATCACGTATTTTTCTTCCCGTTTGAAGGAAGGGTCGTTCACGAAATCCTTGGGGCATTGATAGCCTATAGGATCAGTTTCAGCTATCCTATTACCTTTAGCATTGCCATGAATGATTATGGATTTGAATTGCTTTCTGATAGTCCCATACCCATTGAAGATATATTGGAAGAAGATCTATTTACCGAAAAGGGCCTGCTTGAAGATATCCTCGCCTGCATCAATGAAAGCGAAATGGCAAAGAGGAAATTTCGGGACATTGCCACTATTTCCGGCTTGGTTTTCCAGGGTTTTCCGGGAAAGCCCATGAAATTCAAGCATCTCCAATCCAGTTCATCTATTTTGTATGGGGTTTTTGAGGAATATGATACTGAAAACCTTTTGCTGAAGCAAGCCCAAAGGGAGGTTTTGGATATGCAAATGGAGAAAAACAAGATCCTAGAAGTGATCCGTACGATCAACTCACAAAAACTGGTTATTATGAAACCTGGGCAATTCACCCCTTTTTCGTTCCCTATTATGGTGGACAGATTGAGAGCCACATTAACATCTGAAAATCTGGAAGATAGAATAGCAAAGATGAAAGCCAATTTAATTAACTAAAATATCCAAAACATATCTTGTAGATTCGGCACAATGAATTAATTTTAAGCATTGTATTCACTGCGCCCAATATAATGTCAAAATTCGACCTATCCTATATTTACCTGATTTGCTGTTCTGTTATTTTTTTTGGCATGTTGCAGGTTACTCCTGCCTTATCATTTCAACAAGAACTGCACAGGATCAAGGCGGATAGTCTTTTTAAAATCTACCAAACTACCTTCGAAGATGAAGATAGGCTCTTGATCCTCTCGGAACTGGTGCAGGAAATCCACTACTCCGACTCTGCTGTCAAGTATTACAACGAGGCAATCGAACTTGCCAAACTAGTCAAAAACAAAGAATTGGAAGCCCAAAACATCAATAGACTTGGTGTTTATTACAGAAATATGAACCTCCAAGAAGAGGCATTGAGTATGTATGAGCAGGCATTGGAAATCAGTCTAAAATCTGGTGAAAAAGTACAGATTGGACATTCTTACAACAACATCGGCCAGATGTATTATTACAAAGATTATTTTGATGAAGCTTTGGATTACTATGAACAGGCTGAAAAAATATTCCTTGAAATCAACGACGAAAATGGCTTAGGCTACAACTACACCGGTATGAGCTTGGTCTTAGGTAGCCTTGGTAGATATCGTGAAGCATTGGAAAAAATAAATAAAGCCATAGCGCTCAGGGAATCCATGGGACAGATCAGACAAGTCATGGTTTCCAAGTTCAACAAGGCAGACCTGTTGCTTGATTTGGGGAATTTTGAAGAGGCAGAAAATGACATTATCAAACTCTATGAATATGGAATCAACAACGATAAAACCAGGGCAATCAATGCGCTGGAGAAGTTGGTGGAGCTAAAAGTAAAGACCGGTGACCATAAAGCTGCAATCCAATATGCAGAAATAGCCCAACAAATCCATGAAGAAAAGCCCCTCTCAGAATCCATGATCGAAATCTATCAGATGATGAATCAGATATATTTCAATCTTGGTGACTTGGAGAAATCTCAGGAATACCAAACTTTACTCCAAGCAGAGAGGAATATTATCAAATCGGAAAAAACAAAGGTTCATCTTGCAGGGATAACCATCAAAAAGCAAAAAGATGAGATAGAATTTTTAAACAGGCAAAAGGAACTCATAGAACAGAATGAGCAATTCAAACTCTTTATCACTTATGGGCTAGTATTGTTGCTGATGGTTATTTCTGTAGCTTATTTCACTGTTTATCGAGCGCTTCAGCGGGAAAAAATCAACCTTGCAAAACTCTCAGAACAGAATAAAAAAATAGAAACCCAATCTGCAGATCTGGAAAAACTCAACAGGATGAAGGATAAAATATTCTCAATCCTTGCCCATGACCTCAAAGGGCCTCTAAACTCCCTGAGTGGTTTGGTCAAATTGATCCAAGAAGATAATTTGACCAAGGATGAGTTTATATCCTACATTCCCATCCTGGCTGAAAACCTTGGCAACAACAATATTCTGCTCGAAAACCTCTTGGTCTGGTCCAGAAGCCAAATGAATGGCCTGGAAGTCCACAATTCCAAATTGGATATTCAGAATTTGGTACAAAAAAGCATTGAATTCCTATTTCATTCGGGTTACTATAAGGGCCAGGTGATGGTCAATGATGTCGATAAAAACACCTATGCCTTGGCAGATAAAAACATGATTGATATTGTGTTGAGAAATTTATTGTCCAATTCTTTGAAATTCACAAGGCAAAACGAGCATATCACCATCAGTTCCTATGAACAAAATGGCCACATAGTGATGAAAGTCAGTGATCAAGGTGTAGGAATCAAACAAAAAAACATCAATAGATTATTCAGCACCGAATTTTTCAGTACCCCTGGAACCCATCAAGAGAAAGGTACAGGTATAGGATTGATCTTGACCAAAGAACTTATCGAAATCAACCAAGGGGAAATTTGGGTGGAAAGCGAATATGGATCAGGTTCCGATTTTTACTTTACTATCCGGAAAGCCTAATTTGCCCTCCAAAAAAATGGGGTAAATACAACCAAAATCGTAAACAATTCCAACCTTCCCAAAAGCATCAAAAAACACAGAAAGATTTTGGCAGATGGGCTGAGGAAGGCAAAATTATCCATGGGTCCTACCTGGCCAATCGCCGGTCCCACATTTCCCAAACTCGTGGCAACTGCCCCAAAGGATGTCAAAATATCATACCCCATCAAAGTCATCACGATAGATCCCAAAACAAATATCATCAGGTAAATCAACAGAAAATTCATGATATGGGTAATGATTTTTCCTGTTACCCGATCACCATTGATTTTTAGGGGCACAACAGCTCTGGGGTGTACGATCCGTTTGAATTCCAGCCAAGTATTCTTCACAAAAGTCAAATGCCGGACAAACTTGATCCCTCCAGCTGTAGATCCCGCAGAACCTCCCAAAAACAACATCATGAAGAACAAAAGTGTTAATCCTTGGTGGTAAGATGTATAATCCGCTGTAACATAGCCAGTGGTAGTAATTAAAGAGACTATTTGGAATAACCCATCCCTGAACGACCTTTCGAACCCCTGCCCACTATAATAATATATCGGCGCAAAAAATAAGACCGCCAAAACCACCACAACAAAGAGATAGGTCTTGAACTCATCAGATTTCCAGACTCTTCGGAATTTCCCTATCAATCCAAAATAGATAATGGTAAAGTTGGTCCCGGCCAAAAACATAAATACGATCGCAACATATTGTATGAAGGCACTGTCATAAAATGCCATACTGGAATTTTTGGTTGAAAATCCACCGGTAGCCATTGTTGTCAATGCGTGGTTGATGGCATCAAAGATTGTCATCCCTCCCAAATAGTATAAGAGCCCTGCCAATACTGTCAAACCCAGATAGACAAACCAGAGCCTTTTGGCTGTTTCCCTGATCCGCGGATGTAATTTGTCGGAAGTAGGCCCGGGAGACTCTGCTACAAACAATTCAATCCCTCCTATCCCCAACAATGGCAAAATCGCAACAGTCAAAACAATGATCCCCAATCCCCCAATCCATTGTGTCATACTCCGCCAGAATAGAATCCCTGCCGGCATAGCTTCAATATCATTCAAAATCGATGCACCGGTAGTAGTCAAGCCGGAAACTGTTTCAAAAATTGCATCAGGAATATTTCCTATGGCTCCGCTCAGGATATATGGAAGCATTCCAAAGATTGACATAAACAGCCAACTCAGCGAAACAATCAAATACCCTTCTCTTTTCCGGATATTTTGGTCCTGTTTGGAAAAGGAAAAATACAGGGAGGCACCTACTACAAAAGATATAAATGCAGATCCAATCAAGGCTATCTCATCCTGGCTTTCATAATAAAAAGAAAAGGCAACCCCAGGAAGCATCAGCAATGCCAACAGCATCAATAAAGCTCCCATGATCTTACCTATGGCTTTGTAATGGATCATTTTAATGGAATAATTTTTCTAAAGGGTTTTTGGCCGCCGGCAATGCAAATACGATCGCTTTGTCATCTATCTGCATGACAAATTCCCCATCTGGAATAAATACCTGGTCACCGCGGATTACGCCAGCCACCATCGCACTTTCGGGAAAATGCAAATCCTTCAATGCTTTCCTTGTCAATCTATTGTTTTTGGTGATCACGTATTGGACAAACTCCGCATCAACCCCATATATTCCCGATACAGCTTCTACATTTCCTTTTCTCAAAAACCTAGTGATTTGGTTGGCTGCCACAAGTTTTTTATTGATCAGGGAATCTACGCCAATGCTGTGTGATATGTGGATATATTCCCGGGTATCCACATGGGCAATCGTCTTGTATACCCCATGATTCTTTGCCGTAAGACTGGTAATAATGTTCGTCTCGGAAGATTCAGTTACAGAAATAAAGGCTTCCATTTGTTCCAATCCTTCCTCAACCAAAAGATCAATATTCTTATAGTCTCCATTGATAACCAAAGTGTTATCCAATCTCTCCGAAAGCCATTTACAACGCTCTTTGTCTTTGTGTACAAGAGTCACCCTATAAAAATTTTCCAGCTTCAAGGCTGTGGCATAAGCCATATCATCCCCTCCGATAATCATCACATTTTTGATGGTCACCTCTTTCTGGCCAAGCAATTCCAAGATAGATTCTACCGCCTGTTTGTTCGAAATAAAGAATACATGATCATTGTTTCTAATGATCGTGCTGCCTCTGGGAATGATGGTCATCTGATCCCTTACTATCGCAATGATCTTGATGTCGTTAAAAATCGGGTTGTTGCTCATCTCAGAAATAGCTTTGTTTACCAAACTGCTATACTGATCCAATGTAATTCCCACAACATTCAATTTTCCCTCTTCAAATTCAAATACATCTGTGAAAGAGGAATTTTTGAGCATTCTTTTGATCTCTTTGCTACAGAGCATTGTCGGGGAAATGATATTATCAATTCCTATATTCTTAAAATACACTTCGTGATCTGGATCCAGATAATCATGGTTTCTTACCCTTGCAATCACCCTGGTAGCCCCAAGCTGTTTGGCTAGAGCTGCTGTAACGATATTGGATTTTTCAGAAGTGGTCACTGCCATCACCATATGGGCATCATTGACCCCGGCATTTTTCAGAACTTCCAGGGAAGTCGAATCACCCACGATCGTCAATACATCCAAGTGGGAGGACACATTGTCAAGAACATCCTTGTCAGTATCTATCATGACAATGTCCTTGTTATCAAAACTCAATTGCTTGGCAAGATGGTAACCCATATCCCCTGCCCCAGCAATGACTATTTTCATTCCCATAAAGGTGAAATATCATTTGATTTGGCTGCAAATGTAATGACTTAGAATGAATTAATTAGGGGAATTGGATTGTAAGATTGGAAAAACTTTTCCCATATTCATCGAATCCAGCAATATTTGGCTAAAGCCAATCGATCTATACCTAATCCTATCTTGGATGGGCTGAAACCTCATCCCAACTCATGATACAATTGCCTTTTTGTAATAGATGATGCACTTTCCCAATTCATTGAATCGCATCCTGCTTTTGAATTGCCTCCTGCTTTAGCTGGAGGGAAGAAAATGAATAAGCATGCAATCATGGCTTTAGCCGAAAGCTTATTTACAAAATGAACTAATATACCTATCTACTGACTTGTTTCCCAACCTCCTTGCTGCATTCCAATCTTCACAAGCCTTGGTATTGTTTTTTGCTTGATAGTAGCTTGTTCCCCTATTGGTCAAAACATCGGAATTGTCGGGACTAAGTCTCAGGGCATAAGTATAATCAGCAATTGCCTTATCAAACTGCTTGGTCTTCAAATGGCAATTGCCCCTATTAAAATGGTATGCCCAGACGATCGGAAAATCCTCTCCATTGATTTTGCTGTAATCAATAGCCGCAGAATAGGCTTTGATAGCTGCTTCATATTGTCTTCTTTCTTGGTAAATATTCCCGAGGTAATAGGACAATTCATCATCTTCCTCAAAAATTTCCAGAGCAGTATTCAGCGCCTCAATAAGCTTATCGGTCTTTTGGGGAACGTTTCTGATGGCATTATAATAGTTGACATATGCTGGATGAAATGTAGGGTCTTTCTCCATCACAGGTTCCAATATTTTTGCGGCACTTTCATAATTCCCTTTTGAAATCATATCTAAGGCTGTTTCCACAATGACAATCGAGTTATTCCTTTCTTCCGGATCGACATCATAGATCTCCTGTGCATGGGTGGCAAAGACCTGAAAAAACAATACACAAACAAAAACAAATAGATACTTCATAAAACCATTTAATTTATAAACTAAAACTACTGGATAAATTCGCTAATCCAAAAGTTTTTTTCCTTCTTCTTCCGGTAATTCTTCTATTTCCTTCAACTTCCTTTGGATCACTCTGGTTCTCGTTCCCACCAAAGTATCCAAATCGGTACTTGCTTCGGTGATTTTCTTTTGGGCTTTGCTGATCAGATCTCCGAACTTTGAGAATTCCGCTTTCACTGCCCCAAGGACTTTCCAGACCTCACTGCTTCTTTGCTGTATTGCCAAGGTCTTGAAACCCATCTGCAAACTATTCAACATCGCAGCCAAGGTGGTTGGGCCTACCAATATTATCTTGTATTCCCGTTGCAATAGTTGTGCTAGATCCCCATCTCTGATGATCTCGGCATAAAGGCTTTCCATCGGGAGAAAAAGAATGGCAAAATCCGTGGTATATGGAGGAATGATGTATTTGTTGCTGATATCTTGGGCAGCTTTCCGGACAGCCTTAAAAAGCTCGATTTTAGCAGCATCTATCAAAGCCTTCTCTCCCAATTCATATGAATCCAAGAGCCTGTAATAGGATTCTTGGGGAAATTTGGCATCAATTGGCAAATATATTGGTCCATCATCTGAATTGCCTGGCATTTTGATGGCGTATTCCACCCGCTCAGCGCTTCCTTTCTTCAATTGTACATTGAATTCATATTGATCTGGTGCCAATACATTCTCCAAAATCGCCTGCAATTGATATTCTCCCAATACACCTCGGGTTTTTACATTGTTCAGTACCCGCTTCAAGTCCCCTACTCCAGTAGCTAGCGTCTGCATTTCACCCAGGCCTTTTTGCACCGCCAGAAGTTGCTTGGTTACAATTTCAAATGATTGCCCCAGTCTTGTTTCCAATGTTTTTTGCAGTTTCTCATCTACTGTCTCACGCATTTTTTCCAACCTCTCTTCGGTAGACTGCAGCATCCGTTCTTGTCTTTGGATCAATTCCTGAAACTTCTCCCGTTGAAGTTCATTGAATTCCTTTACATTTTCCCTAAATAGCTTCCCAAAATCCCTCAAAACTTCTGATTGCTCCTTGGAATTAGCCCTCAAAGAATCGAAGACCAGCCCAAACTGGTGCATCAATCCTTGGCTGATCTCTTCCCTATTTGCCTGCATTTGCTTATTGAGTTCACTTTTGAGTTCTAGAAACTCAGTCTTTCTCTCTTGGTCTCCCCCACTTTTTTGACTTAGTTTATAAACCAGATATAACAGTAGAAATGTTTGTACAATCAGGACGATATAAATTGGATTTTCTATTGGCATTGCTTAAATTTTTTGGAATCGAAAAGTAATCTATATTCGATTGAATGCCTAGAAATGAAAAATATTCTGCGACAACCTTTGTCTGGATTTCTCCAATAACAACAATTCTGGCTGACTTGAATTGGCTACAGAAGCGGCTGTTTTACAATTAATGACAAATAGTTTTTGGAATTTTTGAAAGGGTATTGACTAGAATATATAAATTACACCCTGATTTTCTAGAAAATAAAAAAAGGATTCTCCGTGTTTTACCTTTGTTTACTTAATCGGTAAAATTGTAGGAAATCAAATTAGCCCAATTCAATATTGATCCAAATGCAGAAAACAATACTCTATTTTACTTGTCTATCAATGATCTTCTTTTCTTGTCAAAAGCCTGAAAAGCAAGATTCCGTTTCATCTGTACAGCTTACCCTGGAAGAAGCCAACAGACTTGCAAAAATGCCCCTTCATTGCCTGCAAGTAGAATATCCCAATAAACTCAACCAAACACTGGCATCAGAAGATTACCTCAAAGGGCCAAAAGAACTGCATCCTGCATTTTACGGTTGTTTTGACTGGCATTCAAGCGTACATGGCCATTGGATGTTAGTCAGTCTACTAAGGCAGTTTCCAGATTTGGACAATAAGGATGAAATCAAGAAAATCCTACTGGAAAACATCAGTTACCAAAATATATTGGCAGAAGTAAATTACTTTTTCCAACCGCAAAATTCCAGTTTCGAAAGAACATATGGCTGGGCTTGGGTATTGAAACTTGCAGAAGAACTTTATCTCTGGGATGACCCATTGGCAAAAAAACTGGAACAAAACCTACAGCCATTGACTGATTTGATGGTGAAAAAATATATCGATTTTCTCCCCAAGTTAAATTATCCCATTCGAGTTGGCGAGCATAGCAATATCGCATTTGGATTGTCTTTGGCATATGATTATGCAGAAACCCTCAATGAAAAAGAATTGTCAGGGATGATCCGCCAACGTGCCAAAGACTGGTTTATGGATGATCAAAACTGCCCCTTGGATTGGGAACCCAGTGGGTATGATTTTCTGTCCCCATGCTTTCAGGAATTGGACGTTATGAGAAAAGTATTGGAAAAGGAAGAGTTCGACAATTGGATAACCAAGTTCATGCCTGAGCTCAAAAACAGGGATTTCCAATTGGCACCTGGTGAAGTGAGTGACAGGACAGATGGAAAGTTAGTCCACTTGGACGGGCTGAATTTTAGTAGGGCATGGTGCATTTATGGTCTTGCCAAAGCATATCCCCACCAATATGGGCACTTGAATGCGATAGCGGATGCCCATATCAGGTATTCCCTACCCTCTATTGTAGATGACAACTATGAAGGTACGCATTGGTTGGGCAGTTTTGCAGTCTATGCCTTGCAGCAGGGTGCAAGATGAGTTGGAAAAAATACATAGGGCCAGGGCCATTGGTGGCAGCGGCTTTCATTGGTCCGGGAACTGTCACCGTTTGCACACTTGCTGGGGTCAATTTTGGTTTCGACCTGTTGTGGGCATTGGCGCTTTCTATCATAGCAACTATTGTATTGCAGGAAATGGCTGCCAGAATTGGCTTGATAACACAAAAAGGACTTGCATCCGTAATTTCAGAGACTCTTCAAATCGGTCTCATCAGATATTTTTCGATCTTTTTGGTGATGTTCGCAATTGTGATAGGAAATGCTGCCTATGAAGCTGGAAATATATCCGGAGGCGCTTTGGGGGCAGAATTGATTGTCAATTTCCCAGACTTGAATATCGGTCAATTCCAGGTTAGGATACTCAATTTCCTGATCGGAACAGTGGCTTTTTTGCTTCTGATGCTGGGTAGTTTCAAAACCATCAGCAAGTATCTGACAATATTGGTAATCCTGATGAGTCTTGCCTTTATCACAAATGCAATTATTTTAAGCCCAAAGTGGGGTGAATTGATGGCAGGTTTTATACCCGAAATCAATGCCAGCAATATTCTTACAATCGTTGCATTGATCGGAACAACGGTAGTTCCCTACAATCTGTTCCTTCACTCCTCCCTGGTAAGCCAAAAATGGAAGGAATTGTCTGACCTCAAATATATTCGTTTTGACACCATCATTTCGGTAGTTTTAGGTGGAACCGTATCGATGGCGATCGTTATCACTGCCGCTTCTGGAGAGGCACTGGATGTGAATTCCGCAGCTGATTTGGCTTTGGGTTTGGAAGGCTTGTTAGGTAACTATGCAAAATACTTTATGGCATTTGGGCTGTTTGCTGCCGGGGTAACATCCGCTATTACAGCTCCGTTGGCTGGTGCTTTGGTCGTATCAGGATGCTTTGGATGGTCTACGGATATCAAAAGCAGATCCATGCGATTTAGCATCATTTTCATTCTGGGGTTGGGGCTTGTGTTTTCTTCTTTGGGTATCAAACCCGTCCAGTTGATCACCTGGGCACAGGTCGCAAATGGGATCTTGCTCCCACTACTCAGTGTATACATCCTATGGATTGTCAATAAAAAATCAGTCATGAAAAGTCACGTGAATTCCTCCAGATTAAATATCATAGGCGGATTGATTTGGTTGATCACCTTGATTTTGGGATCATGGAGCGTCTATAAGGTTGTTTTTTAGATTTGTGGAAAAGTTTATTGGTTAATTGAGTTGATTAAGTTACTTGGTGAAACAGTAAGTTAAATTACTTATATATCCACTTTCTTACCTTTAGCAAGTTTAGATATTCTTTGATACTTAATTGTTGAGAAGCTAAAAAATGATTAGCTTAATATCATGAAAAAAGAATATAAACCATCGGGATACAATTCAGTATCACCCTATTTCATTGTAGATGATGCTGATGGGTTTGTTGCATTGATGAAGTCAATATTTGACGCCAAGCAGCTTCGGGAATATCGAACCTCAGAGGGTAAGATTATGCATTCAGAATTGCAAATCGATGACTCTGTAATAATGCTTGGAAATGCTTCTGAGAAATATCCAGCTGTCACTACCGTCATGCATGTGTATGTACCAGACGTAGACCAAACTTTCCAAAAAGCAATAGACTCGGGTTGCGAAATTATAGAGCAACCAAAAGTCAACGAGGAAGATCCTGACAAACGGGCCACTTTTAAGGATTTTGCAGGAAACTTATGGTCCATTGGAACACAAATGGGTTAGTATAATTATGAAAGAGGAAATTCAAGCGTTCAATAATAGCCAGCAAGAACAAGACCGCATTATATGTGATTTTTTAGCAAACAAAATCATTGAATTTTTACCAGAGGCAGAAAATAAAATATGGCACCGTCACCCCGTGTGGTTTTTGGATGGAAACCCTGTAACAGGCTACAGCAAACAAAAAAAAGGGATAAGATTGATGTTTTGGAGTGGGATGGGCTTTGATGAAGAACTTCTAAAACCTGGAACAGGAAAATTCAAAGATGCTTCTATTTTCTATAATTCCATCGAAGAAGTCAATGAAAATGACCTGAAAAGGTGGGTGAGTAAAGCGAGGGAAATCCAGTGGGATTACAAAAACCTGATCAAAAGAAAAGGGAAACTTGAAAAACTAAAATAAAGATAAATGAATCCAATTTCGAACAAATACATTGCCTTTTTGAGGGGGATCAATGTTGGCGGACACCATAAAGTCCCCATGAAAGACTTAGCACTTTATATGGAACAACTGGGCTTTACCAACGTCATAACTATCCTGAATTCCGGAAACATCATTTTTGACAGCAATGAAAATAATATAAAAGTAATTGAAGATCAATTGGAAAAACAACTTCAGTTAAAGTTTGGCTTTCCAATACCCACAATTGTCCAAAGTGCTGAAAACTTGCTCAAGCTATATCAAGAGGCACCCTTCAAACAGCATGTCCCAACCAAAGACACCCGATTCTATATTACATTTGTAAAAGATAACCCATCAACTCAAATTGAGCTGCCTTGGGTCAGCCAAGACAGTTCATTTCAAGTACTTACTTACAAAAACAAAATAGTTTCCAGTATTTTGGATGTATCTAAGATGAGTTCACCAAAAGGTATGGAAATATTGGAAAAGTCCTTCGGAAAGAATATTACCACACGAAATCTTAATACAATCGAAAAATTGGTCGCAAAATTTAAATAACCGCTATCTTCAAAGTCCTTCTAAATATGTAAAAGAATTGTACAGGCAGTTAAAAACCTTTACATGGATATTTTTCCGTTGATATATTAATTGGGTGTTCCCCAAACAATTTCATTAGATTGGATATTGTAATTCATATCATACATTTCTAAAGCTATTGAAATGTCTTGAACCAATCCAAACAACCACACCAACAAGCAGATGAAACCAATCAAAAAAGAAGACATTAGCCAAGAGGTATTTGACATTTATGATGAATATGTCCACAGCAAAATTGATAGAAGACAGTTTGTAGAACGGCTTTCCCTGTACACTGCCGGAGGAGTCACACTTTCCGCCTTGATGGGTTATTTGATGCCTAATTATGTCCAAGCCAAGCGCTTTGATATGGATGACAAACGATTCATTGCCAAGTATATCAAATATGATTCACCAAAAGGTGCTGGAGAGATGAAAGCCCTTTTGACCAGACCAGCTGGCATGACTGGCAAACTCCCTGGAATCGTCGTAGTCCATGAAAACAGGGGGCTCAATCCATATATCGAAGATGTGGCACATCAGTGTGCACTAGATGGATTTATTGCTATTGCACCGGATGCATTGACGCCTTTTGGAGGATATCCAGGGACGGATGATGAAGGCAGGACCATGCAAGCCAAAAGAAACAGGGATGACATGTTGGAAGATTTTATAGCGGCATTCGAAACACTTAAAAACCATCCTGACTGCAATGGAAAGATCGGAGTAGTTGGATTCTGTTTTGGTGGGTGGATCTCCAACATGATGGCTGTACGTATTCCAGAACTCAAAGCTGCCGTTCCATATTATGGAGGCCAGGCAAGTGAAGAGGATGTTCCCAAGATCAATGCGCCTTTACAGCTCCATTTTGCGGAATTGGATACAAGGGTAAATGCCGGATGGGAAGCATATAAAAACACTTTGGACGAACATGGAAAAGAATATGAAGTCCATTTCTATGAAGATCTAAACCATGGATTCCACAACCACTCTACCCCAAGATACGATGAAGCCGGAGCCAAATTGGCATGGGAAAGAACGGTGAGGTTTTTTAGGGAAAAACTGGTTTAATATTAATGATTAGAAGATCAATAATTGTAAGGTTTTAAGAGCTTGTCCGCCGTGGTGGATTGTAAAGTTGGAGGCAATTCAAGAGAAACTTCTAATTCAAAAAGAGAGAATTAGATCTATTTCAGGGGGATTCATTGAATTGGAATGGTGCTTTGGTCCATCCTATTAGAACAGAATAAAAAGAGAGCCTGACCGATTGGTCAGGCTCTTTTTTACAAAACTAAAAATGACTATCCGCTTTCTTGCCAGTAGCGTTTAAAACATTCCCAACAACTGTTATCTCCAATTTGTTGACCGTAGGCTGTTGACACTCGTGCGCTCCACCACGGCGGACAGGCGTGGCGGAGTTGACGATTGTCAGCAACATTATACCTTGCTTATTTCGTTACTGGCAAAATAGCGGATAATTATATAACTAAATATCATTCGACTTCCTTCAACAACTCCTCGACCGCTTTTTCCAATTGCTGGTCAATCCCTTTGTCAATCTTACCAGGCATGTTTTTCACCTGAAACTGAGGTTTGGTTTCATTGTTTTCCATCCACTCACCAGCTTTGTTCTTAGCTGAAACAGGAACTATCCCCCAACGAGTCCCGTCAGGAAGTGCTTCCCAACCAGCAAATGAACAGGTTCCGGGAGTAGGCATTCCTACTGTTTTTCCTATCTTCAAATCTGTGTATCCGCAGGCAAAGCAATGACCATCCGAATAGTTTGCCTCATTGAACATTGCCAAGGTAGGTTTGGTCCATCTGAATGTGGGCTCATAACCCAAGTCCCTATCCTCTGTCGCATAGGTAATGAATTTGTCTCCAGTAAAAAACATGGCCAAATCCGCCACCAAATCTCCCCCACCATTGAAACGGGTATCTACCACCACTCCTTCTTTGTCATGATACTTGCCCATCATTTCTTCATAGGTAGTTCTATACGGTCCGTCTGACATTCCCGGTATATGGACATAACCCAGCTTGCCATTTGATAATTTCTCAACCTCCTCCTGATTTTTCTTCACCCACCTGGTATATAAGAGTCGTGATTCCTCTCCCATAGAGATTGGCTTGACAGTAATTTGTTGTCTCGAATTATCCGAAGGGTTCACAATCTCCAAAAGCGTAAATTTATCTGCCTTTCTATTGAAATATTGCGCTACATCTTTATCTATCGCGATGGTTTCACCGTCAATTTTCTCGATAATCATTCCCGCTTTCACATTCAGGTTGGACTTATCCAAAGGAGAGCCTTTGATGATTTCGGCAATTTTTATTCCTTCACCCTCATGCGAATAGTCCATAAATATGCCCAGTGAAGCAGTCGCATCCGCCTGAGGAACGCTTCTGCTATACCTGGCTCCAGCGTGTGACACATTCAACTCACCCACCAATTCAGAAACCATCTCGGCAAACTCATACCCATTTCCAATATGGGGAAGGTATTTTTCGTATGATACCACCAATGTATCCCAATCTACACCGTGCATATCAGGTGTGTAGAATGCTCCTTTTGTACGGATTTTGATGTGTTCAAATGAATACGCCCTTTCAGCCTCGGTATCCATGTTCATCTCACCGGCAATTTTGATCGCTTCTTTTTTGGTACCATTGCTTGTGATTTTGGAAATACTGCCACCGCTCAGCAAATAGAGATTTTTCATTTCCTTATCCCATTCAAGGCTTCCACTGGCTCCATCCAATTTCAGCTCCATTTTGGTTTCCTTGGTTCTGAGATCGGTGCTCCATAGATTCATCCCTTTTTCAAATCTTGCCAAGTAATAAAGTTTTTCGCTATCCTTATCCAATACCGCATCTCCCAGTGACGAGGAATGAATCGTCAATTTTGCCTTTCTTTCTCGGATATCTTCCCAGTCGATTTTGATATCCTCTACTTTTTTGTCGTCCTTCTTGTCTTCTTTCTTTTCGTCCTTTTTATCAGATTCCCCCTTATTGGATTTCTCTATCTCTTTCATCAGGTCAAAGTCGTCCTTGCTCAAATTGAATTTTTCGAAAGCTTCTTTCGTAAAAAACATGGTATAAACATCATGCTGTGAGCCACCACTTGTTGCAAAGCTTTTCAGACCATCCCTGTTAGAAAACCAAAGCATTTGTTTTCCTCCATTGACAAATTTTGGATTTCTATCTCCATAGCCACTTTGTGTAAGATTTTCCATTTGTTTTTTACCAGTAGCATCCAACAATACAATTTCACCATTTGCCATGGTTGGGCTGTATTCAGCCAAAAGCCACTTGCTGTCAGGACTCCATGTAAAATACTGGTCTCCATCCCTCATGTGCATCAGCTTGTCCTCTCCCATCAAAGTCACAGTCTCCTTACTTGCCAAATCCATTACCCTCAGTTTTTTTCTGGCTTCTATGTAAGCCAATTTTTTCCCGTCGGGAGAGATCAGTGGTTGATAATTGTCAAACTCGTTGTTTATCAACACCTCTTCTGTAAGCAATGTACTTGCAAAGAAAAATGGTTCCTCTTTTTCCCTTGGTCTTTTCACACGGAAGATCGACCATTTTCCCTCTCTCTCACTGGCGTACACAATCGATTTTCCATCTGGGGAGAATTGGACAAAGCGCTCCTGTTCCGGTGTTTTGGTGACCCTTTTGGTCAATGATCCATCTACGGAAGTCACAAAGACCTCACCTCTGGCAATAAACGCTATCTCCTTGCCATCAGGAGAAATAGACATTTCCCTGACACCACCGTTGATGGCAATGAAACTATCAGTATTGGAGATCGCCTGGGTTTTTATTTCTACATTCACTTTCTGTGGTGTACCGCCTTCCTTCAAAAGATACAGCTCTCCATCATAGGAAAAGCACATCTGACCATTTGCAGCAATTGATAAAAACCTAATCGGAAAATCTTCCAAACTTGTCAATGCAGACTTTTGGGAAGGGTTTTCCAAATTCATCTTGAACACATTATAAGTCCCTTTTTCTTCGGAAAGGTAATAGATATCTTTCTCTCCCGGACCAAATACTGGGTTTCTATCCTCGCCACCAAAAGTCGTCAACATCTTGTGGGTATTGCTTTCTACATCAAAAACCCAAATATCTCTAGTGATAGCAGATTGATGTTTTTTCCTCCATTCATTCTCCCCTCCTTTTTTGTCATGGTAGATCATTTTCTTGCCATCGGCACTAACTTGTACGTATTCCGCCGGGATGGTCCAGATTTGATCTACTCTCCCACCTTTGACAGGAACTTTATATAGCTCAGGTTGTGACCCCGTTGGGTATTGTCGGTGCTCTGCAAGATCTTGTCTCACCCCTCCGAAAATCACAGATTCTCCATCGGAAGAGAAACTGTAGGGTATTTCATCGTTTGAATGGTATGTCAACCTGCTTGCCGCTCCACCATCCGCATCCATAATAAATACATCAAAATTCCCATATCTATCAGATGCAAAAGCGATTTTTTGGCTATCCTTGCTCCAAACAGGCATAAAATCATGTGCTTCATGAAAAGTCAATTGGCTTGCTTTTCCACCACTGACAGGAATGGTGAACAAATCCCCTTTGTAGGTAAAGGCTATTTTGCTGCCATCAGGTGAAATAGATGGGTAGCGAAGCCATTTTGGAGCTTCTTGGGCCATTGATAACCCAAATACTCCTGTAAGTAAAATACTTAAGTAAATTTTTCTCAACTTCATATTTAATATTTTGGATGTTGAAGCTAAAATAAGCAAAAAGTGGTTCACAAAAACATCTTTTATACCAAAGGAAACCTTTTGATTCAGCCACCTGATTCAAGTTTTCTGTTTAAAAATCAGACTTCACCTCAAAATGCAAACGCTCCTTTGATTTTGGATGGGTGAAAGCCAAATATTCTGCATGAAGGTGAAGCCTACTGCTCCTTTTTCCATACAAATCATCGCCCAAAATCGGTGCGTTCAATCCGCTTGGATGCGCCGCATGCATTCTGAGTTGATGGGTCCTTCCGGTTATCGGATAAAACTGAATTCGGGTCAATCCCTCGGATGTGCCCAAAACCTTATACCTCGTTTGGGAGGGTTTTCCATATTTGTAGCATACCAACTGATGTGGCCTGTTATCCAAATCAACCCTGATCGGTAAGTCGATCATACCTTCCTTTTCCTTCACCTCTCCATCCAATAAGGCTACGTATCTCTTTTCAACAGTTCTTTTGACAAATTGGGACTGGAGTTCTTGATGTGTAAATTTATCCTTGGCAATTAGAATAATTCCTGAAGTACTCTGATCGAGCCTATGAACCAAAATTGCATTTGAATGTAGGTCAACAATTCTTTTTTGAACAGAATCACTTACATTTTTTCCCGGAACAGATAAGAATTCAGAGGGTTTGTTCACCACCATCAAAACATCATCTTCAAAAATCACTTCAAGTTCTTTTCCTTCGGCAGGGTTATTCAACAATGGGTTTTCCTCTACATCAAGCCCCTGCAACATATGTCCCAATATGGGTTCACACTTGCTTCGACAGGCTGGATAATATTCTCCATGTCGTCTTATTTCTGATTTTGGAGATTGCCCCCACCAAAATTCTGCCATCGCGATGGGCTTCAATCCATTCAAATATGCATAATGCAATAACTTCGGGGCAGCACATTCCCCAGATCCGGCAGGAATGGGAATTTGCAACTCAAGTGTAAATATCTCCCGCAAACTCTTCCATTCCCGATTGGCGTTGAGAAATTTATAATTGTCAAAAAGTTGCTGTTGCAGCGTATTGGATCTTTCTTTCCTTTCCAATTTGAGCTGATCAAGGCGGATTTCGTAGATCTCCAGGTTGGATTTCAGCGACTGTAGTTTACCTTCCCATTCTTTTACAAACTGGTTGTAGAAATATTTATTTCTGAGGCTTTCATCTACTTGTTCTGCGAGGAGTTTGTCATACTCTGCTGCACTCAAAATAGCAGACAGTTCCTTTTTCTTTTGCTTCCTCTGTCTTCTTGCTTCATTGACGGCTTCTTTCCTCTCCTCTATCTCCAGCTGAGCTTGCTTGCTCATTTCCATCCATTGATTTCTCAGTGTAATATATCTCTGATCCGATTCTATGTCCTCGATCTCCCGGTTGATTTTATTGATGACCTTTTCGCCAGTTTTGAAAAAACCGTCTTCTGTGAGCATGTCGAAAACCGGTGGGACAAAAAAACGATGGTCATTGCTGTCTGCAAGCTTTCCCGAAAAGCCTGCCAAAAACCCCAATTCCAAATCAGCATTTTGGACTACCAATACACCAAACATCTTTCCGATTGCCAAACCTTTTTCCCCTGGATCCAAGCCGAAATTATGTACCCAATCAGATTGGTCCGCTATATATTCTCTCAACTGCATGGCAGCCTGAATAGCCAAAGGATGGGGTTGATAGTAAAATGGAAAAGTAAATTCTTCGGGAATTTCCAGTCCTTCAATTGATTGTTGAAATGGAATAAATCGGTCTACCACTACGATGATTGCTACAAATTGAGGTCAAAAGTAAAAAGATTATTTGATAATTTTCTCAAGAACCCAATTTGCCCTGGCAGCTGTTTCCCCTGTACTGATGGCTTTTTCTTTTCCCAAAATGCTATTGACTACATTTTCGATCAAATTGTATTGAATATGTTTTGGCATCTCAAATTCGAAATGTTGCATGCCCACTTGATCTGTAAACAATTCGAATTCCCCTTTTCCAAAAGTCTCAAACTTGATATGCCCCTTACTCCCATAAATGATGGTTTGGTCAATCTTTGAACATTCGGCAGTAGTAAAGCACCAATTCCCTGAGCCTATGACACCTGATTCAAACTTGAAAACACCAGAAACCAAGTCCTCTGCTTCATACATGTCCGCTTGATTTGTCGAAAATCCACTGGCATCTATAATAGGCCCCAATAAAAAATCCATCAAGTCCATTTGATGTGATGCCAAATCATAAAAGTAACCACCTCCCGCTATCTCTGGATTGACCCTCCAATTCTCCTCGGTATTTGCTATGATATGAGAGTCAAGTTCCTGCTTGATGTCTATATGGACTGTCCTTATAGCTCCTATGACACCACCTTGGATCAACTCTTTGATCTTCACAAAATGGGGAAGCGCTCTCCGATAGTATGCCACATAAAGAGATGTCTCAGTCTCTCTGCAAGCAGTTATCATTTCCAAGCATTCTTGGTAAGACCTTGCCATAGGTTTCTCTACATAAACTGGTTTTCCCGTTTTTGCTACCAACCTAGCCAATGTCCCATGTGCGTTTGGAGGGGTTGCAATGTAGATCGCATTGACTTCGGGATCATTGATAAGGCTGTTGGCATCTGTGTACCACTTGGATACCTGATGCCTTGCTGCATAATCTTTTACTTTGGCTTCGTCTCTCCTCATCACAGCTACCAATTTGCTGTTGGGAACCAATTTCATAGCCGGTGCCGATTTGACTTCGCATACATTCCCAACCCCAATTATCCCCCAGCAAACTTCTTTTAGCTTTGATTTGTCCATAGCGATAAAATTACGGTTTACATATCAAAACACCGCTGGTTCTTTCCAATTTCAATGAAATATTTGAACCTAATACATTAAACTGAGTATATTTAGATACAACAATTTTAAAATCATGTTACATTCTGAAGAACTTCAAAAAAACCCAAAACTTTATATTTTTCTACCGCTGTATTACACACTTTGGATGGACAGTGTTTTGACGCCTACTGAGATTTCCGAAATGCAAAAACTGATCGACAGACAACTGTGGCTTTCAAAACCAGAAAAAATGTGGCTGTTGGATAAGTTAGACCCTAGCAAAGGACCTGACCCGAAAGAACTGAAAAGTTGGAAGAAAAAAATCAAATCAATAGAACTCAATCACCTACACGGA
The DNA here is from genome assembly GCF_042682445.1 of Belliella marina. NCBI lineage: Bacteria > Pseudomonadati > Bacteroidota > Cytophagia > Cytophagales > Cyclobacteriaceae > Belliella > Belliella marina. The sequence continues at coordinate 358,711 of NZ_JBHUHR010000039.1, forward strand.
TTATCACATATTGGGGCAGCGTTGGTAAAACAACAGGATGAAGACATCATCATAGAGGAGTCAATTCATCGTGATTTGCAAGAGGCGGAGGAAGCTCTTGGCCTCTTAAGCAGGGAAGCCGGTTACACTTTTAAGTCAGGGCATCAGACTATTACCACCGAGCACAATGAAGACCGGAGCTTCAATACCCAAAAAATGACCGAAGTACTGGATGGAGACCAAGCAAACCTGATCAAAAAAGTAAAAGCTGTAATCTCAGACCCAACATTTGCCTACAGGGAATTTGACAATTTGCCTGATCAACGGGAACAGGTACTTCAATGGTGTCAAGACTTAGCCAAACAAGGATTCGGCGCATGGGCATTTCCTGAATATGCCAAAGGAAAAAATGACATGAAGGGATATTTTACCATCATGGAAACATTGAGTTACCATGATTTGAGCCTGGTTATCAAATTTGGCGTTCAGTTCGGTCTTTGGGGAATGAGTGTCTATTTTTTGGGGAGCGAAAAACATCATCAAAAATACCTCAAAGACATCGGAAGCCTCAAACTCCCCGGTTGCTTTGCCATGACCGAAACAGGCCATGGATCCAACGTGAGGGGCTTGGAGACTACAGCTACCTATGACCATACACAAAAAACCTTTACTATCCACACCCCAAATCCAGATGCAAGAAAAGAATATATAGGGAACGCAGCAGTACATGGACAAAAGGCAACAGTTTTTGCCAAGCTGATAATAGATGGAGAAGATTATGGCGTCAATGCTTTTGTAGTTCCACTAAGGTCAGAAGATGGGAAATTGGTAGAAGGTGTCCGCATTGAGGACTGTGGAAGAAAAATGGGATTGAATGGAGTAGACAATGGTGTCATCTATTTTGACAATGTCATCATCCCCAAGGAAGACATGTTGGATAAATTCGCTGCTGTAAACGGGCAAGGAGAATTTGAGAGTCCCATCAACTCAGACAACAGAAGATTCTTTACCATGCTTGGAACATTGGTGGGCGGAAGAATCGGAATCCCGAGGTCTGCACTCTCTGCAAGCAAGACTGGGCTGACCATTGCTATCAGGCATGCCGAAAAAAGAAAGCAATTTGGTCCAGAAGGTGGTGAGGAAGTTCCAATTCTGAATTACAGACTTCATCAAAGGAGATTGATGCCACCACTGGCCACTTCGTATGCTCTGCATTTTGCATTGCGGTATCTTACCCAGCGGTTTTTGGACAGAAAAGAAGAAGAGGCACAAGAAATAGAAGCTTTGGCAGCTGGATTGAAGGCTTATTCCACTTGGTTTACGACAGCTACATTACAGGAATGCAGGGAAGCCTGTGGTGGAAAAGGCTATCTATCCGAAAACAGGATTGATGACCTCAAAAACGATACTGACGTCTATACTACCTTCGAAGGAGACAATGTGGTCTTGATGCAGTTGGTTGCCAAAAACAGACTGACTGAGTTCAAGCAGGAATTTGGTAACATGAACATGTTTACCATCTTCAATTTCATCACTGCCCAGGCAAAAACCTCAATTGTAGAGAAAAATCCAATTACAGTCCGCAATACAGATTCTGCCCACCTCTTGGATTTTGGATTCCATCTCAATGCCTTTGTATACCGTGAAAAGGCAATCCTCAGCAGTGCGGCCCAACGTCTGAAAAAACACATCGACGAAGGCATGGATTCCTTTGATGCCACCAATGTTGCCCAACACCACCTACAAAATGTAGCGCAGGCATATATCGAAAGGGTTGTGCTGGAGCAATTTCAAAAAGCAGTCGAAGAGACTACAGATGAGGGCTGCAAATCTGCGCTGAAACAACTTTGTCAGCTGTACGCACTTTTCACTTTGGAAAAAAACAGGGGATGGTATCTAGAGCAGGGATATATGGAAGGAGTCAAGACGAAAGCCATCAGAAAAGAAGTCAATCAGCTTTGTTGGGAGGTCAGGAAAAATGCCATGGCACTCACCAATGCATTTGATATCCCGGAAAATTGTATCGCCGCACCCATTGCAATGAAAGATTGAGTTTTGTTGACTACCTATAGCATTCCACCTTATAAATTCATAACTGAAGTAGCTGAAATTCATAATAAATAGTTATAGATTTGAATAAGTTTTAAAACACAAACATTCCATATGCGACAATTTCTATCTAATGTCACCAACTTGAAAGCGCATTTTAAAGTAATTTGCTTCCTTTCATTCTTTATCGTTTTTGTTGGAATCCAACAATCGTCATTAGCACAAGGGCTATATACTGCCCGAGGGTATTGGGAAGAATCTAACAAGGAGACTTATAAAACAATTAAACACAAGCAAAATGTAGGTGATCCGGTTTCTGACGAAGAGATGTCGTATTTATTGGATTTTGAGGATTACCTCAACAATTATTATCAAAAACTATCAGAAGGGGAAAAGGAACTCTTCCATAAAATGAAGCCACAATGGGACAGAGAGATATTCCAACCTATCCGAAAACAAGACCGTGATGATGATTTTGAATGGAGAGGAAGAGACAGGGCAATCAATATCGCTTACGGTATATATTATGGTGCAAGCTTGGTTTCATTATTCGAGATTGACAATGCCGCAGTGGTTGGAATTCCGCTTATCACTGGTGGTTTATGGGCTATGGGGCCTGTCATCAACCCTCAAAAATATGAAGGAATAGACAGGTCAGTCGTCCGAGCTGGAAATACAGGGAAATTTCTTGGGTTGATCTATGGGGGATCATTGGGCTTGGCTGTAGGTGGAAACGGTAGGAATGAAGGAAAAACCGCATTCGTCATGTCTACTTTAGGTAGTATAGCTTTGGGTGAAGTAGCATTTCAAATGCAAAAGAAGAAAAGGTATTCAGAAGGCCACATTGAAATCATGCGCCACCATGGCATATTGGGTTCTTATGTCGGTCTTTCTACAATTGCGGCAGCCGATGGAGATAATGGCAGGGTGTATGGTTTAGCCTCATTGGTGGGAGGTGCGACAGGGCTTGCATTGGGAAACATCACTTCCAAAAGCTACGCTTTTACCAAAGGTGACGGCAGGTACGTAACCAACATGAGTTCCATTGGTGTAGGGATAGGTTTCGCAATCGCCGGACAAATAGCAATCGACAATGATGGCAGTAGTGCACTCTTTTTAATTCCTGCGGGATTGAGTATAGCAGGTACTACAATCGCCCAAAGAGCCACAAGAGGTGTAAATCTTACAAACAAACAGGGAAGTACGATCAATTATGCGTCTGGAGGTGCTGCATTGCTCGGTCTGGGGATTGCTGCTATTGCAGAATCAAGCTCCACTGTGGTATGGATTGGCTTGCCTTCAGGTTTGGCTTTGGTCACACAGGAGATCTTGTTTTCCAAGTATAAAAACGAAAATCTGAATTTTAATCTTTCTGGTAAAAATAATGATGGGTCTGTCAATTACACTTTCAAAATCCATCCTGAAAATTACTTTGTCAACCAACAACTGCAGGCTAAAGCGACGGCATTGAGTTCCTATTCACAACTTTCAGCACCGATTGTAAACTTTAAGCTGAGTTTCTAAAATTTCTAAAAAGACAAACAACCAATACCCAATTGAATAAAACAAAAAGGTGAAAGAAGCTATTTCTTTCACCTTTTTGTTTGTCCAATTTTCCTTATCCAGAATACTTCCCAATGCAATAATTGGGGCTCTAACTTTGATATTGAAAATTAAGACTAGCTCTATTTTATTTAGAGAATTGTCTACTTGGATTATGCAAGTGGAGCTCATCTAGAACCCCAAGTGCATAATCAGGTCTAAGCTAGGTTTAAGGGAAAGCTGGATCCTGAACCAAAGTAGGCTGTCCGTCCTTAAATGATCGCTCTATTGCTTCCAAAGGAACCGGAAAGAATTCATGTACCCCTTTTTGGAATTGGGCTGAAGACAAGTAAGACCTTTTGTTCTTCTCCACACTCAGGTATTGCGTCATCACATTTTCGGCAATGCCCCATCTCTGCAAATCAAAGAACCTATGTCCCTCCATCGCAAACTCCAATCTGGTTTCCATCCTAACGGCCTTTCTGGCAACATCCTGATCAACCCAAGATGAATTGTAGGTATTGATGACATAATTGGCAGCTGGCTCACCTTCGACGATTGTAAAATCGTTTCTATCGGTACCTTGTATAGCACGGGGAACAAAGCCATCCGGATTGGCCGCCCTGGTACGGATCATGTTAACCAACTCACGAGCCCTTTCTAGATTTCCCAATTCCACTTCTACCTCTGCCAACCAGAGAATAACCATTCCCAAGCGCATTATCCTATAATTATTGGCGGACAACCTTGGATTTGGTCCGATGCCAAAGAAGGCGGGTTCGGCGATATGTTTTTTGGGAGAGTATGGCCCTGCATAAGCCTGATCCCTGATAAAATCCCTATTGTGGATTTTATACCCTTTGAACAATATCCCCCTCCTACCCACAGTATGGTCAAGACGTGGATCCAGTGGATTTTGGTATGGTGTGAATGGGGCATTTAAGCCAACTCCTTCATCACTTGTAACATCTTCATTGTTGAAAGTATCCAAAAGAGGCAATCCATTTGCATCCGTTCGGAAGGCATTGACCAGGTTTTGCGATGGTTGGTAGAACCCACAACATCCCCAAGGATCTGTATAGGGATAATTCAGCGTTGTTCCTTCATTTGCCGCTTGTGTAGTTGCCGAAGAGATAGAATATTGGATTTCGAATATTGACTCTTCATTGTTTCTTCTACCTACCAAAAAGTTTTCCTCAAAAGTAGGCACCAGTGAAAACCCACCCAACAAAATGATGTCTTCCAACAATGGTTTGGCCTCATTCAGTTTTCCTATATTGGCGGCACCAGACTGGGGATCCCATCCCTGAAACATTTTTGCTTTTGCCAAAAACGCCATTGCTGCCCATTTGGTTGGTCTTCCAGGTTCTGTCTGTGTTTCAGGCAACACATTCATCGCCGCTTCAAAATCAGCTTCAATATCCGGCCATATTTCCTTGTCATTTGGAACTTTGGAACTATCCAAATCTTCCAATACAAAGACTTCATCATCAATATAAGGTGCTCTTCTCCACATTTTTCTTGCCTCCAAATGGTAGAACCCTCGTAAAAACCTCGCCTCTGCAATAATCTGTGCCCTTCTGGCATCAGTAACCTCTTCTACTTGTTTGAGCGTGTTTATAGCATCGTTGGATCGAGCGATGCCCTTATAGATCGCTCTCCATTTATTCCTAACATGGAGATTTGTAGCTTGATAGTCAAATGTTTCCAAAAATGATTGTTCTGGTTGATCTCCCGCATCAGTTCCTTTGTAGGCATCATCAGAAACCACACCACCAAAAACCCAATTCTCAATAGTCCCATTCCATCCGGATTGATTTTCCAAACCAAAGCCATCAAGCATAGAATACGCCCCCAACAAAATGCCCTCGACACCAGCAGGATTAGTCAATCTGATTGTACTAAACTGTCCCAAGGGTTCAGTCTCCAGGAAATCCTTGCTACAGGAAAATGTAATTGCTCCAATCAATATGCTGGCTACAACTATGTTTCTATATATATTTTTCATTGTTTTCAGTGTTTTAGGTTAGAAAGTCACATTTACACCAAGAATCAAGTTCCTGGAAACTGGCATAAAACCACCGTCAAAGCCCAGTGTATTATTTACATCAGTTTGGATCTCTGGATTAGTCCCCGAATATTTGGTAATCGTGAATAGATTTTGTCCCTGAAAATATACAGAAGCTCTACCCATGCCCATCTTTGCCAACCTATCAGAAGGAAGGTTGTAGGTCAATTGCAGATTTCTCAACCTAAAGAAAGAACCATCTTCTATAAAATAGGTAGAAGGGCGACTGCTGACTTGGTCATTTGAATCCATAATAGGTACTGTTCCACTCGTGTTAGTCGGAGTCCAAGCATCATACAATGCCCTCTTGGATTTATTACCCTGGAAGGTGTTGAAATCTGTCCAATACCTCATGTAATTGAAGATATCGTTCCCTACCGAACCGTTTCCAAACAAAGTCAGATCCCAATTCTTATACCCGATATTGACATTGATCCCGTAAATAAAATCAGGATGTGGGTTACCAATGATTGTTCTATCGGCATCGGTAATAATCCCATCACCATTGACGTCATCTACCTTAAATTTTCCGACAGCATTGTAATTTCCGTATGGGGGATGGGCAGAAACCTCTTCCTCAGTCTGGAAAATCCCCAGGTTTCTATATCCAAAAAATGATGAGATTGGAAAACCTTGCTGTGTCACGGTCACAGCTGGAACCCTAGTAGATGCGCCAAACAAGACATTATCCTCATTGTCCGTCAGTCTGTCTACATTGTTTCTATACATGGAATAGTTGGCAGAGACATCTAACCTGAGATCTCCTCCCATAAATGTTTCCCTGTAACCCAAATTCAAATCAATCCCTTTGTTGGTCATCTGTCCAATATTGACAAATGGCGCAATGGCATCTCCGTGACCATAACTGACTGGAACCTGAAACAACATATCAGTGGTCACCCTATTCCAAAGATCAAGTTCAAAGAAATACCTTCCATCCAAAAATTCTACATCCAAACCAATGTTGTTGGAAGTAGTTGTCTCCCACTTCGCATTCGGATTTCCAAATCGTGCCGCATCAAATCCCAACAGTGGAGTGGATGAAGAGCCATCAATTGGATATCCTGAGTTAAAGATGTTTGTTCGGTAGGTAGTATAGGCATTGTAATCACCAATCAGCTGATTTCCAGTCATTCCCCAACCATAACGAAGTTTCATATCAGAGACAAAAGGAAGTGAAGTTTTCATAAACTCCTCATCTGAAATCCTCCATCCCAAACTAAATGCTGGGAAAGTTGCATTTCTTGACGCTTGGGAAAACCGTGAAGAAGCATCATTCCTTAGTATAAACTGAACTAAATACTTTCCATCGTAATTGTAATTGATCTGGCCAAATTGCGAATAAAGCCTATAATCATTAATGACTCTCCCAAAATTGGTTGCTGTGTTGGGGTCACCCAAATCAAGATATCCGATTACTGGAACGATCTCAAATGCATAGCGCTGTCTTTGTCCACCAAATATCTCCCCATATTCCTTGATCGCCTCAATACCCAACAAGACATCAAAATTGTGCACTTCATTGAATGTCCTAGAATAGTTGACGGTGTTTGACCAAACCCACTGATAGGTATAGTCATGCTCGGATATAGAACTATTGACAAAATTACCTTCTACATATTCAGGTTGTGGTCTTCCTATAAACCTTCCCCTACGGGTATTGCCATCAATACCAAAGCTGGTTTTAACTTCAAGGTTTTCTATGATTTCATAGGAGGCATAGACATTTCCAAATGCCCTCAATGAAAGGTTTCTATTGTCAGCCGCACGGGAAAGTATCGCGACAGGGTTGAAATTATTCCCCAGATTTTCCCCTCTACTACCTGCAAAATTGCCCATGATATCATATACCGGTATCAAAGGGTGTTGTAAGGAAGAACTAAATACTGCATTTTGTTCGGCATTGTTCCCGGCGACACCATTCCCAAATCCACCTCTCCTATTTCCCACAGTCACCGAAAGGTTTTCACCAATCGTCAATTTGTTCTTTAGTGCCTTAAACTCCGTGTTTGCCCGTACCGAATACCTATCATAACCTATGTCCCTGACAATCCCCTCTTGGTTGAAGTAGTTGACTGAAAGTGCATACCTGCCATTCTCGGTCCCACCAGTCGCCGTAACTTGGTAACTCTGAATTGGTGCTGTCTGCGTCACCTCATTCCACCAATTGGTGTCTGCTGCCCTGGTAATTGGATAAATATTGCCTGGCTCAAGAGCATACAGGGATGGATGTACCCCCGGATCCCCTTCCATCCCCCTGCTTGGATAGACATAGTCTGGTATGGTAACCTGGCCATCTGCCCCCCAACTGTACTGACCATGGGTCGGGGTTCTTCCGTGGAGCGAATTCGAGAGGTAAAGATATCTACCCAGTTCTTCGGCGTTCAAAGGATCTGGACTTCTATCTGCCTTTTGGCTACCATAGTATGCATCAAATGAGATGGTTGGCTTCCCTACTTTGCCTCTCTTTGTGGTGATGACTACTACTCCATTGGCCGCCCTGGATCCATAAATTGATGCCGCAGAAGCATCCTTCAATATTTGGATAGATTCTATATCATTTGGATTGAGGTTCCCCTGGTTTTGTGTAGGGACGCCATCGATGACATAAAGAGGGTCGTTGTTGTTGATCGTACCAAAGCCACGGATCCTGACAGTTGCCCCACCACCAGGTGTGGCATCATTGATGATGGTCACACCCGCGGCACGGCCTTGAAGCTGCTGGGCAAATGTGGTCGCAGGCATGGCCAACAAATCCTCCGAACTTACTGATGTCACTGCGCCAGTAATGTCCTTTCTGGATTGGGAGCCATACCCCGTGACGACAACTTCTTCAAGTCCACTGATAGATTGCTCTAGTTTTACATCGATAGTTGTTTTGTTTCCTACAGGAATTTCCTGATTCGAGAAACCAATAAATGAAAAAACCAATATGGAATTCCCATCAACGGCATTGATCTCGTATTCACCATCGATATTGGTTATTGTACCGATTGATGTCCCTTTTACCATTACTGTGGCTCCAGGCAAAGGGTCACCAAAGTCATCTGTTACAATCCCTTTGATCTCTCTTTGCTGAGCCAATAGGGTGGTTCCTGACAAGATCAGGAACAATAAAAACACAATCGTTTTTTTGCAAATGTTTAACATACGCTAGTTGTTTTGGGTTATAAAATAAAGTAAAATCATATTTGGCATATAGCACCAAAATCATATCATAAAATGCTTTTAAACTTAACTTCTCAATTTTTAATGAACCAATAAAGAATATAAACATCAAAAACATACTGTTTAAATTTTTTAGATTTATGTACATCCCTCTAAAAAAACCTTGACTTCTTAAGATATTTATATTTTTCATTGTAAATTATAATTTAAATTAAAAAAAATACAAACTTTTAAAACATAGTTAATTTTAATACATATCAATTAATCAAATATATATTTTTTTTAAATATATACTAAACTATTTTAATTTTTTCAAATATCTAAATGCTAAAACAAAGCAACTGTACCGATGGCTATCAAATAAATCCAAATTAGATGCTATCACAACAAAATCTCCCTGCACCAAAACATCTGATTCTAAAAAACAACAATAGAAATGGCGGCATTGTCAGACACTGAAAAACTATCAATTATGTGGGAAAAAAAGTGTACTGGGGCTTATAACCTGAGTTCGATTGTTATCACAAAGTCAAAATCAATAAAAATATCCAGTTACAAGGCAAATTTTTGAGGGATAGCCTAAGCTATCGCTCAAAAATTTAACGCAGTAAATGGGTGTTTTTATTGACTGAGCCGACTATTCAATTTTAACGGGCAATCTACTTCACTTTTTCAATCCGCAATATCCCAATATTACTTCATAAAAAAGTGCGCACCTTCTTTTCGTAGTTCTCACCATTTAAAACCGTTTTGACAAAGTGAGAATAGTCGAACTCAGGTTAATAGAAAAAACTATCACCCAACCCCAATCAAATTGGAAAATTCAGAATCAATCAAGCTGATTGACAGTTAAATTGCCAATAAACGATACAAAAAAGTTGAATCTTGTGGGCATTATTTTATAGTAGGCTTTATTGTATATGTATATACGCTACTTTGCCACAAGCCAAACAAAGTTTCTCCAACAGCGGATTTTCAGTACTGTTGACTGTCGTCCGTTGACACTCGTGCGCCGTGGCGTAGTAGACGATTATCCGCAACATGATGGTTTCCTTACTTCATTACTGGCAAAGTAGCAGATAATCACATTATTGTAATACAATTCCAAAAATTTCGGAGAACTGCAAGGAAAATCGCTTTTAAAAATTTCGGAACGAGGGATTCCCATTTTAGATTGATCCTTTTGGTCTGTGGGGACACAGACCAAGGTGCGATCAGAGATTTTGTACTAAAAGCGATTTCCCTGGGAGAACTGCTTTGACCAACTTGGTCCACTAAAAAAAATTGAGGACAAATATATAACCCCCACTACATGATTCAAACAACTATTCTACTTCAGTATTTTGGAGCATCATTGATGTGGTGTTTCGAACACAACAGTGCTCACATTTTTTTGAATTGGGATTTATCTTGAGTGCCTTTCGCAATGCTTCATCAGCATTGTTGAATGGTCCCAAATAATCTCTGTCAATCGGATCTGGAATAACTGGACAATCTCTTTCATGAACATAATATGCTCCATCTGGACTGTCAATCGAACTAAGATAAAAGAATTTCATTTGTTATGTTTATTAACCAGACCAAAAATACTAGGTCATTAGCTTAAAAAAAATACCTACTTGTAGGTATTTTTAGAGCCTAAAATAATTTTAATTATATTTATTCTTTGATTTAAAACATTTACAAAAATTAGTTTTCCCCTTTTCTCAGTTCAATAACTGTAATTTCAGGCCAAATACCTACCCTTCCAGAAAAAGCGTGAAAGCCAAAACCTCTGTTCACGTACAAGTACCTTCCTGCTTCTTCCACCAAGCCTGCCCAATTCGGATACCGGTACTGAACAGGGCTCCATTTGAGTATAGGTGTCTCGATACCAAACTGCATCCCATGGGTATGTCCCGAGAGGGTTAGGTGGATCTTATTGGAATTGTTTTTCACTTCCCTATCCCAATGAGAAGGATCATGGGAAAGTAAGATTTTGAAATCTCCTCTATCAGTCCCATCCATTGCTTTTTTCAAATCCCCCTTAGATTGGAACCCTACTCCCCAATTTTCAACCCCAACCAAAGTTATCTCCTGACCATCTTTTTTGATCTTGACGTGTTCGTCCAACAGAAGTCTATATCCCAATCGGTTGTGTTGTTTCTTGAGTTTTTCAAAATTCGCAAGCTTATCCTCTGGATTGTCCCAACTTAAATAATCTCCATAATCATGGTTTCCTATAATAGAAAACTGGCCATATGGAGCCTTGATTTCACTGAAAATATCAAGCATGGGTTCGATTTCTTCTGCATGGTGATTCACCAAATCACCCGTAAAGACAAACAAATCAGACTTTTGGGCTATCGCCAAGTCAACACCTTTTTTGACCGCTTTGTAATCTTTAAAACTTCCAGCGTGTATGTCTGAAATCTGGGTAATCGTAAAACCATCGAAAGCATCCGGCAAATCCTCAAAATAAATAACCTCTTTATGTACTTTGAAGTTGTATTTACCTTTTGTAACCCCATAGACAAAACTGCTAAATGGAATCAGAGAAACGCTTAAAGCAAGTACACTCAGCCATTTTGTACGTGCAGGAAAGATAACCCCATCTCTCCCATTAGCAATGAATGAAAAACCAGCCTGAAGATTTCTTACAATGTCTTCACCGAAAAGAAACACTACACAAACCAACTGCGTAACGACCAGTGTCAAAAAGACATTCAATACCTGCTGATGATCGGAATTGATTTCACCTGCTTTGAAAATACTATAAAAAGTAAAAATGACCCAAAAGGATATCCCTGTGAAAACAATCCAGTAAATAGAAAAAGCAAAGTGCCTTGCTTTAACTGACTCCAGATCTACCAAAAGTGTCTTCAATGATTGGAAAACATACCAATTGAGAAAAGTGGAAAATAAGAATACGGCAATTAGGAAAATTAAACCTCCGATTTGATTCATGTATTTGACTTGATTTACTATGCTTTATACAGGAATCAAATCGGAATGGTTCGGGATTTAAGGATTAATCTTTTGAAACCTTCTTGATCGTTACTTTTGACTCTAATCTTGACTTTGCCAAACCACCATAGGTTCCATAGATTGGCAAGGTATTCAGAGGATGGTGACTACAGGCTATCGGAATGTAAAATTGGTCTGCAAGCAATCCCAAACTGGGATCCAAACCAAGCCATCCAGCTCCCGGTAAAAATACCTCAGTCCAAGCGTGCAACTCATGTCCGACTGACAATTCCGGATTAAATGCATAGCCACTCACAAATCTAGCTGCCATACCAATTTTTCGAAGCATTTGCATCAATAGCCAAGACAAATCCCTACAAGAACCCTCATGCATATTGAACATCTCCTTGACACTCATCAAGCCTTCCTCTTCCCTAATGATATGCTTCCAGTTTTTGTGCACATCGGAAACAAGTTGCGCCAAAAAAGAAATATGGTCTCTGGACACATCTTTCGCTTTGTTTACGTGGCCCAAAAGTTCAGCATGATCGTCATCCAGTTGACAGAATGGTTGTAACGCTTGCACTAGATTTGAAGGATACTCAAAATGATCAAAGGGATAGTTTAAACCATTTTGGAGTATAAATCCATAAGGGTTGTAAGGCGATATCTCAATTTTCAAATTGGAGTGAACAAAAAGTTTATCAGTGAAACCATCAAACCAAATTTGGTAGTAGGGATTCCCATCCGCATTGATTCTTTCATTTCGTCCCAATGGTGGAGGATTTATCTCCAAACCAAAACCCAAAATTTTGATATAACTTCTCTGAAGGGGGATTATCAGTAAATCATGGGGATTGAGAATGACTTTTTGGTCATAAGAATATTTCGATACATGATCTACTTGCAGGATCATACTACAACTGGGGATTCAGATACGTCCTTATCAAAAGCTTTTTGGAGAACATCCGCGGGTAGCTCTTTGATCGCTTCCCTCAGTCTACCATTCCAAAATGCTGAGATGTGTTCGAGTTCTTGTTGGCTGAACCTCTTTTCGATGATATTATAGCTATCATTTTCCAATACGACTGTATCTATCGGAAAATCCACATCGTTGGCAGATATCCTGGTGGCATCAAAAGAGAGAAAGGCACATTTCAGCGCATAGTCCAATGGCTCGTCATAAGTCAATGAGCGCCTCAATACGGGATTGCCACCCCCAGAATTTCCGATGATCACAAACGGTGTCCCTTTTCTGATCTCTATCCAATTTCCTTGTGGATAAAGCAAATACAACTTTGGCGATTTATCTTCTTCCAATTGGCCACCGATAATCGAAAACAGATTGAAGGACAGACCAGCTGCTTCAAGGTGTTCCTTGTCTTCTTTTGCGACACGTTTGATCTGGTCGCCAAATTCATTTACTGCTTTATAGAGCTTGTTGAACTTATCATCCCGCTCTTCTATGATTTCGGAAAAATAGGTGATCGCCTTGTCCCTGACTGAGCGTAAACCCGAAGTCATGATAAAGAAAGAGTGCTTTTTCTTGTTTACAGTGTATACTTTTTTTGAAGTTGTCGTTTCGCTTCCAGAAGTAATCCTGGTATCAGAGAGCCCTACAATTCCATATTTTGTTTTAATACCTAAGCAAAACGTCATTATTGTTCGTTAAATTGAGCTACAAAGTTATGTTTTATTTGGAAGAAGTTTCCGTCTATTTCATTTGAAATTTTATTGATCTTCCTTTGGAGTTCGTCCAGGTATTCATGCAATCCTGAATTGATGACATCGGAAACATCTGCAAATTCCAACTTGGACCTTAATTCGCCCATGGATTTCTCTGCACTATTCCTGTAGCCTGTCCCTCCTTCTCCCGATATTTTTTGGAGACATTTTTCTGCTTCTACCAAACAGTAGAACATAGACCTCGGAAAGTATTTGTTGAGTACCAAAAACTCTACCACATTGGAGGAATCTATAGTTCCATAGATCCTTCTATAGGTATTGAATGCAGTCACGGATTTCAACAGGGCTGTCCAGTGCAGGAAATCCAAAGGAGTCCCAATCATCGTTGGGGATGGCAAAATGATGTGGTATTTGACATCTAGTATCCTGCTTGTTTTGTCAGCCCGTTCCAAATACATTCCCAGCTGTCTGAAATGCCAACCTTCTGTCCTTGCCACTGTACTTTCAGCAAGTCCATATAGCAAAAGAACCTGGTTTTTGACGGATTCAAAAAACTCCCTCAAATCTTCTCCTTTCCATTCCTTTTTGCTGGATTTCTTTTTGACAAAATGATACAGTTCATTGAGTTTTTCCCAGGTTTCTTTGGTGAGATTCTCCCTGATTATCCGGGCATTTTCCCTTGCAAAAGTTATTGATGAAATAATGGAATTGAGATTATCTACATCAAAAGTCAGAAAATGAATGACATTTTTCCGATCAAACTTCATCCCTTTCGATTTGAAATGTTCGTGGTCTCCTGTTGCCAAGACCAATGGTTCCCATTGTTCGTTCATATCCGGTGGCAGGTCCATGGATAGGTTGATATTGACATCTATGAATCGGGCATAATTTTCGGCTCTTTCCAGGTACCTTCCCAACCAATATATTGAATTCGCTACTCTACTTAACATATTTCATTATTTATATAAAACCCATGTATCCTTACTTCCCCCACCTTGGGAACTGTTGACTACCAGTGAACCTTTTTTGAGCGCTACCCTGGTGAGTGCACCGGGGATCACCTCGATCTCTTCACCATACAAAATATATGGTCTAAGATCCACATGTCGACCTTCCAGTCCTTCCTCAGTCAACGTCGGGACTGTGGATAAAGAAAGGGTTGGCTGGGCTATATAATTGGTCGGGTTGCCTTTGATCAATTCCCTGAACTTCTCATGCTCGGCAGCATCAGCTTTTGGTCCGATCAACATCCCGTAACCTCCTGCTGCATTGGTTTCCTTGACAACCAGATTTTCTATGTTTTCTAGCACAAACTTTCTGTCCTCTTCCTCCCTACAGAGATAAGTAGGCACATTTTTCAATATCGGCTCTTCATCCAAATAATATTTGATGATTCTCGGTACATAGGCGTATACTGCCTTGTCATCCGCCACACCAGTACCCGGTGCATTTGCAAATGCTATGTTCCCTGCTTTGTAAGCTTCAAAAATCCCCGGAACACCCAACATGGATTCTGGGTTGAATGCCAATGGATCCATAAACGTATCATCAATCCTTCTGTACAGCACATCGATCTGCTGCAGCCCTTTGGTAGTCTGCATATAGACTTTATTGTTTTTAGTCACCAAATCCACACCGGAAACCAACTCCACTCCCATTTGTAACGCCAAATAGGAATGCTCAAAATAAGCTGAATTATAAATCCCGGGGGTCAATACTCCTACTACAGGCTTTTCTTTGTTGGATAGGTACTGCAGCATTTTCAAAAGCTTCGCAGGATAATCCGATACTGGCATAACTCCCAGGGAATTGAAAAGCTCTGGATAAGCCCTCTTGATAATCTCCCTGCTCTCCAACATGTATGAAACCCCGGAAGGACATCTCAAATTATCCTCCAAAATATAATATTCCCCATTTCTATCCCTGACTAAGTCTGTTCCTGTGATATGACACCAGATGCCTTTGGGGGGCGTCAATCCTATGCAGGGTTTAAGGTAATCCTTGCTGTTCAAAATCAAATCTTCGGGAACAATCCCATCCTTGAGTATTTTCCTGTCATTGTAAATATCCTGAAGAAATAGATTCAAGGCATGGATGCGCTGCTTCAAACCTGATTCCAACAATTGCCATTCTGAATTTGGGATTATCCTCGGTACAATATCCAAGTGTAAAATCTTCTCAGTGCCTTGATTGTCATGGTATACATTAAAAGTCATTCCCATGGCAATCTGTGTCTTGTTTGCAGAAAACTGCAATTGGGACATTTTCTTTGCACTTGTCTTATTGACCAAACTCAAAAATGAATTGTAGTGCGGGCGACACTCGCAGCCTGAATCAAACATCTCATCAAAATTACCATTGACTTGGTAAGTATGTGTTTCCATAAAATTTTGTTTAATAGGTTAAAAATCTGACTTATAATTTAAGTATAATATGTTATTAATGCAAAAATTATGCTTTTCAAATATAGATTTTTTACGGTCATACTTTTTTATCTCAAAGTTCTAAAAACGCAGAATCTTGACTTTTAATAAGTTAACTTATTAAAATTATTTCAATTGGTTAAATTTTAAACTACTATTTATCAAATTATTAAAAAAAATAAATAATCAAGATATATTTTTAACCACTATTTAAAAAAAAATGTCAAAACATTGAATAATTAGTGGTTAAAAACATACAAACACAAAATTTTGACACTAGTTAAGATCAAAGTATAAGAAATTGAAAATCATATTTTTAAACTTAAGACACCGAAACATCCCTCTAAAAAATTTTCCTATTTTCCATCTAAACTATTCCTATAGAACAGTTACCTTTAATGAAAAAAAATGAAAATACCATTAATAATTGTATTTCTAATTTTTCTAAATGGTCAAGAAGGTTATTTCTGTTCTTGCGGAGGCAAGTATGACTCTAAATATTTTAAAGAACAAATTGAAAGAGCAGATTTTGTTTTTGTTGGAAAACCAATAAAAAATGTTGGAGTTCATTCACAAAGAATCAATCAACTAGATGAGGAAGGGATAGGTTACAATGTGTTGTTTAAGGTTGATTCAGTGATAAAAGGGGAGTTAAAATCTCAAGAAGTTATCATTGACCAATGGAATGACGGAAGTTGCGCTAATACATTTAAAATAGGTGAGAAATATATCGTTTTTGGGATTGATTATAAAATGCATTGGGGTTATGAAGAAACAATTGAGGAAGAAATGAAATTAAAAAAGGAGGGATACGAAGAATTTACTCAATTTGATTACTACACATTAAATGAAGACAAGTATAATATTATAAATACCAACTATTGTTCATCATTTGTAAAAAGAAAATCAATACTGAAATACTTAAAATGAAGCATTACACAGGTATTATCAAATTAGATGCAGTGGTTGTCCAGTGAAAATAGAAAATCAGTATCATTTATAATTTCGGAAGAATATTGATGGATTTCTTTCCGAGTGCCCACCAGAGCAAAGGCAGACCCAACTCGTCCAAGCTGAATGAAGTTAACACCTACTAAGACACAAAGTCAAACACATTACGCTAAGTTCACTTTTTAAATACCTAAAGTAAAATAAGCATAGAGAAATGATTTTTTAACCGATGGCTAAACAAAAAAAGATTGCCAATATGAATCAGCAATCTTTTTAATATCTGTAAAATCTTCTCTTTAACTTATCATCGAACCACTAGCCGTGGGTGAACCAGGCTGGAGCAATCGCAAGCTACCATCCTTGTCTTCTGCCATGAGAATCATTCCTTCAGAATCGATCCCCATCATTTTGCGTGGTGCTAAATTGATCAGCATCGTGACTTGTTGACCTATCAAATCTTCTGGTTTGAAAAACTCAGCGACACCGCTTAATACTGTCCTTTTTCCCAAACCAGTATCCACAGTCAACTTCAACAATTTTTTTGATTTTGGCATCGGTTCCGCAGTCAAAACAGTGACTACCCTCATGTCCAATTTTGAAAAATCATCATAAGTAATGATGTCTTTTTCGGGAGTAACAACAGCATTTTCCAATTCATTTTTCTTCTTGGAGTCCAACAGTTTATTGACTTGTGCTTCTACTACATTGTCTTCGATTTTTTCGAACAACAATGCCGCCGGGTTGATGCTAACGCCGGCTTTCAACAAATCAAACTCACCTGCATTATTCCAGTTCAAACCTGTTAGATTGAACATATTGAAGATTTTCTCCGAGGTAAATGGCAAAAACGGCTCCGCCACAATTGCCAAATTCGAAGCTATATTCAATGCGATATTCAAGATCGTACCCGTACGCTCTTTGTCTTCTTTGATTGTTTTCCAAGGCTCAGTATCTGCCAAGTACTTATTTCCCAAACGGGCAAAATCCATCACATAGGACAATGCTTCCCTAAATCTATATCGCTCAATTGAAGCTGCTATTTTTTCAGGAAAAGCCTTTATGCCCTCCAAGACTTCCTCGTCATAAGGAGATAAGGTTGCCTTTTGTGGAACTACCCCACCAAAGAATTTATGGGTCAAAACTACAGCCCTGTTCACAAAATTGCCATAAACAGCAACCAATTCGGAGTTGTTTCTACTTTGGAAATCCTTCCAGGTGAAATCATTGTCTTTTGTCTCTGGAGCATTAGCTGTCAATACATAGCGCAAGACATCTTGTTTTCCAGGAAATTCTTCCAAATATTCATGCAACCAAACTGCCCAGTTTCTGGAAGTGGAGATTTTTTCACCTTCCAAATTCAAAAACTCATTTGCTGGTACATTTTCCGGAAGGATATATTCCCCATGCGTTTTGAGAATGGCTGGGAAGATGATACAATGGAATACAATATTGTCTTTTCCGATAAAGTGCACCAATTTGGTATCCTTATCTTTCCAATATGGTTCCCAGTCTTTTCCTTTTTCATTTGCCCATTCTTTAGTAGAAGAGATATAGCCAATAGGTGCATCAAACCAAACATAAAGCACTTTCCCATCAGCACCTTCGACTGGGACAGGAATCCCCCAATCCAAATCCCTCGTCATAGACCTAGCCTGCAGTCCATCACCCGCTTCCAGCCATGATCTACACTGGCCCAAGACATTGTTTTTCCAATCATCCTTATGGTCTACCAGAATCCACTTTTGGAGAAACTCGGTATACCTCGCCAAATCCAAAAACCAATGCTTGGTCTCTTTCAATACCGGGGTATTTCCGCTCAATTTTGACTTTGGATTGATCAATTCGGTAGGGCTTAGCGAACTCCCACATTTCTCACATTGATCACCGTAGGCGCCATCATGACCACATTTGGGACAGGTACCTTCTATATACCTATCTGCCAAAAACTGCCCTGCTTCCTCATCGAAATACTGTTCTGTGGATTGCTCCAGAAACTCGCCTTTTTCATAAAGATCCTTAAAAAAATCAGACGCAGTATCATGGTGGATTTGTGCAGAAGTCCTTGAATAATGGTCAAAACTTATCCCAAAGGCATCAAAACTGCCTTTCATCATTTCATGATATCGATCTACGACTTCCTGGGGGCTGATCCCTTCTTTTTTTGCCTTGATGGTAATCGCCACACCATGTTCATCTGACCCACATACATAGGCTACATCCTTTCCCAAGGAACGAAGGTATCTCACATAAATATCAGAGGGAATATAACAACCCGCCATGTGTCCGATATGTAGAGGACCATTGGCGTAGGGCAAAGCAGAAGTTACTGTATATCTTTTAAAATCTTTATTGTTCATATAGCTACAAAGATAGGAAATTTGGAAAGTTTTAAATGTTGGGAAAAGGCTAAATCAAGCCTTTTTGAACTCTTCTCGTGCCTCGTCAGTCAAGATTCCCTGATAGATAATCTGGATAGCCTGATCGAAGATCTCCGAGGTACTTAGTCTCATGTCATCACGCATCTCTTTTGGAAATTGTGACAAAAATTTTGGGTCAATCAAATTTTGGATGGCTGATGCATATACCAACACAATCATTGTCTTATTCATATTGGAAGCCACAAAACCTTTTTCTATGCCTTCCTCAATCAATTTCTGAAACCTCAAATAGGCGGAATCCCTGATATAATCCTGCAATTCCCCCCAAATATCCGGCGCATTATCACGCAAATCCTCCAACAATTCTGGGTTGATCGGAGCCAAATCACGTGCTACTATCGTCAGGAATGATTTAAGCTTTACTGTAAAAGGGATCTGTTTGTTTTCGAAGAGTGATTGAACTTTGATAGAGAGTTTTGTTTTCAAAAGATCAAAAGAAGCTGCCAACAAGTCCAACTTTCCCGGGAAATACTTATAGAGCGTTTTTTTGCTCATCCCCAAATCCTGGGCTATATCGTCCATCGTGGTATTTTTGTACCCTTGCTTCAAGAATAGCTTGTAAGCTCTATCCAAGATTTTGGCTTCTATTTCAGTTTTTTTGCTCATTTTTGTGGAATAGGGAGCAAATATATACAATCCGATTTATTTACCTGCCAATTTTCCAAACTTAGTCCTTTTGGAAAGCTTTGACCTTTCATGTCCAAAGCTTAATTTTGGACTTTGACCTTATTTCTAATATTAGCATAAACTCAATGACTCCAGAGCAAGCCGAAGCTAGAATTGCTGAATTATCGCAACAAATCAACTATTATAACCATCAATATTATCAGGAAGATATCTCTGAAATATCTGATTATGATTTTGACAAATTGCTTGAGGAGTTGGTCAACTTGGAAACAGAATTCCCCCAATTTCTGAAAGAGGAAAGCCCAAGCCAACGTGTAGGCGGCACCATTACCAAAGAGTTTGAGACTGCTGCACACGAAACAAGGATGCTTTCTTTGGGCAATACTTATTCTGAAGAAGAATTGTTGGCATTTGATGAGAGGGTGGCCAAAGGTTTGGAACATAGGAATTTTGAGTATTTTTGTGAATTGAAATTCGATGGGGTTGCGATCAGTGTGGTGTATGAAAATGGAAGGCTCATCAGGGCTGTCACCCGAGGAGATGGCACCAAAGGGGATGTGGTCACTGAAAACATCCGCACTATCAGAAATATCCCCGTATACCTTTCGGGAGATGATATTCCCGGGAAATTTGAAGTCCGTGGGGAAATTTTTCTGCCAAGAAAAGAGTTTGATAAAATTAATAAAGAACGAGCTGAAAATGGCGATCCCCTCCTAGCCAATCCCCGAAACGCAGCATCAGGCACAGTAAAAATGCAGGACAGTGGCATCGTGGCAAAAAGAAGGCTCAATTGTTATTTTTATCAGTTGATCACTGATGATGTCGAGATCAACAAACATGACAGTGCCATGGCACTACTCGAAAAATGGGGCTTCAACGTCTCTCCTACTTATAAAAAATGTACCTCCATCAAAGACGTACTTCAATACATAGAAGATTGGAGAGAAAAAAGGCATGGGCTTCCATTGGACACAGATGGCGTTGTACTAAAAGTAAACGACTATGACCAAAGGGAAGAATTGGGTTTTACAGCCAAAATCCCCCGATGGGCAATCGCCTATAAGTACCAAGCCGAAAGTGCAGAAAGCCAATTGCTGTCGATCACCTATCAGGTAGGCCGTACTGGTGCCATCACTCCTGTTGCGAATCTCTCACCTGTACAGCTGGCAGGCACCACAGTCAAAAGGGCCTCACTCCACAATGCCAATGAAATAGAAAGGCTGGGACTTCAAGAAGGGGACTTCGTATTTGTGGAAAAAGGTGGAGAAATCATTCCGAAAATCACGGCGGTTTCATTGGACAAAAGAAATCCTGATGCCAGACCTATCCTATACATTGCCCATTGTCCCGAATGTGGTACCGAATTGATCCGAAGGGAAAGTGAGGCAAAACATTACTGTCCAAACACCCAAAGTTGTCCTCCCCAATTATTGGGAAGGATAGAGCATTTTGTACACAAAAGAGCAATGGATATAGATTCCATGGGAACCGAAAGGATTAGGGCATTGATAGATCAGGGCTACGTTGCCAATTTTGCCGACATCTATGAACTTGAATCCAAAAGGGATGAGCTGCTGGGATTGGAAATGAACCAAGACCAATATCAGAAAACAGACGATGGAATGCTTTATATTTCTCTCCAAAAAGCACTTTTTGCCTTAACAGAAGGGATTTCCCTATCTGCAATCGGTAAATTTTTGGATGAAAATGTCGAAAAATCATTGGATGAAACCCTGAGGAATTTCCAACCATTTATAAGGGAGAGCAAAAAGAAAGTAGCCCAAAACATAGGGACTATCCAGTTGTTGGAAGGAGTCCTCCAGTCATTTCCATTCCAAAAAATTGAGGATTTCCTGCCCTTGCCCATCGTGCTTTCGCTTTTGATAGGAAAAAAAGTAGGTATCAGTCGGTTGAAGGAAGTAGCTGTGCATGAAAGTACTGTGCATGGAATCCTTTTGAAACTTGACTTGGATTTGAGCCAAGAACAAGAAGACCGGATTAAAAAATTAAAGGCAAACACATTCCAAGATGGAGTGATCAACAACATGTTGGAAGGCATCAAGGCGTCTAAGGGACAAAGCTTTGAGCGGGTATTGTTTGCTTTGGGAATCAGGAATATTGGGGAAAACACCGCGCAGATTTTGGCTAAATCTTTCAAGAACATCGACAGCTTAATGCAGGCAAGCAGTGAAGCCCTTTTGGAAATCAATGGCGTTGGGGAGACACTGGTCAATAGCTTGAACGAGTATTTTTCAGATGATGAAAACCTGCAAACCATCAATCGATTGAAAAACCATGGATTAAACTTTGAAATTGAGGAAATCGAAAGATCCTTGGATAGCAATTCACTGGAGGGAATGAAAATATTGGCTTCGGGTAAACTGAACCATTTCAAAAGGGATGAGATTATTGATTTTGTAGAAGCAAATGGGGGGCAGTATGTGAAGTCCGTTTCCAAAAGCCTTGATTATATCATTGAGGGGGAAGATATGGGACCAAGCAAAAAGGAAAAAGCGGAGAAGTTAGGTGTTAAATTGATCTCTGAAGAAGCATTTTTGAAAATGGTTGGCAAATAAAACTATGATGGATAGTATCAAAAAGTATTTCGTCAAAAACAGAATCAGGAAATCCATTTTGGACAAAAGTGATACGCCATCGTTTCCCTCGGAAGTCCAGTTTGTAGGGGTCTTGGCAAATTCTGAAGAAGAGTTTGCGGAAAGCAAGGAAGTTCTCACAAAATACTTTGGGAAAGCCATAGAGATCTCTGGCTTCTACCATTCCGATACAGAGAAGGATGATGCCATGTCAGGCAGGGACTACGGCTTATTCGGAAGACCAAAAGAGAGAATCGAAAGGTTTTTGGAAAAAAAATTGGATTTTATATTGGTTCCCTCTTTAAACCTTAATCCTTATTTGCTTTATTTGTTGCTCCATTCAAATTCAGGTTTAAAAATCGGATTTTTTTCACCAGAAAGCCGTGAATATTTGGAATTGATGCTGGACAAAAAAAACAAGGACTTAAAAGAAAACATCCAAGACTTATTGGATTATTATATCAAAATTAAAGAAGCATGTTGAACTTATTTGGTACAGGAGTAGCATTGATCACACCTATGAATGAAGATCATTCCTTGGATTTTGTAGGTATGGAAAAGTTGATCAATCATGTAGTAGCAGGTGGTGCAGATTACTTGGTGGTACAAGGCACTACAGGGGAATCTGCAACTATGACCAAAGAAGAAAAAAAACAGGTTCTCAAGGTTTCTATCAAAGCAAATGCAAACAGACTGCCTATAGTTTATGGACTTGGAGGCAACAATACAAATGCTGTATTGGAAGAAATCAAGCAGACGGATCTCACGGGTGTTGATGCCATCCTTTCGGTCTGCCCCTATTACAACAAACCTTCACAAGCTGGAATTATAGCCCATTATACTGCGATAGCGGATGCAAGCCCTGTTCCTGTCATACTTTACAATGTCCCCGGCAGAACTGTCACCAACATGGCTGCTGCTACCACCTTGGCATTGGCGAATCATCCCAACATTATTGCGATGAAAGAAGCAAGTGGGAACATGGAGCAATGTATGAACATTGCAGCCAAAATGCCCAAAGACTTTTTGTTGATTTCAGGTGATGATATGTTGACTACTGCACTTCGATCCATTGGAGGTTCTGGTGTGATCTCGGTAATGGCCAATGCCTATCCGGCAATCTTCAAAACAATTTGTCATGGCGATCTCGAAGCTTCGAGAAAAGCAATCTTTAGCCTTTTGGAATTGAACCCATTGATGTATGAGGAAAGCAATCCTGTAGGATTGAAATATTTGATGAAGGAATTGGGGATTTGCAACGATGCAGTAAGATTGCCTTTGGTGAGTGCCTCTGACAGTTTGAAGGAAAGAATCAAGTCAGCGATGATTTGAGGGTTGAGATACTGGAGGTGAGATTTGAGACGCTAGACATGAGACTTGAGACACACAAGGCCTCGCAGAGATCGCAAAGTTGCAGAGATGCGCTGAGGATAGTAGATGCGGGATTACAATCAAGTATCTGGCGAATTCTTGATTCATTATTCGGAGTTCAAAATTCATAATTTAAAAAA
>NZ_JBHUHR010000039.1:382702-592181 GCF_042682445.1 Belliella marina
AGAAAAAGTAAGTCTCAAAAAACAATGAAAAAAGTGTCAAGTAAAATCAGGACGAGACAGAAAACAAGCAAGACAAAGTGTTCGACCACTACGTCACCTCGACGGCAGGAGAGGTCTCATCCCGTCTATGGACAAGTAAGTAAAACATGAAAAGGATGTCTTGATTTCAGTTCGAGATTTCTCTCTACGCTCGAAATGACCACCAGGTGACCTCGACGGGAGGAGAGGTCTCTTTACTTGGATTAAGAAGCAATTTAGAGGATTAAAAACAAAAGTAGAACAATAAGAAAAAGTGTCAAGTAAAATCAGGATGTGATATTCAAGAGAAGCCTGTCTATTGTCTCATTACAGCATTGCGGGTAAGCTCATTTTTAAGTAATTTTCAGATATGCAACAAGCCATTTCACTTTTAGAACTCAACAACATCATTAGGGATTCTCTGGAGAACAACCTCTCCCCCAATTATTGGATAGTAGCCGAAATTGGGGAGTTGAAGTTGGCACCCCAGGGACATGCTTATATGGAATTGGTGGAGAAAAACGGCAATCAAGTAAAAGCCAAAATCAGGGCAAATATTTGGCAATACAGTTTCAGGACAATCGCAGGGAAATTCAGGTCTGCCACTGGGCAAGAGATGCGTGCTGGAATGAAAATCTTGGCTTTGGCAACAGTGACTTTCCATGAAGTATATGGAATGAGCCTGAACATCAAAGATGTCGATCCCAACTTCACAATGGGTGAAAGGGCTAGAATCCGACAAGAAATCATTGACAGACTTTCAGCAGAAGGAATGATGGAACTCAACAAGAGGTTCGAGCTTCCCATTGTCCCACAAAGAATCGCTGTGATCAGCAGCCAATCTGCAGCTGGTTATGGTGATTTTGTACAGCAACTCCAGACTAACAGATATGGCTACCAAGTCCATTCCAAACTTTTTCAAGCTACATTGCAAGGAGAAGGCGCGGCCAAGACGATCATACATGCTTTGGATTTGGTGGAAGAAGAATCCCAGGCCGCTGGTTTCGATTTGGTCGTTATCATCAGAGGTGGCGGTGCACAGCTAGATCTGGACTGCTTTGATGATTACCAACTTGCGGTAGCCATAGCCAAATCCCCAATCCCTGTACTGACCGGAATTGGCCATGAAAGGGATGAAACCATCGCAGACCTGGTGGCACACACCAAAGTCAAAACACCTACTGCAGCTGCCGAGTTTATCCTGTCAGGATTCTTGGGATTTGAAGAAAGGATCTTGACCAATCTCAAAAAAATCGAAAGAACTGTAGCCCAAAGGTTGATTTGGGAAGACCGGAAATTGCTAGACTTGGAATCTAGGGCAAAAAATATCAGTGTACAAAAAATCCAATGGTCTTTTGAGATTTTGGAACAAAAGAGGAAATCCCTGACCAAAATAGCATCCAACGCTTTTAAATTGGAAGTTTATAAACTCGATAGCTTGGTAGCAACGCTAAAAAAAGACATAAAAATCCAACTCCAAAATGAGGAGCATAGACTAAACTCCCTAGATCGTTCAATTCAAAACCTAAATCCTCAATCATTTCTCGAAAAAGGTTATACACGAACCGAAATTGATGGTAAACCTATACACAAAACCGAAGTGAAAGAAGGATTGGAAATGACGACTTTTAGTCAAGACAAAAAAATAAGAAGTACTATCAAAAAAGTGGAAGAATATGGAAGATAATAATCTAAGTTATGACAAAGCACTTGCCAGAATCGAGCAGATCGTAGAAAAACTTGAAGCTGGAGAAGAGGGTATCGATCAGCTATCGGCACTTGCAAAAGAAGCGGCTTCACTTGTAAAAACGTGCAAAGGGAAATTGAGGATGACGGAAGAGGAAATATCCAAAGCATTTGAGGATTAGCGGAATAACATTGTTTTTTTCAATATACATTAGATTTATTCTTGGTTGGTCAAGTCAATTGGCAAGCAATTTGCATTCGATGGCTAAAATTGATTATAAAAACCACCTGTATATCTCAATTTAGCCAAATTAGTTTCAGTTCTTTTTGTTAAAGGTTTCATCTATTGCACCCTGGGTTCCGGTTTGGGGTACAAGCTTTATACAAATGGATATTTGGTAGAATTGCGGTATCAGAACTAACCAACTATAAAGAAATGTGTATTTCAAAATCATCCAAAATAGCTTGTTTCCCTGTATTAGCGTTCTTTGCTTTAATTTCCTTTCCATTTGAAGGTATTGGACAAAGTTTCCATGAATATAAAATCCCGGTGGACCATTCCATCATCATAGGTGCGGGCCCCTCTTTTATTTATGCAGATAATGGGGGAATTTATAGCAAGTTCAAATTCAAGTTAAACCCTTCCGTTACAGCTGCCTATAGCAGAAAGTTAAATCGGAATTTTGACATAAGGGCTAATATTGGCCATCAAAAAATCGAAGGGATGGAAACAACAAATGCCACAATCCTAGAGACGTGGCAATCAAGATCTTCAGCAAAGAATTTTTCGGGATCAGTGAATTTTTTGGATGTGATGCCTGTGTACAATATGTTTCCCAGTGACCATGCATATCTCAGATCCGATTTCAATATCTATGGGGGACTGGGTTTGGGAGTACTTTTATCCAATGTAGATTTGGAATACGAAAATGAAACAGTCGAAAACCACCAAGTAGTCTCCATGTATATTCCAGGTAGAGCAGGTGTTTCTTATAAATTAAATGAAAAAACCGATATTATGTTAGAGGGGTCACTTTTGTTTAGCTTTTCGGACAACATTGACGGGAATAGAAACTTCAACAAGCTTGACGATCATCTTTGGCAATTACAGCTGATGGTGAAAAGATATTTGAGACCTTCAAACAAATTTTAAATGACTGTCTTTTGAAAAAAAGGGGATGATCAAAATTTTGATCATCCCCTTTTTGCTTTTTAAGCAGTCCTATGTAGTTACTTCCAAGTATTTTCTTGGAACATTGACCATCAGGTTTTGGTTGATACCAGGGATTCTGATAATGAAGTAATCCTTATTCGCTTTGTTGACACACTCCCCTACCATTCCTTCCAATGCTCCACCGATGATGGAAACCTGTTCTCCTGGCTCAATTTCAGAATTGTCTGTCTCGATCGCAACACCTGTCTCCAATATCCTTTTGATGGCATTGATCTCCTGTTCCCTGACGATAGCATGCTCCCCCGAGAAATTCACAAATTTCACAGCACCGGGAACCTGAAGTGTATCCCAAAGCTCAGTCTTCGAAGTTTTGACAAATAAGTACCCGTTAAAAAGTGCTTTCTGTACTTTCTTTTTCCTATCACTCCACTGCCTCATTTCTTCAATCATAGGAAGAAAAACCTCCAAACCTTTCTCCCTCAATCTTTGGGCGACTTTCTTTTCTGCCCTTGATGTCGTGTAAAGTACAAACCAGTTTAATTCTGCCATAAATCTTACTTTTCCATAAAAGTACAAAATTAAAAACCCTTGGAATAATATCCCAAGGGTTTAAGAAATTTAAAAACCACCAACCTTTATTAAATCATGTTATTTAAATCTACGCAACAACATGTTCAATTTATCTGCCAGTAAATACATGACAGGTACAATCACTAACGTCAAAAACGTAGCAAAGGTTAACCCAAATATTACAGTCCATGCCATCGGTCCCCAAAAGTCGGCATTGTCACCTCCTATATAGAATTGTGGGTCAAATGAAGACAGTAAAGTACTGAAATTGATGTTCATTCCTATCGCCATTGGAATCAGGCCAAGCACCGTAGTGATAGCAGTAAGGAGAACAGGTCTCAAACGTGTTTTCCCTCCTTCGACAATACTGTTGACCACTTCATTATAGGGCAAATACTCACCATCTTCCAGACCTAGCTCCACTCTTTTCCTCACTCTGATAAGATTGGTATAGTCAATCAATACAATGGCATTGTTCACAACAACCCCAGCCAAAGATATAATACCAATCCCTGTCATAATCACTACAAAGTCCATATTGAAAATTGTAAGTCCCAAGAACACCCCGATTGTACTCAATACCACCGAACACATGATAATGAAGGGTGTAATAACAGAGTTGAACTGGGCGACAATGATCAGGAAAATCACAGATACTGCAATCATCAAGGCCCTAAACAAGAACTCCATTGATTTGGCCTGCTCTTCCTGCTCTCCGGTAAACTTCACATCTATGCCTTCCGGAAGATCATACTCAGTCATTGCTGCCCTGATCCTTTCATTGATTTCGTTGGCATTGAAACCATCCTTCACATTCGAGTACAATGTTATCACCTTATCCAAGTCTTTTCTCTTGATAGAGCCATAGGTTGAACTATATTCAAGATCAGCTACAGCTGTGATAGGGATATTCCTTCTGTTTCCAAACTTATCCATAAAGAATATTTTCTTGTTGAAAAGCGCAGTAACATCATACCTGTATTCGTCTGCCAATCTCAGTTGGATAGGATAATCATCCTCACCTTCTTTATATTTGGAAACTTCCAGCCCAAACAAGGCAGTCCTGAGTTCATTGGCTATCGTAAAAGTAGAAAGCCCAAATCTTCTGGCTTTCTCCCTATCGATATTGACTATCAATTCAGGCTTTCCTGTTTCCAAATCCGTCTTCAATTCCTCAATACCCTGAATATTCAACTCCCCGATATAATTTCTGATGTTATCTACTTCTGCAACCAACTCATCAAAGTACTCTCCACTGACCTCTATATTGATCGGTTTCCCTACCGGTGGGCCATTCTGTTCCTTATCCACTGTGATCTGTACTCCAGGATATTTCTCTACAGCTTCCCGGATTTCTTCCATTACTTTGGTAGAATTGACCCCGCCCCTATATTGATATTCAAAAAAGCTGACAGTAATCATCGCCTTGTGTGGAGTAGCGCCCATACTTGGTCCTTCGGCAGGGTCACTTGTACCCTCACCGACCTGCGCTATGATAGATTCTATGGCATCTTTGTAAGGTTCTATCAAAGAAATGATTTCATCTTCCACTACTTGTGAAAATGTGTTCGTAGCTTCTATATCAGTACCAATGGGATGCTCTATGAATATATTGATATAATTGGGATCACTCTCTGGAAAAAAATCTACCTGTGGAGATCTTATTCCCAAAAGTACAATTGATAATACCAACATCAAGAAAGTACCTGATAGAAACAATATAGGTTTAAATCCTGACAATGAATATGTCAATGTCTTTTCGTAGACATTTTCCAATCTTACCAGCAAGACATTTTGAAACCACTTGATGGCATTTCTCATGAAAAAGACATTGACCAAAGTCAAGATTGCCCCCAACATCAGCAAGTTGGCCAATGTAAATGACCCTGTGATATACAATAGTATTGCCATTGTAGCCAAGATTGCTGCCACAACAAGTGGCTTCTTCTTGGATTTCTTGATGGAATTATCTTGGATCTTCATAAACATCGCCGTCAACACCGGGTTGATGACAAGACCTACAAATAGGGAAGATGAAAGCACAATAATCAATGTAATGGGTAGATATTTCATGAATTCACCCATGATATCATCCCAGAACGCCAATGGGAAGAAGGCAGCTACTGTAGTCGCAGTTGAGGTGATAATCGGCCATGCCACTTCTCCAACCCCTTCTTTGGCGGCTTTGATGGGACTCATTCCCTCTTGCATCAATCTGTAGATGTTTTCCACTACCACGATACCATTATCTACCAACATCCCCAGTGCCAATATCATGGAAAACAACACCATCATGTTCAACGAAACACCAAATGCATTGAGTACCATAAAGGATATGAACATAGACATTGGAATTGCAACACCCACGAAGAGTGCATTCCGGAATCCCAAGAAGAACATCAATACCAAGATTACCAATATGACACCTGAAATGATACTGTTCTCCAAGTTGTCAACCATACTTCTGGTGAACTTAGACTGGTCATTGGTGATGGAAACTTGCAGATCTTCAGGAAACCTGTTCGCTTTTGCCTTTTCAATGATCTCCTTGATCTTATCACTGGCATCCAGCAAATTCTCACCACTTCTTTTTACTACATTTACCGTCACTACCGGAAGTTTGTATGCCCTAGCATAACTCTCCCTTTCTTTATATGTATCTGTGACTGTCGCTACATCTTTTAAATAAACGATTTTATCATTCTCATTTTTTACAATGATTTCATTCAGCTCAGCCGGATCTTTGAATTCACCAGTTACCCTGAGTGCCCTTCTAAAATCGCCACTCAATATATTACCTCCCGATAGCGTGATATTTTCTCCACTGATCGCATCGGAAATATCACTGAAACTGACTTCCATCGCTTCCATCCTATGAAGATCGGCATCTATCCTGATCTCCCTATCTATTGTCCCCGTCAGATCTGCTTTGGAGATTTCAGGAAGTTTTTCAATTTCATCTTCCAAATACTCGCCAAACACCTTCAGCTCCTCCTGGGAATAGTTTCCGGAAAGGTTGATGAACATGATCGGCATTTCAGAGAAATCCAACTCAAAAATGTTTGGATCTTGGTCCAAATCATTTGGCAGTTCACTTTTGGCTTTGTCTACGGCATCTTTTACATCCTGCAATCCCCTCGATACATCCACATTTGGGTTGAACTCTACGATAATCGTAGAGTAATCCTGAATCGATGTTGAGGTGATTTTCTTCAAATCTTTGAGGGATTTAAGCTCCTTCTCTATCGGCCTGGTGATCAGGTTTTCCATATCTACAGGTGAATTACCAGGATATGACGTACCCACATAGACAGTTGGAATCACAATCTCAGGATAACTTTCCTTCGGCATGGTTTTGTAGGCAAACAAACCCATGAAAGAAATAATCAAAGTGAGTATGATAACACTGGTAGTGTTATTGACCGCAAGGGAAGAAAGACCAAATTCCCTCTTTGTTTTTGACTGTTTTATATCTTTATCTTCAGACATTTTTCTCTACTTGGTTATTGTTACAGGATTGCCATCACCTACTTCATTGAAACCTTTGTCAACAAGTATTTCAGTACCATCCAGACCTTCTTTCACTTCCGTTTTTTGGTTGTATGTCATTCCGCTGGTTACATATTTTTTCTTGGATACCCCTCCATCGATTACATAAACATACTCTCCCTTACTATCCCTTTGAATCAAATAAATAGGGATATATATCGCTTTTGGATTTTCATAATCCTGTATTTTCAATACACTCACCATATTTGGTTTGATATCCTTGGATGCCGGTAGCATGATTTCAACTTTGAAAGTTCTATTGTTTGGATTGATCACCCCTCCAACTGACGTTATCTTGCTGGTCAGCTCCTTGCCTAAAGACGGGAAGGTCAATTTAACTTCGTCACCATGCTTCACTACGCTAACATACCTTTCAGATAAGTCTGCCTCTATAAACAAATCACTGTCGCCTACTATCTGGAACATGGGTGTACCTGGCTGAACCAATTCACCCAAACGAACCAAAACTGCTTCTATGGAGCCTGAGAAAGGTGCACGTACGGTAGCCCTGTCCCTTTGGGTATTCAATCCCGCTAGGCTTTTCTCCAAAGTTTCCATCCTATTCTTGGCTTCAAGATATTGGATTTCAGTCCCTATTTCCTGCTTCCACAGCCTCTCTTGCTTCTCAAAAACAATTTTGGCCAATTCCATCTGCTTTTCCAATTCATCAATATTGCGTTGGATTGTCTCTGCATCAATCACTGCCAATATCTGACCTTTTGATACACGCATTCCTTCCGTGCCACGAACTTCTTGGATGCTACCGGAAACTTCCCCACTGATATTCACATTCTTCTTGGACAAGACGGAGCCTGTCACTTCTATGTAATGTTCAAATCCTCCGTTTTCAGGCTTTATCGAAGTAACCAATACAGATTTCCTGTTGGATTTCGCAAAATCAGGGTCTATGGTAGCTATTTCCTTCTCAAGTACATCTATTTCTGACTTTAGTTGGGCTGCTTTTCCTTTCAATTCTTGCAATTCCGCTTTTTTTGCGGTCAGTTCATCTGGGGCTTCACAAGCGATCACTGCGAATCCCAATGAAAAGAGTATAAGTCTTGTATATAGTTTCATGTGTTTAATATTTTGTTTTTCAGAGGTCACATGGAATCTTTGACGATTAAAATCATCATTGTTCTGAATATTTAATGATGATTTTAATCGTGTCGATTTCATATTTATATTGGATAATTTTTCTTGTTACTACTTATAATATTCCCAATGCTTTTTCTAAATCCACTTTGGCGATCAAAGCATCATACAATGCCGAGAAGTAATTTGTCTCAGCCTCTTTTAGTGCTGAATCTGCTTCCACTACTTCAAGGTTGGACCCCACACCTTCTTGGTATTTAATTTTAGTCATTTCGAACACTTCCAATGCCAATTCCCTGTTTTCTTCCTGGACAGCAAGAGTTGTGATGGCATTTCTAAGTGTAATATTAGCTTGATGCCTTTCTAGTTCGATATTTTCCTCCAAATAGTACTTTTGGTTTTCGAGCTGTCTGATTTTAACCCTGTTTTGTTGTACCAAATTGCTTTTTCTCAACCCATCGAAAATCGGAATATTCATCCTTAGACCAGCAAATGATGAAGAAAACCACCTGTCAGAATCAAAAACTGTGTTGAATCTTTCAGCACCAGTCACCCGTTGGAAAGTCCCAAAGGCTGAAATATTTGGCATGTATTGAACTTGGTTGTTCTTTAAATCCAGTTTGGCCAATTCCAAATTGGTATTGAGTTGATCCATTTCCACCCTTCTATAACCATTATTGCTCAATAGTGACTCAATTTCAGTCAAAGAATGGATATCCGTTATGTTCTGTTCCAGTACAATGTCCATGTTGATAGGCATTCCAATCTGTACTTTCAATATTTCCTTGCTGATTTCTTCCGCTGCCTGGACTTTGTCAAATTCTGACTGTAGATTGTTGAGTTGTACTTTAACCCTGCTTACATCAAGTTTCTCAACAAAACCTTCAGCATGCAAAGCTTCAGTCTCTTTGAGCAACTCTTTGATTCTACCCAAATTTGCAGCAACCAACTCTTTCCTTTCATTGTTGATCAGCACAGTGAAATATGCTTTTTTTGTCGCTTCAATGATATCTGTTTCTGTTTTTTCCTTGTCAAACTCAGTCAATGACTTCAGAGTCTTTGCTGCCTTTAACCCTACAAAATAGGAACCATTGAAAATCATCTGTTCGACTGATACAGATAAAGTAGACTGATAGTTGACAGCAAAAGGAATAACAGTAATGTCATCGGGACCTCCCATTCCTGGATTACCATCATCTCCACCACCAATAGCCCCTCCTGCTTCTGCCGGCAAAATCAACAATGGTGGTTGTATATTTTTTGTCATCTCCACGGTACTATTGATCTGGGGAAGTCCAGCGGCTCTATTTTCTCCGATGATCCCCTTGGAGATGAGCACTTCCAATTGCGCATTCTTTGCTTCCACATTGTTTTCCAATGCATATTTGATACTTTCTTCCAGTGATAGCTGTACTACCTCTTGGGCATTTGCTATGCTTAAGGAGAAAAACAGCATCAGACCCAATACAAGACTGATACTTCTCATTTTCAACAATCTATTCATGCTTATTTACTTTTTTTATTTAAGTAAGTTTCTTTTCCTTTTTCTGTAAAAATCCCATAGAGAAAATGCTCAAATATCTCCAAATGCAAATCACCCATATTGTGTTTTGACGGTGGAAACTTGATGGGGTCAAACAAGCTCGACATCTGCTCAATCCGCATGGCAGCAATGATCTCAGTGTTGATTTCCGGTCTGAAATAACCTTGTTCAACACCTTTTTCCAAAACACCTATAATCTCCTGGTGGATGTGTTTTTTCTTGAAATCTTCAAAGATCTGCCAGCATTGCGGATAATACCGCTGTATTTCATTGAGTACAAAAGGGTTCATCTCTGAAAAACGCTTTTTCAGGTAACATGACAACCCAATTAAATGGTCTATAACTCCTCCATTAATATCTGGAAGCTCGCTGATCTTACATCCAGCCTCATCCAGCTCTTTTTGAAAAGTCTCCAAGACTAGTTGATTTTTATCAGAAAATTCCTGATAAACTGTCTTTTTGGATACTCCTGTCAATCGTGCAATGTCATCCATTGTCACGGACCGAATCCCAAACTGCATAAACTGCTCAACTGCCGTAACGATAATTTTTTCTCTTGTGTCCAACTTTTACTGAATTTTCTACAAAACTCAGGAAACTTTTCGAAAGTTCAAAGTTTCCTAGGTTTATTTTTAGAATAATTCTTAAGTCAAGGCTTAACATTGGATTAACAACAAAATATTAAACAAGTATATGTCATATAAACTTATATTTAATTATTTATTAAACTAATAAATCGGATGATAATTATATTAAAATCATTTTTTTGGAATATTATTAAAAATTAGAAAATTAAGTTAATTTGAAGCCTAATTTTGAGAAATTAGCACTTAAAAAACGCACATTTTCCAGAATAGTTCATTGTTATTGATTGATTTTGGAAGAATTATTGATTTTTTGATTCATTTATGGACCTAAGAAGAAGATACATGGGGAATAGTCTCATTGGTTGGAAAGAAATTCTAATGAAAAGTTCTGAAAATCCAGAATAACTTTATTTAGCTAATAGTTATATTTATATGATATTCAATCTGTTTGAGCCCATTATGGTCAAATTTTGAAAAAAACAAAAACCCAAAACTATGAAAGTCCTAAAAACAATCGGTGTAATCCTAGCACTCGTCATTGCAATTCCATTATTGGTTGCTTTGATCACAACAAAAGAAATCAAGGTAGTCAGGGAAATCGTTATCGACCAACCTAAACAAGTCGTGTTTGATTATGTAAAATACCTTAAAAATCAACAAAACTACAGTAAATGGGATTCTATGGATCCTGAAATGGAGAAAAGTTTTTACGGGATTGACGGGGAAGTAGGCTTTATCTATGCTTGGAAAAGTGTAAAACCTGATGTAGGTGTAGGTGAACAAGAAATATTAGCCATCGATCCAGGTAAAAGGATTGATTATGCACTGAGATTCAAAGAACCTTTTGAAGCTTCCGATTTTGCATATTTAGAACTTCAGAAAGTTACAGAAACCCAAACCAAAGTAGTTTGGGGGTATGATGGAACTATGAAATACCCAATGAATGCCATGTTATGGTTTTTGGATATGGATAAAATGGTCGGCGATGATTTTGCCATTGGCTTAAAAAACCTTAAAGAGATTCTTGAAAAATAAAGATTTAGAGTAGGTAAATTGGTAAAGGTTTAAGTACTACCTAACCCTGTCTCAAACCTCAGGTTCTTATATCTTGTGTCTCAAATCTCTGTCACGCCCTGAAATTACTTGACGCTTTTTTTATAGGCAAGTCATATCGACCGTGAGGAGTCTGTCCCGCAGAATTGTGGGAAGATATCTCACTTCGTTCGATATGACAGCCATCTCTTTTCTTGGCTCTCCTCTATTGCTTTGTCATGTCCTGATTTTACTTGACGCTTTTTTCTTTTAATTGAAGAAGTTCAACCCTGTCTGACGCCAGGCAGGCCCATTCGGGGTTTGTATCCCTTTTTCTCTCTCGATTGTCACTTGTGTCTCATCTCTTGCTTCTGTCCCACATCTAGCTCCTCTATCTAATAAACCGGAAACTCCTGCTCCAAACCTTTGAAATTATCAATCATTTCCCATCTTGATCTGAATGTATTCGTTGAGATTCTCGCTCCTGTATTTCCTGTCCTTATATACTCAAGGGCGGCCTGAAATCTGTTTTCGGCGGTATCGCCCCAATTCTTGGAAGGATTGTCAGGTGATGGAATGTCAACAGGAAAACCATCAAAGTAATCCGCCCTTCCTTCCGCATTATCAATGGCAAAGGTGATGGGAACCAGCTCCACATCGTTTCCAGCCAATGTCCTATTGAAGGAACTCAAAGGAAATGACCCTACAGGTTTTCCAAAGGTATTGTCCCCTACCAAAACCACATCCATGTAGGGATCCAAGCAATTGATCAACAATTCGGATGCAGAAGCTGATCCTCTTGCGGTAATGAAAATTATCCTGCTTAGGTTAAGATTTCCTTTTTTGGAGAAATTCACCGTTCTGTTATTGCTTGATCTCAGGGCATTGTGTCTGTTGGTGTACATCACACTGCTTCCGGCATTGTTTGGCACCAGATAATTCAAAATCTGCTCCGTCACAGCTACCGATCCGCCACCATTATATCTCAAGTCTATGATTATTTCATCAATCCCTTCAGCCATAAAATACTCAAAAGTATCCTCTACTTCCTGACTTCTCGTTGGATTGGTAAGGCCTGGAGTCTGTCTGAAACTTTGGTAAACCCAGTAGCCAATCTTCTTTCCCTCCTGCTCTATGACATCTTTGTATAATACTGAATTGGTTTGGAATGCAGCTTTTTGGATGGTCGTTGTTTTCTCCGAACCATCAGGCAATCTCATTTTAAAAGTATTATTATAACCAATTTCATTTGGCCCCAACTGGAAATTAAAGCCGCTCGATGTTTTGTACTCTGCGATTGGCTTTCCATTGATTTCTATTACTTGCCACCCTCTTTCCCAACCATCCTGCCCTGCCGGGGAAAGGTCATAGACAAAAGACACGAACATATTTTCGTCCGCATCCAACGAAAAACCGAAACCGTGAACTCCTGACGCTTGCCCCGTAAAAGCCGCTTCAAATGCAGCCCTTGTCGTTATATAAGAAAACCTATCCACCGGTTTGAACAAAATTGCTTCAAGCAATCCATCATTGGAATTGAATTTGGACACGTCAATATTGGTCGTCAATTCTGAATTCCAAAAATACCATGCCCTCATCGTCTCCACTATAGCTTCCTTGACCGCATTCTCTACTTTTATTGGATCTGGATTTTCGTCTTCCTTGTTACAGGAGACTATGCCCAAAGTGATGAGCAAGACAAAGGTTAGGCGAGCAAAATATTTGGTGAACATTGTTTTATTATAAATGGTGAATAGTCATATAAACGTGATATAATGAGGGATTGGTTTAAATCATAAAATCATAAACTTTCACCTTGTTCCATTTTGCCGAATTTCTCTCTATAAATTCCAGGTGTTTTGGCTCTACCTGATATGCACTTTGGTCTTCAAGTGATTTGAAGAATAATGTACATGCCACCTGGTAACTGTGGTCAACTACATCCCTTGCTTCTGTAGGTGCGGGTTGGCCAATAAAAAACTTGGCAACTGTAGGGCACTTTCCAAGCACAGATGCCTCTCTCATGAAATTTTCCACATCTTCTCCTTCATTAAGCCAAAAGAATACCTGATGGATCATTTTATCTTCAACAGCCTGATTTGCCATCAAAACCATTGGCATCGAGGTTGTAGCACTTACCAAAGCAACTTTTTTAATAAATTTTCTTCTTGATTTCATATTGGATAGTTTGAAAGTTATAAATATAAAAATTTAACTTGCTCAGCGAAACAATATTTTCAAATATTAAGATTTATCATATGAATTTCAGAACCCTTGGTAAAACAGGATATACAATATCGGAAATCAGCTTAGGAACTTGGCAAGTCGGTGGTGGTTGGGGAGGAAAATTCGACCATTCTTCCGCCAATAAAATCCTCCATACAGCCATCGATCAAGGGATCAACTTCATCGACACTGCTGATGTTTATGATGCAGGATTGAGCGAAGCTGCTGTAGGCAAAGCCATCAAGGAGCGCTCAGAAAAGATCTATGTGGCCACAAAATGTGGAAGACAAATCAACCCACATACAAATGAAGGCTACACTCCCGAAGCGCTTCGAATGTATGTCGAATCTTCCTTGAAAAACATGGGGCTGGATACATTGGACTTGATCCAACTCCATTGCCCACCTACACCTGTGTACCAGCGGGATGAAATCTTTGGTTTGTTCGAAAGACTAAAGGAAGAAGGGAAAATCCAGCATCTTGGTGTGAGCATAGAGAAAGTATCAGAAGGACTTGATGCATTGAAATACAGCAATGTCAGCAGTATCCAGGTTATCTTCAACATGTTCAGGCTGAAACCTTCCGAGCTTCTGTTTCAAGAGGCAAAGTTGAACAATGTAGGCATCATCGTCCGTGTTCCCCTGGCAAGTGGGCTGCTTACGGGCCAATTAAACTCAAAATCCACATTTGATCCCGAAGATCACCGCACATTCAATCGCGATGGAGCTGCTTTTGACAAGGGTGAAACATTCTCTGGTGTACCTTATGAACTTGGCCTTCGTGCAGTAGATGCACTCAAAGATATTTTCAAAGGAGACTTGGCATTGGCATCATGGGCATTGAAATGGATCTTGATGTTTCCAGAAGTAAGCACCGTTATCCCCGGAGCTTCCCGTGAAGAACAAATCATTTCCAATGTAAAAGCAAGCCAACTGGAAGCTATTTCTTCCGAAAAAATGAAAGCCGTCCAGCATGTTTATGATGAATATATCCGGAAAGAAGTTGCCCATTTGTGGTAGGATAGCGGAAAGGAGATACGAGAGAACAGAAACAAGAGTCAACCATCTCGCAGAGATACGCAAAATGTTAACTGTCCATCGTTAAATGTTCACAGATCACCATATAACCTTTTAACGATTAACTCTGAACGCTTAATTATTAAAGTACTACAAATGAACTAATTAACTTCTAAACCATCCACGGACAAATCAACTCCTCCCAAAAATGCAAGCAAAGACTTCCAAAAAGGTATTGATCATCACATATTATTGGCCTCCATCTGCAGGATCAGGGGTTCAACGATGGCTGAAATTCGCCAAATATCTTCCTGATTTCGGCTGGGAACCAATCATTTTCACGCCCGAGAACCCGGATTTTGATTTGAAAGATGAGGGTTTGCTCAAAGAAATCAATCCCCAGCTTGAGGTTATGCATTTTCCTATCTGGGAGCCTTATGGCATTTTCAGGAAATTGAAAAAGGAAAAAATGGGGGACACCTCCAAAGTATTGGAAAAAAAAGAGAAATCTTTCATCGATAAAGCGGGTATCTGGGCAAGGGCTAATTTCTTGATCCCTGACCCAAGGGTATTTTGGGTCAAGCCTGCTGTTACATTTTTGGAAGACATCATCGCCAACAACCAAATCGATGCTATCATCACAACAGGCCCACCACACAGCTTGCACCTGATCGGTAGAAATCTCAAAAGGAAAACCAATATCCCCTGGCTCGCCGATTTCCGTGATCCATGGTCCCAATGGGAATTTCTTGACACACTCCCCATGAATGCGGTCGTCAGAAAGAAACATGAATCGCTAGAGCAATCGGTCCTGCATGAAGCAGATGCCGTTGCCACCATCAGCCCGACTTTCCAGGAAGATTTGGGGAAATTGGCAGGAAAGAAAATCAACTTACTTACCAACGGTTTTGACCCTGATGACTTACCAAAAGATTGGTCTTTGACCAAAAAGGATTCCAACAAGATCGAAATCGTCTACACTGGAGTCATCGATGCCATCAGAAACCCCATACCATTTTTGGAAGCTTTTCAGGCTGTATTCCAAAACAACGGAAAACAAGCGGTTCTAAGATTCGTAGGGAAAGTTTCATCAACTGTCCAGGATTTTGTTAGGCAAAATGAATGGCTTGATCAGCACGTCACTTTTGAAGGTTATGTAAGCCATGAAAAAGTCTTTGACTTCTATCAAGATGCAAATTTGCTCCTTTTGATACTTACAGATACAAAAAATGCAAAGGGTAACATCCCAGGAAAACTCTTTGAATATATTGCTACGGGAAGGACTGTATTGGCTCTTGGTGACATCAATGGTGATTCAGCAAAAATCCTGTCGGAAGCCCAAGCAGGAAAAGTGTTCTCACATACTGACCAGATAGGAATACAAAAATTCCTCAAAGACTTTGATCCTGCATCAGAAAAGGAAGGGAATACCAATACAGAAAAATACTCTAGAAAGACTTTGACCAAAACCCTAGCCAAAATATTAGATGAAATCTGAAATCCCATTTCTTAATCTCAAGCAATTCCCAAAAGAGCTAAAAGAGGTTCTAAAAGCAAAGTTTTCAGAAATTTTGGATAAAGGAATGTTCTCCGGATCAGAGGAAGTTGACCTATTTGAAAGCAAGCTCCGTACTCTGTTGAAGTCCCCTTATGTGATCTCCTGCTCCAATGGGACAGATGCACTTGAGCTGGCTTTGAGGGCCTTGGAAATTGGGCACGGTGATGAAGTCCTGGTTCCTGCCCTGTCATGGGTTTCCACTGCGGAAGCTGTTGTTTTGGTTGGTGCCAAACCTATCTACATCGATACAGACCCATCAGGATTAATTGACCTGACACTGTTGGATGATGCTGTTGGTTCCAAGACGAAAGCAATCATCCCAGTCCATCTTTATGGAAAAATGGTATGTATGACACAGCTGGCCAAGTGGGCAAAGAAAAAGGGTATTTTTATCATAGAAGATGCAGCACAGGCTATTGGGGCTTTTGAAAATGGGATCAGTGCAGGGTTGTTCGGGGATATAGGTTGCTTCAGTTTCTATCCCAGCAAAAACCTGGGGGCACTTGGGGAAGCGGGCGCCCTCACCACGAAAGACAAAGAGCTGGCCCATAAGCTGAGGACTTTGGCAAACCATGGCCAGAAAAGCCGAGACCATCATTTGCGGATTGGGAGAAATGCCAGGATAGATACACTTCAAGCAGGTTTTTTGAATGTAATGTTGAATTATTTTGATTTGTGGCAAGCCAAAAGGAAAAATCTCGCACAAATCTACCTCGAACACTTAAGGGATGTAAACTGGATCACTTTGCCCCAGGGAACAAAGCAAGCCAATCATAATCTGCATTTGTTTGTCATTCAATGTGAAGAAAGAGATGCCTTAAAAAAGCATTTGGAGCTTCATGGAATCTATACTGCCATTCACTATCCTACAATTATCCCCGAAATCACACCATACAGATCAGGTGAAGAATTTCCTGAGAGCAAAAGAATTTCCCAACGAATACTGTCACTTCCCCTCAACCCATTTATCGGTGAAGAAGAAATCAAGAAAGTATGTGATGTCCTGAAAAGGTTTGCTTGAAACTACTTGGGGATTTTATCGCAACACAACCGAATCCAAGCATATTCTGTGCCCCAAAACCACCATAATACCCCAGTTCTTGCAGTATTGGTGATGCTCTTAACTTAAAGTCGAAATTATAAGCAGTGAATCGCGTTGATTCTCCCCTATTGTTTTGGAAAACCACATCATTCTCTTGAATATTTGAAAGCGTCTCAAACTTGATCTCTGGACAATAGTCTTCCACATGTTGGATACTCTCCAATTCTGGGAAAAAACTTGAGAAACGCTTCAATAAATTCTTCTTAAACATCATGGAATATCTATTGTCATCAGGTGAAATATACTCCTTCTCCCCTGTATTTATATCGTTTACCAAATACAGGGGGCTGACAGTTTTGTAAACCATCTCCTCTTTAAAGTCCAGCTTTGGGATTTCATTCAGTTCTACAATTGTGTATTCCACATTCCCTTCCGTACCTACAAACCCAATCTTCTGCCCCACCAAAAGATGGTGAACATAATCTACCGTGGAATCATCTACCAATATCCTCAAATCCAAACAAGCAATGTCCCCTATGTGTGTAATGGTTTCATGGGTTGTATCATTTTTGAAATAATCAAAATTCAAGTTTGAGAATGTAAATGGATATACCCTTCGGGAATTGTTTTGGTTTCCATAGATATCAAGCATAGAATCCATATCAGCCCCTTTCAGCATTTTTTCCAATGCCGTAGATAGTTGAAATTGATAAGTTTGTGGAAATATGTTTGCTGTACTCCCCCTTTTAAGTTTGACTAGAAATTGCATCTTACACCAAGTTTTAAGACGGCAACTTAGCAACAATCTAGCTCGGAAAAAATACCCTGTAGTTGGTATTTTTTTGGTTAAAAAGTAATTGGGATTCTTTAACTTCTTTAAAAAAACAATTATTCCATGAGTGATTTTAATTTTTCCAATACAATCAGAATGGATGAGGGGAAAAGGTGAAAGGAAATAGGGAAAAAAGACAAACCGGATCTTTCAATCGGGATTATCAGAAAAAATATACAGTAGTCATTTCGAACGACTGTGAGAAATCTGTTATAAATTGCTCCTTAAATCGACCAAAGGAGATTCACGAACTCCAATGAAAATCGATCATAATGTGAGTAAATTTGAATTTTCCGTGATTGTAAAAAGGAAAAGAGGAATGGGTAAAACCAACTGCCCCCTATTCGTTGCATGTAGAATTGCTGAAATTCATATAATACTTTATCCCCAGTTCCCTATATTAGCCCCATGAACCAAAAAACTATCCTCAGCCTATTCTTTTGGACATTTGCAATCCCAGTCTTTGCCCAGTCCACCGAACCTATCGGGATCATCGAGACTACCGAGGGGACGATTTATATTCAACTTTTTGATGAAACCCCCAAACACAAGGCAAGTTTTGTCCAGCTTGCTTTCAAGGGATATTGGGACTCCCTGACTTTCAACCGGGTGATCCCAAACTTCGTGGCGCAAGCAGGTTGCCCTGATACGGAAGCGGGATTCACTGATCCGGAATATCTCCTGAAGCCCGAGTTTGTCAAAGGCATCACCCATGTGTATGGTGCAGTGGGTGCTGGCAGGGACGACAATCCGGATAAATTGTCGGCAAGGTGTCAATTTTATATTGTACAAAACAAAAATGGCTTGCACAGACTGGACAATGATTATACTGTATTCGGCCAGGTTATCAAAGGGATGGACATTGTTGAGAAAATCGTATTTGTCAAAAGGGATGAAGATGACGAGCCAATCTCTCACATTACCATGACCGTAAAAATCAGGGAAATGACCAAAGCAGAAATCAAATCCCTGGTTCAAAACCATTGATCGTTTTCAAACAAAATGAAATACTAGTACCTATCTTTCGTTTATATTTTATAATTTCAAGGCATGATTTGGGCATATCCGGACGGAAAATTAATTACTTGGTTGGCAATCATCTTTGGGTTGCTTTACATGATTTACTTATACAGGTTTTATCTTATCAACAAGAGACTTGAAGTCAAGAAACACCGCATTTTCATGAAGATGATCCTGCGGGTTGCTTACTTTATTCTATTTTTGGTTGCATTGACAGGACCATCCATCGGTACTTCGATGAAAGAAATCAAAGAAGAGGGAAAAGATATATTTATTGCGGTAGATTTATCCCAATCGATGAATGCCACCGATATTGGTCCCAACAGATTGCAAAAAGTCAAATTTGAATTGAAGAATATGACAAAGCGCCTAGCTGGAGACAGGATAGGGCTGATCATCTTCAGTTCAGAGGCATTTATCCAATGCCCGCTTACATTTGACCAAAATGTCCTCCAATTGCATATAGATGGATTGAATACAGGGTTGGTTCCCAATCAGGGAACAGACATCAATGCACCTCTACAGATGGCCTTGTCCAAATTCACATCGGATGAAAGGCCAGAGACCAGCAGTCGCTCAGTGATATTGATTTCTGATGGAGAGGATTTTGGGGACAACTTCAGGTCAATCATCAACGATTACAATGATGCCGGTATCAAAATATTCAGTTTGGGTGTTGGAACTTCCCAGGGGAGTACGATCCCAAAAGGCAACTCTCTGATAATTGATCCCAAAACCAACCAACCTGCCATCACAAAGCTTGAAACCACCAACTTGAAATATCTCGCTGCTCAGACAGATGGGGGCTATTTTGAGATCAGTGACGAAGTTCAGGAAACTGCTGATTTGATAGCTGCCATCGAAAGGCAGGAAGGTTCCATCACAGGAAGCAGAATGGTAGAGGCTTCTGCCAACAAATATTTCTACTTCTTACTGGCAGCTTTGGGACTGGCATTGATCGACATGATTTTGCCACTTAGGACTATCAACCTCTAAATTATTCACACATCATTATTATGCTAATAGTCAGTAGGATATTGTTTTTGATTTTACTATTTGTGCCGGGATCTTGGATGGAGATTTCCAAAAAGAACGCTGCCATCAAAGCTGCTGAAAAAAGTTATTCCGAAGCCAAATATGAAAAATCGGTTGAAGACCATCTGGCCTTGTT
The DNA here is from genome assembly GCF_042682445.1 of Belliella marina. Lineage (NCBI taxonomy): Bacteria > Pseudomonadati > Bacteroidota > Cytophagia > Cytophagales > Cyclobacteriaceae > Belliella > Belliella marina. The sequence goes on from NZ_JBHUHR010000039.1 coordinate 402,819, forward strand.
GTCTGATTTCAATGTCAATAGTCCAGAAGCAAATTTCAATTTGGCGTTGAGCTATCAATATGCCGAAAAACCAGAAGAAGCACAACGGACATTTATGTCCCTACTTAGCTCTGGGAATAAAATGATCTCATCATTCTCCTCCAACCACAATGGTATGATTTTGGGGAAAGACAAGAAATACGAAGAAGCACTGGAAGCTTTCAAATATGCGCTCATAAAGGATCCAAGCAACGAATCCGCCCGATACAACTATGAACTCCTCGCCAGATGGCTCGAAGAGAATAAGGATCAGGAAGATCAGGATAATGAGGATCAAAATGAAGACAACGAAGAAGATCAGGATAACGAAAACCAAGATCAGGAGCAAGACAATCAGGATCAGGAGAAAAAAGACGAAAACAAGAAAAACGGAGAAGGTGAAGATGAGGCAGATAACGACGAAGATGTAGACTCCGAACAAAAGGATGACAAGGATGGCGAAAAATCCCAAAATGAAAAAGATTCGCAAGAGCCCAGTGATCTGGAAAGTGACTTGAGTGACAGGGAAAAAGCCCAAGAACAATTGAAAGAAAAGTTGAAGGAAATGAACCTGACACCTGAACAGGCAGCTCAAATCCTAGACGCCATGAATGCGGCAGAATTACGCTACATCCAACAAAACCGCAAGAAACCAACCAAGAAAGCTGATAGGAGTTTGCCGGAATGGTAGGGTGAAGTAAGATCTCGCAGAGATGCGCTGAGGATAGTAGATGCTGGATTACAATCAAGTACCTAGCGAATTCTTGATTCATTATTCGGAGTTCAAAATTCATAATTTAAAAAATGTCGATCCCGATAGCCATCGGGAGAATTTTAAATATCGAATGATGAAGTCCCATAAGAAAAAGCAAGTCTCAAAAAACAATGAAAAAGTGTCAACTATTTTCAGGACGTGACAAGAGACATGATGTAAGACACAAGACGTGAGATTCAAGACAAAGAGACGAGAAGCGAGAGGCGAGAAACAAGAAAAAGAAACGAGTGATCAACCACGAAGTGCCAATCCCGAACATCGGGAGTTAAACTTTCAATAACTTGGTCGTGGTGGAGCCCGTATGAAATGCGGGGAATAAAGATGATGGTGAGGAACAACAACCCCGAAGGGTTCTGCCTGTTGCAGACACAATTGAACTTCTTCAGTCTAAACAAAAAAGTATCAAGTAAAATCAGGACGTGTGGGATTTTAGAAACATGTACTTGAGAAAAAAATGCCGTAGGTATGACCGAAATATTAGATCGGTAATTTATTGCCGAGATTAAAGATTCGTGACGGTTTATCAAGTGCCGTAGGCACGAACGATTTAGGGAGTTACACAAAAAGCACTCTAAAAACATGAAGTTAAATAAGTAAAAAGACAAGATAAACCGGTTATTGGGTTATCGGGGATTAGAGGGTAGATAGCTATTTCCCCTAAATCCAAAGCCTCGAAACATTCAATAGAAGTGGGACGAAATGTAAAAAGAACAAACGCTATATGCAAGTACCAATTCTTGCGTCAGTCAGCTTTACAACATTATAACTTTCTAACTAACAATCAAATACCAAAATCTTGTAATTTTAAAATCTTCAAATACATAATTATATAAACCCAAATGAAAGAAGTATATATAGTATCCGCAGTAAGGACTCCTTTGGGGAGTTTTGGTGGGAAATTATCGGCATTGACAGCAGTAGAGCTGGGAAGTATCGCCATCAAAGGCGCAATGGACAAGGCCGGTCTCAATCCCAAAGAAGTAGAAGAGGTCATCATGGGCAATGTGATATCTGCCAACCTAGGGCAAGCTCCTGCACGGCAGGCAGCCATTGGTGCCGGGATTGGTTACAATGTACCATGTACAACGGTGAACAAGGTTTGTTCCTCGGGGATGAAAGCAGTGATGTTTGCAGCACAATCCATCATGACTGGCCAAAACGATGTAGTGGTAGCTGGAGGAATGGAAAGCATGTCCAATGTGCCTTTCTACGTTCCCAAAGCCAGGTTTGGATACAAATATGGGAATGCTGAATTTGTAGATGGCTTGGTGAAAGATGGTCTTTTTGAAGTTTACTATAAATTCCCCATGGGAAATTGTGCTGAAAATACAGCCAAAGAAATGAAAATCTCAAGAGAAGAGCAAGACAACTACGCCATCCAATCCTATACCAGGTCGGCGGAAGCATGGAAAAACGGCTCGTTCAAAGACGAAGTTATTCCAGTGGAATTGACAGGCAGAAAGGGAGAAAAGATCATCATAGATGAAGATGAGGAATTCAAAAACGTCATGTTTGACAAAATACCTTCCCTAAAGCCGGTTTTTGACAAAGAAGGAACAGTCACGGCTGCAAATGCATCCACGATGAATGACGGCGCTTCTGCCCTTGTACTGATGAGCAAAGAAAAAGTACAAGAGCTGGGATTGACTCCTATCGCAAAAATCAGGGGATTTGCTGATGCAGCACAGGATCCGATGTGGTTTACCACTGCCCCTTCCCTAGCCATTCCAAAAGCGATCAAGAATGCTGGTTTGATAGAGAACGATGTGGATTTTTATGAAATCAACGAAGCTTTTGCTGCTGTTGCCATCGCAAACCAAAGACACTTGAACTTGGATAGCGACAAACTGAACGTATTTGGCGGAGCAGTTTCCCTTGGACATCCACTGGGCGCATCAGGTGCGAGAATCATCACTACATTGACCAGTGTATTGGCCAAGAAAAAAGGGAAAATAGGTGTAGCTGGTATTTGTAATGGTGGTGGTGGAGCTTCTGCCATAGTGATCGAAAAGCTGTAGCTTTAGGTACAATCTGATATGGCTAAACTCCCTTCGGATAGAAGTAGAAAGGTTTGGTTTCGGCCGAAACCCGAAAAGATTCACTCAACACCAAAGTCGAACTCCGGGCTTTTCTGACTTTGTGAAATCAAACATTAATACAAAGACAAAGGATTCTAAATCAAGAATTCTTTGTCTTTTTGCTTATTATTGGATAGAAATTGTATTCAAAACTTGGTGACCAATGCTTCTAAAACTGATCTATACAACTTTATGTTTTACTTTACTACATGGGGTTTTGTCAGCTCAAAACAAAATTATTAAAACATATTATGATGAGCAAAATTCAGCTTTGAAAGAAGTGATCGAGGAAGTTGATGGAATCAGAAATGGTACCTATATCTTATATTACGAAAGCGGAAGTGTCGCATTGAGGGGGAATTTTTCCAATGGCAAAAAAGAAGGATTATTTGTGGATTTTTTCCCAAACACAAATGACACGCTGAGAGTCACCACTTATAGCAATGGCAAGAAAGAGGGAATTTCAAAATCATTTTTTGAAAGTGGGAAACCTTCCCAAATAGTCAAGTACAAGGAGAATTCCATAGAAGGAGAAGTCATCACTTTTTACAAAAACGGTGCTATTCATCAAAAGACGAATTTTTCAAAAAACAAACCACATGGACTTACCGAAGTTTATGATGAAGAGGCTTTGTTGCTGGAGAAGAAAATGTTTGAAATGGGGGTTTTGGATGGAAGGCAGGAAAGTTACCATACAAACAGCCAAGTTGAGAAAATCGTCATCTATAAAAAAGGGCAGATACATGGAACCGTACATACATACCATGAAAACGGGCAATTAAGATCAAAAACAAACTTTAAAAGCGGTTACCAGCATGGTGGTTTTGAAGAATATCATGAAAGTGGCCAACTTGCAAAAAAAGGAAAATACCGGAATGGTGACCCTGATGGTGAATTCAAGAGCTATTTTCCCTCAGGAAAAGTTATGGAATCAACAAATTATAGAAGAGGCTTACCTGTTGGCACTTTTGTGGGCTATTTTGAGAACGGTCAGATCCAAGAAAAAACCCACCATGACAAGTATCATGAAATCTCCCAAATCGTCACCTACCATGAAAACGGTAAAGTGTTGAAGGAAGTGAATTTTAGCTTTGGAAGGGAACATGGCCCGACTTTGGTTTATTTCCCTAATGGGCAGTTGAAAGAAGAATTGCCTTATGTAAGAGGTAAAATCCATGGAATACAGAAAGTATATGCAGAAACGGGGGAGATTATTTTGGAGAGAAATTTTAAAGAAGGGAAAGTCGTGGAGCTGACCGGAGAGAAATAAAAAGAAAATATCAACAATTCACCCATTTCTGGTTTCAATCACGAATGCTTTTTCTATTTTTGTCCAAAGAATAAAACATGAATGGTGCTATAAAAGAAACACATTTCCAATTTCCCGGACAAAAGGGATTTTATAAGGGTAAGGTTCGTGATGTTTATATGTTTGACAAGACAATTGCAGTGGTGGCTACGGACAGGATCTCTGCCTTTGACGTCGTCTTGCCCAAGCCGATCCCCTACAAAGGGCAGGTTTTGAATCAGATTGCCGCAAAATTTCTCAAGGCAACTGCTGATATTGTTCCAAACTGGGTAACATCTACCCCTGATCCGAATGTGACAGTTGGAAAAAAATGTGAGCCGTTCAAGGTGGAGATGGTCATCCGAGGATACCTCGCAGGACATGCTGCCAGGGAATATGCCTCCGGCAAAAGAACAATTTGTGGAGTAGCATTACCTGAAGGCTTAAGGGAAAACGATAAATTACCCAACCCTATCATCACCCCTACCACCAAAGCCGACGAAGGGCATGATGAGGATATTTCCAAGGAAGCGATCCTAGAAAAAGGTATTGTAAGCCCGGAAGACTATGCCATTTTGGAAAAATATACACATTCCCTTTTTCAGAAGGGAACTGAAATAGCTTCGGAAATGGGGTTGATATTGGTAGACACAAAATATGAATTCGGAAAATTCAATGGCGAAATCTACCTTATCGATGAAATCCACACACCTGATTCATCAAGGTATTTTTATGCTGATGGCTATGAAGCAAACCAGAAACAAGGAAAGGCTCAAAAACAACTCTCCAAGGAATTCGTAAGACAATGGTTGATTTCCAATGGATTCCAGGGAAAAGAAGGTCAAAATATCCCAGATATGCCTAATTCCTTTGTGGAAGAAATCTCCGAAAGATACATTGAGCTCTATGAAAAGATCACCGGGGAAAAATTCGTCAAAGCAGATACAGGTAATTTGGGAAAAAGAATTGAAATGGCTGTTTTGAAGGAAATTGGGGAAGGATAAATTTGTTGTACAAAGTATAAAGTACAGTGTACCAAGAAGTGTTTATTGAAGGAAAATAGGCTTCCCATCTTCTCTTCCCGATTGATGTAAAGAAGCGAGAGTATGTGAAATACGACAGCGTCATATCGAACGAAGTGAGATATCTCCCCGCAATTCTGCGGGACAGGCTTCGTTTCTCGCTTCTAATAACCCTTCTATTAAATAAATAAAACAAAAGTAGTAATATGAAATACTCAGTCGATAAAAAAGAACAATATGTGGTATTCACACCACTAGAGGAGAAATTGGATTCTGCTCTTTCACCAAAATTGAAATCAGAGCTTTTGACAGTTCATGCGGAAGGCTACCGTAATTTGGTGATTGACATGAGCCAGGTAAAATATGTCGACTCAAGCGGATTGAGTGCGCTCTTGGTTGGGAACAGGGAGTTTAGCCGTGAAGGCGGGATATTTGTAGTTGCTTCCCCACAGGAACATGTCACTAAATTGATCAAAATATCAATGCTTGATAAGGTTTTCAATATCGTAGAAACAATAGAAGAGGCAGCAGAAGCCATCTTTATCCACGAGATTGAGAAAGGCGGTACTGAGGACGAGGAAGAAGAAAATTGATTTTGGAATTTGAAGTCACCATCTTAGGCTCCAATTCTGCGATTCCGGCCCATGGCCGAAACCAAACTGCGCAGTTGGTAAACATAGGTTCTTCCTCCATCTTGCTGGACTGTGGGGAAGGCACCCAAATCCAACTGCGCAGATTTAAAACCAAGTACAGCCGCATAGACCACATTTTTATAAGTCACCTTCATGGTGACCATTATTATGGTTTGATGGGCTTGTTGTCAACATTTCAGCTCCAAAAAAGATCGAAGTTGCTGACAATTTATGGTCCCGTCGGACTGGATGAGATCATCACTGCCAACTTCAAGTACAGCAATACAAGGATAAATTTCCCGCTCAGATTCATTTTCACCAATCCAAAAGAAAAGGAATTGGTCTTGGAGGAAAAAAATTATAGAGTATTTACATTTCCCCTCAAACATAGAATCCCTTGTACCGGTTTTATCATCCAAGAAAAACAGGGAATGCTAAGCATGAACAAGCAGATGCTACTGGAAAACAAGATCAGCATAGAAGCAATCAATACCTTAAGAAAAGGGATGGATTTCAAGGATGCAAAAGGGGACCCAATCTATTTGGTAAAGGATTACACGCTCCCTCCCAAACCGCTCCGCTCCTATGCCTTTTGTTCAGACACCATTTTTGATCCGATTGATTTGGTAAAGTATATCGATGGGGTCAGCACGGTCTACCACGAAGCTACTTTTGGAGATGATGAGGAAGTAAGGGCCAAGGAGACTTTCCACAGCACTGCGGCCCAGGCAGGGAAAATCGCTTCCCTTGCTGGGGTCAAGAAATTGATCTTGGGCCATTATTCTACCCGGTATTTGGACCTGAACCCATTATTGGAACAGGCAAAGGGCACTTTTGACAATGCATATCTAAGCGAGGAAGGAATTACATACCAAATTGAATAGGCAATTTATCCAATATACACCTATATGGAAATCAGTAAAACGGAGAAGAAATTTCAATCCAAAAAAACCAACCTCTTCATCATTTTGTCAGGGATATTCCTCACAAATGCAATTCTGGCAGAAATCATCGGGGTGAAAATATTTTCCGGAGAGATGACATTGGGTTTTGAACCAGTTGGATGGACGTTTTTTGGGAATTATATACTGGACTTTAACTTGACCGCCGGAGCAGTTATCTGGCCGATTGTTTTTATCACCACAGATATCATCAATGAATATTTTGGAAAAAAGGGAGTTCGGAAAATCAGCTTTTTGACGGCGTTCTTTATCGCCTACATCTTTATCATCATCACGATCGTCACCCAATTGCACCCTGCACCATTTTGGTTGGAGGTGAACACCCCAGACCCAGCAGGCAACGATTTCAATATTGACTATGCCTTCAACACCATTTTCAGGCAAGGATTAGGAATCATCATTGGATCATTGATAGCTTTCCTTTTGGGACAGCTGATCGATGTGTATGTATTCCAAAAGCTGAGAAAAGTCACTGGCCCGAAAATGATATGGCTAAGGGCTACTGGCTCTACCCTTGTTTCGCAATTCATCGACTCCTTTGTCGTCTTGGGCATTGCTTTTTATGTTTTTGGAAATTGGAGTATGGCTCAGATAATCTCAGTAGGGATCATCAATTATATCTACAAATTTGGGGTTGCTATTCTCCTCACCCCCCTACTCTATTTGGGACATCATTGGATCGACAGGTATTTGGGAAAAGAGATAGCTGAGAAAATGACCGAAGAAGCCATGGAAGACACTTCTTTTTTATAAATAATGTGAGACGTGAGACACGAGTATCTTGTTATTGGTTGATTAGGTTATTGAGGAATTGGGAGTAAGAGCCAAGATGCAGAGGGATATAAAAACCCCGAAAGGGTTAATCCTCGATTAGCCCCGTATGAAATGCGGGGAATATGATAAAATATTCCATCACGGTTTGTTCAACCCTGAAAGGGTTGAATTTTTCTAAAGAAAAAGTATCAAGTCATTTCAGGACGTGACAAAGACTTCAACTACGAAGTGCCTGTCCCAACGTATGACGGGAGTTAAACTTTAATTGGCCCAGGGTCGCAACCCAGGGAATAAGGGGGGGGGAGAATTGTCGGGACAATCCCTAAAAGGGGTTGAACTTAGCTTTCATGTATGAAAAATAGTCGTAACAGAGACAGCTTGGTCGGGGCGGATGAGACAAGATAATTCGTGAGATTAATGGGGATAGATAGTGATATAAGCTCTGTCTCTGTGAGATCGGTTGATATTAAAATTGGAATCTAAAATCTGAGATTTTAAATTTAATTCCAAGACATGATATTAGAACTTGTTTAAACTTCATCCTTTGCTCTTACCCAGTCTACCGATCTGAATAATTGAAAGAAAAACCTATAGAAAAATATCCTCTGACATGAAAGTCCTTTGTATTGCTCCCAATCCCCGCTGAAATAGGTCCAAAGTGGGTGTTGATAGATGCATCCAGTCCATATCCAAGAAACATCCCTTTTCTGTATATATCAATGATTTCAAGATGGTTGGTACTCACTAAGGGAATATGCGGGCTAAGCCCAATAAGGTTGCTGCCCATCCTGACATAAATGTTTTTGGCGGGTAAATACTGCGCTGTGAGACCAATCTTACCGAAGTTTGGTGTTAGTATTTCCCCATAGTTGATCCCCCAGGAACGCGTATCATTGAACCTGATTCGCTGGTGCCCTCCCAGATAAAATTCATCAAACTGCTTGTCCATTCCGTCCGCAGAGAACGTCATCGCCGTAGAAAGTGTTGGGATCAACTGTGTATGCTCTCCAATGGAAAAATATTTGACATAGTTGAAATAGAAAGACAGGTAAGGATTGGGGTTCATCACAGATATAGCGGCATTCAAATCCTCAGCAGGTATCCCTACCCTGTCGCCGTTTGCTTGCAGATACAAGGTGTCAACACCATCTCTGAGGTTGATTTTCAACTTATTGAATGTCTTCAATACCCCCTCAAGAATTGTCTCTGAACCCCTTGTTGGAAAATTCCTGTCATTCAGGGAGTTCCTGTTGTACAATCCCCGCAATCCCAAAAACTCATTGCTGGCATTTCTTACTTCCCCTGGTAGCGCTATATTGAATTTGGACCTGGATTTGTTCTTCTGATAGAAAGCCCCCAAAGAAAAACTTTGCTTTAGGGATTGTGTGGAGATAATCTGGACACTAAGCTGGCTTTCCCTGTTGATATACACATCTACCGACCTTCCATCGGAAAAGTTAGGGACTTGCTGAAACATATAATTGTAGCGAAGATTGAATGCGTACTTTTTTTCATCACCCATATATTTGTAATGATCCAATCTGAACTTGGGATTTTCCGATACATCCCCAATCAACACAGTCCTTGAAGATCTTCCCACAAAATCTCTTGCAGTCAGGTTGAACAAGAGGCCGGCTGAAAACATGTTGTCATAATAAACCGAAGAAAAGAACAATACATCTGATTTTTCGACAGTTCTGATTTTCAAAGTATATGTATTGTCTCTGAGATGTACCAAGGTGAAATCGACTTTCTTGAAACCATTGATACCATATACTCTGGAAATCCCCTCACGGATATCCTCTCTGTCGACCAAGTCCCCTTCATTGATAGCCAGTTTTGATAGTATCAAGCTAGTAGAAAAAATCCTGTTTCCGTTGATCTCAATCTTGTCCACTACTATCGGGGGAACTTCAAGTCCTATCCCCCTACTGCGGCTTTTGAAACCATACCTATCGGCAAGTTCCCGAAAATCCTGTAGATGGAGGGCTCCTGCTTCCTCACCAAGCTGCATAATCTCTTTGTACCTCCCAAAGCTTGCCGTAGAATTCCCTTTCAGATCAGGCTTGATATAAATATCGCAATTACCAATATTTTCCTGAAGCTTGGTATAGGATTGGGACATTGCGATCTGCATCAGTATTCCCGAAAAAGATCCTATCAGCTTAGGATCCTGAAAATCTTCGTCTCCGACATTGACCCCAATGACAATCTCAGCCCCCATCTCTTTGGCTATATCCACAGGGAAATTATTGACCACACCCCCATCTACTACCATCCTGCCATCCAATTCATAAGGCGTAAATGCCGTGGGAATCGCTATACTCGAACGCAGCGCATTTGTCAGATACCCTTTGTCTATAATGACAGCATTGCCAGTGCCTACATCTGTTGCTACACACCTGAATGGAATGGGAAAGTCATCAAAACTCTCAAACTGATTTGCGGGCCATGTATAATGGTGTAGCATTTCTGACAGTTTTTGGCCTTCTATCAATCCCGAGGGAAATGCTATCTTTTTGTTATGGATTGGAAGTTCGAGCAGATACCTATTGTAATACTCCTTTTCCTCAAAGGCAATGTTGTTGAAAGCGACCCTGTTGGAGACAATAAGATCCCAATCTGCATCCATCAAAATCTCCTCCAGCTCTGCCGCATTATACCCAATGGCATACAATCCCCCTATGACCGCTCCCATACTGGTGCCTACGATGATATCAGGACGAATTCCTGCTTCCTCCATGGCTTTGAGTACACCAATATGTGCCATTCCTTTTGCCCCTCCACCACTGAGTACCAAGCCAATCTTTGGCTTCCCATGGGGAACTTGCCTGGCGATAAGCCCGGTAGTGATAAAAAACAAAAAAATACAAGTCACAACTAACTTCAAATAGCCGTAGATTCGAAAACACATGGGCATTTCTTTTTCAAATGAAAATATAGAAATATTTCATTGGAATTTCTTCAGGCTGGATAGAAATAATCAATGTTTTCAACGATTGCGACTGAAGTACTTGAACTTTTCCCGAAAGGACCGAGCTTTCAGAACCTTTTGTCTGTATGGCGATCCTATCAACACAAAATCCTCTTATGCCCCGCTCCCGGGAGGGGTGGTTGGCCTCACTTCGACCTTGCTTGGAAGTGTTCTTGGGTTCATTTGCATCAAATCAACTACCATTTGTCCCAAATCTTCTATCTGGATCTTCCATGCATCTTTATCACTTGGCTGATGGTCATTGAAATAGGTGGAAACAGAACCTGGCATAATGGTAGTCACCCTGACACCATATTTCCTGATGTCCAGCATGGCTGCCTGAGAAAATCCTGTTACGCCAAATTTACTTGCATTGTAAGCAGAGCCATTGGCAAAGAAGTTTGTCCCTGCCAAACTGGAGATAGAAATAAAATAGCCTTTCGATTTTTTCAAGCTTTCAAGGCCGGCTTTGATACTGTAGAACACCCCTGTCAGATTGGTATCGATGGTTTCATGCCATTGGTCCAAAGTCAAGTCCTCTATGGAAGCAAAGTGGCCTATACCCGCATTGGCCACCAATAAATCAAGTTGACCCCATTTATCGAGTACTTTATTTATTGCCTGTTGTTGGGAATCGAAATCCCTCACATCTGCTTCCAAAGCCAAAGCTTCTCCAGTACCTAATTTACTCAATTCCTGAACAGCCTGGTCTGCACTTGCCTGTGTCCTACTGGTGATTGCCACCCGCATTCCCTGAGCCATGAGCGCTGCCGCTATCCCGTAGCCTATTCCCTTGCTTCCCCCTGTGATCAATGCTGTTTTGTTGGTTAAGTTTTGCATATTTTTATTTTTGGTGTAAAATATATCATTTCTCTGATACGGTTTTAGAACCATCAGATCCAATAAAAAGTTTGCCAATATTATGTTCTGTTATTGATAAGGCATAAAAAAGGATAAAACTTATCTTCCAACAAATTTTATCCCTTTTGATAATCTAAATAAACTTCCTGATTACTTCCTCTTGCTTACTTTAGCATAAATAAACAGCAAAAGTACTGCTCCGGCAATCGAGATAATCCAATTCATTGGACTCCAGAAGCTTCCGCTTACAGCGATTCCAAGTACTCCGGCAATCCATCTACCAACCACAGACCCTAATATCCCAAGCAAAATAGTGATGATCCAACCTCCTGGATCTTTACCTGGATGTATGACTTTGGCGATAATACCCGCTATCAAGCCAAAAATAATGTATGCTATCCAACTCATAGTATTAAAATTTAGGTTTATGTATAATGTTTATATGCTACTCAATATAAGTAAAAATAGGTAAACATGTAAATTTGATTAACTCAAAAGACCCATTAGGTGGATTGTTCGGTGAGGACACCGACCACGGTGAGAGGGAAGTCGCTTTTAAGAATCTCGGAACGAGGGATTCCCATTTTAGGTTGATCCTTTTGGTCTGTGGGGACACCGGCCAAAGTAACGCTCGAAGATTTTGCGCTAAAAGCGATTTCCCTGATATGATTAGGCAATTGCACCTGTAAGTAGGAAGCCAACAGATGACGGTCAACTGTTGGCCTTCACTATATTAAAAGCCAAGTCCAATATATCTTCCTATCAATCGGCAATAATCACTTCTACATTGTTTCTTTCCAAAATCTTCACATATTCCTGCTCTATCCCCTTGTCAGTAATCACTTTATGGATTTTGTGAAGACCGGCGATAAATGCAAAGCCGCTTTTTTTGAATTTTGAAGAATCTGCTACTACGATTACCTCTTCAGAAATCTCGATCATCAACTGATTGAGGTAGGCTTCTTCCATGTGGTAAGTGTAAACCCCAACGTCAGTTTTGAAACCGTCTACTCCCAGGAACAGCTTGTTGCAATGCAGTTGCCTGAAATTTCTTTCTGCCATTGGCCCAACCAAAGACATTGAGAATTCTTTCAAAAAACCTCCCGGAACCATCACTTCCAAGTTGTCATAATTAGCTAGGTTGTTGATGATATCCAAAGCGTTGCTGATCACTGAAAGCCTTTCAAATTTTCCCAAGTTATTCGATATTTCAAAAGTGGTAGTTCCCGAATCCAAAATGATTGAGTCATTCTCCTGAATCATTTTTGCTGCAGCTTTCCCTATCGCCTTTTTGGCATCTAAGTTGATTTTCTTCTTCTCTGTAACCGGAATCGCCAAAGAGTTGGTCTTGAAAGCACCTCCATGTGCCCTCACCAACAATTTGTTTCTTTCGAGATTGGACAAATCATTCCTAATCGTAACTTCACTGACATTGAATTCTTTGCTCAATTCACTGACATTGACTTGACCTTGAATTTCCAAGGCTTCTATAATTTTCGAACGTCTTAAGGCTGTTTTTTTCATTTTATTAAAAGTTTATAAACCTTTTAAAATTTACTGTGATTTTATTTTAAACATTTACTCGATAAAAGATTTTTGAAATATATACATTTTTCTTTCAAATTGAAAAAATACGTAAGGTTTTGAGAGTTTAAATTTATTGTTCTTGGTATATTTTTGTTTTTCTCCAATCATAAAAATGTATGGGGAATAAAGAAAATCATGATCATCCAAAATTTATATAGAATGGATATTAGCAGGTAGAGGAAAAATCATTTCAATTGAACAATTAAAAATTTAGTAAAAAATAATTTAAAATATTTCATATCATTGTTTTTTATTTATAAATATTTACGTTATATTTGTTTTGCAAACAAAATGTTAGCGCCTCATATTTTGATTATTGGGTTATTGAAGTAGAAAACCAGTCAGTGGATATTCCTTACTGACTGGATTTTTTTTGCCGAATGCTTAGAAATCATATTGCAAATCATGAACCCTACCAAGTAATGGGTCCGTTATCGAAGGTTTGTTCATATCCATTCTCCCTGCATATGCCCATTCGAAATCACCATTCAAATCGGATAGGTTAAAATCATACCAGCCTTTGGTTTTTGAAGTCTCAACCCCAATGGTTTTTGTCTGCCCAGACTTAAGGACAATGGTTTTATTTGTTTTCCTATATGTTGATTCTTGCATTTTCACCTCCTGTGGAACAGTACTTAGATTGGTGATTATGAGCAAGATTCCCGCCCTCCCAAACCTCTTTGCTTCGTACTCACATTTGACCTGAACCATTGTGTCCATATTTGATTTCCCTCTGAATCCCCTCCAAAAACCATTTGGTCCTTGCACCCTAAGATCGTACATGTCATTATCAAAACCTTTCAATTCCCAATCATAACCAACATGGTCACCTTTTTTCACGGCAAAATCCCAAGAATGTAAAATCTTTTGGGTTTTCTTGTTTCTATGACCGCTAGGGGCAAACACTTTGAAAGGGGCACCTATCGATTTACTTCCGAAAATCTTTGTACCACAGGAAAAATTCAATTTGAGAATCCCTTCTTTTATCTCCAAATCACAATGATTTTCATATGGGATTATATTGGAAGGTTTGACGCCTATTTCTTGTGGACTTACAAAACCCACTGGTTCTGTTTTCACCAATTCAGTATCAAATACCATGTAATTCTCCGGTAAAACATGTTTTCTTACCTGATGTATTCCTTTCATATGTTCCGCTTGAACCAAGGTTTTCAAGACGGCATCATCATTCCCTTCTTTGCGAAACATCGACGTCAAGTCTCCACATATCTCCCTTCTCCAAGAACTGATATTTGGACAATGGATTTTCTTCCCTGTTTTTTTACTCAGGAATTTTTCCAAAAACATCAAGGATGATGTCAGGTCACAAACTTGGGAATTCACCCAACCACCTTTGCTCCAGGGAGAAGCCACGACAAGTGGCACCCTGTACCCCAACCCAACTGGACTTTCCCTTGCATCTTTTTCCTCAAATCCTGCTTCCAATTCTTGGTTCTTGGTTACAAATTCCCCCAAAGTACTCAGTCCCTGGGATATTTTCCCCGTTTGTAAGTCTTTTTCATTTGGGGCTACATAAGGTGGGACATGGTCAAAATAGCCATCATTTTCATCATAATTGAGAATGAAGATCGTCTTCTTCCATACTTCTGGATTTTTGGTAAGGATGTCCATTACTTCAGATACATACCAAGCTCCATACCAGGGGGCACTTGGATGGTCCGAAAATTTCTGTGGTGCCACCAGCCAAGAAACAGTTGGTAAGCTCCCTGATTCCACATCCTTCCTGAAGCCATGGAGAATATCACCTTTGGGTATCTTTACTTCTTCACTTTTTCCATTGGCTACATATCCCAATGTCTCAGTCCTATGGTAATTGGGATCATCGGAATTGGTGGCAAAAGCCTTCTGATGCAGATTCCTAGCTCTTTGGTCAAGCCTGTCAAATGCTTCGGGACTGTATTCTTTCAGGGTTTTCTTGGCGTAATCCAAAGTGTTTTTCAACTGCCCCAATTGCTTGTTGGCTTCATTGATATCTTCCACTTCCCCTTTCTCCAGAAATTTTTCAAGCTTATCAATCTCAACTGGGATTTCTCTTAGAACCTTTTGGAGGTAGTTGATATGCCCAGGACTAAAACGTATCTGGTACTGCTTGAACCATTCCAAATTGTTGTCTGTAAAATTGCCCAGCAAAGACTCATCCTCACCCTGAAGTTCGGTTTTGATGCTGACTTCATTTTGATAGATCTTCCAAGAAATATTGTTGTCTTCCAACACTTCCGGAAATGTGAGCCAATCCACTTCCCTGTTATACCCTATTTCAGAGTTCCGGACCTTTACTTTGTCGGCTGGATGCTTATTTGATTTACCTGTCCAGAAATACATCCTATTGGTGGTCGTCCCTGTCAATGTAGAGCAAAAATGCTGGTCAGCCACGGTAAAAGCATCTGCCAAGGCATAATAAAAAGGGATATCTTGTCGCTGATAATATCCCATAGTCAAAGGAATATGGTTAAACTCCCTGTTCCATGGTTTCTTGGACAAAATCCAATTATCAAATTTGCCTGAATTATAGGCATCTACTTGATCTTCCCAAGAATGGGGCAAATCCCCCAACCAAGTTGCCCTGGTATCCTTGATGTTCAACCTAAATGGGGGAAATGATTTTCCTGAATTATCAGGCTGAAACCAAACAGGGTTGCCATTGGGAAGTCTGATAGTCCTGGGATCATTGAATCCCCTCACTCCTTTCAAAGCCCCAAAACAATGGTCAAAGGACCTATTCTCCTGCATCAAAAACACCACATGCTCCGCATCATAGAAGCTGCTGCCTTTTTCCGTCTGGATGGCCAGAGCTTTCTGGATAGAAACTGGCAAAGAAGTTCCTACCGAAACACCACCTGCAAGCAAAGCTGCTTTTTTTATAAAATCTCTTCTTGAGTCGTTCATTATAATTTATAGCCTTATGATTCCCCGGGGAATTTGATTAAACCCATTTAAAAATAAATCCTCCGGCGGAGTATACCACCGGAGAACCTATTTCACAATAAATAAACCTTATTTTAATGTCTCACTCTGGGGGTAAATCCTTCGTCTCTATGCGAAGACTTTAGTGTTTTTTTTCTTTGTGAACTTGGTGTTTTTACTTGGTGATCTCCTTTGTGGTAAAAATTATAACCACTAAGATCACCAAGCTTTTCACAAAGAACACTAAGTCCTGGATTTACTTTAGTCGCCTTTAGGCGAGACCAAACCTATCGGTCTTTAGCCGAAAGTAGTTTAGTTATAAATTCATTGAAATCAATCCTTTAAAATCCACATCAGTGCATTTACATGGTCATTACCTGCAAACTGACGCTGGATTGCCTGGTTGACATGCTCAGTATTGAAATTCAGTTCAGCTTGGGAATACATCCATCTTTTCGGCATTTGGTCACTTACTTCATTCAAGTTGGTAGTGGGATCAATGGGAAATTCGGGAATCCCAGTCCTCCTATTTTCAAAGTAACCCTCAAAAGGTGACTGCAGAAAATTTGAGAGATACTTTTGGAATACAATCTGCTTGATCTGACCTTGAACATCTGAAGCAAACAATACCTTTTCTGATCCAAGGTAAGTGTTGATATAATCATTTGTGATTTTTCGACCTTTGTGGAACATCTCTTGGTCTGGTGTATGGGAAGCGACAAACTGCATCGCTGCACGGATACCTTCTTCATAATACTGCCTTGCATTTGCCCCGACCCAGCCTCTCGCTGCGGCTTCTGCAATGATAAAATTAACCTCTGCATAACTCAAGTGGAAGGTTGGCTCACCCTCAGGAATTTCGGTATATCTTTCGTTGAGGGTAGAATAATCCCCTCCGGATGCAATTTGGCTAAGCGCTGTAAAACTCACAGATGGATCAATTCCTTCATAAGCTTCCCAATCAGCTGGAGATATCCCCTGATTCAGTCTGACGGATGTTGGTTTTGCATAATGAAACAGTCTATAATCACCATGGGATTTGAGGCTATCTATAATGGGCGACCCCACCATGTTATAGATGATAAAGTTATTCCCCAATTTATAAAACGGATAGCGTTGGTTTTCTTTATCCGAATAGGTAAGTTGAAAATTATCGTTGTTTCCCTCAAATATAGGCTTACCAGATAATATCTGTTGAAATTTCGATTTGACCCCCAGGTCTGGATCATCTGCTTTTCTATCCAGGTTGATCAACACTTTCAGAAAAAAAGAGTTGACCAGCTTTCTCCATTTGGCAACATTTCCATTATAAACGGGGTCTCCATCGAAATTAGAACCCTGTGAAAATAACTGGTCTGATTCATTCAATTCATTGAGGATCAATTGAAAAACTTCCTTTTGGCTATCATACTTTGGATTGTAAATATCATCAGTCTCGCCCTTCAAAGCGTCAGAAGCAGGAATATCCCCAACCCTCCGTGTAAGCTCAAACAGTTTATAGGCTTTGATGAAATGCCCCAGGGCTTTGTAAGAATTCTTTTGCGCCTCATTGGGTGCAAACCCCACCATTTTATCCACTTGGTTGAGGATGATCAAACCATCGAATCCTACCCGCTCTATCCGATTGTACTGCTCACCTTGTACAAATTCAGACCAAGCCATGTATTTTGAAAGTAAATCGTCCATCAAGAATCCTTTGGTATTTGGTACTCTGGCGATATCCAAGATCAGGCTTGTTGCCAACATTTGGGATGTAACTTGGTTCGGTGTATTGGGATTGGTATTGATTTCGTCAAAATTACCACAAGAAACTAAGAACAAACCGGCAAAAATGATTGCCAGGTGTTTTTTATAATGTTTATATGTTTTCATCTGTAAGTTCGTTTTGGGATTAGAAATTCAACCTGAGGTTCAAACCTGTATATCTGATCGAAGGGGAATTTAGATCATCTGAAGCCTTATCCGGATCTGAGAATCGGTATTCCTTCGTCCATATAAACACATTCTGACCAGTAATTGCGATAGATGCAGCACTTGCCTTGAACTTGGCTGCAACTGATTTTGGCAATTGGTAAGCCAAGGAAATTTCCCTTAACTTAAAGAAAGTTTCGTCAAATATATTCTGCGGACCAGTCCCTGAGCCTTTGTAATACGCTTCATATGAAACTACCTGATCATTTGGCGCAAATACCCTAGAATCTTCCACGATATTGCCATAAGTATCATATGAAACTGTACCAGAAACGATTTTGACACCATTACCTACGAAAGTCTGGTTGCCATTGACTACCTCCTCGTACCTGTATTGATTGTCCGAATCTGGATGTGCTCCCGTTTGCCAAAGTCTGGCGTTGGTAGCGGAATAAGACAATCCACCTACCCTTCCATCAAATGCAAGGTTGAAAGTGAAATTTTTGTAGTTCAATGTATTAGTCAATCCCCAGATAAAATCCGGATCAGATGTTCCAACCATACTGGAGTACCTGCTTCTTACCGGAAACCCATTGACGTGGATGATGTTACCATCAGGATCTTTGTCCCATTGGGTTGTAGTATAATGATCTGTTCTCAATCCCGGTTTCACCCATGGATTATCAGACGAGTATACATCATCCAATTGCTTGTAGTACCTATGGGCTTTGGACCAGTTCGCTATTACATTCCATTGGAAATTTTGTGTTTTTAGGACCGTGGCATCTAGCGTAAACTCCAACCCTTTCCATTCGAATGTTTCATCTGTATTGATCAGTCTACTGGAAAATCCAGAAGCAGAAGAAATCGTGGCATTGGCTTGCAGGCTATAGATATACCTGTTGAAGTATGCCATGTCAAATTTGATCTTATTTTGTAAAAAATTGGCTACTATACCATATTCATAAGTTCTCTCTGTCTGGGGATCTACTCCAGCTCCCCTGATATTTCTAGGATACCTGGCAGTATTCATCCCATCCCAGACGTTGTTGCTTACAGCATATACCCTGTTGGTGGCATACACATCCAGATCCCTTTTGGACAATGCCCAAGAACCTCTCAATTTCAAAAACTCTATCCATTCCGGCAATGCTGGAAGGACTTCAGACAAAACAAAGCTACCACCAACCGAAGGGTAGAAATACGACCTTGAATCTATAGGCATGGTAGAAGACCAATCATTTCTTCCGGTAACATCCAGAAATGCGAACGATCTGTAGGAAATTGTCGCCTTGCCAAAGAAACTGTTCACCTGTTTCCTGTGATGTTTATTGACCACATCAGGCGTTTCTACACTGGAATTGAGGGAATAAAACCCAGGGATGGAAAGCCCACTTCTTGTACTGCTTGAGAGCGTATCACTCTCATAATAATAGACTGTCCCCCCAAGTATCCCCTCAAAATTGAAGTCCCCTACCTTTTTTTCGAGCAAGAGTAAGAGGTCATTGTTGATACTGAAACCTTTGGTCTGGTTTATTGAATACATACCAAGAGGATTCCATCCCCTGGTACTGAATATACCTGGAGGGTTTCTTCTTTCTGTTTGGTTTACATAATAATCCAGTCCAGACCTAAGCAATAATTTAATGCCCGGAGTGAAATTGTAACTTGCAGTCAAGGCTGTGTTGAAAGTATTCTGATCTATTCCATTGAGTTTTTCGTATGCCATCATATAGGGATTGTCATACCAAGCTCTGTAGTGCCAGTTTTGGACTTCATTTGGTTTTACCCAATAATCTTTGAATTCAGTCACATCATACTCCGGTCCTGTCCATACCAGCAAATTGTAGATATATCCCTGATCACCATATCCCGTACCGGCAGTCTGTGGGGCTGATCTTCTGTTATACCCCATGGTACCATCCAGATGAAACTTATCCGAAACCTTCATTTCCCCACCAATTGTATAGTTAAGCATATTCAATGTAGTGTTGGGATACTGCCCTTTATTATGCACATGTGTCAGTGAAGTCCTTACACTTCCATTTTCACCTTGCTGCGTTATACTGATATTGTTGTTGGTGACAAAGCTAGGTTGTAAAAAATTTTTGAAATTATTCTTCCCTTTTGAGGTCAATTCCATCTCCCGCATCTCCTTCGTCAGGGGATCCCACTGAACGGCTGTTCGGCCTATATCCAACTTGTCGCCCCATACATAGTCATCTGTATTGTATTTCCCATTGTATCCAGCACTATAGGAAGACTGAACTTCCGGCAACATCAGGAATCCAGAAAATGCCATGGTATTGCTGTTGACAGAAACTGACACCCCTTTTTTGTCCGCCCCTCTCTTGGTGGTGATTACGATTGCCCCATTGCCCCCTCTGGCTCCATAAAGTGCAGAAGCTGTAGGTCCCTTCAGTACATCTAGACTCTCTATATCGTCTGGACTCACATCCCTCAAAGTCATGTTGCCATATGGGACACCATCGATTACCAACAGTGGGTTAGCTCCACGAAGAGAGATCGTGGGACGTTCGAAAAATTCAGTCGAGTTGCGGACATTCAATCCAGCAACCCTACCAGTAAGGCTGGTCCCAATATCTACACCCTTAACCTGCTGTATTGTCTCTCCTGACACTTTCTGTACCGCATAACCCAATGCTTTTTCTTCCCTTTTGATCCCCAAAGCAGTGACTACTACCTGCTCCAAGTCACTGATTTCCTCACTCATCATAATTTGGATTCTTGTCTGTGAAGCCGGCACTTTTATCTCTTGGGTCTTGTAACCTACATAACTGAGTACAAGCACCAAGTCCTTTTCCTCAACCTCGATTGAAAATCCTCCATCCAGATCAGTCACAGTACCCAATGTAGTGCCTTTGACTACCACCATGACACCGGGAATGGGAAGCCCACTTATCTCTTCCACGACTTTTCCAGAGATATTTTTGTCTGCTATCGTTACAGGGCTTATGACAAGTAGACCGTTATCCATCAGCTCATAGCGCAGGTTCTTGATTTTCAAGGCACTTCCAAGCTGTTCCAGCAAATTCCCATTATCAAAATCAAAATTCACCTTACTATTTAACAAATCCTTATTGTCTTGATAAAACAGCTTAAAATCTGTTTTCGACTCCAATTCTTGAAAAACTTCCTTGAAAGTCTTCAATTTCGAACTATTTGATGCCAAAAAATCGGCATTCTGGCCAAATCCACATGTCTTGGAAAGTAGAAATACCAAAATAAACAAATGTAATATTCTCTTCATTTTTTTAATTTTAGGTTGGCAATTTGGTTTATTATTTGGCTGAAACATCCATGTTTTGAAGTGGGCGTCCCCCCTTACTGATGTCGGATTTTCGGTTCATTCTTTTTTCCCATTGATATTTTTTTAGATTGCTTTCCATGGAAAAACACCTTGCAATAGACAATACACTTCCACCCTGCCAAAAATATGGCAGCCTGATTTTGATTGGATTCGATTGATTAATTGATTATCGAATACTTAGAAGTATCTCTTCCCCAGTTATTTTATATTGAATCCCAGTAGCAATACCGATCGCTTTTAGTAAGGTTTCAGCTTCTGCATTACTCACTTTTCCAGTAAATTTGAATTGCTTGATCTGCTCGTCCTTAAAGACCACTTTCAGTCCAAATGTCCTATAGATCCGCTCCCCAATTTCCTCAAGCGACTCCCCTTCCAATATGAAAAGTCCCTCTTTCCATGATATTTGAGACAGGAGTTTCTGATCATTGGTGTAGGTGATCTTGGTGATTTTGGGTCTGTGTCGGTTGTTTTCTCCACCTGCTTTGGCATAGATGATCTTCTCTCTGGGAAGAATGACGAAAGGCTCTATCTGATATGCATCCATCCCTTCCACTTGGAGTTTACCTGTCATAAGTGTAGTTTCGATCTGCCCTTCTTCTGCAAATGCCCGGACATTGAAGGAAGTCCCCAGTACCCTTAGGTCAATATCTCCTGCATCTACCACAAATGGGCTCCCTGATTTGGCGACTTCAAAAAACGCCTCCCCTTGGAGCTTGACATTTCTGGAATCGACATTGAAATCCGAAGGATACTCAAACACAGACCCTGAGTTCAACCACACTTCTGTTCCATCGCCCAACACCAGGTAACTCGTATTTCCCTTTGGTACCTCCAGTCTATGCATGGCAGTCTCCACGTGAACTTCATCAGTCTGCAAGTAAAACTTCACAGCGGCAAACACCCCTACCAACAATACTACACTTGCCGCTATAGAGACTATGCGTCTGTACAACAATCCTCTTGAATAGTTCTTGGACAGCCCCAGCTTGCTGTCTACTGATTTCCAGTCATTCCCTGCCCAGTCCCCTTGATTGAAATCCAAACCTTCGGACATCTCCCAGACCTTCTTATCGGCTTCAAACAACTCGTTGAGGCTTGGGTCTGAGGAAAGCATATTTTCAAAAGCCATGATCTCTTCCTGTGTGGCTTCTCCAGCCAGTATTTTGGCCGACATTATGTCAAATTCTGTGATATCCAATATAGATTGATTTAGCGTATTTACTGATAAGACAATAATCCGGGGTTTATCCCCCAAAAGTTTTTAAAAAAAATATTAAGATTATCCGCATTAACACCAAAAGTTGAATTAAAGGACTGGTTCATGGGGATAATCTCTATTGTTCGATAAGTTATCGGTACATCAATTGATTTAAAATTTATCAAGTTGTTGGGCTACTGGCAAGAAAGCGGATAGTCAGATTAAAGCGTATCAAGAGTAGCACAATATCAATTTGCTTATTTGATAAGCTCCTTTGCCAGTTGGCGTAGACGTTTAAGTGCTATCCCCATCTGATTTTCCACTGTTTTTTCATTGATATTCATTTTTTCCGCAATTGCTTTATATGATTTTCCATGTACCCTTTTCAAAAGGAAAATCTGTCTACACTTATCTGGAAGCGCATCAATCTCCCGTGCCAATGCGGCTTGGTATTCATTTGAAATCATTTCGCTTAATATATTCCTTTCAGCTCCAACCTCTAAATCATCCTTTCGAAGCATTGTTATTTTTGCCGACTTTTTCAAGTGATTGAGACACTTGTTCTTGACAGTGGTAAAAAGGTAAGCCTTCAGTGAAATGCTAATCACCAAGGATTCTTTATGTTCCCACAATGCTACAAATACATCTTGTACCAGCTCTCTCGCCAATTCTACATCCTTAAGATCTCTATTTGCGAAAATCACCAATTCAAAATAATATGAATCAAATAGGACTTTGAAACCCTTTTGGTCACTAGGGATAATATTACCTATCTGATTAATTTCCATTTCCTCACAATATTTTTTTAAACCAAAATACAATTATGCATTATTTGTTTTGAAAACAAAGTATTCCAAATGTTTTGATTTCGTTAATTTATAAATTTTAAATAACAATTAAATAAACGCAAAACATTATTTCTTTTTGAACCAAATATTAATCTTTACTTTCATTTTCTTTCTTTTAAATTTTTGATTTATAAAAACATTATTTAGATTTAGAAAAATTATTGTCATTTCCTTGTTTATTTCGATATACTATAATGAAAAGACAAGATTAAGCAATCTACAAAACCTTATTTTATTATGAAGAAAAGTTTATCAAGCCTCATGGTTCTTTTGTTGCTTCTATTTAGCTGGGAGACAAAAGCACAAACTGGGCAAATCTCAGGACAAGTATTGGACGCAAAATCATCCGAATCGCTTCCGGGTGTAAATGTATTGGTCAAAGGAAGCGCAACTGGTACGGTAACGGATATTGACGGTAAGTTTACCATCGCTGTAGAGAGCGGTACCACATTGGTTTTTTCATTTATTGGGTATAGTACCCAGGAAGTGAGATATAATGGGCAATCCTCTCTTACAGTTTCACTTTCTTCTGATACGAAAGATTTGCAGGAAGTAGTCGTAACAGGTTATGGAACTCAAAAGAGGGAAAACTTAACTGGGTCTATAGCTACAGTCAGTGGAGAGAAACTTACAGATATCACCTCTCCGAACATTGGCAACATGCTTCAAGGAAAAGTCGCAGGTGTAGATGTGGTCGCAAACTCCGGTGCTCCAGGTGCAACTCCAACAATCAGGATCAGAGGCAGATCCTCTATAAGATCCGCTACCACTCCTATATGGGTTGTTGATGGCGTAATCTGGCATGACACTCCGATATTGAACCCTAATGATGTAGAATCTATTTCTGTGCTGAAAGATGCAGCAGCTACAGCTTTATATGGATCAAGAGGTGCCAATGGAGTAATCGTAGTAACTACAAAAGGCGCTAAGGCAGGGACAAGCAGTCTTTCCTTGAATGTAAAAACTGGTGTCAGTATATTCAATAGAAACGACTTCCAAGTAATGGATTCCAACCAACTCGCTGACCTTTGGAATCAATTCCCAAACACAAATGCTATACCTGGTTGGTATGATGAATCTATGAGGGAAAGAAATACAGATTGGCTGGACATTGGTACACAAACTGGCCAGGTAAGGGATTACAACCTCTCCTACTCTGGAACTACAGAAAGGGCAAGGCTTTTTACAGCTTTCAACTACTTCAATGAAACAGGTACTGTCAAAGGAGATACTTATGAGAGGCTTTCCGCAAGGATAAATTACGATTATGACATCAATGAAAAATTAACTTTCAAACCCAAACTGGCAGCGACTTATACGACAAATGACAATGCAAGACACAGCATTTATGACATGTACAGAAATCTTCCCTGGGATCAGCCATTCAATGAAGTAGGCGCGCCAATCAATACGCTGGCTCCTGGTGCCAATTGGAGAGGTAGAGATAACAGAAACTATCTGTATGACTTACAGTGGAATTATGGAAATTCAGCTACTTTCAATATCCTAAGTAATTTGGATTTCCAATATGATATCAATGAGTATCTGTCATTTATATCTACCAACAACTTGACATATTACAATGCCGAATTTTTCAACTATACAGACCCAAGATCCAATGGAGGTTTGGCTGATAATGGTAGGATTTATAATAGAATGGACAAAAGAATCACCCGATTTACCAATCAAATGCTTTCTTATACAAGAGCATTTGACAAGCATTTTGTGAATGTTTTGGCAGGATATGAATTCAATGACTATATCTTCAACAATCTTTCTGCCACCGGTAGGGGTATTGCAGCAGGTGCTCAAGTAATTAACAATGCATCAGAACCACAAGTTATCGGTGGAACCAAAAATGATTACGCATACCAATCTTATTTAATGAATGTAAACTATTCTTATGAAAACAGATACAGTGCTCAAGCGTCGTTCAGACGTGATGGATCTTCTAGGTTTGGTGCTAACAAAAAATATGGAAACTTCTTCTCGCTTAGTGGTGCTTGGAATATCCACAATGAGAGCTTTTTCGATGTCTCTGCTATTCATTATTTGAGATTCAAGGCAGCCTATGGTCAAGTAGGGAACACTCCGGATCAAGATAGATTATACCCCCACCTTGAGTTGTTTTCTTTAAATGCACAGTACAATGGTTTGCCTGCTGCTGTACCCAACGCACTTGGTAATCCAAATTTGACTTGGGAAAAAACTGCAGCTTCCAATTTCGGGATTGAAATCGGATTTTTCAATAGGATTGATTTTGCAGCAGAATACTATATCAAAAACACCACTGATTTACTCCACTTCGTTCCTCTTCCAAATGTCGCTGGTTTTGATGGATACTTTGACAATATTGGTAGTGTTCTTAACAAAGGCTTGGAAATAACATTGGGTGCTGATATTATCAAAAGCAATAATGCCAATTGGAGATTGGATTTCAATATTGGTATGAACAGAAATGAAATTACAGACTTGTTCGAAAACAGAAGACAAATATCAGGTAACAGAATCATTGAAGTAGGCGAAGATATCGATACTTGGTTTATGAGAAAATGGGTCGGAGTAAATCCGGAAGACGGTACACCACTTTGGGAAAGAGTAGACCCTACAACTGGAGAAGTATCTCAAGTAGGAAACTACAACAACGCCACCTTACAAAAAGTAGGTACTTCTACTCCAAACTTCTTTGGTGGATTGACTTCTTCCTTTGACTATAAAGGCTTTTACCTAAATGCTAATATGGCATTTACCCAAGGCGCTATGGTCTATCACAGTGCGAGAGAGACTTTTGACAGTGACGGAGCCTACCCTACATACAACTACATGCAGCTTCAGCCAGGATGGTCAAGATGGTCTCCCGAAAACCCAAATGCAACCCACCCACAGCCGATTTTTGGTGGAAACAATGAAGCGCACAGACCTTCTTCAAGATTTATCGAAGACGTGAGTTTCTTGAGGATCAGAAATATCACTGCTGGGTATAGGCTTCCTGTAAGTGTTGTTCAAAAATTAAGACTCACAGGCTTGGAAGTATTTGTTTCTGGTGACAACCTATTCACTTTCACCAACTTCTCAGGCCTTGATCCAGAGGCTGCAATCTATGGAGATAATCCAGCAAATGGAGACAATGTTTCCTCTCAATATCCCCTTCCGAGAAGGGTCAGTGTTGGTTTGAACTTGAACTTCTAAATCAAAAAAATCATGAAAAAATTAAGCTATATATTTATAATTTCCCTTGGAATATTCTCTATAACATCTTGTGATATAGACAAATCCCCTTACGATTCCATCACTGCTGATGAATTGTCAGAATCAGAAACCAGTGCATTGAATGTTACCCTTGGTACTTACAGCAGAATGAAGGCATGGACTGAGAACTGGCACAGGCTTTTCGAATACCCTGGAGACAATGTTGCTTTGAGTGGGACTACTTCGGACCCCTTGTTCTTTACCTATAATTACCAAAGAATCCCAAATGGAAGTAGAGCTGCTGGATTTTGGAGAAGTTCGTATCAAATTGCAGTATCAGCGAATCAGGTAATCGGAAATGTGATAGAAGGAAGCTCAGAAAGCAACGATCAAATCTTGGCTGAGAACTACTATATCAGAGCTTTGATGCACTTTACGATGGTAAACATCTTTGGAAGACCTTACAATCAAGGAGTAAATAATCCTGGTGTTCCATTAAAGCTTGACGCAGAACCATTGAATCACCCTACAAGATCATCTGTGGGTGAAGTGTATGATCAAGTAGAAGCTGATTTGCTGAAAGCAGCTGCATTGTTTACAGAAAGCAAATCGAATGTATTTGCCTCAAAAGAAGCTGTTTGGGCATTGTTATCAAGACTCTACCTTTACAAAGAAGATAATCAAAAAGCGATAGAATATGCCGACTTGGTATTGAATTCAGGTAGATTTTCTTTAGTGTCTACACAGACTTTGGGCGATTACCCTAAGCTTTCGCCAGAAAGCAACACAGAAACAATATTTGCAGTGAAGTTTGTGAGAGATGTAGATTATGAGTCAAACGGCTGGTTTACAATCGGATCACTTTATGCCAATATCCAAGGTTCAGGTTGGGGTGAAATGTACGCTTCAAGACCCTATTTGGAGCTTGTGAGAGAATTCCCAGAAGACCAAAGAAACAAATTCATCCTTCCATTTGTGGTAAATGAAGATGTGACTTGGGGTTTTTATGTCAGAAACAACCTCAATTACGGTTGGACACCATTGACTCCAGTTGGTGACGAATTTGAATACACACACAATGGTGTGGTCAAAACTGTGGAAACTTCCCTGAATGAAAGGGGTGGAATCAGTTATTTCATGGATACTGATGAGGGCAGAAAAAGAATCTTGATCGACAAGCAGTTGGACCTGAGAAACAATTTCCCTAAGTACTTTATCACCAAATGCTCAGGACAAGATGATCAGGCACACTTATGGTCTCCTGTAGTATCAAGGCTTGCCGAAATGTACCTGAACAAAGCAGAAGCAGCTGCAAAATTGGGACAAAATGCTGAGGCGCTTGAATTGGTGAATGTAATCAGGTCAAGAGCAGGTATTCCCGCAGGCGGATTGTACACGATGTCTAATCTTGGTGGCAAATCTGTGATGGATGTAGTCTTGGAAGAAAGAATGCTGGAATTGGCTTGGGAAGGCCATAGAAAAATGGATGTTTTCAGAAATGGAAGAGCCATGGACAGAAGATATCCGGGCACCCACTTGGTAGGAAACAATCCAAAAACAATGATTCAGGCAAATGACAATGCGATCATTGAATTCATTCCTGAAGCACAACTTCTTGTACATGAAGGATTGACACAAAATCCATCTTAGAAGCAAAATGGCCTGGGAACGATTGTCCCCAGGCCATTTCTCTTATCCCAAAGACCTATATGATTATCATCCAAATCATTTATCAAAAACCACTTATAACATGCTAAAGAATATGCAACTCTTACTATTTCTCCTGATTGCCTTTACTTCATGTAAAGATCTCGAGGACAATATACCTGTAGAAATCATCTATGATGATTCTGTAACTGTACCTCTTGGGGGAAATACGTACCAAGTTTCAGGGGCCAATTCTGAACCCATCAACCAAAACGGTATTTCAAATTGGACAGACAACAGCACAGTTTACAATGTATTTGTAAAAACAACAGGTGCAGAATCAATTGGAGTCATACTTAATATTGAAAATCAACCTGATCAATCTACTATCAAAGTCAAAATTGGGGAAACCGAAAAAGAAGTTACCATCGAAAACAATACTTCTGGAGAATTCAAAGTCGGAGATTTCGAATTTAAGCAGGGGTATGAAAAAATCGAATTGACCGGTGTATCAAAAACTGGGGATAATTTCGCTAAAATCAAAGATATCAAGCTTGAGTATTCAGGTGATATCAATGCAGAATATGTCAAAAACAATGATGACAACAATTTTTACTGGGGAAGACGCGGTCCTTCCGTTCACCTAGGATACCAAGTTCCCCAAGGACAAGATTACAAATGGTTTTACAATGAAATGACTATCCCGGAAGGAGAAGATGCCATGGGGTCCTATTTTATGGCCAACGGCTTTGGAGAAGGATATTTTGGAATTCAGGTCAATTCCGAAACGGAAAGAAGGGTACTCTTTTCTGTTTGGAGTCCATATGTCACTGACAATCCAAACGATATACCAGAAGATGAAAGAATCGTAGTCCTCAAAAAAGGTGAAGATGTATATACAGGTGAATTTGGAAATGAAGGATCTGGTGGGCAAAGTTATCTGAGATTTAATTGGATTGCAGGAAACACATACAAATTCATCAACTCTGTGGAACCAGACGGAAATGGGAATACTATCTATACAGGATATTTCTATGCACCTGAGGTAGGTGAATGGCAAATCATAGCAAGTTTCAAAAGGCCAAAAACAACCACCTGGTACAAAAGACCTCATTCATTTCTGGAAAATTTCAACCCAAACTTTGGCCATGTGGGAAGAAAGGTGCATTATGACAACCAGTGGATCAGATCCACATCAGGTGTTTGGACAGAATTGACAGAAGCCAGATTTACTGGAGACGCTATTGCCACCATTGGTTTCAGGATGGATCATGCAGGTGGCTCTGATGATGGGAAATTTTACCTACAAAACTGTGGCTTCTTTGACCAAAACACAGCATTGAACAGTATGCACAGTAGATCAGCAAATGGTCAAACCCCTCAAATTGATTTTGAATTGCTGGCAACATTGGGAGTAGAAGTCACCCCTCCGGCAGAAATAGACGAAATCGATAAATCAAATTGGTCTATCATAGAATTCAGCTCTGAAGAGACTTCGGGAGAAGGGGCAACAGGGAGAGCTAATGATGTAATTGACGGGGATCTGGCTACCTATTGGCATAGCAGATGGTCATCCAATGCAAGCTCATATCCCCATCATTTTATTGTGGACATGTCCGAGTCTTTGGAAATCGAAGGTTTCGTAATCACCCAAAGAAATGGCTCAAGGAAAATCAAGGATTTCAAAATCTATGTAAGCCAAGACAATGTAACTTGGAGTACATTAGTGGAGGGACAATTACTTAATGATGCCTCCAAACAAGTGAAAAACCTCAATGAAAAGACAACATTTAGATACTTCAAATTTGAAGGCCTAAATGCACATGATGGCCAACAGTTTGGCGCATTGGCTGAAATTGGAGTTTACTAAATTCATAAAAAAGGGGGTGGCGATTTCTCGCCACCCCCTTTTTTATGAATTTATTTTTGTGATTTTTTGATTTAGTAAGTAACACTTTTAAAATGAATTCCTACCCTATATCTGGGACGTAACATCGTCTATTTCCAAAGAAGATCAAAACTGATCCAAAAAGTAGGGAAATTGCATTAAGTATGAAATCATCTTCAATGTCAACTTGGTCGGCGTCCTCACCGACCAATCCACCTAAATAGGACAACCCTCGAAGGGTTCCTCCTTTTTAAATTGTTAAAAGCGATTTCCCTGATTTCCCCCATACTTTTTTGTATGCTCAAAACTTATACGCTGGTTTTCTTCCTTGTAATCGTTGTGAAGCTTGCTCCATATACCTGTATAGGTCATGGGCTTTGGCTTCAACATCATGATATGCTAAAAGGCAATCACAGGCCTTCAGATTGCTGACCGGAAAAAAATCCTCGAATAGTCAGGCTTTATGCATAGTTAACATTAATTTACGAAATCTTATTTAAAAATTTCTATATAATTTTTAAATATAAAATTGAAATGAATAGACAGATAATAATTTACATATTACTTAATTGTAAGTGATTTATTTAAATATGATAATGTACGAATCAAATAAGTGGATTTACTTTCTTAATTACATATAGTTTATAAAGGAATTGTAATTATAAAGTTTCATTATGTTTTCTTTTTATAAAAATATTCAAAACTATTGTTTTTTATTTTCAAATAAAAAACAATAGTTTTGAATATTGACAAAAGCCAAAATATTATGAAAAAAGAAAAATAGATTTTCAAAAGTAGTCATCGCAATAAGTGTGATGACTATGGGAATGGTGTTGGTGCACTCTTTTAACGTAGGGGTTTAAACGATAGGTGGGGTTTGTTGTGTGGGAGTGGTAGACCATGCCAATATCCGATTGCTTGAATATCTAGCCTCCAAACGTAAAATGTTTTGGTTGTATTGAATGGTGTCATTCAAACTATTGATGTTTTTGATTGAAAAATTTCATTTAAGAGCTTTTAAACAACCGATATGGCAAATAGTTTTTTCAACACAAAAGATACTTGAAAATAAACAGTACAATCCTTTTAGAGGATAGAATCAATATTTTTAAACAAGATCCAAAATGAGAACAGAAAATTTTATTACACTGAAAAATGAAAATGAGATCCTTAGGATTAGGAGCGATGAGATTTTGTATGTGACAGTAGAAGGTAAAATATTGACCTGCAAAACGGAAGATGAAACTATTTTTCACTGCACCATGGCCTTAAATAGGTTAGTAGAGGAACTTCCAGAGTATTTTCTCCGGATTAGCAGAAGTTGTCTAGTTAATGTTAAAAAGATTAAGCGGTACTACAGACATAAAAAGCTGGTAATCCTTTCTGATGGCTCAGAACATAAAGTCGCAGGACGTAGGTTGAAATCTCTACTCAAGTACTTGGAAGGATGATGGGCATTTATACCCAATAATCAATCACTCATACTGAATTATATAGCGTCTAGGGATCATGTTGTGCATATATGATTTTTCTTAGAACAAACATTTATATTTATCACATGAAAAAATGTAAAGTAATGCAATTGTCTTCAAATAGCACTAAAGATTAGGGTTGATAAATTCAATCTATCTTTTTTATAAAGTTTGTTGATGTAAATGTTTTAAGAATTTTTATATAATCGATAATGGCAAACAGTTTTTATTCAACCCAAAAGATACTTGAGTTGCTTGGAGTTCCCCATACTTCGGGCTATTTAAAAGAAACTATCCTATCCCACCCTGATCACCATAGTCTATTATCCATAGCAGATACGTTGAAAAAGTACAAGACAGATCTGGTTACCGTGAAAATTGGGAAGGAAAAACTTGACCAACTTCCCCTACCCTGCATTGTACAGGTAACCGATAGCGGGATTAGTTTGTTTTATACGCTTACCAAGGTTTCTGATGTTGAAGTTGTTTTTTTCAACGAAAGCAACAGGAAGACATCCACCGGCCGGGAAGAATTTATAAATCAATGGACGGGAGTTTCCTTGATGGTAGAAAGGGACAGTGATTCTATAGAACCTGGCTATAAAGAGAGAATTTGGGAAAAAAGAAGATTCCAAATCATGACGATCATTTTCTTTATTAGCTTACTTACTTGGATAGGTTTGGCGTACATACCGGAAATGACATTGGCTGATGTGAAGTGGGCTACTATAAACCCAATATTATTCCTGTTCCTTAAACTTACCGGATTGATAGTCTCCACCATGGTACTTTGGTATGAGGTGGACCGACATAATCCTGCCTTGCAGCGTTTCTGTACCGGTGGGAAAAAAGTGGACTGTGAAGCTGTTCTAGAATCCAATCCTTTGAAGGCATTGGGAAAAGAAATCAGTTTGAGTACCTTGTCTTTTGCCTATTTCTTTGCAGGTTTTTTCAGTTTGCTGATAAGCTCATTTAGCGTATCTGCAATATCTTTGTTGGGGTATCTGAGTCTTTTGGCTTTACCTGTTATTGCTTTTTCATTCTATTTTCAGGCAAAGGTTATCAAGAAATGGTGCCGCTTCTGTCTGATGATACAAGGGATATTGGTACTGGAGGGATTATGTGTATGGTTGGGAGGAAACTTATCAGATGTGGTGGATTTAAAAGTGCTTTCTATTTTTTCTTCCCTGTTTGTAGCATCTGTTTTGACTTGGGCAACTATTAAACCATTGTTGACAGCGAAAAATGAACTGAATTTCTATAAGAGGAACTTATCGAAGATAAAGAATAACAAAGAGATTTTTGAATATTTCCTGTCCAAGTCAAAAAGAATATCCAATAGTGCGGGAGGGTTGGGAATACAGCTGCGTAATAAAAACCCAAAATATCATGTACTTAAAGTATGCAACCCTTATTGTGGCCCCTGTGCTAAGGCACACCCAATATTGGAGAATCTTTTTGAAGGTGGGAATATAGACCTGCAAATCTTATTCTTTCCCAATGCTGATATGGAAGACCCGAAGACAAAAGTGATCAATCATTTTCTGGCCATAGACAATAAGGGAGACAGTAAGGCCACTCAGAAAGCTTTGGATCAATGGTACAGTAGCCCAGAAAAGAATCACGAGGCTTTTGCCAAACGATACCCTATGAATGGAGAGCTGAATAAGCAAAAAGAAAAACTCTTGGTGATGAAGGAATGGTGTGAGAAGGAAGGGATTACGCACACGCCAACTATTTTCATAAATGGGTATGAATTGCCGAAGGAATTTAGTGTCGAAGAACTGAAAGATATACTAACATAGAATATACTTAGAAGAAATTCAATCGCGATGAATGGGCATAGTTTCCGGATGTCCTTAACTGACCGGGAAAAAGATAAAACTTATAAACAAAAAGCAAAAATGAAAAAGTTAAATTTAGGAAAATTGAAGCTCGCTTCGGAGGAGGTGCTTCAGAGAAGTCAGTTGGCAGGGATTTATGGTGGGTCAGGTTCAGGAGGATCATGTCTAGTGACATGTGTGGGGCCTACAGGGCATACAACATATCATAATGTCCCAACATGCTCAGTTGGTTGCATACAAGGTGCTGGCTATGTCATGCAAGAATGTAGTGGACCATCCTATCCTTGTGACGTGATTTGAAAAAGCTATAGTTTTGCATCGGAGTTTGAAACTATTCTGTCATAATTTTAAATATAATGTACCGGCTAAAATCTTCTTCTCTTTCGGGGTTTACCTCTTTGAAGAGAAGTCGATTACCGGGTAGACTAGTCATGATAACTCCATTTTCTGGAATAGTAAGATCATGGCTTATTTGCTTGTTTTGGTCAAAGAGTATCAGCTTGCTGTGGAAAAAATCCTGAAGAATTTCAGCGACGACATTTTTGGGATTTGGATTGATTGATACCCCAACGATGTATTCCAGAGCTATTAGACCATTGTCTAACTTGTACAATTTATGATTCTTGGGAGTCAAAAGCCAATTTTCTGAAGTTGATGGCAGTTTTTGTGGGCTAATTAGAGTGGGAGGTAAGATTGCGTTAGGATCTCCATGGTATATGTCAAGATTTCCCACAACAGTATTCGATTTTAAGTCATAGATAGTAATTTTATTATCGAAGGTACCTGTTAAGAATAATTTAGCTGATTTAGCATCAGTAAAATAGATAGGTGCATAAAACGATTTGGTTATAGACAAAAAATCTTCGGTTATCCGCCTATTAGAGACAGGAGCAATTTCATTTGAATAACCCTTCTTTTGGTCATATAATTCCAGCAGTTTGCCTGTGTTGTAATATTGACTTTTGCCGACTTGATGCCGAGAAGATCCTGAAGGGTTGGTGGGGAAAGTGATTTCGAATTGGTTTGTATCTTTATGTATGTAAGAAAATTTAATCGCAGGAGTGTAAATATTGAACATCAAACTGGATTCATAGGTAAATTTCACCAGAATATTTAGATTTTGGTCGTACTGTAAAATATGCCTATTTGTCATCGCCCAAATATTTCCCTTCTCAGAAAAGGCCAGACATGATAAATTAGAAATATACTGTTCAGGACCTTCTCCCTTCATGTTTCGACTTAAGATGATTCTACCACTTTCGTCGACAAGGCAAATTTCTTTCCCACTGTGGGTGATTGTAGATCCCAGATATAACCTGTCCTCGGGGTAGTAATCAATAAGGTCAACAGAAGATAAGGAATGAATAAGGAACTCTTTTTCTTTCTCCAAGTAATACGAACCAAAATCGTTTAGCAAACTTTTATCTTTTTGGCAGGAAAACAAGGAGATACACATTGTCACAATCATTAATAAAATCATCAAACTGCTATGGAATAAACCTTCTTTTAACATAGTTATTTGATTGTTTTAAATTAAAATTAAAATTACGAACTTAATAGTTAGTGTTGATTGTTTTGAAAATTAAATTTCTTCAAATTATGAAAAATTATATAAATATGTTCCTTGTTTCGGTTTTTATCTTTGCCTGTAGAAAAGAAGAAATTAGGGATCATCTGATTGATAGTAGGTCTATTACTCTTGAAGTATTGGACAGTATCGAAATTCCTTTTCGCCATAAATTTGTTGTCCATGATCTAGACCCAATTCAAAAAACTGTATTGTTCACAACTCCGGGGCAACAACCCAAAATAATATTAGCAGATTTTGAAGGTGAAATATTTGCAACTTTACCAACTAAAGAAGTTTTTTCAGGATGTTTTGGCAGTTTGTTGGCTCCACTAAAAATTGATGGCGATGATTCAATTTTAGCATACGGATCAAATGCATTTTTGAACTTTGATTTTTCAGGAAAAATACAAAGTTGCGTTAAACATGCAAGTGGTAAGCTTCTCGAAAGTCCAAAGTTGGCAATAGAGGAAGGAATAGAAAAAATAGGGAACAAGCATCTTTATATAAATCAGGGATTAGCAAATATTGACCAAAAAGACAAGAATATTAGAAGAGAACTAAGATTATTAGTATGGTTATATCCTGAAAATGGAGAAAGTGAGCCATTTGTTCAGTTTCCAGAAACCAGTATCTTCCGGGAAGAGAAATCCTTTTTCAAGGAAGCTTGGAAACCTGTTTTTACTGTCGTAGAAGATCACATTTTTTTGATTTTCGGAACTGAGCCAATCATTTATGTTTATAAAGCCTTTTCACCTTATTCAATGGTATCAAGTATTCCAATCGATTTACCGAATTTCTCATATTCACAATTAGTTAACAACCACTCTTCCCGTCTAAATTATTTTGAGATGCCGTTTAATTCGGGAAAAATATTGAGTTTAAAACGGCTCGATAGTCATTTCATAATAGCTTATTTTCCTGGAGTCAATTCGCTGTATTCTAAAAAGCAATTAGGCATATCAACTCAGGAATTGAATAGTTTAAGTAGAAAAATGGCGAAAAATCATCCGAACCGTATTGCAATTGTAGATTTAGAAGGCAATGTGATCAATGATTTTGTACCAGGAAGACTTGACCCTAAAAGCATGTTGCTCAGAAACAATGAGCTATGGATGCTGGAAAAACTCGATGTCAATGTAGAGAAGGATTATTTCAGGCTCTTTAGAGTGGGGTTGAAGATTGAAGAAAAGTAGAAGGAAAAATGAAAGAACTTTATAGACCTACTCCTGTTGGTGGGGTTTTTATGGCTGATAAAAAAGCATATATTGAATCAGGGATGGAAAATGAAGGCTTTTATGGATGGGGAAGGGAAGATGCTGAAAGGGTGAATAGATGGAAAATATTGGGGTATATCCATAAGCATACCCAAGGGGCTTTGTACCATTTGACTCATGAAAGAGGTATAAATAGCCAGTTTCATAGCCAACGTCAAGATGATATAAAATTTTCTAAACTACTCCAAGTATTGGTTATGTCACAAAATGAATTGAAAGAAGAAATTGAAAATTGGGATAAGAATCCTGGCAAAGGATAGAATTGGCAAAGAAAATATATAAATGAAAATGATAAGCATAAACTATGACATCTATGAATAGCTTTCCAAGTATATCTGTTATTATGCCCTGTTACAATGCTGGCCAATACATAGTTGAAGCAGTTAATAGTATTCTTTTGCAACGCTTTAAGGATTTCGAATTGTTGATTATCGATGATGGGTCTGATGACAATACAGAAGATTTAATCAAAGACATTTCTGATCATCGAATTAGGTATTTCAAACTGTTAACCAACAAAGGAAATTATGCCGCCCGAAACTATGGGATGAGGTGCGCTAAGGGTAAATATATTGCCATGGCAGATGCTGATGACATTTCTCTACCTGATCGTCTATTGATACAATTTGAGTATCTGGAAAATCACTTTGATGTTTACTGCATTGGGTCACTATGTGAGATCATTGATCAGGATGGAAAGTATATAGGACTTATGAACAGACCTCTTGACCATAATGATATAAAGGTGATGTTATTCGCTGACAATTACGTGCACCAACCTTCTATGATGTTTAGAAGTTCTCTAGTTTGGAAATATGGTTTACAGTTTGATGAGACCTTTCGTTATTCGGGAGATTATGATTTTGTGGTGAAGATAGCGCAACGCTTTTTTGTACAGAATATTTCCATAGCTTTGGTTCGTTATAGGATACATCAAAACCAAATATCTTCACAAAAGCGAATAGAGCAAATACAGATGGCCAATCAGGTCAGAAGAAAGCAATTGGAACAATTAGGCGTTGAATTTAATGAAGAAGAGTTTCTTTTTCATTTGGTGTTACTCCGTGAAGGGTATTTGGATGATAGAGAATTAGAACAAATGGAAATATGGCTCAACAGGTTAATAGAATCAAATCATAGAGCAATGATATATGATGAAGAATGTTTTTATTCTTTTTGTGAAAACTTGGCATTGAAATGTCTCAAAAACAACAAACTGGGAGAATGGTCTATAGAGAAGGGGCTTCTAAATCATATTTTCAAAATTCTAGCCCAAGGGAAATCTATTTTGGAATTCGGTTCTGGAAAGGGTACAGAAGCATTATTGAAAAAATATAGTGTAATCAGTATTGAACATAATCCAAAATTTGCATTCAAGCGGGGAGAAGGTCATCAGTGTATTTATGCTCCAATTGAAGGGGAATGGTATAAGGTCGATGATGTTAGAAGAACTCTTGAATCCGAATCATATGATCTAATTTTAATCGATGGACCCTCAGGAGGATTTAGAAATGGTATTTTGAAGTCTATTTCTTTGTTTGAACATGTTAAGTGTCCAATAATCTTTGATGATGTAAACAGAAAGGAGGACATGGAAATAATGAAACTGTTTTGCGAAAAACTGAATCTGGCATTTAGTATATTTAAGGGGAGAGAGAAGGACTTCTCCATATGCTTTTCGGCCACATAGGCTCTGAGTAATTAGGCTACTTGTCCTTCTCTCTAACCATTCTTACCATGATCTGTATCCCCACAGAACATCCAAAATTTACCAGAGTCTGTTTACACAAATCACCAAAAGATTAAACTACTATCGGCTAAAGACTGATAGGTTTGGTTTTGCCAAAAGGCGACTAAAGTGCATCCGAGACTTAGTGTTCTCTGTGAAAAGGTCTTCGCCTAAATGCGAGGTATTTCCCCCCAGAGTGAGGCATAAAAAGGACAATAGAAAAATAAAGCTTTGCTTGAATTATAATCAATAAAAAAACACCGAAGAAAACCCCGGTGTCTTTATTCAACTAAACTAATTAACCCTATTAACAAAACATAATTTACACTATTACCTTTGTAGTCCCCCCACCTTTGAGTGTGATATCTAATGGCTTATTGGTTTTCCATGAACCACCGGTGAAATCAGGGACATCGATGGAATTGGATCTATGTGCTACTGACCACTCACTCAATGGCGACAGTGCCGACCACAAAGCTGCATCATATACGTCCTGATCCAATGGAAGGCCATTTCTCAGGCAATCCACCAATCTCCACTCCATCATAAAATCCATCCCCCCATGACCACCAATAGTTTTGGCCAACTCCCCTACTTTCTTCACAATCTCCGGAGTGTATTTTTCCTGTAATACTTTCATTTCATCATCTTTGATCCATCCATGGCCACTGGATATTTTCTGCAAGGGATATTTCTGGGCAAACGCCTTTGTACCACTCAATGCATGTAACCTCGAAT
The DNA here is from genome assembly GCF_042682445.1 of Belliella marina. Classification (NCBI taxonomy): domain Bacteria; kingdom Pseudomonadati; phylum Bacteroidota; class Cytophagia; order Cytophagales; family Cyclobacteriaceae; genus Belliella; species Belliella marina. The sequence continues at coordinate 441,354 of NZ_JBHUHR010000039.1, forward strand.
AAGGTCTTGGGGAGGTGACATCGTGCTGGATCATCATGGACTTTCCATGTTTGGTTTTTACGATGGTGGTATTCATATTCCCACCAAATTTTTTCTCTACGAAGGAAGCATAGAAATTATCTGTTTCAGCCAATTCACGAGCTTTGTCAGCCATATGGAAATCTGCGGATGACAATGAGGTCAAATAATCCATCTGATCTCCCCTATTGATGTCCATCAACTGACAGATTGGCCCCAGACCATGGGTTGCATATAGGTTCCCATCACGGAAATTTTCCTTCAATCTCCACATATCCTCGTAAGCATTTTTTGCAAAATTGAGATCCAACAAATCGTGAATGTACGCTCCTTCTGCATGTAGAATATCACCAAAGAAACCGTCTCTGGCCATATTCAAAGTCATCAACTCAAAGAAATCATAACAGCAGTTTTCGAGCATCATACAATGCTTTTGTGTCCTCTCAGAGGTCTCAACGAGCTGCCAACACTCTTCCAAGGTCTTGGCTGCCGGGACTTCTACAGCTGCATGCTTTCCTGCTTCCATCGCATACACAGCCATAGGAGTGTGCCAATCCCATGGTGTTGCGATATAGATCAAATCCAAATCATCCCGATCCACCATCTTTTTCCAAGCATATGCACTTCCAGAGTATTTTTCTGGTCTATGCTTCGTGTTTTCCAGGGATTTGGCTATTTTATCTACTTTTTCGGGCACTAGATCGCAGATTGCTACAATCTCAACACCTTCTATTTTACTCATTCTATTGACTGCCCCAGGACCTCTCATTCCTAGGCCTATAAATCCTACCCTTACTTTATCCAGTTTGGGGGCAGAGAATCCACTCATATTGAAATGCTGGATGCGTTTCCTTTTTATCATTTCAGGAAGCCTTTCCATCTCTTCGGCGGACTTGAAACTGCTCAATCCTGTCCCGATCAAACCCAATCCAGCCAAACCGGATAGCTTGAGAAAATCCCTTCTATTATTGCTCATGGTTATTTATGATATGGTTAATTTAAAATTTATACATTCGTTTTGCATTGTCGACAAGTATTTTTTCCGACACTTCTTTTGGTAGATCCAAACCCATAAACTCCCCCTGGAATTCTGGAGCAGTCATTTTATCACTTGTGGTAAAATATGCCACATGAAAATCCCATAATTCCTGAAAGCGCTCAGCAAATTCCATCTCAGGCTTTGTACCATCATCAATCACATCAGAACCATAAATAATCCGGTCTTGGTACTTGATGAAAAACTGTCTTACCCGTTCCCTATCCGACATGCTTTGAAGCTGCACATGACAGATTCTTTCTGCCAAATCAACATGGAAATGGGGATACTTGTCCAGTCTTTTCGAAACTTCGTCAAGATTCCATTCCATACTCCCAAGATGTGCCCCTACAAAGACCAATCCCCTATGTTTTTCCAGAATATTATCCCTGGCAGCTATTTGGGCCTCATGGTTGGGTACTTCTGGATTCAGATACATGTGATATTCTGGATGTTTTGAGAAATACTCCCTATCCGAATCCACTGTCATTTGTTCAAGAGGCAGCCAGCAGTTTTTTGGTTCACCCAAATGCGCTATCAGTGGCACTTTTTGATGTGCCAAGAAATCGTATATAGGATCCAATCTTTCATCATCCGCCATGACATATGAGCCATCCTCATTTTGGATAGCCATCCCGAAATTCTTCCAAATCTTGATGGCTGTGGCACCATTTGAAAGTCTTTTTTTAATCTGATCCAAAGCTTGGCCCTGCCATCTTGCAGTCCCAAACCCGGCTGATCCAAATGAGCCTATATACCGGACTTGTTCTGGAAATTGATGTTTTAATTCCAAGACTACAGCCTCTTGCCTGTCCAAAGATTCGAAGAATGGAATATCGGTATTGATGGATACAAATGCAGCTCCCCTCTCCAAGGCAAGTTTCATTTTTGCCTCGGAGCTGGTGTTCAAATGACAGTGTGCATCAATCAAATTCATCTTACCTGTTGTTTATAATGTTCAATTTGCCTTTTACCAATTCGGTAACGGCATTTGTCGCTTTTGGAAATACTTTTCTTAAATCTATTTCCTCGTTTTGGGTTAATATATCCTGAAGGGTCTTCATAAAGATGTTTTTGATCTCCGTAGCCAAATTGACTTTACAGATACCATTTTGTATAGCGGTTCGAAGTTGCTCGTCCGGCACTCCTGAACTTCCATGAAGTACAAAAGTAGCATCAGAAACCTCTTCGACGATTGCTTTCAGTAAATCTATCTGAAGCTTTGGCTCTTCTTTGTAAAAACCGTGGGCAGTACCAATGGAAATTGCCAAGGCATCCACACCTGTTTCTTCTACGAATTGCTTTGCTTCATGTGGTTGGGTAAAACCGTTGTGTGCATGTGATTGTCCCAATTTAGCTACAAATCCCAACTCGGCTTCCACATGGGCGCCATAGGATTTTGCCCTTCGGACTACTTCCTGCGTAATTTTTACATTTTCCGAAAATGGCAATTCAGATCCATCTATCATGACAGAATCAAATCCAGCATCCAAACAACGTTGGGCCAATTCCACCGAACCACCATGGTCCAAATGGATCCAGCCTTCCACGCCAAATTGCTTCAGTCCTTCTCGTCCCAATGCTACCGCAGTATCCAAGCCCATATAATCAATGGAACTCTGTGTCAATTGCAATATCAATGAATCACCTGTCTGCTGGGCTGCTCCCAAGACTCCGTGCAAGGTCTCCAAATTATAGAAATTTGTTGCCAAAAGTCCCCTTTTTTCATCAGTTTGTTGTCTTAATTTATTCTTAAGGTTCATAAATTATATTTCCTGGTTGAAAATTTCTTTTGCTATTTTAATGTAATGTTCTCTTGAATCAAATGCCCCAGTACCTCCTGCTGCGGTGGTATTGATCGCACCTATGAGATTCCCAAAGTTCAGGCAAGCTTCAAGTTTTTCCCCTGAAAGGAATTTTGAAATAAACCCGGCATTGAAACTGTCTCCTGCACCAATCGCGTCTACAAATGAATCATGCAAATACCCTTGGGCAACGGTTTTCCCTTGACCATTGTAGAGTATACTGCCCTGCTCGCCCATCTTTACGACAACTGAATTTGCAAAAGGCTTTATTATCTCCATTGCGTCATCAATGGTATCAGCCTTGGTGATACCCAGCAACTCTGATTTGTTGGGAAGGAAAATATCGACGAATGGCAAACAGGCTCTGTAATCAAAATCAAAAACACCGTCAGGATCGGTTTGGAGATCCAAGGATGTCGTCAGCCCCTTGCTTTTTGCTTTTTCAAATAAGGCTACGATATCTTTTCTAATTTTATTCTGGAGAAAGAGGTTGGAGAAATGCAAATGGCCAAACTGCCCAATATGATCCCAGGGAATATCTTGGATTCCCAACTCTTCCATAGCTCCACAATAAGTCACATTGGCCCTGTCTTGATCGTAATTCATCACTACGGTGACACCGGACTGTTTTTCTTTTAACCTCCTCAAATAAGTACAATCAACACCCTTTTCCTGCAGTTTAGACTCTATAAACCCACCAAAATAATCTTCACCCACCATTCCACAAAAAGCCGTATCGACTCCTAGAGTAGATATATTTGAGGCAAATATGGCAGAACTGCTTCCCAAGGTCAGGTTCATTTTATTGGCTACAATTTCCTCCCCAATCTTTGGGAATCCTTGTATATCATTTAAGATCAAGTCAACATTCAATTCCCCTACTACCAGTAATTTCTTTTTTTCCATCTGTCAGTTTTTAAATTCTACTTGTTCTAAGAGTCTCCCCACATCGCTTTTATACAGCATGCCCAGATCTTCCCTTAGGCAATTGGCCGCCCCACAGGCCACTCCAAATTTTGCCACATCCTGGATTTTCATTTCTTTGGCAATCGCATAACAAAGCCCTGCCGTCAGGCAATCACCACTACCGACAGTACTGATCACATCATCCAAAGTCAGCTTGGCACTGATAAACTCTTGCCGATACCTCAAATCCAACCCTTCCTTTCCCTTTGTCAAAGCCAGGCAAACTACATCTTCCAAGGCTTCAGCCCCCAAGGTTTTGATTGTTTCCTGATATTCGCTTTCGTTCAAATGAAGCCCAAACACTTTCTCTTTCAGGGCATTTTCCAACTGTACACCAGTACAATCCAAAAAGACCTTTACATGCTGTTCATTTGCCAACCTTACCAACTGCTGGCAGGCATCTTTTGGACTACCTAGCGGCCATGAACCTGAAATACAGACAATATTTGCCTTGGCCAGGGATCTTTTAAAATGAGCTTTAAATGATTGGAAATCATCTTGTGCCAGTTTCGGCCCCGGCTCCAGTATTTCTGTATGATCAGAGTTTTCCTCATCGGTGATGAAAGTGAAGCATTTTCTGCTATTCCCTTTTACATCCAGCCCAGAGACTTTCAGCCCAAAGTCAGCGCAGGAGCTTTTGATCCATTCACCAGCTGATCCAGCCCATACGCCTACCAACTCAACTTCTCCCTCCAATTCTTTGATGGCCAATGCAACATGAATCCCTTTTCCCCCTGGAAATTCCTGAATTCGTACGATCCTATTACTTTTTCCCAATTTGATCTTGGGCAAATATGCAAAGGTATCTATAGCGGGATTAGGGCAGACTGTTAGGATCATTTCAGCTCTTGTTATAGATTTTAACACCTTGTACTACTCTGGAAATAGCCCCGCTTACAGATGGACTATCTGGATGAAGTCCCAAAGAAAGGGATTTGTAGAAGCCCAGTAACTGTCCAACCAAAGTGGCTACCAAGACATTGAAATCCCCGCATGAAGTTGGGGCATTGCCATTGGAAATTGCCAAAATAGAATCAAATCCGTCATCGTTCATTGGCCCGAAACTGATCGTTGGGATTCCCCGTGGATCCGATGAAATACTTTCAGCCAAATCTTTTTCATATTGATACACATGTGGATCGTCAGAAAACAGAAAAACTACTATACTTTTCTCGTTTAGGACTGCCCTAGGACCATGCCTAAAACCCAAGAAGGAATCATGCTTACAGACAATTTGACCATCAGTCAACTCCTGTAACTTTAAATGACACTCCCTTGCTATGCCCAAAAGTGGCCCTGATCCCAAAAATATCACTCTCTCAAACATTGAGTCCGCAATTCTCTGAAAATCTTCCGGAAAGTTATTGAGGATATATTCAGCATATTTTGCAGCCGTCTGAACGTGCTTTGTCTTGGCTTCTAAACTATTCAAATCAGTAACAAGCAGTACTGAAAGCAGCATGGAGGTAAAGCTACCAGTCATGGCCAAACTTTTGTCATTGGCATCCTCAGGCAATTGCAGACAAAAAGTATTTGAACTATGATTCCTTGCATACTCAGCAAGCTGCCCCTGTTCATTGCATGTGATGATGAAATGGTAAATATGCTTGCAATAAATATCTGATAACCTTACAGTCTCTACACTTTCCGGACTATTGCCCGATCGTGCAAAAGAGATGAGCAATGTGGGTACATCCTTCATGAAAAACAACTCCGGATGGGTCACCAAGTCTGTGGTCGGCAAAGCCTGGGTTAGTTTTCCTGAATTCTTCTGTACCAAACCCTGCGCGGATTCACCGATGAATGCAGATGAACCTGCACCTGTCAGGATGATCCTTAGGTTTTCTTTTGCAAAAATCGGGTTCAGAAAAGTTGAAATCCCATTTCTATTTGTAGAGATTAAATTCAATACATCCAACCAAAGACGTGGTTGATGTGCAATCTCCCTAGCAGTTTCCTGCGCTCCAGCTCTCTCGGCTTTTTGTGGGTCTAAGTTTAAATAGGTTGTTGATATCATTATTATATAGTTATTCTTTGTCTATTAGTTTGTACATAAAAGCAAATCCGATCATTGATCCTAAAATTAAAATATATCCAAAATTGACTTCTCCCAATACGATTTTCCCAATTCCAATCAGTAACGCATAGATCGCTATCACCCCAATGGCAAATGAAAAAACAGCCTTCTGAAAACCAAATAGATTCTCATCTACAACAACACCTGTATCGTCCATAGCCTTTGCCCGAACCCTCGCCCAGCCTCTTCCTGGAACTTTGGTGGTGTTCAAGAATTTGACCAGTACTTTTTGATCTGTAGGCTTTGTTATGAAAGTTACAAAAACCCAGCTGAATGTGGTAATCGCAACACCGATAACCAATTCAATATGAGTCGCCAATGGTTCAAAATAAACCTGATGGACAAAAGAAAAATACAATGCCACCAAGAAAGACACAATCATAGCTGTCAACTCACTCGCTGCATTGATTCTCCACCAATACCATCTCAGGATATAAAGCAGCCCTGTCCCTGCACCTATCTGAAGTAAAATGCTAAAGCTCTGAAGCGCATTCTCAAGCTGCAATGCTATAAAACCTCCCAAAACCATGATGGTAGCTGTAGCAATTCTCCCTACATTCACCAATGTTTTTTGGGAGCTGTTGGGATTGATGAATCTTTTGTAAAAGTCATTGACAACGTAAGATGCTCCCCAATTCAGGTGCGTGGACAATGTAGACATATAGGCAGCGACCAGTGAAGTCACCACCAAGCCCATCAACCCTACTGGAAGGAAAGAAAGCATTGCAGGATATGCAATATCATCTTGTATGATGTGCGCGGCAGTATTTGGAAATGCTGCGCTGATATCAGACAGGTTTGGGAAAACTATGATGGAACACAATGCCACAATGATCCATGGCCATGGCCTGATGGCGTAATGGACAATGTTGAACAACAAAACAGAACTGAATGCATGTTTTTCATTTTTGGCAGCCAGCATCCTTTGTACTACATAACCACCACCGCCAGGCTCGGCACCTGGATACCAAACAGACCACCATTGTATAAACAAGGGAATAAAAAACACCATCACCGCCAATTCCATATTGCCAAAATCCGGTAGAATATTCAACCTGCTGCTTACTTCCGCATGTGCCAATAACTTTTCCATTCCCCCGACTGCAGGATGGGTTACAGCCACATATGCTGCGGCAATTGCGCCTCCCAGCGACAAGCCAAATTGCAGAAAATCTGTCAATACAACTCCCCGTAAACCTCCCAGGGAACTATAGATCACTGTCACTACCCCAGAGATCAACAGGGTCTGAAGCGGACTAATCCCCAGTAAGATCCCACCAATCTTGATCGCTGCCAATGATACTGAAGCGATGATGACTACATTGAAGAAAACTCCCAAATAAATAGCCCTAAAACCTCTTAAAAATGCGGCTATCTTCCCACTGTAGCGCATTTCATAAAACTCAATATCCGTCAACACACCTGATCTCTTCCAAAGCTTGGCAAAGAAAAAAACCGTCAGCATTCCTGTCAACAAAAAACTCCACCATACCCAGTTTCCAGAAACCCCATTTTTCCTGACTATATCCGTTACAAGATTTGGTGTATCTGTGGAGAAGGTGGTAGCAACCATAGAAATCCCCAATAACCACCAGGACATACTCCCTCCAGCATTAAAGTATTCTTCCTGACTCTTGGATGCTTTCTTGGCAGTGTACAAACCAATGGCCAGTGACACTACAAAGAAGCTTATCAATATGATCCAATCTATTTGTTGTAAAAGCATTATTCTTTCGAATCTTTATGGTTAATTCAATTTTAATATTCATGATCTTGAAATCCCATACCATACAAGTCAAGCCATTGCTCAACTCAACTTGCTTCAGACATCCTTCGGTGCCATTTCATCTATTGTATAGCCTATGAATGTAGCCACTTTAAATGAATTTCCACATTTGAAATCTAAGCAAAATACTTACGAGTTTCGGAATTTATCGAAATATAAAAACTTTCATTATTATATGAAACGAAATTAAAATATTTTCATTTTATTTTTTTGCCAAACAAAAAAAACCATGATAGGCGGTAAGCCCATCATGGTTCTCAAATTGGTATAAAAAACCCGGTTTATTCTATCTCCAAGGTGTATATCCCGCTTTCCCTATTGGCTGGAGTCACGATGATATACTTCAATTTTAGTGGGCCTTGCCCTTCGCCGGGAGAAGGCATCAAAAACTCCCCCCTATACAATTGTGAAGTCCTGTCGGCTTTATGCCCATCATAGGTATAATAGATTTTGCTACCTTTCACACTTGGGGACATGGTTACAGCCTTTTTGCCATTTTTTTCCGTCACCTCTACCTTGGCCTCCGGAATTCTGAAATTCACTTGTTGATGCTCCAATTCTGCCAATCTTTCCGGAAGCCTTGTTGTAAAAAATTCATCGTAATCTTTCTTCTCTTTTGGCAACCAGGCAACTTCGGCTAAAGCCAATGCCCTAGGAAAGACCATGTATTGCATTTTTTGGAATGATGGTACATACTCTGTCCACATATTTGCCTGAACCCCCAAAACATGCTTCTGCTGATCAGCTGAAAGCGATTCTGGTCTCGGGTAATAACTATAAACCTTCTCCAAGGGCAACAAACAGCAGATAAACAACGGCTCATCTGCCTGCTTCCCTTGGCCATGATCTATATACATATGACTGTTTGGGCTCATGATGACATCATGGTTCATCTTTGCTGCTTCGATTCCTCCCGCTTCTCCCCTCCAACTCATCACTGTCGCATTCGGTGCCAATCCACCCTCGAGAATCTCGTCCCATCCGATCAGGTTTCTGCCATTTTTATTCAAGAATTTCTCTATCCTTCTGATAAAAAAACTCTGGAGCTCGTGCTCATCTTTCAACTTGTTTTTCTTGATGAACTGCTGTGCGATGGATGAAGTTTTCCAATGGTCCTTTGGTACCTCGTCTCCTCCTATATGGATATATTCACTTGGAAAAATATCCATCACTTCAGTCAATACATCTTCCAAGAACTTGAAAGTAGCTTCTTTTGGTCCAAAAATATTGTAATGAACACCCCAATAGCCTGGCACTTTAGGATAAATCTCGTTGTTATACGTATTTCCCTTGTCATCTTTTGCAGGAATACTTCCCTGCTGTGCCTTCCCATTTATTACCTCGAAACTTCCAAATTCAGGATAGGCTGCAAGTACTGCCGAGCTATGGCCTGGCAATTCTATCTCCGGAATTACCGTTATCTTTCTCTCAGCAGCATATTGAACCAACTCTCTGGCTTCTTCCTGGGTATAATACCCCCCATGTTTGACCCCATCATAAATAAAAGGCTTGAAATTTCCATACTGACCAATGATGGTTTCATCCCTCCATGCACCGATTTCTGTCAATTTCGGATACTTTTTGATCTCCAATCTCCATCCCTGGTCATCTGTAAGGTGCCAATGCAACCTATTCAACTTGAAGTGCGCCATCAAGTCAACAATCCCCTTCATTTCGTCCAAAGTCCTGAAATGCCTGCTTACATCTATCATCAAGCCTCTATAGCCAAATTCTGGCTTATCTTGGATATTCAATACAGGGACAACCAAGCTTCCATCCCTCTCTTCTATCAATTGCAACAAGGTCTGAAAAGCATAGAATACACCGGCATCTCCACCTTTTATTTCAATCTTGTCTGGATTGATATGTAGTTGATAGGCCTCAGAATCTACATCCTTGTCAAGGGAAACTTCGATCAGGGTATTCGCATTTAACTCTGAAGAAGAGATCAAATTTATCTGATACCTGCTTTTCAATGAGGCCAGAAAGAGTGAGGTAGATTTTCTAAGCTCAGGGCTTGCTGCATAAACCAAAGCTCCATCAGAGAGGGACACTTCCCCTTTTCCAAAGCTTACATCCAATGGATGGGGGATCACAGGGATAGATTCCCGCTGTTGTCCATTGACCAATGTAGTACTGAAAAAAACAGCCAGTATTACTCCGAAATATAATTTCAATTGCATCATTATTTTTAATATTGATTAGTTTTTAAATTGATCTGCTTCCTTATACGCTTTGATAAGGGCTTTTTCCCCGTCTATTCCAGGGCTTGCATTCCCGTGTTCCATCCCTACTATTCCTTCAAAGCCCTTGGATGCTATAAATTTGAATACATTTTTATAATTGATCTCTCCAGTTCCCGGTTCTTTTCTACCAGGATTATCCCCTAACTGGATGTAAGCAATTTCATCCCAGCATTTTTCCATATTTGGTATGAGGTTACCTTCATTCCGCTGCATATGATAGACATCATATAGGATTTTGCAGGAAGGGCTTCCTACGGCCTTGCAGACAGCATAGGATTGATCTGAATACCTTAGAAACAATTCCGGAGTATCACTCAGAGGCTCCAGTACCATAGTCAATCCATGGGGTTCAAATATATCAGCACCTCTTTTGAGCGCCTCGATGACATTTCCAGTCTGAATCCCCAATGGCAGGTTCCTTTCATAAAATCCCGGCACGACAGTCATCCACTTGGCATTGACACGCTTGGCCACTTCCACGGACCTTTTACAGGTATTGATAAAATTTTCCAAAAACTCTTCTTTGCCTGTAGTCAGGGAAGTTTTCCAGTTGTCACCTCCATCTACTACAAATACACCCATGGTCATCTGAAGTCTCTCAAGGGCTTTAGCTATTTTTTTCTGTTCTTCCACAGGCCTTCCCAACATGCCATTATCCTCCAATGCCCGGAATCCTTGTGCAGCCATAAAGTCCAACTGGGAGACAAGGTCTTTGCCGGCATGATTTTGAAACATCCCAAAATGCGGCGCATAGTTCAAATTAAACCCATCTGCATGTTTTGTATTATTCTCAGCAGCAATCAGCTCAAAACCTGTCAATCCACTTATAATGGATCCCAATGAAACGTTCCTTATGAATTTTCTTCTTTTCATCATATCTTATATCACTTTGGTCTTACCAGGAACAGCAAATGGATAAAACCCATCTTCTTTTGGTAGTATTTTTGGATCTGCATCCCATGCCAATTTCTCTGGCATCAAATCTATATCAGAATTGATTGCATCTTCCCAAGAAACTGTCTTACCCGAGTAAGTGGCATAGCGCCCCATGATTGCCGTCATGGTACTTTTGGCAGCATTTTCTGCATCGGAGAATTTGTACTCACCATTGACTATTGCCGCAAAAAGTTCATCATGTTCCTTTTGGTAAGGATTTTTGTTTTCTTTTCCATCATGTTCATATATCGGGTCACCTTTGGCGTCCCAAAGCAATCCTTTGTTTCCCGCATTGAGATAGGCTCTTCCTTTGGTACCCTGAAATGACTCATCAACTCTGTTGTGCGCACCGGGGAAATGTCTGCATTCTCCCAAAATAACCGATCCATCTTCATAAGTATAAGTCACTGAATGATGGTCAAAAATCTCTCCATGGTCTTTTCCCGTCCTGATCATCCGACCTCCAGTACCTTCTGCTTTGACAGGATATCCTCTCTTCACCCAGTTTACCACATCGAGGTTATGTACATGTTGCTCAACGATATGGTCGCCACAGAGCCAATTGAAATAGTACCAGTTTCTCATTTGGTATTCCATTTCGGTCTGCCCTGCTTCCCTTGGTCTTACCCATACGCCTCCATCATTCCAATATACCTGCCCTGAAACGATATCCCCTATGGCTCCATCATGGATCCTATTGATTGTTTGGATGTAATTATCCTGGTATCTTCTCTGAAGACCAACCACCACATTGAGTTTCTTGTTATTCGCCTCCTCTGCAGCTTTCAGTACTTTTCTTATACCTACCGCATCAGTTGCTACAGGTTTTTCCATAAAAACCTGTTTGTTTTGGTTGACAGCTTCTTGAAAATGATCGGGTCGAAACCCTGGAGGTGCTGCCAGTATTACTACATCTGCTTCTTTGATGGCTTGCTTGTAAGCATCAAAGCCTACGAATTTCCTATCTTCCGGAACATCCACCTTGTCCTTCCCAAACTTATCCATAATTGGGTTGAAACTTTGATCCAGCCTATCCCTGAATGCATCTGCCATGGCTACGAGCTTGATGTTATAGCCTGTTTCGAAGGCTTGGAAAACTGCGCCAGTACCTCTTCCTCCACATCCGATCAAGGCTATTTTGATAGTATCAGTCCCTGATGCGTATGCACCGGCAAAATTGTATGGGTTTAGCAATACACCTCCTGTCAGCAATGCGGAGGTTTTTAGAAAATTTCTTCTTTGGTTCATGGTTTGATTGTTTTAATAGTCTGAAATAGGTTGCTTATTGTAATATTGATCAATTTCCTCTGGTGAAGGTGCCTTCAATGGCCTTACAAGTCTCATTCCTACAAATGGTGCTTCAGGAAACCACCATTTACTTTTGGGGATTTGAGGATCAAGCTGTTTCCAAACAGGATCTGAAATGAATCTCTTCGCCACCCTCAACTCCACATCAACACTCTCATAATGTCCTCCCCTCAAAACCTGCGGATATAATTTTTCTGGATGTTTGGTAGGATTCAGTATAACACCCTGGGTAGCCTCATAAGGTTCATACTGATCATAAGTCCATTCCATCGCATTTCCAAGGATGTCGTACAGCCCCCATGGGTTTGGTTTCTTCTTGCCTACTTCATGGGTCGTACCTCCACTGTTTTCCCCAAACCATGCATAATCTTCCAATCGGCTACTATCTTCCCCAAAAAAATACCGCTCGCTGGAGCCAGCCCTTGCCGCATATTCCCACTCTGCTTCTGTTGGTAATCTATAAAATACACCTGTCTTTTCATATAGCCAATGACAAAACTGAATCGCTCCATACTGCGTCATGGCAATAGCCGGTTTATTCTCCTTCCCCATCCCAAATGTCATATCCAAATATGGAGTACTTGGCCTACTCAGGCCATCCACATTATCGGGCAAGGGTTTTGTACTGATTGCTTTTTCATAATCCTTATCCAAAAACATTTCAAAAAGATCCCAAGTAACTTCGTGGGTTCCCATCCAGAAAGCGTCAATGTGGACTTTCCTTTCAGGTGATTCATCTTCCATATGCCCAGTTTCATTCTTTGGGCTTCCCATTATAAAATCACCTCCTGGAATGGCATTCATTCCAAACCCCAAATTCGAATGGGGTATTTCTTGAATATAGTTTTCAAATGGCTCAGTCGCAGTATTTGAGTTCCAAACTATACAAAACATAAAAAGCAACGGCAAAACAACATATTTAAAGCATGTCCTTTTGACTTGTGCCATGTAAATTTTCATCATTTCAATCCAATTAAATATTCATTTATTATGTATATCCGCTTTCTTACCAGTAGCCATTTAAATAATGTATCCATATTGTTTCCAGGGCAAGTTGACTGTCAACCGTCGACTGTTGACAATTATCCGCATGATTACATATGCATAATTTAACTACTGGTGCCATTGCGGATAATCATATCATTTATTTTTACTTAATTTTTTCCAAAATTGAAGGTGTTGTTTTTAGTTCTGACACTATCCAACTCCCGGGTCAGCCTTCGTACTTTCTTTGGATATTCCGCAGCCAAATCATGATTTTCGGCTGGGTCTATTTTAATATTGTATAGCTCTACTTGATTGGATGGGTTTTTCCCTACATCCAACCTGATAACTTTCCAATCACCTTTAAGCAGGGCTTGCTTGCCTCCAAACTCATGGAACTCCCAATATAGGTAATCATGTTTTTTTCTTTGGGAAATGCCTTTCAAGGTAGGCAAAAAAGATATACCATCTCTTTTGTCAACTTGAAATCCAATTATATCCGAAAACGTGGCATAAACATCCCAGAAAGCGGCCCTATGTAAAGTACTGGAGTTTTCCTTAACAATATTTGGCCATCTTATGATAAAGGGTTCCTTGATACCGCCTGAGTACAAATCTCTTTTGACCCCTTTGTGGACACCACTACTTTGAAAGAAATCGACATCCTCGATTCTTCTCCCTCCTTCAATATGGGTACCGTTGTCAGAAGTAAAAATCAGAATGGTATTATCCTTTTTCCCTGATTCGTCCAATGCTTTCATTATTTGGCCTACATAATCATCCACGCTGCTAATCAAAGCTGCATATGCTGCCCTAGGTTTAGATTGGGGACCATAATGCCTTCCTTCAGGCCAATCAATTTCCGAAGGGAAGATACTTTCCCCTTCAAGGTTTAAATATGGTTCCATATATCTATCCGGTACAACCAACTCTGCGTGTGGAATGGTCAAGGAAAGATAAACAAAGAAAGGTTCTTGTCTAAATTCCTCAATAAATGAAATAGCTTTTTCAGTAAACAAATCATTCGCATATGTACCTTTGGGAATTGAGACTCTAGAAAGCTTACCTTCGCTAACCATATCGAGCGTATCAGGTTTTTGGAAATGGGCAGATACATGATGTACATGGCCAAGAAAAATATCCCATCCCCTCTTCTCCGGACTACCCTCTGACCCTTCCAGCCCAAGACCCCATTTACCATACATAGCATTTGTATATCCTGCTTTTTTCAATAATTCCGGCAGGATTTCGACATCTCCAAGAAGTGGATATTCGCCATTTCCTCTAACAAATGTATTCCCTGTATGTTGGCCAGTCATCAAACTGGCTCTCGAAGGTGCACAAACCGTACTTCCGGCATAAAAATCCTCAAATTTCATCCCCTCCAAAGCAAGTTTATTCAAGTTTGGTGTTTTGATAATTTCTTGTCCATATGGTTCGATATCACCTATTCCCAAATCATCAGCCATAATGAATATAATATTTGGCAGCTCTTTTTGACCCATACATAATCTACTCAGGCTAAAAAAAATCATGAAAAACAATAATGATTTGATCTTTAACATTTTACTTTCTGCATTTTTGAAGGTATAGATTTCAATAAAACTCCAAGTTAAAAATTAATAATCCAAATAAAAACGAATTGAAATTTTAAATTTAACTAAAAAAAGCAAATGAAAGATAATTATGTGTTTCAGCTGAATTTGAGTTATCATAGGGTTATATGCCGGGTTTTTAGGAATGTTTCATGTCAAATTTCACGTTTGGATTTTAAGTATTATGATATCCGCTTTCTTACCAGTAGCCATTTAAAATAATGTATCCATATTGTTTCCGGGGCAAGTTGACTGTCAACCGTCGACACTCGTGCGCTCCACCACGGCGGACAGGCGTGGCGTAGTTGACTATTATCCGCAACATGATGGTTTGGTTATTTCAGAGGAATAGGCCAAATATCCATCTGTCTATGAAACTGGAATATGTCTTCATCCCTATACTTCAAACAAATTAAATTATATTTTTTAAAACTTAAAACATATCTCATGTACAAAAAACAATTTTTTAAGCGCTATTTTTCAATACTTTATAATTTAAATTACATTTAATTCAGACATGCTTGTAGCGTTTTGTGAAGTTCGCCCGTATAGGCTGCGTGAGCGCGCCACAAATTAATTCACAAACCAAACTAAAAAAGATTATGAAAAATCTACTAAGAAAACTCCCAACTTTATTAATCGCCGCATTTGTCGTATTCAACTTCAGTAGCTGTAGCGATGATGAGACACCTTGTACAGACCAGAGTCTAATTTCCTTCAAAGTAGTCGTAAATGATGCTGAAGGCAACAATGTATTTGGAGAAGAAAGCGAATGGAATTCTGAAAATGTAATCATCACTTACCTTGATGAAGAAAACGAATTAACGGAAGCAACATTTGAGGTTAAAACTGATTCTGACGATGCTATTTATTTCGAATCAAGTGAAATTTCAGAACTAAGCCTTGATGGGATATTGGATTTCACTTTGGTGCTAGATGAAGAAAACTCAATCAGTTTTGATTACAAAGTGACTGTAGTAAGTGGAACTGACTGTGTAGCATACGAATACGAAGCGAATGATGAAGATGGAGAAAGCTTGGAAACAACAGGATCCAATCCTGTTATCTATATTTTGACGATCGGTGAATCAGAGGAAGAAGAGGAAGAATAAGAATCCATAATCCAATGCCGTTAGAATAGGTTGACTTGCTGTACATTTCATCATTCTAACGGCATTGTTATTGCATTGCTATTTTTTAAAAGACATTCACCATGTACAAATTTATTCTAGGCTGTATAATTTTAGTATGCATTTTTTCTTCTTGCTCCCAAAAAGCCACCCAAAGCGGAAAAGCTTCCTACTACCATGACAAGTATCATGGAAAACAAACTTCAAGCGGTGAAAAATACAGAAAAAGCAAGCTGACCGCTGCACATAAAACCCTTCCTTTTGGCACAAAAGTAAAAGTAATCAACCAAAGCAATGGGAAAAGTGTAAAGGTAAGAATCAATGACAGGGGACCATTTGTAGGTGGACGGATCATTGATTTGTCAAAGCGTGCTGCCAAGCAAATCGACATGATTGATGCAGGAGTTGCTGATGTAAAAATCAAATACAAAAAATAATGCAGAAGGTTTGATTATCTTTGCCATATGACAAATCACACGGAAGCGACCCAAGAAATTCTTAATCACCTTCAAATAGATTCCCTCAATGAAATGCAGTTGGATTTCATTGAAAAAGCCAAGCACTATCAGAACCTCATGCTGTTGGCACCTACTGGTTCAGGTAAAACCTTGGCTTATCTTTTTCCCTTGTTGGAGATACTCCAATCAGACCTAAGGGCTGTTCAGGCATTGATCATTGTACCCTCCAGAGAACTTGCTATCCAGATCGAGCAGGTATTCAAAAACATGAAGACGGCCTTTAAGGTAAGTACCTGCTATGGTGGCCATGCTATGAAAATCGAACAAAACAGTCTATCTGAAGGCCCCGCAGTAGTCATTGGGACTCCCGGAAGACTCAAAGACCATATCGAAAGGGACTCTTTTGACCCTGGTTCAATAAAGGTGGTGGTGCTAGATGAATTTGACAAATCCCTTCAATTGGGCTTCCATGACCAAATCAGAAATATCCTCCGCCCATTGGATGGTGGACAAAAATACTTTTTGACTTCGGCCACTAAGATGGACAGGCTTCCTGAATTCATCCCTTTCAGTACACCCGAGACTGTCGATTACCTTGAAGATGAAAGTGAATCAAAACTGGAGCTCAAACTTGTCAATACACCAAGTATCGAGAAAGCGGAGACTTTGATGCGCCTGGTTGCTGAGTTTAACAATGAAGCCTGCATCGTATTTTGTAACCACCGAGATGCTGTAGACAGAATCAGCACACTCCTTACCGACTATGATTTTCCACATGGGATTTTGCATGGAGGTATGGAACAGATAGATAGAGAGAAAAACCTGATCAAATTCCGTTCTGAAGCACACAATTTATTGATTGCTACAGATTTGGCATCAAGGGGTCTGGATATACCCGAAATCAAGCATGTAGTACATTATCAATTGCCTCCAAAACAGGATGCATTTACACATAGAAATGGCCGTACCGCAAGGATGCATGCAGAGGGACAAGGATATCTGATTCTTGCCAACGATGAGTTGCTACCAGACTATATCGACAAAGAAGTAGAAGAAATATTCCCATCACTTAACTTTATCAGTCCGGAACTCCCTGCCTATGAATGCCTGTACATCAGTGCCGGCAAAAAAGACAAGATCAGCAAAGGGGATATCGTTGGACTTTTGACAAAAAAAGGTGGACTCGATGGGAAAGATATTGGGATGATCAGTATGCTGGATTTTTCTGCCTATGTAGCAGTAAAGCGGGAACTGGCAAGCAAAGTCGTCAAGGATGTCAATCAGGAGAAATTGAAAAAGGTGAAAGTTAAAATTGCCATCGCCAACTAAGGAAAGAGCTTGCCTTACCAAGTTGGAAAAGGAAAAAGGTCAAAGAAGTAAATCTTTGACCTTTTTTGACTTTTAACCTATAGAGTGTTGATACACAAAATGTATTATTCAGAATGAAAAGATGGCTACTTTAGCTCAGCCTCATTTTCTTTTCTGTTTACACTTCAGACTTAATTTGCCGGAAGTACTTTTGCACTTACTTCGCCAAACCCTACACGGATACCATCTTTTTCACAATAGCCCTTCATAATCACGGTATCCCCATCTTCAATAAACTTCCTCTCCTCCCCATCCTCAAGGACCAGTGGCTTGGTTCCTTTCCATGCCAATTCAAGCATGGATCCATAGCTTTGCTCATTGGGGCCAGAGATCGTTCCCGATGCGTACATGTCCCCCACATTTACATTGCAACCATTGACCGTGTGATGTGCAAGCTGCTGTGCGATATTCCAATACAGGTATTTGTAATTGGAACTACAGACTTTATTTTGGTTTTTGCCCTCAGGCTGAATATAAGCCTCTAGATTGATATCAAAAGCATGGTCTTTTTCACACTGCAAATAAGGCAAAACCTCTTGGTCTTGGACAGGACCACCCACTCTGAAATATTCCAAAGCTTCCAATGTCACTATCCAAGGTGAAATACTGGAAGCGAAATTTTTCCCCAAAAATGGTCCTAATGGAACATACTCCCAGGCCTGGATGTCTCTAGCTGACCAATCATTGAACAATACAAAACCGAATATATAGTCCTCTGCATCGGCAGTCTTGATCGAGTCTCCCATTTTAGTAGGCTTTCCTGTGATGAAAGCCAATTCCAATTCAAAATCCAATCTTCTGGTAGGGCCAAACTCAGGCATATCCATGTTTGGGTCTTTAAATTGGCCTTTTGGCCTTATAATTGGATTACCTGACGGGATGATAGAAGAAGCCCTTCCATGATATCCAACTGGTAAATGCTTCCAATTTGGCAACAAAGCATTTTCAGGATCCCTGAACATGATCCCTACATTCGTCGCATGTTCTACACTGCTATAAAAATCTGTATAATCGCCTATTCTCACAGGCAAATGCATGGTAGCTTCTTTTCTGTTTACCATGGCTTTTCCCCTGCACTGATGTTCTTTCAAATCTTCATTTTTCTCATCCAAAAGATCCTGGACACGTTCCCTTACCTTTCTGGTCACTGGCTTGCCCAAAGCAATGAAATCATTCAACGTGTCCCGTAAGAAAATATCATTGGGCAATTGGGTAATATCAGAGAAAAAACCTTCATCATGAAGGACAGAAAGGTCTACTATTTTATCTCCAATGGCTATTCCAGCCCTTGCAGAAATCCTCTTGGTTTCAAATATTCCAAAAGGCAGGTTATAAATGGTGAAATCTGAATTTTTGGGAACTGCTACCCAGCTGTTCTTGGGCTTAATATTCTGGTGACTCATTATTAAAAATTTGTTTCTGAAACAAAGTTAAGATTTAATACCACAAGTTAAAAAATGCAGTTGAAATTCGCAGGAAAATCATTTTTTCAGCCCAAGGTCTACCTCCCTTCCTGTATTTTGATATTGAAAAATAGCAAAGCCTCCTTAAGTGAAGCCAATTACCTTGTCAAGTATATCCTTACCGCTAGAATCCAAGTACCTATATCCACTCAAAAAATCTGTATTGTTTTCATTATTCGAATTACGAGGCAATTGATTTTTCGGTATATTGCATAGTAACCTGAGTTCGACTATTCTCACTTTGTCAACCTGCCTGCCGGCAGGCAGGAACGGCTTTAAATGGTGAGAACTACGAAAAGAAGGTGCGAACTTTTTTATGAAGTAATATTGGGATATTGTGGATTGAAAAAGTGAAGTAGATTGCCGTTTAAAACCGAATAGTCGGCTCAGTCAATAAAAACACCCATTTACTGCGTTAAATTTCTGAGCGATAGCTTAGGATATCCCTCAAAAATTTGCCTTGTAACTGGATATTTTTATTGATTTTGACTTTGTGATAACAATCGAACTCAGGTTAGTAGCATTTTAAAATTACTGTATGAAAAAATTTTTGAATAAAATATCTCTGACAAATTAAATCAAGAACAAAATGAAAGGTAAATCAATACAACTTGTCTTTGCTGCATTTTTTATATGCACTGTATTCACACTTCACGAAACTCTTGCCTGCACAAGAGTAGTCTATCAAGGACCAAATGGGACTATCATAACCGCCCGATCTATGGATTGGAAAGATGACATCCCTGCCAACCTATGGGTTTTTCCAAGAGGGATAGAGCGGAATGGCGAGGTGGGTACTACTTCGGTCAAATGGAAGTCAAAATTCGGAAGTGTCATAACAAGCTCTTGGGATATAGCATCATCAGATGGAATGAACGAAAAGGGGCTAGTTGGAAATCTCCTTTGGCTCGTAGAGTCCACTTACCCAAGTTTTGAGAAAAACAAAGACAAACCTGGCCTTTCCATATCGCTTTGGCTTCAGTATGTTTTGGACAATTTTTCAACTGTGGAAGAAGCCGTGGCCGAATTGGGAAAAGAAGAGTTTGTTGTTGTTTCTTCAGACATCCCAGGTACGGACAAATTCGCAACCATACATTTATCCATTTCAGACAAAACCGGAGATAACGCAATATTTGAATATATAGAAGGGAAGCTGGTAATACACCACGACAAGTCATACGTGACCATGACCAACTCCCCGGTTTTCGAAGAGCAGCTCGCCATCAACACTTATTGGAAGAATATCCCAGGCACGATTATGTTACCAGGGACAAACAGGGCTGCTGACAGGTTTGTAAGAGCTTCCTATTACATCAATGCCATCCCTAAAACTGATAACACCAGGGTTGCTATACCAAGCGTATTCAGTGTGATCAGAAACTGCTCCGTACCTTTGGGTATATCCTCCCAAACAGAACCCAACATATCTTCGACAAGATGGAGAACTGTTGCTGACCAAAAAAACCTAGTCTATTACTTTGACAATGTCCTAAACCCAAATGTAGTATGGGTAGAATTTAGTAAAATTGACTTCAGTGAAAACGGAAAAGTAAGAAAGCTGAGCTTAGACAACAACGAAAACTATTCCGGAGAATCCTCTATGAACTTCAAGAATGCCAAACCTTTCGAATTCTCAGGGCTGTAATAGCAACTTATTTGGCTAAGCAATTGGATTTGCAACACAAAGTTATCCGCTACCTTGATTGGCTTTATCTCTTTTGAGTCAATCAAGGTAGCGGATCATTGTATGAAGCTTCCCCCTATCACTTTCCATGATAGCGCATGATTATTGCCATGATTTTGGTGTAAATCTCTGTATTTTCATAGACTCCCCGAAATTCATCTGCATGTGGGCCATATGCAAATAAAGGCACCATAATCCCTGTATGGTCATCCGTACTGAATTCCAGCTCAATCTGCTTTTTCGAAATATTTCCCTGTGGCAAAGTCAGTCCCCCCGTTTCATGGTCGGCAGTTATTACTACTAAAGTCCCAGGGTTTTTATCTGCAAACTCTAGTACAACAGCCACCGCTTGGTCAAAATCTATTACTTCTTCCACTACTTTTTTTGCATCATTTTGGTGTCCACCAGTATCAATCTGTGCACCTTCCACCATCAGAAAAAAAGGCTTCTTTTTTTGGTTTAGAAATTCCAAAGCCTGTTGTGTAGCTTGGGACAAATACCCCTCCCGCCCTTTCAACACGGATGGAAGTCCATGGTTTGAAGCAAAGTACCCTATTCTCTTCGATTTGGAAGTCCCGATTTCACGCATGGAAGAGGCTATATCAAACCCTTCGGACACCAAGCTGTCCAAAGCGCCATTTTTATACCTTAAAAAATCATTTTTGCCTCCCGCGATAAACAGGTCAATGGCACTGTGGCTCAAATCAAGACCAATACAGTTGATATTATCCCTGTCCTTCTGATGGGCATAAAATGCTGCTGGGGTAGCCCCTGTAACATTATCACTGGAAACCAAGCCATTAGAAAAATTCAAGGCTGCCAGTTCTGTGGTGATATTTTTGTATGGGATTGTATCGTTTTGACCAATTCCCCGATTATGGGTTTTTCTCCCTGTGGCAATGGCAGTACCCCCTGCTGCTGAATCGGTTGTAAAATCATCAGATGCCTGGGTTTTGACCAAGCCGATATTTTTTAGGTTAAAAATATTCAAATGGTTCCCATTCCCGACCATTCCCGCATGTAGTTGGGCCAATCCAGTCCCATCCCCTATCAACAGTATAACCCTGTCCACTTTGGAATGAATTCCATCTGAACTGAAATCGGGAGTATAAATCTCACTGATGGTCTCACCTGTCACCAACCTCTCATTTAGGTTACTTAGATATTTGTTGGCTTCATAAGGCAGATCTGTGTTGATATAGTCTACACCCAGATCATGAAGCGCTTTCCAACCTGATTTGGAATCGGGAGTTGCCCAAAAACGGATAGGTTTCCCTACTTTATGTACCTCTTCGATCACTTGAATCAATTTTTGTCTCTCCTCTTCGACTATTCGACCCTTTCCATTCCATTTGGAATAATTGCCAAATGGAAGACTGATCATGGCGATTTTCCCCAAATCCAACTGCCCTAAACCAGTGAGGTCTTGGTGATCAAACATCATATAGCTTGGGTAATCCTTGTATTGCTTAGCAGGAGGTCTATTGCCGGAAATGACCAACTTAATTCCATCTGGGTTTTGATGGCTGTAAAGGATGTCCCGATATTCCCCACAGATTTCCACCAATCTTCGCAGGGTGGGCTCAGCTTTGGTTTTGATGTCTACCAAGAGGAAATAGGGCTTATGTTCTAGTCCCAGAAGAATGGACTGCCTGATACTTTCCAGATACAGACTTTGAAAGGTCCTGTTGGGATCTATAGATTCCTGTTCATGGGCGACATACAAACTGTCGTTCATCAAAATCAGGTCAACTTCTATGGAAGCTGCCCCGTTGGCAAATGCATTCCAGAAAGGCACAGCTTGTTTGTAGTCATTGTGGCTGTGGATATTGGTTCTCTGTGCCAATGTTGGCAAAGATAAATGAACAAAAAAGCAACAAATAAGAGCGCTTATAATGAGTTTTTTTATATCAAACATTTAAAGGGAATTTAGTAAAATAAATGAACAGGCCAAAGTAGAATCTTTGCCTGTTCATTTCTGTAAAAGGGAAGGTTGAATTATTTCTTATCCTTACCAACCTTGGTTTTGGGCTATCCCTGATACCGACAAAGTATTTGGGGGAATAGGCCATACATGATGGACTGCCGGATTGAAATCCCTCGCTGGCCAAGTCTCATAAACATCAAACCCAGAATCCGGATTGGTTTTGTTGGAATGGTTTCTTCCAGTAGCAGGACGGCTATAGGCTGCCTGTGCATCTTTCCATCTTACCAAATCCAAGTGTCTATCTGCGTATTCACCCGCAAGTTCCACTCTTCTTTCCTGCTTCAAATCAGCCAATGTAGCCCCTGCTTTGGGAGAAAGTCCGGCACGGGCACGAACCAAGTTGATTGGTTCATCTCCATTCTGTCCCTGCATGATAAGTGCTTCTGCTTTCATTAAGAGAACTTCTGCAAATCGGATCAAGGGAGTATTCAGGTCTGTGGTAGGATAATCCCCATTTGGGTTTAGGTGGACATCTTGCGGGAAGCTGTATGGATGCATGTATTTATTGAATTGGATTCCAGTCCAAGAGTTTCCTGAATAATACCTTCTTTCATTACCCAAAAAGCTGAATTCATCACCAAACTCAAGCAAGGTTGCTTTCTTGCGGGCATCCCCTGGCTCAAAGGCATTATAGAGCTCAAGTGTTGGTGAAAATGTCCCCCAACCATTGTACAAGCCCCAACCAGTATTTTCCAACATGACACCGGGCAAAATCTGTCCTCTTTCCTTACTGGATACTGTGGAATACACATATTCAGAAGAGAAATTATTGTTTACATAAAATACACTTGCAAAGTCCTCGCTTGGGTTACCTGTGTTGATCAACTTTCTGTCTGTTGGGGAGTTGATCACCATGTCTGCGTAAGTCACCACGTCTGCCCATTTGTTGTTTTCATGAGCTGCCCAGTACATCGCATTTTTTGCCAGATAAGCATAAGCGGCATCTTTGTGTGCCCTTCCCAATTCATTGGCTGCATAGCTGGTGAAATATGGAAGCATCTCTACAGCCTTCAGAAGATCTTGTTCGATCAATCTGTAGTTATCCAATACATGGGGAGGTCTGGTAAATCGGACATCATCCATATTTTCTACTGTCACTATCGGTATCCCAGCCCTGTGGTCTCCAAATCTCGGCGCCAACCAAATATAGGCATGTGCCCTCGCAAAATATGCCTCTCCCAGCACCCTGTTTTTGATTTCAGGGTTGATGTCCATCGCTGGAACATACCTGAGTATGGTATTGGCTCTTTGGATGACTGTGTAGAACAAAGGATAGATCTGTGCAATTCTCCCCTCTTGTCCTGTAGCTTGGAAATTTCGGATGGCACTTGCTGCGGCATCTATCCTTCCCTGGTGAAAATCATCACTGGCAGCTATTAGGTACATGATCCCCCTGCCAAATAGGTGGTCGCTGTCCCAGTGTTGATAGAGTCCGTTGGCAGCATTTATGGCATCTTCTTCGGTTTGCCAATAGTTTCCAGTAGTGATACCTCCCAATGGAGTAAGGTCAGTGAAATCCCCATTACATGCACTGCCGATGAAAAACAGTGCGATCCATAAATATTTTATATTTTTCATATAGTTTGATTTGAGAGATTAAAGGTTAAGATTCAGTCCCAATGTAAAAGTTCTTGGCACAGGAAAAGTCCCGTTGTCGATCACTGCACCTGTACCGACTTCAGGATCCAAGCCTGAGTACTTGGTGATTGTAAATAGATTCTCTGCCGCTAGATACACTCTTAGGTTTGTCCCAGGCTTGATTTTTCCCAACATTGTTTCCGGGAAGGTATAGCCAAGTGAAAGGTTTTTGATTCGGAAGTAATCTCCACTTTCAAGATACCAGTCAGATGCCTGCCCAAAATTGGCATTGGGATCTTGCGTAGAAAGTACCGGGATAGTGGCATTTGGATTGTTTGGAGTCCAAGCATCCAACACCCTTCTGTCCAGGTTGTATCCCTGCAATCCCGCATTGTAAGCAGAAAACTTGTAACCGTTGAACAACTTCACTCCGGCAACTCCCTGCCCCAATATCTGAAGGTCGAAATTGTTGTATTCCAAACTGATGTTCAATCCATAACTGAAATCTGGCATGGCATTCCCCATAAAGACCCTATCGTCATCACTGATTCTTCCGTCACCATTTGTATCTTGAAAGATCAAGTCTCCCGGTCGGGCATTTGGCTGTATTTTCACCCCATCTGCATTGACATGTTGCTCAATCTGTTCTTGGTTTTGGAATATCCCCAGGTGAGGAACCAAGTGATAAGAGTACAAAGGCTGTCCCGGTTCACTTCTATAAGGATAAATGATACCTCTCACATTTTGGGTATGTGGGATAAAATCGTTCGTAAATCCATCCAAATCCTTTAGGTTGTTTTTGATCGTTGCCAAATTGCCACCAATATTATAATTCACCCTACCTCTTTGACCTGCATAATTCAAGCTAAGCTCAATCCCTTTGTTGGACACCGTACCCACATTGGCAAAAGCACCTGTTGACACACCAGAATGTGGATCTGGTGTAAGTCTATGGATCAAACCTCTGGTATATTTTTCATAATATTCGGCTGCTAGGGTCAGTTTGTTGGAAAACAAAGAAGCATCAATCCCCACATTGATAGTTTCTGAACGTTCCCATAACAGGTTGGAATTGGTCATTTCATTGATCGATAAGTGTCTGTTTCTTAATCCCGGATCGCCCAGAATCACATTGTTTCCAGATGACATAGGCACGTTGAAAGCATAGACATCCAAAGTATTGATATTGCCTATCTGACCCCAAGATCCTCTCAATTTCAACAGATCAATAAAAGAAACATCAAAGAAAGACTCTGAGGATATTTTCCAAGCTGCGGAGGCAGCATAAAAGACATCGGATTTTGTAGCTGATGACAGTCTGGATGATTCATCCCTCCTGAGACTCCCCATCACAAAATACCTGTCATCATAATCGTACATCAGCCTGCCGATCGCCGAAGTAAGGACATCTTCAAAAGCACCACTGTTGGGTATATTCAAAATTGTGCCTGCATTTCCTGCATATTGAAACCAATCATCTTCCCGGTCAAAGTTCTGAACCTGAAAGCTGAATGATTCTTCTTTTCTGTATTGGGCCGTATACACACCAGTCAAGGCGAAGTTGTGGCTTCCAAATGATTTGTTGTAATTGACTTGTTGATCCCAGATCCAACGGCTGCTGTTGCCTGCACCCTGATCCAAGAAATTCATACCGCTTGGCCTTCCTATTTCCGGAGCTCTGGGAGAAAACCTTTTGTCAGTCCAAGACCAAAGATCGATGGAAAAACTAGATCTAAAGGTCAAATCATTGAGGATATCATACTCCCCATAAGCAATGGCATTCAAGTTTAGCCTTGGAGAATTGACCGTAGGTCTCAGCAATAGGGAAACAGGGTTGTAGGTATCTCCATAAGCTCCCGCAAATTGGGATAGGTTGAATGGTACTGTCCCATGAAAATTACCTGCTTCATCATAGACTGGTGCGGCAGGATTCATATATACCGCATTGATGATAGCTCCACTGTAGCTACTTCCAGTGTTCGTTCCCCTGGACAATCCCCTGTTGAAATAGACGTTCTGACCAACCCTAAATTTGTTGGTGATATCATATTCGGATTTCAACCTAAAAGAAAACAGTTCGTAATCTGTGTTCAACAAAAGCCCCTCCTTCTTGTGGTAACCGAATGAAGAACTGTATCTGCCTTTATCCGATCCACCGCTGATCTGTAAATTCAGGTTTGAAACCGCAGCAGTTCTGAATATTTCATCCATCCAATTGGTTCGGGTCACCTGGCCCCAAGGATTTTGTTCTGGATCATGGGCAGCATTTGGGATAGTTCCGGCATGTGTAGCCGCATTTCTGTAGGCTGTTGCGTATTCTACAGCATTAAGTGCTTCTGGTGTCTTGTAGGCAGATTGTACACCTCGATAAACATCCAATGATATTTTCGGTGCTCCCGATTTCCCACTTTTGGTAGTGATTACAATGACACCTGAAGCTGCTTGGGCACCATAAATGGCTGCAGCAGCGGCATCTTTGAGTACAGCAATAGTCTCAATATCGTTTGGATTGATCCTACCACCATAATAAGGCATGCCATCTACCACATACAAAGGAGACTCATCCCCAAGGGTTCCCATCCCTCTTATCATTACCTGGGGTGTACTCCCGGGTTCTCCAGACCCAGATACTACACTGACCCCGGCTATCTGCCCCTGCAGCATTTGGTTTACACTGGATACAGGTCTGTCAACAGTCCTTGCGACATTCTCCAGTTGACCGACTGAAGTGGTTAGATCAGCTCTTTTTGCAGTACCATAGCCAATCACCATAAACTCATCCAGATTGTTCATCATTTCTGAAAGTGTAATGGTAATAAATTCTGCCACGTTATACTTTACTATTTGTGTCTGCATCCCAATAAATGAAACCGTAAGTTCTCCTGTCTCCGAAGGAACATCTAGGGAGAAAGTACCATCTATATCCGAAACAGCCCCCCGATTGGTATTGCCATTGGCAATTATTGTAGCCCCAATGAACGGCTCTTTATCTGAGTCCGAGACTACGACGCCACGGATTGTGTGTTGGGCATGTAGCTCCATTCCTGCGAAAACACACAGAAAAAGGATGATGTAAAATTTGAATTTCATGTGATTTTTAGCTTTTGATTTGAGTGCAATTTGAACACTTCGGCTAAAAAAAAGGTGGGCTAATGATGCAGAAAAAGTGGGGTATTCTTTCAAATTAGTGGTTTGAACTATCGGAAATTAGCTACTTTTATATCAGTAATAATGCCTTAATAATAGCTTAAAGACTGCTTAATAAAATCTTGTTCTTAGCCATCTGATAACTTTTGGGATTCATCCCAAAATGCTTTTTGAAAAGCTTGCTGAAATGCTTCGGGTCATTAAATCCACAGTTATAGCTGACTTCGGATATGTTCATATGGCTATGTTCCAACAGCTGGCTTGCCTTATCCATCCTCAACTGTATGATGATGTCAGAAGGCGCCTTTCCGGTACTTTCCTTAAATATCCTATAAAGCTTCATTTTGGAAATCCCCATTTCTTCACAGAGCGTTTCCAATTTAAAATCCGTAGCGGTGTAATTGGTTTTGATTCTGGTGAAAGCCTCTTGCATCAGTTTTTCATTCGGACTGAGTGAGTATGCAAGTTCTTCCGCATTAAAAATCTTATCCATGATGGTAATCCTTTCGGTCTCTCTTCTCTCTTTCAGTAGATGCTTTATGGTTTTGTTTATAAATGCACGGCTGGTTGGCATTTTGACAAATGTATTGACCCCCATATCCATCAACTTTTCCTGAAAAGGCTGGGAAATAAACTCATAGATATACAACAAAGGGATCGCGGCATAGCTGTCCTTGGATTTGATGCTGTTTAGAAGTAAGGCAACATTTTCCGTCAGTTTTTCATTATAGATGACCAACAGGTCTATTTTCACAGCATGAAGGGCTGAGGTCATCATTTCTATTTCATGCTCCGTGATCAAAAAGAACAGGTTGGGATCAAGGATTTTAACCAGACTATCTGCCTCATGTCTTTTCCCAAACAACAAAACAATCTTTTTCCCTTCTGGTACATGCTCTTTTAGATCCAGATGTTTCCAGTGCCTGTTGTCCAATACCTGCTGATTTTCGGGAAGTAATTCAAATGGAATATCTATCTTCATCTGGATCTCTTCTTCTTTCTTTTCAAGGGACATATTTCCATGCAGCTCCGAAAGAATCGTTCTTGCCGACTTGAGGGAAATATTAAATTGTTCAAATTCAGAAAATGAATCTTTCAGTGAAAGGCTATCTGTGCTGACTTGCAATCCCAAATTATCCTGATAGGAAGAGACCTTTATTTTTAGCAAAGATCCCTGGTCCAAAAACTTCACCAAACCCTTAAAGAGGTATTGCAGATAGAGTTTCAATCGTACAACATCCAGGGAAACCCAGTCAGTACAGAGATTTTGCGAATATTGGTATTGGATTTTGTATTTTCCCAAAGTTGGTTCGAATTCCCTGTTGAGTGAAAGAAATAGGTCTGGCAAAAGGGTAAGCGAAGGGGAAGTTGGTTCTAACTGATAGATCGAAGTATTGTTTTCCAAATCTTCGGTAAATTCCAAAATGGGGGAAATTGTATTCAGGGCATTTGCTTTGGTGGCAGGATCCCTAAATGTAGCTTCATCCAAGATTACTTTAAGCTCTGTCAGGGGTGATTTTATTTTTCTCAACAGATAAGCTACAAACTCATCCATTTCAAAATCAGGATTTTGCTGTCTGTTGTGAAGCTGGAGCAACCTTCCTCTTTGTTCTTCAATTTCTTTGTTTTTAAGATCTAAGGATAGATTTTTCTCCTCTAAAATCTGCTTTTGCTGTGCTATTTTTTCGGTTCTTTGGGCAATTTTGGCTTCCAGCTTTTGCTGTATCTTCTTGGATTGGTATTGACGGTAAAATAAAATCCCGGCAGCGATTACCAAACACAAGAGGATGTAGATATACTTTTTGGTATACCAGGGAGATGTGATAGAAAAGGAAGTAGAGACAGCGGATGCATCAAAACTCGGGCTTGTTTTCACCTCCAATAAGTAATCTCCATCTTTTAAATGATCGATGCTCAACAAATTCGATTCCGGCAAAACCTTCCATCTTGGATCATTGGGCAAAACCCTGTATACAATCGTGTCTTTGGCGACATCCCCGATACCTATTTGCTTTACAGCTACTTCAAATATATTGGCACTGCCATTTTCAAGGATTTGCAAGTCTAGTCTAGGACTAATCTGGCTGAGATCCAAATCATTGGGGTGAAAGTAATTTAAGCCATTGATCCCGCCAAAATACATAGCTCCACTCCCGGTTTTAAAAGAGGCTCCTTCAGAATATTCAGCTGATTGCCAACCTTCTTCCGGCAGCAACACCCTGACGCTCAAGTCGGATTTTTTTATAAACCCAAGCCCTTTTGTGGTACTGATCCAGACTTTATCATCATGACTATGAAGACTATATACCAAATCACTCAAAAGTCCATTTCCCTGGGTAATGTACTTAGTTTCACCAGTGCCTTCATCCCAAATGGTAATCCCCCCATGTGTCCCTATCCAAACAAAACCAGTGTCATCATCCTTATAAATGGCATAGGTGCTGTTGTCCAAGAGACCTTGTTGGTTGTCAAAAGTGGAGACATGGCCATTTTCCCAAACCAAGACTCCGTTCTTTTCTGTTGCCAAATACAGCTTTCCGGAATGGAAATATACACTTCTGATGTGCTTATCTTTCAGTAAATCCTGTCCTTCAAAGGGAATAAAGCGTTCACTGGATTGATCGAATAGCATTGCGCCACCCCAGCAGGCAACCCATAGCTGTTGGTTGGCCAAATCTTCCGCAAAACCATAGTTTCTCTTGATAAACATGGGTTGGTTTGACTCATGATATACTTTGTCAATCTTGTGGTCTCTAATTGTAAATATCCCTTCGTAGGTCCCCACCCAGATTGTACCTTTGCTATCTTCAAAGATTGCCCTTATCCTTTTCCAATTATCACCAGCAAGCTCTTGGGGATAATCCAGAACCTTAAACTCCTTCTGTCCATTTTTTCTGTAATAAACACCTGAAGAATAATATCCCAGCCATAAGGTTCCGTCCGACTGTCTGGATACTGCCCTCACTGTTTCGTTCACCAACTCTGGATGCTCTACGGGATGGGCAAATACATGGTTGATCTGTGCAGAATTTTTGATAACCCTCGAAATCCCTCCATCTTTCAGACCCAACCAAATATTGCCAAAAGCATCTTCCAATATGACTGTAACCTCATTGCTTCTCAAGCCATAAGGATTATAAGAGTCTGATTTATATTGCTGAAGCTTATCAGTCCCTTCCTCATTTAGGCTATAGGGAGAATAAAAAAGCCCTTCCGAAAGAGTCCCCCACCATTGGTTGCCTGTTTTATCCTTGTAGCTACACAGCAGCTTTTCCTTGGATATTGTTTTGGGAATTGGTTTCTTTTGATCGGGCTGTGGTAGTTGGCAGTTATCACATTGAACAAAACCATCTTCTCTGAAACTGTACTTCTTCCCATCAGTAAGTAGAATGAGTATTTCTCCATTTTTATCCAGATTCAAGCTACTAATCCGGTTTTGAAAATGAAAATTTGTAAACCCTTCCTGCTCTGATTTTAAGCTTATGGTTTCCGAATCTGCCCAAACCCACAAGCGGTTGAGTTTGTCTAATTTGATATCGTTGATATAATTGCCTGCCAAGCTGTTTGGATTGCCCAACTGATGGCCATAGACTTTAAATTTTTTGCCATCAAAAAAATTCAGTCCATCCCAAGTCCCAATCCAGATGCCACCGGAAGGATCATTCGCCATTGCGTTTACGGAATTGTTGGAAATTCCCTGTTCTACCTGGTAGGTTTTGAATTTAAGGTTTTGGCTAAAAAGTGGATGGCAAAGAAAACTGGAAATATAAAAAAGAACGAAAGAAAGTGACTTTACATGAATCATATGCAAAGCTACAGAGAAGCACATGATTTAAAATTAAGCTAATATTAAGAATTCCCCTGATCCATAAACATTGGTTAAAATAAGCTTGGCACAAAACATTTTTGCTACTTTGAAAAATAGCTCACCAAGCTTACTCTTGGATAAAACCACAAACTACTTTGACAATTTCCTTGGATCTCAGGTTATGACCCAAACCTTCTGTGGTGATTAGTTTTGAATTTTCCCAAGCATTGGACATTTCCAACGCATTGGTATATGGGGTATCGGGATCATCCTTATCATGGATGATCAAACCAGGCATATCGAGGTACTTCATGAAATGCATCAGGGATATTTCCTCTACCCTGTGCCTAATCTGCATCTGAAATTCATTGGTGATATTTTCAATAGCGTATTTTTTCAACCTCAAGGTGGCGGTGTAAAATGAGAAAAAATCGGATGCCTTGCCCGGTGAAGCCATGGAAACAAATTTCCCTATTTGCCTGATATCGTAATGTGCTATAGCATAAATAACAGAGAAGCAACCAATGGAATGGCCTACAACTGTATCAAATCCACCAAATTTTTCTACAAACATGCTGATCAAAAAAGCATTCATGGGAACATGAAACTGGTTACCTTCGCTCTGCCCATGTCCAGGACCATCATAGGCAATGACGGTATATTCACTCTTGGGAAGTGCTTCGATATAGTGCTTCCAACGGTAGCTGTGACTTTGCCAACCATGTACAAAAAGAACTTTTTTTGGACCATTGCCCCATTTGTAAAGTCTTATATTCACTCCATTAAAGTCAAAATCCTCCTGCTCTGAAGTTTTGAAAAAATCCAAATGTTGTTTTTTCAATTTGGACCGGACAGGTTTACAAAACAACCTAAAACCTACTTCCCCACCCTTTTTCGGACTGATTTTGTTGAGTGTATTGATATACAAACCAATTGATTGATAGATTAACTGTTTCATGCTTTTAAGTTCTAGTAGATACCAATTGGTATCATTTTTGGCAAATTTTTTAGAGTGCTATAGTTTTTATCCTTTGTTTCAGATCATCAATAGCCCAAAGCAGATCTTGAGGATTCTTGCGGATTTTGCTCAACAAAACCCCTCCTTCCAAGGATGATATAAACAACGAGGCGAAACGATCAACTTCCAAATCTTCTTTGATCTGGCCGTAAGCAATCCCTTTTTCTATAATGTGCACAACAGACGACTGTAGTGTATCCAACAACATCCTCACCCTGTCATTGAGTAGCGGTCGGGTATCATCTGTCTCTACTCCCACATTGATTACCGGACAACCACCTGCTATCACGGGATCGAAAACATAAGTTTGGAAAAAGTCAGAAATTGCTTCCAACTTTTGCGGTGCTGTTTCTTTTTCCTTGATTACTTTGACAAATTCATTTTTAATCTTTTCAGCCATAAAATAAAATGCGCTTTCCTCCAAATCTTCTTTATCTGTAAAATGCCGATAAATCGCCCCTTTGGTCAGTCCTGTAGCCTTGGTAATATCACTGATGGATGTCGCTTTGAATCCCTGTGTATTAAACAACCCAGAGGACACACTGATGATCCTTTCCTTTGTGAATTCAGAATTACGCATAATCAAAGATACCGATTGGTATCTTAATTTCCAAAAATCACTTCCAATAAGTATTTGACAATTTTACTTGGGTATTATGGATACCGGAGAAATCGTTTTGTTGAATTATATAATTATCAGCATTAACACCAGAAACTAAACTACTATCGGCTAAAGACCGATAGGTTTGGCTTCGCCTAAAAGTGACCAAAGTGCATTCGAGGCTTAGTGTTCTTTGTGAAAAACTTGGTGATCTTTGTGGTTATAATTTTTACTACAAGAACCACATAGTAAAAACACCAAGTTCCCAAAGAATAAGACACTAAAGTCTTCGTCTAAAGGCGAGGGATTTTCCCCCAGAGTGAGGCATTAAAATACTGGTTCAAGAGGATAATTGCTACTGTTTATTAGTCATAGAGTTATCAGTACATCAATTGATTTAAAACACATCATTTTCTATGGTAAGTGGTAAGAAAGTGGATACTCATATTCAATTTTAAATATGAGTAATATTCCAGTTTTGCATAAACTTAGCCACATGAATTTTTATTCAAGCCAGGCTACCGAAGCAAAAACTTGCCCGTAGACGGACGTTTTTGTTCGATCTGAAATTTAAATATTGGTTAATAGATGCTTAATGAATCGAAAATGAAGATTTTGGATGGCATGGAAGTTGAAAACTAAAATCATATCTGAATCAATGTCGTTTAGCTCATATGTGATAGGTTTTCGATCAATATAAAAACTGGATCTTATTTGGCAAGGAAGACCAATGGAAAGATTTAAACCTGCCAGGTATCGCTTCTTAACTAAACGGCATTGATATTTGAATATATAATAAATGCATTTGTCTAGATTTATAGCCAACACCTGTTCTTAATTTTGAAATTATGTGGAAAAACTATCTGAAAATTGCTTTTCGAAATCTCAAAAGAAACAAGTTTTTTTCCATCATCAATGTAATGGGATTAGCAGTAGGTATGGGAGTCTGCCTTTTGATTTTACAATACATTCAATTTGAATTGAGCTATGATGAATTTCATCCCAAGTCAGGACAGATTTACCGGGTGATCCAAACAGTTGAAAAACGTGGAGAAATCATTTCCCATAGCCCTCTTACAACTTACGGAGTTGCAGCCAATGCAAAAACAAATCTACCTGAAATCGAAGAAATAGTCAGGACTAATCTCTTAGATATTAGTTTGGTGGTATTAAATCCAGAGAAACAGATTTCCCACCAAGAAGACAAGCTTTTGTTTGTGGATGCTGCGTTTTTGGATCTATTTCATTTCGCATTGAAATATGGAAATAAAGCCTCTGTATTTCAAGAAAATCACGGTATGGTAATCACCGAACAAATTGCTTCCAAATACTTTGGAGATGCAAATCCAATTGGAAGAACACTTGAAACCAAAGGTGGGGTTTTGGGAGGAAGTTTTGTGGTAACGGGTGTACTGGAAACCTTACCGGAAAATACCCACTTACAATTTGACTTTCTACTTCCCGTGGATTTTCTGATCAATAACTATGGCAAATACAAAAGTGGTGAAGGTTGGGATTGGGATGACTTTGCTACCTATGTATTACTTCCAGAGAATGTAATCCTTTCGGAAACAGCACAGAAAATTGAAAATCTCATCATCCAACACAAGGGTGATGTATTGGAGACTAACCAAGAGAAATGGAAGATAGGATTGCAAGCCCTTGAAGACATTCATCTGAATTCCAATTACACGAGGAGTTTTGAATCCAACAATGGAAACTTGAAGCATTTGGGATTTTTTTCTATCGTAGGAATATTTATCCTGCTGATGGCTTGGGTTAATTATGTCAACCTATCGACTTCCCAAGCAATGTTGCGGTCAAAGGAAGTTGGCATCAGAAAATCTATTGGAGCTGCCAAAAACCAATTGATCAGTCAGTTTATGCTGGAATCAGTTTTGGTCAATTTCATTGCTGCTGCCTTTGCGCTTGCACTTTCTTCCGCATTGCTTCCTTTCCTCCAAGAATTGGTTGGGAAAAACATTCAATTTATAATAGTCAATGACTGGTACTTTTGGATTGGTTTTTCATTGGCAGTTATCATTGGAACAATAATTTCAGGTCTCTATCCAGCTTTTGTTCTCTCCTCATTCAGACCTGTCAACCTTATAAAAACCGGAGTGTTCAATCCAACTGGCAATTGGAGTTTACGGAAAAGCCTAATAGTATTCCAGTTTTTCGTTTCTGTATTGCTTATTGCTGGCACCTATCTTGTCTACCAGCAGGTTTCATATATGAAAAATCAGGATTTGGGAATGGATGCAGATGAAATACTCGTCATCAACGGCCCCAGGGCAATCATTGAAACTGTCATCAGAAATGGTACAACCCTCGCTGAGCATTATGATGGGTTTAAAAACCTGGCAACTTCCCAACACACTGTGTCAACTGTTACAGGTAGTAGTTCTGTGCCTGGGAAAGGATATTCTTTTGAAAGCATGGTTCGAAAAACCGTCAACCCAGATGAAAACGTAGCATTGGGAAATATTGTGATGATGGACAGGGATTTTATCCATTCTTATGGATTGGAACTCATTGCACAATCGGAGATTCCCGAAAACATCCCTGATTGGTCTTATGTTTTGATCAACGAGACCGCCTTGGAGAAACTGGGATTCGAATCTGCAGATGAAGCTCTCGGGCAAGAATTGGAATTCTTCAGTTACAAGGTAAAAATTCTCGGAATAGTCAGGAATTTCCACTGGGACTCTCTCAAAGACTCCCAATCACCTACTTTTTATGTTTTGGACAATGCATATGGAGTATATTTTTCGGTAAAATTGAGTAAGACCGATATTCAAGAAACCATTGTCCATCTTCAAGAGTCATTTCAAAAGGTTTTCCCGGAAGACCCATTTGACTATTTCTTTTTGGATGAGCAATTCAACCGACAATACCAGGCTGACCTGCAATTTGGAAAGTTGTTTTCCACTTTTTCACTTTTGGCTATTTTTATGGCATGCCTCGGTCTATTTGCCCTTGTGTCTTTTTCGGCGTCTATGCGAACAAAAGAAATCGGTATTAGAAAGGTCTTGGGAGCGACAAGTGGAAATCTTATTGGCTTACTGACAAAAGAATACCTATACCTTCTCGCCTTGGCGGTATCAATGACTATCCCCGTTATTTACTATTGGGGAAATTCATGGTTGGAAAACTACGCATATAGAATTGACATTGGCGTGGAATTCTTTGTTTTACCTGGTTTAATCATGCTTCTGATTGCCATGGCTACAGTGTTGGGCAGGATATACAATACAGCAACCGATACACCTTCAAAGGCCCTCAAGACCGAGTAAACAAACCTCTTTCAAAACTAAGAATAGGAGTTCTAATGTTTGCCCTGCTATATTTCAATTATGTCCATAATTATTGAAGGTCAGCCCACATATTCCTACCTACTATCCAAACTAACAAATGGGAATTTAGAAAACCCCGATACATTTCAAGCTGGATTTTGTTTCTGTTTTTTCATAAAGTAAACAGAGCTCCCTGTACTATTCTTTGATTGGTAATTCGTAGATTTGGGTTTGAATGGAGCAATAGACTACAACATGCCAGTCCAAAAACGGGCTATTTATGGTCTTTTCTCTTTTGTTAAATTTTATATTTCCTGATATCTTTCTGGAGCTTATACTATTTGAGAAACCACCCAACCAAACACTTTAAAGATAAAATGAGCGATTCAATAGGCATTTTTGATTCCGGAGTTGGAGGGATGACTTTATTGGTCAAACTGCTAAAAGCACTTCCGGGTGAATCTTTTGAATATTATGCCGATAGTGGCAATTGTCCGTACGGAGAGAAGAGTGTCGAAGAGATATTAAGCCATACCATCCAAATCATGGATTACCTGACACAGAAGAACTGTAAGCTAATCATTGTGGCATGCAACACAATCTCTACCAACATAATTGACAAGCTAAGGGCTATATACCCCGTTCCAATCGTAGGAATGGAACCTGGGACTAAACCTGCATATAAGATTTCCAAAAATAAAAGAATTGGGATTCTAGCCACAAAAGGAACCTTAAGCGGACTTTTGTACAACAAGACGTTGGACAGTTTCAAAGACAAGGCAATTTTCATAAGCGAAATTGGTCATGGCTTGGTAGAACTGATTGAAAATGACAAAATCGAAAGCCTTGCCATGAGAGAGAGATTAACGATGCTCCTAAAACCAATGGTTGAGCAACAGGTAGACACCCTTGTTTTGGGATGTACCCACTACAATTACCTTACATCCATCATCCATGACATCGTACCCTACCCTATTGAAGTGATAGATACAACAGATGCTGTAAGCAATCACGTAGTGAGGATTCTATACAAAAAAGGAATGGTCTCGACTGATCAGAAAAGACTTGTAAACATTGTAACTACGGGTGATTTGGAGATATTGGGCAAAATGGTTGAAAGACTGAAAATCCACGAACCAAATTTATCCATAGACAAATTACCTGCCCCAAAAACAGGAATATAGTCCCTTCGATACTACTACCCCAATGTACAACAGACAGAACTCTGAACTGAAAATCGCAAGTAAAAACGGTATATCCATGTATCCCAAAAAGAAGAAATCAAGGATTCAAAATACATGTTAATATAGTATGGCTGTTGGCTAAAATAGACTTACAGTTCCAAGTATATTTTTAATAGTTTTACAATGTCCTATCTACAATGGAATTTCTGTTTAAGAATGCTTGGACAGAAATGAAATGTTATTGTTGAAAACTAATATACTATGAAAATGTACAGATTACGCTTGTTTCTCACCCTTGCCACAATTGTTCTGACACTAGGCAACAACCTTGTACAAGCACAAAGTGGAGATCAGATTTTGGATGGGATTGGCGAAACAGGTATGATTTCCCGCTATGTTTTTGATGGAGATATCAAGGATTGGTCTCGAAATAACCTACATGCTAAGTTTCATGGCGAAGAAGCAAAATTTGTAAATGACAGTAGATTTGGAAAGGTCCTATCCCTCAATGGTGAGGACGACTCCTATATTACCATTCCGGCAGATGGCTTGACTGACATCGAATCAATCAGCGTATCAGGCTGGATTTACCTGCGTTCCAAGCAATCGGGACAACGTTTTTTTGATTTTGGAAAAGATATTTTCAAAAATTTCTATGCTGCCCCTTCAGGAACAAAAAAACAAGAAAGTTTCCAAGTGACCATAACTTCACTTAATGGCGAAAATAAAAGCGCCAATTCAAAGGAAATTGAGTTAAACAAGTGGGTTCATATAGCTGTTGTCGTAGATGTTCCTGCAAAATCATTGCTGACATATGTCAATGGAAAGCCAGTGGGAGAAGCCAAGAATGTCCCAATCGACCTTTCAGCAATCTTCGGTCAGCAATCTGAAAACAAAAAACCACTCTACATCGGAAAATCACAAGTAGCGGGAGATCCAAACCTAAATGCCCTAATCCATGATTTTCGAGTTTATCGCATTTCACTGAGCAGCAACCAGGTTGCAGGAATCTATAAAAACGCATCCCAAAACCTCAATGAGGGAGCTGTAAATGTTACTAAAGCTGAGGATGATCTACCTGCTTTCCCCGACTCCCATCCACAACTATATACAGAATTTCTAACAAGTGTATCTGATGTGGAAGTGGAAACAGAAGTTGGCAATTTGCCTAGATTGCCCAGCTACGTAGAGGGAACTTACAGGAACCAGATGAATGGACCTAAAGTACGGGTATTATGGCCTTCTGATACGGACAACAGCGCAGTGATTAACCCAGGTACATATACCATCACAGGACGCGTAGCAGGTACGGATTTTGAACCAAAGGCAACCGTCACCGTAAAGAAACCGGGCAAATCTTCAAGTCCAACACTAAAGCTGGAGACCTTTGATTTGGGTCAGGTGTCTCTAAAAATGGATGCCAGTGGCGAAGAAACAAAGTTTATAGAAAATCGAGATAAGTTTATCACAACTTTGGCAGAAACTGATCCGGATTCCTTTCTCTATATGTTCCGCAATGCATTTGGGCAGAAACAACCAGATGGAGCAATGCCTCTGGGTGTTTGGGATAGCCAGGAAACTAAACTACGGGGACATGCCACTGGGCATTACCTGACTGCCATCGCACAAGCCTATGCAGGCACTGGATACGACAAAAAGCTTCAGGCCAACTTCTTCGAAAAGATGGAGTACATGGTCAACACATTATATGAATTGTCACAATTATCAGGAAAGCAAAAAGCATCTGGTGTCCCATTTGTGTCTGATCCTACTGCTGTACCCCCAGGATCTGGGAAAACAGGCTATGACTCAGACCTGAGTGAAGATGGCATTAGAACCGATTATTGGAACTGGGGAAAAGGATATATCAGTGCATATCCACCGGATCAATTCATCATGTTGGAACAGGGTGCTACATACGGTGGACAGGTTACACAAGTTTGGGCACCATACTATACACTGCATAAAATATTGGCAGGACTCATCGATATTTACACCGTAAGTGGCAATGAAAAGGCCCTTGAAATCGCTGCTGACATGAGTGATTGGGTACATGCCCGACTAAGCCAAGTACCAACTGAGCAGCTTGTCAAAGTATGGAACACATACATTGCCGGAGAGTTTGGAGGAATGAATGAATCCATGGCGCGCTTGTATAGGA
Organism: Belliella marina; assembly: GCF_042682445.1. Classification (NCBI taxonomy): domain Bacteria; kingdom Pseudomonadati; phylum Bacteroidota; class Cytophagia; order Cytophagales; family Cyclobacteriaceae; genus Belliella; species Belliella marina. The sequence continues at coordinate 480,994 of NZ_JBHUHR010000039.1, forward strand.
TTACAGGCAAATCCGATTATCTGGAGACTGCACAGTTATTTGATAATATCAGGATGTTCTTCGGGGACACATCACATACACATGGCTTGGCCAAGAATGTTGATGTTTTCCGTGGCCTGCATGCCAACCAACACATCCCCCAAGTGGTGGGAAGTATCGAAACATACCGTGCATCCAACAACCCGGAGTATTTCAAGGTAGCGGATAACTTCTGGTACAAGACAGTCAATGACTACATGTATAGCATAGGTGGCGTAGCAGGCGCAAGAAACCCAGCAAATGCGGAGTGTTTTATAGCACAACCAGCTACACTCTATGAAAATGGTTTCTCTTCCGGTGGACAAAACGAAACCTGTGCAACATACAACATGCTGAAGTTAACCAATGACCTGTTTCTCTTTGACCAAAGGGGTGAGTTGATGGACTATTACGAGCGTGGCTTATACAACCATATCTTGGCATCTATCGCCAAAGACAGCCCTGCCAACACCTATCACGTGCCCCTTAGGCCCGGATCTATCAAGCATTTTGGAAATGCTAAAATGACAGGATTTACCTGCTGCAATGGGACTGCTATAGAAAGCAGCACCAAGTTACAAAGTGCGATTTACTACAAAAGCAAGGATGATAAAGCACTGTATGTGAATCTATATATCCCTTCGACCTTGGATTGGAAAGAACGTGATGTCAGGATAGAACAAACTACCAATTTCCCGAAAGAAGACCACACACTCTTGACCATCACTGGCAGTGGTCAATTTGATATCAATGTACGTGTACCAGGTTGGGCTACAGAAGGCTTCTTTGTAAAAATCAACGGTAAGGAACAAAAAGTTCAAGCAAAACCCGGTACCTATCTAAAAATCAGCAGAAAATGGAAAAATGGAGATACCATAGAGCTGAAGATGCCTTTCCATTTCTACCTTGACCCGGTAATGGATCAGCAGAATATTGCCAGTTTGTTTTATGGCCCTGTATTGCTGGCTGCACAGGAACCCGAAGCTAGAAAAGATTGGAGAAAGATAGCACTGGATGCCGAAGACATCAGCCAGTCAATCAAAAGCAATGGACAGCCACTGGAATTCATTATTGAGGATGTGGTTTTCAAACCATTCTACGAATCCTACGGTCGTCATTCAGTTTACCTGGATTTCTCCTTGAAATAAAAAGCATAGCTTTATACATGAATAATAGATGAAGCAAATAAATTGTCCAGGAAGATTAACCTTTTCAAAACCAAAGGATTGCAAGACAAACAATAAAAGAATAAAGGCGAAGTCTGTTGAATCGATGTGTTATGCTTTAAAAATTAGAATATTTAGTTAAAATTAGCTGCATGAAAAAAGTATGGTTAAAGATGTTGCTTGTAATGGCGGTAATGAGTAGTTGCGACAATGCAACAACTGACAAAACTGAAAGCTCATATGAAGTTACAGTAGGAGAAGCCTGCTCTGTGAAAGTTTCTGGTATTGAATTTACCAAATCCATTAATGGAGCCAGGGAAGCGACTACCCATGAAAGCGACAAACTGATCATCAAAAGCAGTGCAGAGCAGGATAATTTCAATGATCCTGACGGAAAGCTTTCGAACAACAGTGCACCTGTCTTGCTTACAAAAATAGACAACACCAAGCCTTTTACATTCACTGCCAAAGTTACCCCAACATTCAATGATGTCTATGATGCAGGTACTTTGTATATATACCAAAACCCAAAGTCTTGGCTTAAATTTGCATTTGAGAAAGACGAGCGTATGAAAACACGGATCGTGACAGTAAGGACGATTGGCACCTCTGATGACAACAACCATGATATCGTAGAAAGCGAAAACGTGTATATGAAAATTTCCTCTGATGGTAAAACCATGGGCTTTTACTATTCATTGGACAAGGAAAACTGGCAGTTGGTCCGCTTATTCCGCAATGACTACCCCGAAGAGACTTGGATAGGATTGGGAAGCCAATCACCTATTGGCGATGGTTCAAGTGTGGCATTTGAGGAATGCTCTTTGACATCGAAGAGTGTAGAAGACTTTAGAATGGGAATTTGATAATGCAAAAAATTGGACGTACATAAAGGAAAAAATCAACGACACCTTTCCGAAACTATAAAACGAAAAATTTGGATAAATTGATCAACAGAAAAAAGTCTATAAAAGCCTCCAAGGTGGAAATAAAAAAAGCCGAAACAACAGATCTGGAAAGCTCATTTAGCGTAATCAACCAATGCGCCATTGATCTAAGAAAAAAGGGAATGAATAACTGGGATCGATATACAAAAGACAAAGTTCTTGATATAATTCGGTCCAATGAAATGTTTCTCCTACTAGTCGACAATGAAGTGGTTGGGACAATTAACATATCACAAGTACCACCAAGTTTTTTCGATGCCAGTGACATGGAAAAATGGGAAAGCCCCGATAGCAAAGCATATTATTTTACCCTTTTGGCGACATCACCCAATCATCAGGGAAAAGGCTATGGTAGTTGTCTCATTGGTTTTGCAGAAGAATTCGCCAAAAATGAAAACGCCGAATATCTAAGATTGACAATGTTTCCCAATAACAAGCCATTAAAAGATTACTACCTAAACAAATCCTTTGTTTTCAGACATGAAAGGGTGGTAGATGGGTTGAATTTGAAATTATCGTTTGGGGAGAAAAAGTTGGTTTGATATTTAAAATCATTCCTTAAAATCAAGGATAACAGGGAAATTGCTTTTAACAATTTCAAACTGATAAACTTCGAGAGTTGTCCAATTTGGTGGAATGATCTGTGCGGACACATACCAAGGTGATTAAGTTCAAACCTTCGAAGAATTTTTTGGAAAGGAGCGGTTTTACGGCCAGGTATACCCAAGGTAGATTTATTCTAAAAAAAGCAGCTGGAACATTCCAGCTGCCTTTCACCTATCGTTAAACTATATTTGGGTTATACATTACTGAAATTAGCTATCCCACTTTGCAAATAATCACGGTAGCCTCCCACATCATAAATCGCACCTACGGGATCCACCAGCACCTTTTTCCCTTTGGGATCCATCAGCACATAGTAAGGCTGGGAGTTGGAATTGAATTTCTGGGCTTGCACATCGCTCCACTTTTTGCCGATGCTGTTGATCTTCTTGCCGCTGAAGGCAGACACATAATGCTCCTCTTCCGGCAGGCTGGTTTTGTCATCCACATATAGCTGGATCAATACATACTCATCCCTGATAAGCTTTAGCACCTGCGGATCAGGCCAGATGCTGGCCTCCATCTTCCGGCAGTTGACACAGGCATGGCCTGTAAAGTCAATCAATACAGGTTTGCCCACCTGCCTGGCATATTCCATCCCCTCCTCATAGTCAAAGAATGGCTCCAGGTTCAGCGGGGCATGAAACAGCCCTGCATATTTTCTCTGGGGACCAGATGTCCCCGAATGTGCCTGGCCCGCAGGGATCCCCCCTACCGTCGGCGTATACAGGTCAAAGTCCTGTGTATGCTGGGGTGGCAAAAATGCCGATATGGACTTGAGCGGTGCTCCCCAGAGCCCGGGAACCATATAGATCGTAAATGCGACTACTATGATACCCAGAAATATCCTGGGCGTAGAGACATACTCCACCGGGCTGTCATGTGCAAACCTGATCTTGCCCAACAGGTACATGCCCAACAATCCGAAAATCGAAATCCAAAGTACCAAAAACACCTCCCTATCGAACCAGTCCCAATGGTAGGCCAAGTCCACATTGGAGAGGAACTTCAGCGCTAGCGCCAACTCCAGAAAACCCAAAACAACCTTGACACTGTTCAGCCATCCCCCAGACTTGGGGAGGGATTGCAGCCAGGAGGGAAATAGGGCAAACAATGCAAAAGGTGCTGCCAAAGCCACCGAAAATCCCAACATCCCCACTGCTGGGCCAAGGTATTCCCCCATGCTTGCGGCTTGCACCAGCAATGTCCCGATGATGGGGCCGGTACAGGAAAATGATACAATCGCCAAGGTTGCCGCCATAAAGAACAGCCCCGCCAAACCGCTTTTATCGGATTTTTGGTCCAGTTTATTGCCCCAGGAATGTGGCAGGGTCAACTCAAATGCCCCGAAGAAGGATGCCGCAAACACAACCAAAAGCAGGAAAAAGAAGAAATTGAATACCCCATTGGTCGACAGTGCATTCAGGGCGTCCGCTCCGAATACCACCGTGATCGCCAGCCCCAAAAGCACATAGATCACCACGATCGACGCCCCATAGATCAGGGCTTTGCCTACAGCGGAGCCCTTGTCATTGCTTTTGGTAAAATAACTTACCGTCAAGGGCAACATCGGAAAGATACAGGGCATCAGCAATGCCGCAAGTCCTCCCAAAAAGCCCGCTATCAAGATGCTCAACAGTGATCTTTTAGCATCTTTCTTACTTTCATCATTACTAAGTGTCTGCGATTCAACTATCGTTTCTGCATCTGCCACAAATACACTGGATGAATCCAGTTCTTGTGTATTTTCTATTGGTTCTGATAGCTTTTCTGAATGATCAGGATCTTCTTCATGTTTTGGAGAACTTTCAACCCCTACAGCTGCTTCTTGCGGCATTTTCAAATCAAAACTATAAGACACTTGGTTTGGAGGAAGGCAATTTTCATCATTGCAGACCATAAACTCCACGAACCCTTCTACCTTCACTTGGTTTCCCAGCAACTTGATCTCCTGTTCGAAAAGGGCCTCACCATCAAAGTAGCTGATTTCCATGCCAAAGAGATCTTCAAACTTAGTCACCGCCTTACTTTTTTCCTTTACTTTTCCCTGCAGCTTAAATTGGGTACTTTCCTTGAATCGGAAATTGGTAGGTACTGGGCCACCCTTTTCTATGTTTTGGGAATATATATGCCATCCATCTTCCAATGATGCCTTGAATCTCAAGACTGCAATTCCCTCCTGAATCTTGCTTTCGTCCACTTCATAGTCCCATTTTACAGGATTGTGCATTTGGGCATAAAGATTTCCCGGACATATTGCCCAAGCAACCAAAATCACCAATATATTTTTTATATACTTCATATGTTTACTGCTTAAAGGTTTTCTATCAAAGTATCTGAATACTGGCTGGAAACAGGCCTTCTTTCCACACTGGAATAACCAACAAAGGATAGTTCTTTGCTTAAGTATCCAGAAATTGCCGGTTCGGTTTTCATCAGATCTGTGCTGAGGTATTTTTTATTACAATCGGGAAACACAGTAACTACAGTAGCATCATTTCCCAGAAATTCTTGTACTTTCAGTGCTCCTATAAAATTGGCCCCGGAAGAAATACCCACTGCAAGACCTAACTGAGAAGCCAACATCTGTGACACAATGATGGCATCCCCATCATGGGCGCTGATGGCAGACTCCAGATCATCCAGTTGGACAATAGATGGAATAAACTCATCGGATATACCTTGTATTCTATGGCTGCCAACCTTGTAGCCAGTTGATAAAGTGGGAGACTCAGCAGGCTCCAATGGATAGACCTTTGCTTCTGGGTTAGCTTCCTTCAGGCTTTTTCCAACCCCCATGACCGTCCCTCCAGTACCCACACCTGCGACAAAGGCATCCGCTATCTTTCCAATTCCTTCCAACTGTCCTAAAATCTCCAAACCTGTAGTTCGTTGATGGGCTTCCACATTGTATCTGTTTTCAAATTGTTTGGGAAGAAATACGCCTGGACGGTTTTTATGGTCATCTTCTGCCATAGAGATAGATCCCAAAAAACCTCCATCTTCCTTACTTACCAAGCGGATTCTTGCCCCTAAACTCTTGATGATATCGATCCTCTCTTTGCTGAGCCAATCCGGCATAATGATCTCCACCTGATGTCCAAGTGCTTTTCCGATGGCTGCAAAAGCGATTCCTGTATTTCCAGATGTGGCTTCGATAATCACATCCCATGGGGAAATTTGGCAGGTATTGTAAGATTGGTGAAGTGTGTAAAGTGCCATCCTGTCTTTGATGCTTCCTGTCAGGTTATACTGCTCGCACTTCACATATATATTTCTCGTTTTTCCTTTGTACACGCATTGGATTTCCAGCATAGGTGTGTTGCCCACCAACTTCCAGAGGTGGGAAAATTTGGATTTGAGTCTATCATCAAGACAGACTGAGCTCGATATTTCTCGTGAAATCATGGCATAATTATTCTAGGCCACCTTTTTTAATGAAAAATGGCTTGTTTATTCTAATGTTATAAATGTTGATTATGTATATCCGCTTTCTTACCAGTAGCCATTTAAAATAATGTATCCATATTGTTTCCAGCGCAAGTTGACTGTCAACCGTCGACTGTTGACAATTATCCGCATGATTACATATGCATAATTTAAACTACTGGTGCCATTGCGGATAATCATAATGTTGATTTTATTAGAAGCCAGAAACTTGGACTTCCGATAATCGAATCCTGGTAATTTTAATAGGGTAATATAACGGTGAGCTCCATGCTCGTTGCTCACCGTTATATGGATTTAACCTATCAAATCTATCATCATGGCGATCTCCTCCACTGCAGCATCTTCTCCTCCAGAAAATCCAGACACCTTAAACCTGATATTCCCTTCCTTATCTAGGATGATTTTTGTTGGAATCCCGCTGATTCCAAATGCGCTGACTACTTCATTTTTCCCATCTTCATTCTTAAGATCCATCAATACATGGAATGGATAATCATTATCGCTGACAAATTGCTTCACACTATTGATAGGGTCTTTATCTGTTTCCCAAGTATGAACAAACAAAAATGCAACATCAGGATTCTCTGCAAATCTGTTTACGGCTTTTTTCATAGATGGAAATGATTTTATACATGGACCACACCAAGTTGCCCAAAAATCAATGATCACTACCTTTCCCTTCAAAGAAGCCAGAGAAACAGTATTGCCATCCAAATCTTTCAAAGAGAATTGCGGTGCTGGCTCATCCATCATTATCTCGGCCAGCTCAACCTGCAGTTTGCTTTTTAACTGCTTACCCAAATTTTCAATATAAGCTGCATAATCACCATTTTCATGGTATGTGAAATACAAAGCCTTCATGTCTTCTTTCATCTCTTCAGTTGCCAACCCATGGCTATAGGACTCTGCAAGTTTTTCAAATGCTTCTTTTTCCCTTCCAAGTGCAGTCAAGACTTTGGCATACCTCCCGTTCAGATTCACCTTTCCTTTCTCATCACTAATTTCATGGGCTTTTTCCAAATATGTCAATGCCTTTTCCGCATTGCCATCTTCCAGCAAAATCCCCGCATACTTATCCATAAAACCAGCCAATCCCATTTTGACATATGCAAACTCTTCATTATTTGGATCAGCTTTATCCACATAATCCTTTGTCTTTTCTATTGTCTCCACGTAAAGTTCTGTTGCCAGTTCCCTTTGACCATTGGTCATAAGAATGTCTGCAACCTGAACAAATGTATTACTGCTCATCATCGGATGCTCAACCATTCGTGCATATTTGATTGCTTTATCACTGTTCTTTGCTGAAGCTAAAGTTGTGGCAAGTGAGTTGAGACCATAATCATAAATCATACTTCCATCCTTGAAATTCTCAGGAGGAAAAGTTTCCATAAACGTTTGGAACAAAGCTTCTTTGCTTTGAGCATCTTTTTCCCCCATGATCTTCCTGAGATCTTGGTTTCTCGCCATTATGCCCAAAGGAAATTTCTCTACCATTGCAACATTGATGGAATCAGCAACCTTTCTATCGTCAAGTTTATGGAAATATTGGAATGCGGTAATCCAGTTTTCCTCTTCCTCGCTATCCAACAACTGGTAAAGCTCTTTTTTCAATTGCTTTTTATCGGATTCATTTTCCGAGTTTAACAAAGCTTCATAATGGTTGTTTTCCTCTTGTGCAAAGACAGGAGAGCAGAAAAGGAGTAATAATATCAAGATATATTTCATGGTGATTGCTATTTGATTTTTTTGAATTGAGTTCAATGAGTTTGGCATTGTTTTGAAAACAGGTGTTCATGGTGTCCAAAACGGAATCTATGGTCATGCTTCGAATATTTCTTCCAATAACTTGTCCAATTCTTCTTCTTCGCTACCAAATCTTCCGATGATGATTCCTTGGGGATCTATCAGTATTTTGGTAGGAAGAAAATGGATGTCATACCCTTCAGAGATAGCATCTTCCAATATTTTAAACCCCTCGGTTCTATCTATTTTCAAGCCCCTCAACGCATGCTTCCAAATCCCAATTTTATCAACTTCAATAGCCTTTTTCCAAGCATCATGGTTGCTGTCATCATCGGAAATACCAATGATTTCAAATCCCTTATCGTGGTATTTTTGATGTAATTGGATCAAGTGCGGATTTCCTTTCCTGCAAGGCACACACCAACTTGCCCAAAAATCCAATAAGACATATTGCCCTCTAAAATCTATTAAGCGTAACTCTTCACCATTGATATCTGTAGTCTCAAATAGTGAGGCTTCTGCACCTGGGGAAGCCTTTTTCAACTTTTCAAGCTGTTTTTCAATTGATTTTCCGTAAAACCCTCCTTTTACATCCTCTGGCATCCTGCCAAACAAATCCACTGATCTGTCAAGCTTATAGCTTGATATTTTTGTGGACATCAAAAAGGCTGAAACTTGGTTTCCTAAATCATTTTCAATAAAATGGTTGGTTACCGAATCGATTTTTTCCCTGAATGGCTCCATTTCCAATTTCACTTGCTCCATTTCTTCCTTATACAACTCTTCTTCCTCACTGTTTTCGAGCTTTTTGGCAGTTCTGTACTTTTCACCCAACTCATCATAGGTACTCGATAGTTTATACAGATCTTTTTTAAATGGTTCGATCAAAGCTTCATATGATTCATAGTCCTCGTGGAATTTTGAACCTTTCACTTTAGGTGTAAGCAAGATAAAACTCCCTGATTTCCGATCATATTTAGCAGTATCCAATGTTATCTCCATGATGCTTTTGTCTGCCTTCACATTGGCATAATAGGTCATTCCATCAGTGACAATCAGCATATTCAAGTCCCTCGGAGAATCCATATCCCCTTTCAGGGTGAATTTCCCATTGACAATCATGGTCGAATCCAAGGTAGTCGAAGATCTCTCAATCATATCATTGGAGACAATCTTCACTTCCGCACTATCCAATCCAGCGACACTTCCTTCTATCAAGAAGGTGTTTTCTGGAATTTGTTCTTTGCCAGGATGACAACTTGCCAGAGCGGCCAGGAACAACGCACTTAAAACACTTTTTATATCCTTCATAATCATTTATTTAGATTTACTTCTTCTTAGTTTGAAATTTCAGTTTTCCCTTTGGAAAATCAATAACCTGGATTTTGTTCCACGACATTGCCACCTGATTCGATATTGACCACATCAATCGGCAAAATGTACTTGTTTGGATTTGTAGCAGTAGACTTCACTTTAGTAACATCAAAGCCATCGACAAAATGGTAGCGTACCAAATCATACCATTCCTCTCCAGTTTCCAAGCCCAACTCGGCCCATTTTTCTTTCCGAACAGCTTCGAGAAACTGCTCATAAGAAATTGTAGCTGGATAGGTCTCAAAACCATCACCACCCGTTGACGTAGCTCCTGCCCTGATCCTAATTGCATTGAGAGCATCCAAGGCATCTTGAGTCACACTATTATTGCTACGGGCATTGGCCTCAGCATATATCAGATACACTTCCGACATTCTCAAATGGTAAATCATCTCATACAGCTGACCGCTAGCAGCATCACTATACTTGTAGGTATCTAGCGTGCCGTTATTATCGAAAGTCAATGAAGGTATCCTTCCTCCATCAAGATCAATACTTTGCGTCCCAATTGTGGTAGACACCTGTGCATCAGCTAGATAAGAAGGATCTATCGCAGCCCAATATCCACCTATGAAATTCCCAATTCCAAGTCCACCTTGAGGTTCACCTTTGGAGCCAAAAATCACTTCTGGACTTTCAAATAATGAAGGGGTTTGACCTTGAAATATCCCAGCATAATCAGTCGCCAGACGAAAAGTATCCCCTGTGCCATCAATCACTTCCTTGGCAAGCATAGCTGCTTGTTGATAGTCCCCTTTGTACAGCATTACTTTTGCCTTCAAGCCTTTTGCATAGGTCTTGTTGGTAAAAAACCTCGTCCTCAAATCCGGAGCATCTGCAATTGCCTCATCCAGATCCGAAAGTATTGCATCATAAACTTCCCCAACAGTATTTCTTGGAAAGGCTTCGCTGGAGCGGGCAGGCTCCAATCTTAAGGTAATTCCATACTTGGAGCCAACATCATAAAACTGTCCAAAAAGACGCAACAAATAAAAATTGGCAGTTGCCCTTACTGCTTTGGCCTCTGCTATAATCTGAGTCTTTCGACCTGGAGTCACAAACACATCTTCCGGCAACGGCGAAACTTTTTCAATAAGCCAATTGCATCGGTTGATTATATCATACATGCGAGCATATGCCCCCAAGGACGTACTGGCATTCACAGGTATGGGTTCGTTGTTTATAAAACCCAATGCTTCCTGTCCTGTATTGAAGAGCGTATTTGTCAGTACTCCACTCATCAAGGATGGAATCAAATATATTTCTGGATTTCCAGATCCACTACTCCTTTGTCGAAAACCAGAATAAACGCCAATTAGGGCCAATTCGGCACTGGCTTCATTTACTATCGCCTCATCGGCATCCAAAGCAAAATTTGGATTAAAACTTTCCAGGTCCCTTGCCAAATCGCAGGAAGATAAACAGATGGATAACAAACCCACCAAACAGATATATGTATATAATTTGATTTTCATAGTCAACAATGTTTAAAGATTTGTTACAGACTCAATTTAGCACCTATAGAAAAGTTTCGCATTTGGGGATAGGCAAAACCACCATCCCTGACCAGATCTACAGTTGAACCTCCACGTTGGGCATTTACACTTTCGGGGTCAAGTCCAGGATATTTCGTGATGACGAACAGATTGTTTCCACTTAGGGAGATTTGTGCCCGATGAATCTTCGTTTTAGACAGCCATCTATCGGGAATGTTATAGGCTATTGACATAGCTCTCAGCTTGATATAGGAAGCATCCATGACATTTCTACTGGTTGGCACAGAAGTACCATGGGTAGCAGAGCCCATCCGTGCAAATTGGGCATCCACATTCTCTGGGGTCCAAGTGTCATTTACATGTGTGGTTACATTATTGAAAGGGTTAACAAATGCAAATTGGTTTGCACCTCTTTCCCATAATCGGTCAACCCCCTTAACAAAGTTAAAGTTGAATATAAAATCAAAGCTTTTATACCTTACAGTATTGTTCCAGCCTCCAAAAAAATCAGGGTTGATGTCTCCCAGTGGTATACGGTCATCGTTGGTAATCTTGCCATCACCATTGATATCCCTGTATATATAATCTCCAGGTTGGTTCAGTCCATTTTGATATCTGCCATCGGAAGCACCTGCATTCAAGGCATTGATCTCTTCGCTACTTTGAGCTATAGAAACCACATCATAGCCAATGATTACCCCCATAGGTTGTCCCTCCAATATGCCAGCACTTCCAAATGCTGTGGTAGTGCCCCCATGGAGCGCTACTACTTTGTTTTCTATAAAAGAAATATTGAAGGATGAATTCCACCTAAATCCCGGCTTACTGATTATATCACTACCAACGCCTATTTCCCATCCCCTATTGGTGACATCTGCAATATTGGCATTCCAACGGGAAGAACCAGTCTGGGCTGGAAGTGGCACCATCAAGATGATACCATTGGTGTTTTTTTGAAAATAGACCACCTCACCGTAAATCCTATTGTTGAACAATCCAAATTCCAAACCCAAGTCCAACTGCTCTGTTTGCTCCCATCTTATGGCTGAATTTGGTACACCTTCCACTACGATCCCATTGATATTGTTATACCTCGAATCACCATTTCCCAAGGCCCTGTAGTATGCCAAATAGGAAAAAGAAGGTAAATTATCAGATCCCGTACGTCCCATACTTGCCCTTAACTTGAATTGATCCAAGAAGCTGACATCCTTCAAAAACCCTTCATTGTGAACATTCCAGGCAACTGCTCCAGATGGAAAGAAACCCCATTGGTTTTCAGGTCCAAATTTCACAGAACCATCGTAACGGGCTGTCAATGTAGCCAAAATCCTGTCTTGAAAATTGTAGTTGACCCTTCCAAAGAGTGAATTCAAGGCCATTTCATTCACATCACTAGTTGCCCGGACAAATTGGTTGGCAGATCTGATATCGACCAAAATCTCATCATCCGGAAAGTCTGAGTATTCTTGGGATTCGAGGTCAAGCCTTGAATGATCCCAGGAGATCCCTGCTACAGCGTCAATGGTATGATTCCCCCCAAAATTTTTGTTGTAGTTCAACGTGTTTGCCCAGGATTTATTGAACCCAAAATTATGCTGTACATCCATCAAAGCCCCATTTGTCCCATAAAACATGCTTCTAAACAAAGCTGTGGTAGTGAACGAAGGGTTGAAGATCGAACTTCTGTCATTGTTAAGATTCAGACTCAATTGTGACCTAAAGCGCAAGCCCTCAATTATCTTGTACTCTCCATAAACATTTCCCAAAACATTCCTGGAAACCGCATGGTTTCTTACTTTTCCCTGGTCTCCAACTGGATTTCTTATTGCAAAACCATAAACACTTGGTGAGGATGAATATTGTCCACTTTCATTGAATACTGGGAGGTCTGGCCTATAAAATGCCCCAGTTGCGATTGAAGCTAAACCAGATTGTCTGTTGACTGAATAGTTGTAACTAAAATTAAAACCAATTCTAAGCTCTTCTGTGATGTCCGCATCAAGGCTGCTGGAAAGGTTGTATCTGGAAAATTTATTTCCTAGCATCACCCCTTCTTGGTCTGATACATTTCCGGAAACCAAATAATTGATATCTGAAGTCCCACCTGAAATGCTCAAGTTATGCTGTGTCCAAATGGCATTGTGGTTCACAATCTCCCGCTGCCAATCAGTATCTGCATTGCCAAAATCAACCGCTTGATCCTGACCTTGGGCAACAAGAAAATCCCTGTATTGACTCGCATTTAAGACATCATACGTATTCAAGGGGTTTTGTACGGTCGTCATAGTTGAGAAATCCAATTTTGGTTTCTGGTTACGCTTCCCTCTTTTGGTGGTCACAAGAACAACGCCATTGGCTGCCCTAGAGCCATAGATAGCGGCAGAAGATGCATCCTTCAATACATCTACACGCTCTATATCATCCGGATTGATAGACAACAAGGGGTTTTCACGGTCTCCAAAAACACCGATACTCCCCACATCTCCAAACCTTGGGTTAATGACTACAGGTACCCCATCGATCACATACAGTGGTTGGTTATCACCGATAAGTTGGCTCAGTCCCCTGACATGGACAATCGCACCACTTCCCGGCCCACCTGATTGGGATGATACATGTACACCGGATATTTTCCCTATCAATGCCTGATCTACAGTTTGTACCCTGAGTTGCTGGATGTCTTTCGAATCTACCGATCCTACAGAACCTGTAAGGTCTGAGCGTTTGGTTTCACCATAGCCGACGACCACAAACTCCCCGAGTTCATTTTCGGCTTCCTTCAGTATTATATCTAACTGGCTTTGATCTCCCACCAATACTTCCTGCTTTTCAAAACCAATGAATGAAAAGATCAAGACATCATTGGAATTGGCATTTATCCTAAAGCTTCCATCATTACCTGAAACGACACCTTTGCTGGATCCCTTGATGATGATAGTCACACCTATCAATGGGATTCCCTTTTCATCCCGGACGACCCCGGTAATATTTTTCCTTACAACAGGAGTCTTTTGTACCTCTTTTTCCCTTACGTCCTTTACAGTCAAGACTATTTGCCTACCTATAAGTGCATATTGGATATTGGTATCAAGGAAGACTTCATCGAGTACTTTGTCCAAAGGTTTTCCATTGGCTTGTACGTCGATTTTTCTGTCTAGGTCTAAATCCCCAAGGTGGTAAAGGAACTTATAATGTGTAATCTCCTCTACGGAAGCAAACAGTTCCTCTAAGCTTGCTTGGCTGAGATTTAAAACAATTTTTGTGTCTTGGGAATATGAATACACTTGGATTCTTACCAAAAACAGAAGAAAAAATAATACTGTATACTTGATTTTTGGTTTTAGTTTATGGGCATTAGAATAATACCTCAATAATTTGTCGAGATTTTTCATACTTTTGTAATGGTTGAATGGTGTCTTGAAGAAATTTAAGATTCGTTCTGTCTTCATCGGGAAATGTTGCACCATTTCCCGATTTCTTTTTTATTCCGGTGGAGAATTCATATTGGTTGATTTTCGTTGAACATTTGTTTTCCGCTTACTTTGTAATGACTATTTTATTTTTGCCAATAATCTTATAGTTGAATGGGTAACTTGCCTGTAATGATTCCAGAATTTGGTCAAGGGATTCTTCCTTGAATTTTGCCACAAACTTCTGCTGGCTCAATCGCTCATCTTTGAGGTCTATTTCCACAGCATATTTCCTTTCAAGCACTTGGGTAATTTTGGAGAAGGTTTCGCTTTGGAAAATCAGCTCTCCTTCAAGCCAAGCGGTATAAGGTTTTACATTTACCTTATCAACCACAAAGCTGCCATTTCCAACATTGCTTCTACCTCTCATGCCCGGCAGCAAGACTACAGTGCTTTCTTCCGAATAACCCTCATCGTTCATATACAAACCCACCTTCCCTTCTACCAAAATGGTTTCAATTGAATTATTCCCGTTATAGGAATTGACATTAAAATGAGTCCCCAAGACCCTTATATTCACATTGTCAGCGTTCACAATGAAAGGTCTGGAACTATCCTCCGACACTTTAAAGAAAGCCTCTCCTGTTAGATAAACCTCCCTATTTCCCCCCTTTCGGAAATTCTCGGGGAATCTCAAACTAGACCCTGAATTCAAGATGATTTCACTACCATCACTCAATTGAAGTGCAGCTGTCTTACCATGTGGCACAAGCAAGTCATGATAGACAACTTCAGTTGCTTCGAATGCACTGGAATATTTGATCGTATCCCCAACTTGACTTATAGCTACACCTGTGTTGGTTTGAAAAGCCAAATTGTCTCCGTCATCTATAGTCTTGACCAATTCGTCGGACATTCGAAGTGTTATCACCTCTTGGCTATCGAAAACCCCATGAACCGAAACTTTGGAGTACCAGCCATAACCAGCCATCAAGACTATCAAAAATACAGCTGCATATCTCAGCAATACTTTTGGATCAAAAATCCTGTTTTTAGGTTGTTTACCTACCAACCTTTCAAACACAGCCTCTTTATCCGTATTTTGGTCGTGTAGAAGTTCATGTGTTTTTTTGTTCAACAGGGCAAGTTTGGCAAACTCTTCTTGGTTTTTTTTGTCCAATAGAAATTCATCCAACTGTTTGCGTTCAGATCCGGTTAAATCTGACGAGAAAAACTTAATCAACAGTGTATAAAATTTATCTTCTTTCATAATTCGCTTTTGCCTGATTTTAATAGGTTTATTTTTTAATTGACAATTGATTTTATACGCCTAAGACAAAAAACTTAGAAAAAAGCCCATTCTGATTTTTATTTTTTTTTATTTTGTTATTCACAGATCACCCAATCTTTATAAAAATATTCAATCTAGCCCTTGTATGGATTATTCCCTTAACAATACTTTCATATTAGTAGGTGATATAAAAAAAGGCAATGAAAAGGCTTTCAGATTTGTCTTTGACAATTTGTATGACCAACTGGTAATCTACGTATTGGGTTTGACAAATGACAAGGGGAAAGCCGAAGATATCGTTCAGGGGGTATTTGTGAAGGTATGGGAAAAAAGATCCAATTTGGGGATTACCACATCCATCAAAAGCTATTTTTACCGGGCATGCTACAATGATTTCGTGAACCAATACCGGGTCGAGAAAGATCACATTTCTTTATCAGATAGTCTATTTACCCAAATATATGAAAATGATACAGACGATGACCGGCACGAAGACCTACTCCAAGAGCTGAAAAAAGCCATGGACAATCTTCCTGAAAAAAGAAAAGAAATACTCATCCTCCACAAAATAAAAGGCTATAAATACCAAGAAATTGCCAGCCAACTGAATCTCTCCATCAAAACAGTCAAGAACCAATTATTCAGGGCATACAACCAGATTAGAGATGCTATGTCAGATGGGTTCAAGTAATACTGCCAAAACCTAAAACAGTCTGGCTTGAGTGGCTACGGGGAAGCTATCCCATTTTCAAAAATCCATGAGATAGAAGCAATGCTTCAATAATAAAAAGGCCTGGTTAGAATCCGGAAATGACACCCATCCATCAATCTTGCCAAGCTTTGGAAAGCAGCATCAAATCACCCCCCGACCACTTCACCCCCGTTGATATGCAGTACCTGGCCTGTGACATAACTGCTGTCTTCCGAACCCAAAAAGATAAAAGCAGGGCCTACTTCCGAAGGCTGACCAGCGCGTTTCATTGGTGTGTCCTGACCAAAATCCTCTATATCATCAAATGTAGCAACTATCAATGGTGTCCATATTGGTCCTGGAGCTATTGCGTTCACCCTAATCCCTTTGTCTGCCAGGTTTTTGGCCAATGATCTTGTAAAGGCAACAATGGCTCCTTTGGTACTCGCATAATCAACAAGATGGTCGCTTCCCCGGTAGGCTGTGATGGAAGTCGTATTGATAATGCTGTCGCCTACCTCCATATACGGAAGCAACTCCTGTACCATGTAAAAAAACGAATATATGTTGGTTTCAAAAGTGTCTTTCAGCTGGTCCTCCCCAATCTCCTGTATTGAGTTTTTGGGATATTGGACAGCTGCGTTGTTTACCAATACATTGATTTTACCCAATGTATCTATTGCCTCTTTTGAAGCTGATTTGCAAAATCCACGATCCCTGATATCCCCTTTCAAAAGCAGGCACCCCGCACCTTCCATTTCTACCAATCTTTTCGTCTCTTGCGCATCTTCCTCTTCACTTAGGTATATGATTGCAATGTTTGCACCTTCCCGTGCAGCATGTACTGCAACACTTCTCCCTATTCCACTGTCACCACCTGTTATCAATACATTTTTGTCCTTGAATTTTCCACTTCCCCTATAGGATTCCCTTATCACTTCAGGTTCTGGATTCATTTTCCCTTCTTCACCTGGAAGGTCTTGACTTTGTTCTGGAAATTTTCTTGGCTTATTCATAATTTGTTGTTTTGATTCCATTTTGACAAAAGCTAAATGGTAGGTTACATGATGATAATTTAGATTTAACCAGCGTATTTTGGATTGTAGTCAGAATCCTCCGAGATTGGGAATGGCTTCCGTATACAAGCCGAAATATTTATATTTCTCCATCATCCCAAATCCGCAAATAACATCCAATACAAATGGATAATCATTTATCAGGATGCAAAAGCTCCGCCAACCTATATTGATCATCTGTAAAAATATAAACATGGTATATTTTTGTTTGTTACTGGTAAAAAAATCAAGCCTTTCTTCCACAAGTACAATATACCCTATTCATTCTCACTATTTGCTCAAATTGGGTGGGGCATTCAATTCCCGAATCGGGTCGAATGTAACCACACTGCAACATACGTGGGTAAATATTGTAAATTAATTTAGCTTAAAGACTTAGAGTCATCCTTTCAACAATCATAATTGTTAATGGGTATCCGCAATGATGCATATTGGGTAAGAAGTGCCTTTATAAGTTACAGATACATGTCAACAGTTTCCGCACCTGTGGCAAGGTCTACATAAATCAAACCGTACATCCAACAACCTATTGTTTGGCGGTGCAAAAGAAAGCGGATAGTCATATAATTGTTGAATCCAAAATCGATACCTAATCTATTCTATTTTAGATCCCAGTGTCGATGTTTGATTATTGCAGCAAGTTCATCAATAATCCATTTTGAATACAATTCCCTGAGTATTGATGCCTCCTCTTCAGTCCCCTTTTGCATACCCGAAAACACCTCTTTTCCTTTGAAGGATATAGACCCGAATGCGTATGGGATATTTACATTGAATTTGGAAATAGGCGAGGCAAATCCGGTAAGACTGATACCTATATCCGAACCAAAAAGCCCACAGGTCTTATTGGCCATAATCTTGGAAAATTTTGCAGAGACGCCATTTATTGGCATGCACTCATCTTCCTGGAAACCAAAAAAACGGTTTTTCTGCCGGCAATTGTATAGGGTAATCCCACCTTCAAAAAAAAGCCCTGCCTGTTTGGAGCTGCATACCAAGGATTGGAGGTTGCCACCAGATACACTTTCTGAGACCGCTAAAGTCAGATTGTTTTCAATGCAAAATTTTTGGATTATTATAAGCGAAGAATTATTCTTAGAATTCATGTATCTCTGTATTTTAGCTTTACTTGACGATTACAAAATCATTGTAACAAATACCTATTCAGTCAAAACCAGCACCAAACTTGTAATTTAAAGTTTTTATATAAAGTACTTATCAGACTGCTGGCTTATTGTGGCATTCAAATATGAGGGATATCTTAAGTTGTCTGGTATTTCAAATTTTAACTTTAAAAATTCTGAAACCATGGAAATTGAATTAGTTGTTTTGATTACTGGGATTATTGCCATTTCCTATGTCGTAATGGGGCTGATAGCCGTTGATAGGAAGAAAAAGGAAACCGACAAAAAAAGAAAGAAAGCATAAAAGCCAATTAACAGACTGTTGCCCATAGCAATGATTGACTCTTGAAAGTTACGGATTGTGGACAATTTGCAACATCTGTCATATATAGCAAGCTCTAGAAAATCCCCCTTTGTTGATTTCAACCATGCTTTTTTTTATTAGAGGCTCTAAAATCAGGAACAAAAGTCTCTTTTATCATAACCCACCCCGTTCCGATCCAAAATGGCATGTGTATTGGATAATTGGTAACAAATGGATCAGCGAATTCGAGAACAGTATAATCTTGGATTCCTAATCTTTTATATTTTGAAGATAAACGGACTAAACCAACCCACAGATGATGATGCCCCTATAATCGATATTTCCAAAAGGAGCGGGAACAAAATTGGCAATTTGGGAACATATCCCTTCCAAGCCAATCGAAGCCAATTTCTGACAGGAAACTCGTAGGGGGCGCCATCATCTGTTTTTTTGAATGCAAGAAGAGTTTGCAGGCAACATGGGGAAATAAATTTTAACTCAACTACTTCAATCCAAAAAACCTTTCATGGGATTGCATCAACACAATGGCCAGACCATATAAATTGGTCTGGCCATTTCGGTTTTTGGCAGGTTCACCCCAAAGCAATTCTGGGGTTTTTCAAAACATATTGGTTTCAATTATATCTCAATGCATTTATAAGTTTCTTTTTATTCATTTTGCTCCTACCTTTTATCCCCACCTGTTTTGCTTTTTGATACAACTCATTCTTCGTTCTGGATTCATATTTGACACCCATACCCTCATCCATTTCATCAACAGGGGTATTGGCAATCCTAGCTGATTTAGACTTACTATAGCCCTTGTCTCTCAAGGCTTCGTACTGGTCTTTGTTCTTAATCCGGTTATCTGTTCTTTTTACCATTTCAATGCAGCTTTTTGGTTTCGGGTGAAATAACTTGACTCATTAATTCTAGAAAAATAATTTTCTAGAAGATCCTTAGGGGAATCCCTTTTAGCCAAAATCTTCAGGGGTTTAAACCTACACAAGTTTGGTTTGTGTCAGCACAGACCAATCCTCCTAAACTGTACAACCCTCAAAGAATTTCTTTCTTTGAAATTGTTAAAGGCTATTTCCATGGGGAAAAACTTCTTCCTTGATATCGCTTTCTGTCAGATGTTCGACAAGTGCTCTATTGAAAGCACTAAGGTCTTCTGGTGTCCTGGAGGTAATCAAACCTTGATCCACGACCACTTCTTCGTCAACCCAACTTGCGCCTGCATTTTCCAAATCTTTTTTGATGGAATGAAATGAAGTCAGCTTCCTGTTCTCTACTGCTTCGGCATCTATCAACAGCTGCGGTCCATGGCAGATTGCCGCCACGATCTTCTTATCATCAAAAAATGTCTTAATAAAATTGATGGCCTTTTTGTCCATTCTGAGTTTATCTGGGTTGAGTGTACCGCCCGGTAAAACCAATGCATCATAATCCGAAGAAGTGACTTCATCCAATGCTTTATCTACCTCAACACTTTCTGCCCAATCACCATTTTCCCAGCCTTTGATCTTCCCAAGTTTGGGGGCTATGATATCCACTTTGGCTCCATTTTTTTGCAGAGTTCTCAATGGGCTCACCAATTCTGACATTTCAAAACCGTTTGTTGCCAGAATGGCGACTTTTTTATTCTTAAGATTTTCCATTTTATTTATTTTTCTTTACGAATGATTTTCTTGGTATTGGTTATTTTCACATTTGCCATGAAGTTCAAAACCCTACGTGCTTCCATATCACCTTCATGGTAGACAAGGGTTCCTTTTATTCCATTGCTGGTTTCGATCCCGTAAATGATCTTTTCGCAGTTTTCCCCATTTCCACTATAGGTAGAGAGATCACGAACCTTAACCTCAGATGGCAGGTATCCCTGATCCTCTCCGACTATCTCAAGGATGCCTTTTGATTTTATCTCAAAGTCATGGTCAAAACCTTTTTGTTTCATTTTCCTGACTTCTTTTGCAGTTGCTTTGTGCTTGAAAGTTCCAGCCATGTCTACTAAGCTAAAAAGGGTTGTCCCATTGATCCCTGAAGAGAAACTCCTGTAGCTTTTTCCTCGATGAATGGGCACTTTCTTTTTTTTTGATTTCTTCGGGTAAATCTTCCGTTTTTCCGTGCCTTCCCATTGCAAATAAAGTGATCGGTCGGTATCTCTCAGGTATGGCAAATTGCTCCTGCACCTTCTGTTCCGAAAAGCCTGCCATTTGGTGGATAAAAATACCCAAATCAAATGCGGCTAGGGATGCTACTGCCATGAAAGCACCTGTATCATAAGTGTAATGTGGATTTTCCTTTAGGTTTCCGTCAAAATTTCTCTTCGAGAGTGCAATTCCCAAATAGGGAGCCTCTCCTGCCCATTTCCTATTGAAATCATCCAGACAATGAAGCAATTTCTTATAGCTTTCCTCGCCCTTCTGCACCAAGAGGAACTTCCAGGGCTGTTCATTATAACTTGTAGCAACCTGCTTCCCAGCATTGAAAATACTACTCATCTCATCTTTGGTAATCTCCTTATCAGAGAAAGCCCTTGGACTCCAGCGGTTTTTTACCAATTCTTCAAATTCATTTTCCATCATCATTCCTTTGAGATTTATAACAAAAGATTACTTGCAACTTTTGAAAGGACAGCCAACATTCTGTTAATGTAGCTATCGGATTAATTCAAGGATTTCACTTTTACAATATCCAATACAAGCCCCCCTCGGATGGTTGACTCCAATAAAAGCCTTGGCTTGATTTTAATATATTGCTCAATGCAAACCGAGACCCTTGATAGATGCCATAAAGCAAATTCCCATTCTAGGCTTAAATGTGGCCAGTTCTAAAGATTAGGTTTTCAAGCTCCTCTTTTGGCCTTCCAATCCTTTTATGGATTCTTCCAAACAATTCATCCTCTTTGCCTTGGACATACTTTAGATCATCATCGGTCAGCTCACCATATTCCTGCTTTAGTCTACCTTTGATCTCTTCCCAGTTCCCTTTGATTTTTTCAGATACTTTGCTCATGGTTTATTTGTTTTTGGTTCAACTGATTGGGTGCAACGTCTATGCCATTCGAATATAGTCCCATGCCCAAACCAATATTTCCACGAGTCAAATTTGCCGGAAAAACACCGTGGGAAATTATTTAAAAGGACAAAAAGGCATTGCTTTACCCATGGTCCACTAAAGTTGACAAAAATTGCCCTTCTGTATCCTAAATATCCAATAAGTACTAAATCATCGATAGGAAGAATAAAAGATGCTTTTGATCGAATTTGATAAAGCAAAAAACAATTAAAGACTGATTATTTCCCCTCACAAAAACAGTTTTTGGCAAACAGCCATCCAAAATTCAAAACAGCATCAGTCTATGTCTCAGAATGGATCTTGGTTCAATTTCTCCATGGTAAGCGCTGGGTACGAAAGCATAAATATGCAATACCAAATCCAATGAATAACCTAGCCCAAAGTGTAACCATTTCCTTACAGATTGCTACTACTATCAGACCAATAAGAATCACATGATTGAGCTTCGGGAGGAGATAAATGAATTAGGAGGATTTTTATAATAAAGACTTATCAACTGACAAGACTGCGACAATTTATCAAGTAGTCTATGAACTAATTGCCATTATGATTCTAAACCCAAATATTCCTTGACCATTATATTGGCAGTTTAAAATTTCAGGCAAACCCAAAAATGAAATTTGTCATTCGAAATTTAAAACGTCCTAGACAAGGTTCAAAAAAAATAATTGTAAACATTACACTTAATTATGTGACTTTTTTGTATCTTTAAATTCCTTTGGAGAAAGCTTGAAGTCACAGTGCTAATCAATCCTATATTGACAATACACGAATCACCTTCAAATCCCGGTAGACTACAGTGCTGTCTAGCCAAAGGAAATATTCCAGTTAAAAGCCCCACACACCCTAATTTTTAGCATATCAAGATATCCCAGATATCATAGTTATTTATTTTCAAAATCATAACTAAGTATGTAGGAAAAAGTTGAATTATAGTAAACACTAAACCCGGCAGTTTCACAAATCAGCTTATCTATTTTGTGCCAAATAAGACATTCGTTTTATTATTGAACACTTTGTGTCTTAAGCGACCAAGAATTTGGCAAAGACACAAAAACATCCCAAATACCATTTGGCCTTCAATATATTAATTTGAATTTTGAGACAGCCACCTAAACCAAAACACAAGAGTTCAATGGAAATATCCATGTGACAATTAAAACTCAATTAAAATGAAAAGAACCTATCAAATCATCATTACTGCCCTGCTTTTGCTCGCATTTTTATATCCAGCTATCGACGTGCAGGCTCAAAATGCCAATCAAAGTTACAGACAACCAGAAGTTGGACAAATCCCACCCCACCCTCCAAGATTACCCGAAGCTGTTATCCCAGCATTTCCAGGGGCTTGGGGAGGAGGTATGTTTACCACAGGTGGACGGGGAGGCAAAGTCATTGCCGTCACCAACCTCAACGATAGCGGTCCAGGCAGTTTGCGAAATGCCCTAGAAACTGAAGGCGCACGTATTGTGATATTCCGGGTTGCTGGCACGATAAAGATCAATGAAGATCTTAACATCAACAATCCTGACATAACCATAGCAGGACAATCTGCTCCAGGTGATGGGGTTTGTATAGCCGGCACACTTAATATCAATACACACAATGTCATCATCCGCCACTTACGAGTACGCCGGGGCATTCCTGTCGGAGGACAAGGAGATGACAATATTGGAGGCAATCCACACCACCATGTTATTATTGACCATTGCTCCACCAGTTGGGGAATGGACGAAAACATTTCGCTTTACCGACACATGAGACCATCCCATGATGGAAGCACACGAATAAAAGATCCATCAGAGTATATCACCATCCAATGGACCATTTCCAGCGAAGGACTCAATGCCAAAAACCATGCTTTTGGAGCTACTTGGGGCGGAAACCCTTCCACATTCCACCACAATCTCTTCGCCTCAAACACAGCCCGAAATCCTTCAATAGGCATGTCGGGACCGTTTGATTTTCGGTACAATGTACTTTTCAACTGGCAACACCGCACGATAGATGGTGGTGATGAGACCTCTATGGTCAATCTTATCAACAACTACTTCAAGCCGGGACCGGCTACGCGGGAAAACATGCGTGCAGTCTTCGCCCGCATCGAACAGCGCAGTATGTACTCACCTGGCAATGCTTGGAAAGAAGGTGATTGGTATCCCAAAGAACAAAACCGTCCCGGAAAATGGTATGTTGCAGGCAATATCATGGAGGGAAATGACGAGTTGAACAATAACAACTGGGCAGGTATGAAAGTAAAGGAGACAAAAGATTCCATCATCCCAGAAGGAAGTGATGGGCAAAGCACAGCCCGTGTAAATACCCCATTCGAAGGCTGGCCAGTCGCACCACACCATACTGCTGGTGATGCCTATGAGGCAGTTTTGGCAAAGGCTGGAGCCACTTTACCCAAACGTGACGCCGTAGATATCCGTGTAACGGAAATGGTACGTACAGGAAAACCGATGACTGAAACTGGTATTATAAATGACATATCTGAAGTAGGTGGCTATCCAAACCTGACTTTCGACCCTGCACAGGTACCTGTTGATACCGACGGGGATGGTATGCCTGACGAATGGGAAATCAAATACAACCTTGACCCCAATGATCCAAGTGATGGCGCTATGGATGCTGATGGCGACGGCTATACCAATGTGGAAGAGTATCTCAATGGTACTAACCCACGGGAAAAAATCAATTACCGTAATCTAGGTAATAATGTAGATACGATCAGTTAACACGGATTCTAAGACTGATCTTTTTTAGTCACCTTGAAATTTTCTGGCTAAAAGGGATTGCCCTAGTTACATATGTTTAATCTAGCACAAATCGACTAAAATTCATAAATGAAAAAAGCCCAATCCCCAAAAGAGGTTGGGCTTTTTTCATTTATATTGAATCAATACAATGGATTGGTTATTTTATTTCAACGTACTGACAAATAGATCAATTTACACTTCCCTATTAAGGTAGTACGCAACTCCCCATTTCTTCCCTGTGGTTAAAACATAAAGTTCTCAAGGAATAATGGTTTCAACCAAATCCCCATCTTCATATCTTTCCTTTTTAACGATTGTCTTGAATTCATTATAGAAAATTTGATTGCCGGTTTTCTTTCCTTCTGCAAAACGAACTTCTGAATCTATATCACCATCCATCGTAAACCATGTCCAAAGCCCATCCCTAATTCCATTTTCATAACCACCTACCATTTGTTCCTTCCCATTTGGATAATATGTAACATACCGACCAACCAACAATCCATCCTTATAATTGGCAATTTCCTGAACCGGATTATCATCACCATCAAAATAGCTAGTCCATTTGCCTTGTTTCAATCCATCTGTATATTCACCTTCATCTTGCAGATTGCCACTTTCAAAATACCCTATAAATCTGCCAGCACCATTTTTAACCAAAGCACTACCATCTTTATCAGTGATTGTCAATACCTTTCCGATATTATCTTTGTATTGGATCGTTGATGTGTGCTTTCCATTTTCATCAAAGAACTTCCAGTCACCTTCCATTTTTTTATTCTTGATCGTGCCTGAGATTGCAGTTTTACCATTTGGGTGAAAGGAAACGAAATCACCATTTCCGTTTTGTACAGATGGCTTTCCAGTTGGGTTGCGATAGGTGATCCATTCTACCTCATTTTCAGAAATATGATTGATTTCTTCTGTAATTTGTCCATCAATACCCCAAGTCTTCCAGACGCCACTCTTCTCCCCTCTTTCATAATTGCCTTTCTGGTAAAGTTTTCCATTTTCATGGAAATACTCCCATTCACCATTAGGCATGTCCAAGAAATAATTGCCTTTATTTTGGATAGACTTATCTTCATAGAATGTAGTCCATTCCCCATCCATTCTCCCATTCTTATACTCCCCCTGCTGGCTTATCAGGTTTTCATTGTAATAAGTCGTAAAAGTCCCATGCAAAAATCCCTTGTGATACTGTTGAAGGCTACTGAGCATCCCTGATTCATCATAATATTGCCAGAAGCCCTCTTCCAAACCATTAGAGTAATTGCCTTTCGCACCAACACTTCCGTCTTCATAGAAGTACTCCCATTCACCCTCCGCAAGGCCATGCAAAAGCTTACCTTTTGAAAAGACCTTACCGGAATCATAAAAGTTCGTCCTTTCTGCTTCCGAATGGCTAGACACCATAAACAGGCAGACAGCAATCAAAACGGCTGAAACAGCTGCCATTGGGAATCTCAATTTTGCAAATTGTGGTGCATAGTCCTTTTCATTTTCCAAGGTGCTGGGAAGGGTTCTGAATGCAAACTTGTACCCCTCAAAACCCGCCAATCCAAAGAAAAACAAATCCATGGGTACAAAGCTATCCATGATAATTTCAAGACTGAGCAAAGGTGTAAGATAGCCCAATACTTCAAGATATGGGATTGATTCTTGATCGGCATGAAAACCAACCTGCGTCAACAAATTCCCCAGCAAGCATGCAAAAACTGCGATACCAGCACCCAAATAGCCAAACTTCTTGTCAATACCAGCGCCAAAAAACCGAACAGAAAACCCAACCAAAAGCCCAATACCTATGGCCATCCAGCCTATTTGATACTGGAAAGCAACAGAGATAACAGCCCAGAGAATAGCCGAAAAAATTGCTGCCAGCATCCCTCCCAATACAGCAAAGCCAAAACTCTGATGCTGTCTCAGGTGATTTTTGATTTCTTGGGGTAAAGATGTCAACAGCTCTTGGGTTGACATTTCGACCAATTCAGCTTCCTTTTCTTCCTTCAATTTGTTTTCGTCCACCTGATAATCAGCACAGGTATCTAAAAAATCAGCAGCTTTATCGGTTATTTTGCAAATAATTCCCTGGTTGGGATCAAACTTCCTGTTTAGGCATACAGAACAATACTTCAATTGTAATTTTCTATTCATAGTAGGGATGGTTTAAGCTTTGAAAATAATTAAAAAAAGGTACTTTTAAACCTTTGGGTCAAAATATTTTTTACTTGAAACAGCACGCTGAAATCTTAGCCTAAAGACGAGGGGTTTCCCTATAATAATAATTCAACTCAATTTCAAGTTCATCTACTCTCAAACCATTCAAAAACAACCTAAAAAAGTAAAAGACAGATTTTATAATAAGGGAAAATCATCCAATATCTTCCTGTGGATATGGGCTCCTTGGTGTACGGGATCACGGGACAGTATTTTATCGAAATGTTCATTCGCCTGCCCAAATTCTCCCAAACCAAGATATCCAAGTGCAATCATGTAATCACAGTGGATCTGGTTCCTAATATTCAAGTCTTCTTCCCAGATCAACAGGTCTGGCAATGAGACTGCAAAATATTCTATCCGAACATGATCATCATAGTGGTTTTGCCCATATTCCACCAAACTCCTGAATCTGCTGTTGGCTTCAGAAGCTTGCCCCAGCTTTAAAAATGCCAAACCCTGATACAATATTTTGTCGGGAGATTGATCATTGTAATAGACTGCCGGCAAGGGTTCAGATGGTCCTTGTGCCGCCTTTTCCCATGCATCCCTTGCATCCTTTTCTTTCCCCAGTTCATGGTATACACAGCCCATCCAATAATAGATATCATTATCCGAGGAACCGATCAACTTCCCTTCACCCAAATTATCAGGATATTGGAGTGTACATTTCAGTGATTTCAGGGCATCCAAATAATTGCCTTCCTTAAGATTTAGCTTCGCCATTTCAAGCAGCGCAGTGACATATTGGTTGGGCACTTTGCCCTCTCCACCTTCCCAAGGATGGAAAGTCCTTTCCATAATACAGTTCAACACTTTCATGTGTTCTCCCTTGAGGTTGAGCAAGGTGATGTATTCAAGGTATACATCGTCCCGGTCCAACACTGACACCATATTGTCCTCCAAATAAGCTATTCTAAAACCTGTTGGCTTCTTCAGCTTCTTGTACAGCTGATCCAATTCCATAAGTAGCCGGGAATCATTGTCGATTTCAAAAGCCCTTTCTAGGCACTCCAATGCTTTTGTTTTTTCGTCAAATTTGTTGAAGTAGAGGAGTGAAAGATTTCTCAAAACCAGCGGGGATTGCCCATTTATTTCCAAGGATCGCTCCCAGCAATCCTTGGCTTCCTGATATGAACGCTTTGCCATCCAAAAATTACCCAAGTAGTACAATGCATTTGCATCTTTGGGCTGGCTTTTGATAGCTTCCTGTAGGATGATCACTTCCTCCAGCCTATTTGGAAAACAATAGTCTGACGGCATGATGGCTGCCTGCCTGTAACTTGCCTCCGCCTGCTCGGTATTTTCCAATTTTCCATAAAAGAACCCCAGACAATAAAAAACCATTGGATAGACTTTCCGCTTGTCTTCCAGATATAAATGGAGGAAATCTATGGCCTCCTGATACAATCCCGCATCCGCATAATCCAATGCAAGTTCAATGTAATTGTGGACATAACCCCTCAACAAATTCTGAAGCCCTGATTTGTCTTTTTGTTCTGAGCTAAGCAGGTACTTCTCATACAGCACCCCAAAGTTGAATTTATCCAATTCAAGGGAATCTTCGATAAACTTCACCCTGTCAACTGTAATATCAAGTTTCCTTTGGATAATTGCTTTCAGATGGCGGGCCTTGTGGTTATGCCAATTATGCACCAATGCACTGTTTACCAATTCCAAAACATATTCAAAATTCCCTCTTCTGGTTTCTATCAGAGCTAGGTTATAGTACCCAGGGGCTTTGAATGCGGCATTCCAGCACGTCTTGAAAAAGGCATCGTAAGCTTCATCATATTTCCCCATCATTTTGAGGGCAATCCCTTTGTTGAAAAATGGCTCCCCATCACTAGGGTTGGGATTGTATTTGGTCAAGGTATCGATAGCCTTTTGGAAATGGTTTGCCGCTTTGTGAAACTCCCCACTCCTCAACAAATGTAACCCTAGGGCATTATTGCACCTGACATCGTTTTCATCCCTGAGAAGTCCCTCACTGTAATAATCCAATACACTGTAGGTAGCATGTCTATACTGTTCTATATGCAAACCTGTCAGGTAAAGTTCCTCTATCGTATGGATGTCCTTTGGATCTTTGGCCGCTCTGGCGGATTGAGGAAGTGGCTTTTCCACTTTTTTGGAAGTGTCCCATGAAACGAGTTCCTTGCCATCGGCATCACATACTTCGACTTTTACCTCCCGGGCAATGCCTTCATAGGGAACCGAAAGTTCGAATACTGATTCTGGTGATAAGTCAAAGATCCTGTCAAGCAAAAGATCCCGATTGATCCAGAGTCTGATCTTGCTCTGATTGAATATACCTGTAGCATAAACTATCAACTGGGCTTTTCCTTCACTTATCTGGACATTCAAAAGGGCATCTTTGGTGGCATTTTTGACCAAACCCACTTTTTGATAAGGCATGAAATACTGTGTGAACTCCTTCTCTTCATAGGGTTGGATCCATGCAAAATCCGGTTGGTTGTCCGTAAAGACACCACACATCAACTCTATGTATGGCCCATTCCTGTCGGTGAGGTTTCTATCCCAAGCATGTCCAAAATCCCCATTTCCCCAAGTCCACTGCTTCTTTCCGGGAGAGATGTGGTGGTTTGCGACATGGAGGAGACCCGCCTCGGTGTCATTTTCATAACCTCCCACAAAATCATAATCTGAATTGATAGCCATATAAGAGGTGGGTACAGGGATATTCTTATACTTGGATATATCCACCCCTTTGGAATAGTCCACTTTATAGTAAGTCCCTTTGGCAATGGGGAATTCGGAGACGTCTCTTTTTCCATGGTCAAAAACAGCATTGACATCCTCGGGAAACACTGACTGATAGTGGTCATTGACAGCCACTGCCGGGTTTGCCCACCACAGGAATGTCTGTGGATGTGGCGTTCTGTTAAAAAGTTTTCCTTTGATCTCAATGTATGCCTTGTCGGGATAAAGCCTAAAACCTGCCATTCCTTTAGTCCTGAACATTCTCTCTATCTCACTCACCCAGACTGTGGCACTGCCATCTTCGTGCTGCTCTATGGTAAAGTCCACAGGTTCATAGGTACTGGGTCTGTGGTGTTGTGGCCAATTAAACTCAATACCACCTGAAATCCAGGGACCGGTCAAGCCTACCAAAGCAGGTTTGATCACTTCGTTGTAATATACAAAGTGTCTTTCCTTGACTTTGTCATAGGCCATTTGGATCCTACCTCCAAGCGCGGGAATAACCATGATTTTTATAAACCTGTTTTCCATA
This sequence comes from Belliella marina, assembly GCF_042682445.1. Classification (NCBI taxonomy): domain Bacteria; kingdom Pseudomonadati; phylum Bacteroidota; class Cytophagia; order Cytophagales; family Cyclobacteriaceae; genus Belliella; species Belliella marina. The sequence goes on from NZ_JBHUHR010000039.1 coordinate 511,012, forward strand.
AAAATAACTTCCCATTCTTTGTCTACTTTGGTGTCGCTTATCTTCTCAATGACTGGATTGGGATAAACTGACCCACTGCTCCCTTGGTAAACCCGTTTTTCCAAGAATATCGGGTATTTTTCGGCAGTACCCACTTCGTAAGTGGGAATGATTATTTTTTCTTTCCAAGCCTTGACACTTTCCATAAAGTCCGATCTACTTTTCGATTTCATTTGCGGTCAATTGGATCAAAATCCCTGTAACTATGCTTGATTTGGAAAATCAAAAACATGGTTAAAAATACATTTTAACATTAAATATTTGATCACAATAAACTTCCTCCTATTTTCAAATAAACGATGTCATGTAGTGCTTCCAGAAAATGTAATCAACCTTATGGCACACATTACGATTGTTATTATTATCAAAAATAGGTTTATTGCAATGTTGTTAGATGGATTTTTGTGTTTTAAACATAGACTAAAATATATTGAAGCGGCATCCAGTTTGAAACCATTTTAAAAAATCATTAATTGGAATAATGAAAGATCAACTCGAATTGCAAAGAGGCTTCAAAGGGGAAGAGATAATAGTAATCCCAAGGGAAACCCTAAGGTCTTTTAAGCTGGATGCATTCAACAAAAACCTTTATTTGACTGACATTGGTTATTTCCCTAAAGCATCCTTCCACTTCAGGAAAAGACCCGAAGGTTGCCCAGAATACATTTTGATCTACTGCGTCGAAGGCTTTGGGTATATCAATGTGAACCAGAAGAAATACGAGCTTTGTCCAAACACATTTTTTATCATTGAGGCGGAAAAATCCCACTATTATTTTTCGGACAAAAAAGACCCTTGGTCAATCTATTGGATTCACTTTGAAGGGGAATTTGCAAAGCCTATTTTCGATAAATTCAATTCTTTACAGGATGGAAACCAGGTAGCTGTACCATTTGAGAAAAATAGGATCTCGGAATTGGAGTATATCATTGATGTCTTGAGGACCGGGATTTCCAAGGAGTTATTCGAATACAGCAACATGCTTTTGTACAAGACTATCGGTTCTTTGCTTTTCTATTCCTTGAAGTCAAACAAAAAAAATGAAACTGAAAACGATAAACTTGTAGAAGATATCAAGGTCTATCTAAAGAACAACCTGAGCGAAACAATTACAATTTCAGAAATCGCCCAAAAATTCAACCGCTCCACCTCTGGAATCTTCTCTTTGTTCAAGCAAAAAACCGGGTATTCCATCATCCACTATTTCAACCTAATCAAAGTCCAATCCGCCTGCGAATTGATAAACCTCTCAACAATGACCATCAAGGAAATCAGCTACCACCTGAATTTCCAAGACCCACTTTACTTCTCAAGGCTATTCAAAAAATACATGGGGATTTCTCCAAGGGAGTACAGGAACAATCTGTAAGTAAGAGAGATGCAAGAAACAAGAAGCGAGAGGCGAGACACAAGATACTAGACGTGAGACTCAAGACAGATGCGAGTTCCAAGGTATAAAAATGCCGTAGATTTCCTGCTGTAGGCATGGCATGACCAAAATAAAAGCCCGGTAATTTATTGACGGGACAAAAGGTTAAAGGCAGACCCAAAGTGCCATAGGCACGGACGATATGAAAAACCTTCAAAAAAATGACAGCTATTTAACCTTGGCTTGTGTCCTCACAAGCCAATCCCAATCTAAGTAAATAAGACTTCGACTTGAATACAATTCAATCTATTGTTAACGAACGGATCAAATCTACTTCTACCGCCACTTGAGGTTCGAATTTTTCGGAATTCATATATTTGGTGACACTTTTCAATAGTTGCTTTGACGCAGGCTTATCATCCAATTTTTGATTAAAATCTATGCTTGACACCAACAATTTCCCCTTTCCTACCTGAGCTTCAAATAGCAGGGACAAGCTCCTGTTATGATTCCAATCATCAATTACCCTTACCAGAGGGGTTAATGTTGGAAGTCCGTCCAATACCAGCGCATTGGAAATGCTAATCACATCCCACCACTGCCAGTTTGAATGATACTCTGTTGGGAATTCGGCGAAAACAGGGTGAACAGGATCGCAATAAATGCCCAATGTATGTGGCTTTTGATTGTTGGTGTAGGCTGTGTTCCAAAAAATACTCGAAAACCCCAAACCAATATCCCCACCTTTCTCAGGCTTCAAATTCCCTTTTGGAATGGAAAGGAGAACTTTCCCTCCGTTGTTTAAGATTTCCAATGCAGAATTATCCAGTTTATTTGTGAAATATACATCCCCTTTATCATCAAGTTCCTTATTGGTTTTCGGATATACCCAAATGTCCCAGGAGTTTATATACCCATCAATTTCTACTTCCAAAACCAATTTTTCTGGAGTTTTCAGTTCCTTGAATTCATGGCTGACTGTTCCGATTGGGAAATAGTTGCCGATTGGGATGATTTGATGTTCAAATGATCCTTTTGCAATGCTATTGCCACTTTTGTTTTTTATATTCCAATTGGCAGAAACATTCTCCAATTGATACTTTCCAAAATGCGCTACCTCTATGGCTGCTTCCAAGGTTTCATTTTGATGATAAATGTGCTTTTCCAACCTAACCAAAGGGATTGTCACATCATTGAAACGCTTAAACTCTTCAGGAGAAATATATCCCTTTTCTTCCCAAAATGCGTTCAAAACCCCAACCAATGCTGTTCCCTGACCAGAGAAATCCTGTAAACCCAGAAGCTGATATCCTGCATAATCTTTTGTCCTAAATCCCGCTTCTATGTCTGCTTTGTAGCATAGTGCCTGTAGTTTTCCGGATGCTTTCAGAAATTCTTCTGCCAAATCCCCCAGATTGTTGTCATTGAGCGATTCTTGGAAGATTTCGAAATTTTTGGCTTTCAACACCCCTGTGTATTTAGAGATTTCCTTAAAATCCGGATAAGCACACCATTGACCCATTTCGTGGGTGACATAGGGCATCGGAAACTGCCCGACCAATTGATTGTAATCAAAAAGGGTATTCGGTGCTTGGCTATTGATTCTGCTGTTCAACCCAGCTCCCCACAACTGCAACCTGGCATCAGAATGCAAATAAAAATCTGCATTTGGTGTATAAGGCCAACCTGAACCTCCAGTATAAACTTTGGTATGATCCAAACCCTGAAAATGGGCTACATATTCAGACAAATATTCTTCCTGCCTTGCTCCTCCAGGTTCATTTCCATGGGCCAACATTACAAAAGACGGATGATTTCCATAAGCTTTCAAGATCTCCTCGCCTTCGGCATACAGCCACTGGTCTATGGGATTTCCTGTCCCAATTCCCGATTTTACATTATGTGTCCAGCTACTTGCTTCTACCTGTAGATACATCCCCAACTTGTCAGCCGCTTCAAATGCAGCTTTTGGTGGGCACCAAGAATGAAACCTGATATGGTTGAAGCCATGGTCTTTAATCTTATCGAAAATTTTCTCCCAATCATCTTTATTCGTCGGCGGATAGCCAGTCAGCGGAAATATGGCGCAATCCAAGGTGCCTCGCAAAAATACAGGACGTCCATTAATGGCAAACTGCTTCCCTTCGGACCTAAACTCCCGCATACCAAAAGTCTCCTGAATTGTCTGCTCGCCAAAAGCTGTTTTCAATTTGACGTCAATCTCATACAAATTAGGATCAAATTCATCCCAATATTGTACATCATCGCCCATTGGGTAAACAAACTCCAGCTTTTCTTGCTCTTTGACCGTGCCTGATTTGACAATTTGCCCACCAATCTGCTTTCTGTCTTCTTTGGAATAGACAGTAGCTGTCAATTCATAATCCATGTTTTCCGGATATCCATTGTGGATATCGACCACTGCACTGACATTACCGGCATTGATTTCTGGAAACAGTCGAATATTCCCAATAGCAACAATCGGCATGGCCCGCAATTCAATTTTTCCAACGATCCCATTCCAATTGGTTTGGGTTTGGTCACTGATGCTATGGGCGCTTAGGCCTGGATTGATTTCTTTGACCCTATTGTCCACCCTGACGGTGACGGTATGTTTTCCCGCTGATAAATTTGTCCCCAGTTTTACTTCGTGTGGTGTTCCCAAACTATTTTGCATTCCAAATTCCTCCCCATCTACCCACACAGTGGTTTCCCAATGTGGCCTTTCAAGAAAAAGAACAATGGATTGACCTTCCCAGTCTTTTGGGATTTCGATCTCACGCTGATACCAGGCCACACCGATATAGTGCTTGGTAGGCTGAAGCCAAAATGGAATCTTTGTATTGTCAGCCGTCCTGTATTTTTCGAATTTATCCGAAAAATAATAGGCACTATCCACGATCTCCCCTGTCCAAACTGTAGAAACCGACACTTCATTTCCCTTGCCGTGCTCGGCCATAGAACCAGGAAGTTTGATGATGTCATTCATTCCTCCATCAAACCACCTCTCAGCTTCTCCAACTGCAAGCGAATCTACCTGAAACCCCCATTCTCCTGACAAGTCAATCACTTGTTCAGATTCTGGCTTTTGACAGGAAAAAATCAGTAAAGCAAAACAAACGGATACTAATATCTTAATGGTCATTGGGCAACTTATTTTGGTTCAAAGGAATGATCAATTAATTCTTTTTCTATTTCTTCAAGGCTTTTGCCTTTGGTCTCTTTCAGGTTGAATTTGATGTACAAATAGCCCAAAATACTTATCCCACAATACACCCAAAATGTACCGGAAGCTTTAAGGGCATTGTTCAAAATAGGGAAAGTAAAAGTGAGGACAAATGAAGCTATCCAAAGTGCCAAAGTGGAAATAGCCATAGCCAATCCCCGAATTCTGTTTGGGAAAATCTCAGACAAAACCACCCATGTAACAGGTGCAAGTGAAAATGCATAAACAGCAATAGCTGCAACAACCAACAACAAAATCGGCAATCCCGTCCATCCCATAAAATAGCTAAGTCCCAGTACAAAATAAATGACTGCCAATCCCAAAGATCCGAATTTCATCATCTTCTTCCTCCCCCACTGATCTACCAAACGCATCGCCAACAGTGTAAAAACCAAGTTCACACTGCCAGTGATAATGATATTGAACAGCATCTCGCCTACACTGTATCCTGCACTGGTGAAGATCTCATCTGCATAATTGAATATGACATTGATCCCACACCATTGCTGAAAGACAGCCAATACAATACCCAATATGATGATTGGTTTGACTTTAGGTGTTTTGAGTTCAGAGAACTGGACTTTGTGCACAGTTCCAGTCATTGTACTTTTGATTTGGCCTACTTCATATTGCGCATATTCATCCCCACCTATTTTTGCCAAAATTTTGAGGGCTTCAATGTGACGACCTATTTTCACCAAGAACCTGGGGCTTTTTGGTACCAAAAACATCAGGGCAAAAAACATGGAAGCTGGAATCAATTCTGCCCAAAACATCCATCTCCAGCCTACCAGGGTATTCCAGGAATTAGCCAATTCATCTTGTCCCATTAGCTCTGGAACCGATTCAGCTATAAAATAATTGATGATTTGCGCAGCCAAAATCCCGACCACAATCGTCAATTGATTGATGGAAACAAACCTCCCCCTGTATGCTGCGGGAGCAATTTCGGCGATATATAGTGGGGACAATGTAGAAGCAAGCCCTATCCCTACCCCACCAACTATCCTGTAAAATACAAACCAATGGAAACTATCAGCTTGACCGCTGCCAAATGCGGAAAGGATAAAAAAAAACGCAGCGATGATCAAAGGGATTTTTCGACCATATCGATCCGAAAATGTACCTGAAAGCATCGCACCAAATACACAGCCAATAAGGGCGCTACTCATTGCCCAACCTTGAAGGCCTGGAGAACCCTTGATATCGAAATACAATTCGTAAAAAGGCTTGGCTCCTCCTATCACTACCCAATCATAGCCAAACAATAAACCGCCCATCGCCGAAGTCAGGGCAAGGGCGAGGAGATATCCAAAGTTGAATTGACTCTTCTCATCTAGCCTCCTTTCCTTTCTCAAAAGCATCTTTACCGGGTTATTGGGTTTAGGTTTGATATCGAAATGATTCCGCTCGGGGGTACCAGTTTTTCCAAAAACATCATCAACCAATTTTCATTTGATCAGATCATGTACTTTAAAGTCACCAATACACCACAATAGACCTCCTTTATTTCAACATAGTCTCAAAGCTATTGAATATGGAATTTATCTAAATGGATAAAAATATTATTTATATAGACAATCGTGCAAAAAAACATTTCAAACAAGGATTTCAGTTTCAAGAATCTCTCTCTAAAGGGGAAACATCGGGACATGGGCATTTTAGGTTGATATCAAATTACACATTTCCAAACAACCTATCCCTGTGGTTTAAGCCCCATACTTTCAAAGCTTCGATAATTGGGCTCAACGTTTGGGTATAAGGTTCTGGTTTATACAGGATTTTGACCGGGTAATCTTCCAAAACCAACCTTTTGATCAATTGGTGCTGCTCAAGGTCTTTGAGTTCCTTGGCCAATACCTTCGGTGTAATCCCCGGAATACTCTCTTGAATATCCGTAAACCGTTCATTTCCCCCACACACGGAAATGATGATGGGCAACTTCCATTTTCCATTGATTACTTCCAAGGTATCACGAACAGGTTTCAATGTGTCAATACAACATTGATAGTTTTTTTTTGCTGCCATAACGCTCTATTCTAACGATTTCACTTTCCTTTGGGAAAGTACTATACAAAGTAAAGTAAAGTTTTGTACTTTTGCAACATCATTTCTTGTAGCAAATTTGCGTGCAAATGAATAAATACAGCTTGCTGCAAGAAGCATTAAACCCGCATTATGTATTAGGGTTCGTTATAGCCTGTCCCGATGAATATCGGGAAGAGTTGAAAACACAAAATAATCAAGCATGTAGTGAGTGAAGCATAGTTATCTCTATGGTGAACGAGCTAAAAGCATCGAAGCGATTGATTATGTCCGCCGCGGCGGATCAGGTCGTAATAGAAATTCTAATGCATATTTCTGGTTAAACCAACTATACTTAGATATGAACCAACGAAATATAGCATACTCCATTTTAGAATTGGCTCTTGTTCCACAAGGAAGTACAATCAAGCAGACTTTGAACAATTCATTGGCATTGGCAAAAAAAGCTGAATCATTGGATTACACTCGGTACTGGTTTGCCGAGCATCACAATGCTGAACATATAGGCAGCAGTGCTACCTCCATCCTAATAGGTTATGTGGCCGAAAACACAAAAACCATCCGCGTAGGTTCGGGAGGTGTAATGCTACCTAACCATTCCCCCTTGATCATAGCAGAACAGTTTGGAACCTTGGGCCATTTATACCCAAACAGAATCGACTTGGGTCTTGGCAGAGCTCCCGGTACGGATACCCAAACAGCAGAGGCCATCCGATCAGATTTTATGAAAGCTGCCCATTCTTTTCCCCAAGAGTTGAATAAAATCCAGACCTACTTTTCTGTCAAAAACAAAAACTCCAAAGTTAGGGCAACTATTGCCGAAGGGACTGATGTCCCCATTTACCTATTGGGTTCCAGTACAGACAGTGCGCATTTGGCCGCAAAAAAGGGATTGCCTTATGCCTTTGCAAGCCACTTTGCATCCACGCACCTCTTCAATGCTTTAAGCATCTATCACCAAGAATTCCAACCTTCCGAATTTCTCGATAAGCCATACACCATCGCTGGTGTCAATGTATTTGTAGCTAATACCGATGAAGAAGCAGAACGACAGTACACCACCTTGGTCAGGATGTTTTACAGTGTTCTGACTGGTGCCAAGGACGCATTACAACCACCTACAGAAATGACACCAGAATTAAAGGAATTGTCCCAACACCCTTCTATACAGCAAATGTTGAAGTACTCCTTTGTTGGAAGCAAACAAACGGTAAAAAAGCAGGTGAAGGAATTTATTACAGCTACCCAAGTCAATGAGCTCATTGCCGTTTCCACTATGTTTTCCATCGAAGACCGTATAAAATCCACTGAACTGTTTGGAGAAATCATGGTGGAGATAAATGGGAACAGGTAATGGCCTTATAGATTGATTGGCAAAAATAGAACGGGACCGATGGAATTTGACTCCCGTTTAAGTACTGCATACGTAGCTTATCACACGGTATATCGATCAAAAAAAACCGAGCGTCCTTCAGTTGTCAAATATGGAAATATCATTTGTCGCAACAATCTGGATCCTTCGGGGATATCGATTTGACTTATTGTGCTATTCTTATCGATACAGGCTGCAGAAAGCCAAAAATCACTTACGATTCTCAAATTTTTGAACAAATATTTGTATTCATCAGCAATCGTTTCCTCCCGTATTAATTTGGCTTCTATTAAGCCATTGATCATGCCTTCAAATTGTTGTTCACGTACTTCCATCAATTTTTGGTAATGATTTCTAATCACCTCATGGTTACGGGTAATGTAGACAAAATCAAGCATAAGAAACCGGTATTCATAAAAATTCGAAATCGTGGCACTTGGCATATCAAACAACGACTCAAGTGGATTTTCCACGACAGCCTCCGCATTGATCACATGATCCAACTTACTTACCAGTTCAAAATAAAGAGCCTCAATAATCTCTTCCCGCTTTTTGAAATGATACGTCAAGTTTCCCAAGCTAATTTCCATATCTGCAGCTATGGTCCTTAATGAAACTTGTGCAACGCCATTTTCATTAAACAAGCGTAATGCACATCCCAATATTTTATCCCTAGTGTTCATTGTCGAAAGTTTAAGATTAGTACAAATGTACCAATAATTTATTAGTACACTTGTACTAAAACAAAATATTAGTACATTTGTACGGTATTTATGAATTACACTTGTCTTACTACAATAGCAGGAAAATCGCTTTTAACAATCTTGATCTCTTTTGGTCTGTAGGGACACAAACCAAGGTAAAACTCGAAAATTTTCTGCTAAAAGTGATTTTCCTGACTACAATAGAAATAATTTTCCAATTAGAAAAAAGTGCATTATGGGCAAAGTAAGAATAGAAAAAACGCCTTTGGAATATATGGGAAGAGGATTGCTTAGTAAAGTTGATTTTTCTGACACATTTTCTACTACAAACCAGGAAAACAATCTAAGGGAGATTACCCATCTAATATTTAACAAGCCACCCAAATGGGTAAAATGGCTGTTCAGTATAAGAAACAAAACTGTTCGCCTATTTGGGTTAAAGACCGAAATGCCTGCTGATTATAATGAGCGTTTTGCTGTAGGCGGATATATTGGGTATTTCAGAATATTCTCTATTTCGGATCATGAAATAGTCTTAGGTGCGGATGATTCACATTTGAACTTTAGGGCAATAGTTGCACACAACAAAGAAACCCTGCACAATATCAAAGTAATCACATTGGTACAATACAACAACCCAATGGGAAAGATTTATATGGGCATCATAAAGCCCTTTCATCTTATGGTGGTAAAGCGCTTGGTGAAAAATGCATATCAACCAACCCCCTCCTAAATACACCCTCCCTCCAGTCTATCCCAAACCACTCGACATGTTCTATCGAACGAATTTTGGTGTTTACATTGTAATTAATTGAGTGGTTTTTAACTAGATTACATCCAATAGTACTTATGTTGGTAGCGTTTTTATGATAAAGTGCGTCTTGTAAATAAAAAAATGAAGAAACAAATATTTTTAATGCCAGTATTGTTATTGCTTGGTTCTTGCCTGACAGATGATGACCAGCCAAGTGTTGAGGATATAACAAATGGAAAAAAATGGACGCTCGAAATCGGCAGTTCTCCTTCAAAAGTCTATGAACAGCTCCAGGAATTAAGCATTGAAAAGGATTTTAACAGTGTCAATATCACCTACAGGAAACCATATTCTAAACCTGAGGAAATACAAAGTGATATTTCTTTATACAATTCAATTACCTTAGAAACAACAACCGGAGTTTTGGAAAGAGTATTGATAGGGTTTGACCAAAACAGGGTGGTATCCATAGAAAAAGGCGGAGCCCATTTTGAAAACATTCCAAGTTGGCCACAAGATCAACCAGAGAACGTTTCAATCAATGTCAATGATCCACTTGATATCATCGCGGATAAACTAATTGCTCTGTATCAAATACCCAATTCGAAATCGTATCAAATTACCCTTCCAGACAAGTGTTTGGCAAAGCCATACGACCCTGTGATGGGCAATTATGATGAATGGTTTTTTACATTTTCCAAAAACGTTTCCCACTCCAAGAATCGCAGAAATTCAGTGAAGCTATATTTCAAGAATAAAAAACTAGTCAAAATACGAAATGAATACGCAGAGTTTACAATGGTAGATTGAGAAAATAGAAGGGTTAAAACAGATACGTGAAATGTTTCTTTTAGCTAATTGATTTTATTTGGTTTCGCCTTTGCCGACCCCACCGATGGTTGAAAAGTGTCAATTATGTTTTGAATTCAAATTTCACATAAGACTCAAAAATCTAGAACAACTTTACCAAAATGTTTTCATTTATCAAATTAGGTCAATGCTTCGAGCAGCTGACTGGAAAAAAAGAGGACCGAAATCAAGGATATCGGTCTTCTTGGCTTTATGTACTCTTTATAACCTTTGGGGTTTTACTTGAAGAAACACCAGTTAACCATTTGTTTTTCAGTGACAACAGGAACTTGATTTTATGCTTTCGTTCTCATTTAGGTGTTTCAGAATATATGGAGACAGTATCTTTTTTCCTGCATCTTTTTTGGATTCAAAATACCCTTTGAGCAATACTTCGATTAAAGTCCTTTTATCTGGTTCTGACATAATCTGCCCGCCCCAAGTCCATTCTCTGGCTTCAGAAGCGTCTGCCGTATGATCCGGAAAGAAGTCAAGGTTTCCAACCCGAATCGTGGGGGAAGCGCTAATGTGGGCTCTTTCTGCTTCTTCTACAGTTTTGATTGTGGTCTGTTTGAAAAGGATCTCACAATCCAATTTGTCAAAGAGAATTTGAACCTCCTTAATAGCTGAAACCAACTTACTCTGAATGGTATCACAGGCTGAACATGAATTGTCTTTTTCTGACGGCATTTCTACCTGAAGAAATTCCACCTTTACTGTTTTTTTTGTTTGTACATCCATGGGATTGAAATTTTTAAGTTTATCCCTAAGACTTCAAAGTCGCAGAAAAGATGCAAACACCATCAAAATTTATTTTTGTTGTCAAATATATTTATTCCTGTACCAATTGGGTTGAAACAGCGATTCTATTCCACATATTTATCGTTCCGATCTGCATGATGATTTGGGCGATTTCATTGTCTGTGAAAAACTCCTTTACCCTGTCATACGTCTCGGATGTCAGGCCATTTCTCGAAATGAAACTTATTTCTTCTGTCATTTGCAAGACAGCTTTTTCTTGGGCTGTAAACAAAGCAGATTCTTTCCAAGCACTCAATGCAAAAATCCTTCTTTGGTCTTCTCCCCTGCCCAAAGCCTCTTGGGTGTGTAAGTCTATACAGTAAGCGCAGCCGTTTATTTGGGAAGCCCGTATCTTGATGAGTTCCTGTATAGATCTGTCCACACTAGACGTACTTAAGTACTTCTCCATGGCAAACATGGCTTCGTAGGCTTTGGGTTCAAGCTCTTGGATGTTGATTCTCTTTTCCATTTTGGTTTTTGTTTGCACAAAACTACATCCACTATTTTCAAAAAAACTTCAACCAGTTTAAGAAGTGGCTTTTTTCCTAATTTGGCTAAGATATTCGGGTGTCAAGTTCAGGTAGCTAGCCAAAAGGTATTGTGGGACACGGTTGACAAAATCAGGAAAATTATCATTGAAGTGATGGTATATATCTTCTTTGGAATGTGTAAACAAAAATTTAAACCGCATCAGGGCTGCCCCGAAAGCAATTTCGTACACTTTTCTGAAATACTCCTCCATAACTGGGTGATTCGCCAGCAAGCCCTGATAACTTGGATAACTTATTTCCAAAACCTCACTTTTTAATGCCGCACGAATGCCGAATTGGCTGCGGGTTTGGTTTCTGAAAGCCAACACATCTGAAAGCCACCAGTTTTCAATGGCAAATTGTATAGTTTTCTCATTCCCAGCATCATCGACTGTATATAGATACAGACAACCCTTTTCCACAAAATACATGGCATCACATTTCCCACCCATCTCCAAAATATCCTCTTTTTTCCCAATTGATCTTTTTTCGAAAAACCGGATGATTTCCGACAATTCCTTTTGGTCGGTTTTTACAAAACTTGTCAGTTGTTTATATAGAGGACAATCCATTATTTAGGGTTCACTTCGTTCATGTATTATTTCAAATATATCTCTTCGTGAACTTTATTGCAACAAATAAAAAAGGCTGAATGCAGTTGTTCGGAATTTCGGCAATGAAATTTCTTAACATTCCCCCATGGTTTTCAAAGAATAATAATTTTCCCTAATTTTATCCAAAATGGAACTTCATCACACTTGACCGATTTATATTAAATGCCTTTCAAATATTACCATCTGAATATGCCAATGCTATTGATTGTATTAGCAGTTTTTTTTCAAAGCACTAGTGTCACAGGCCAATCCAATCAGAAGACACCTATAGACTTTAACCTTAACCATTTCTACATCAGCATTGACAGCACCACTTTTCATGCATTGTTGGACCATCCTGAGATGCTGACCAACTATTTTGAAGCTGATAGCGGAATGCCGGAATTCAACTCAGTCAACGATTCCACGGGGATAATTTACCTTCGGGGCAAAACCGTATACATGGAACTGATGGGACCGAAAAATAAGTTTGGCGTTCCAGAGGGAATGACTGGATTCGGATTCTCAGAAGATACCCAACTACCACTTGATCCCCTTTGGGAAAATCAAATAGACAGTCTATTTAAAGGAATGGGTGCGAAGTTTGGGAACAACAAGCACAAAACAAGCAACAGCAAATCGATAAACTGGTTTGACACTGCCTATATCCCAGATTCCACAACAAAAACCCACACCTGGTACTCACGGTTCAACCCTGAATTCCTGAGTGAAATTACCGGAAAGGAATATGATACCTATACCAGGGAAGCGTACCTTTCCTTGACTAGGACTGGTGAAAAAAAAGTACAGAACATCACGGGAATCACACTGGAACTAAACAAAAAGGATTTTGACAGGATTTCTGAAGAGTTCAATCGCCTCCAAGTCCTAAAAACCGAACAGGGATCAAAAGGAAACAGCTACATGCTTGGGGACGTTGAAATCGTGTTACGTGAATCCGATACTTCAAAGTTACTGATGGTCAAGTTTCAGATGATCGGAAACTCCAATTGTAACTGCAAGGTCGGAAATATTGAGTTTACCTGCCATGATGATGAACTCAAAATGCACTTCTTAAGCAATATGGAATAATAAAGGCCATTTCCCTCATTATTCACACAACTTTAAATTTAGCTATATTTTTCACATATGGACTTCTTCAGTTTATCAGATATCCCGTCGTTGCTGACACATTTGGCAGATGGTCCCGTAGGGATTAGTCTATTTGTTTTTTGGCTGTTGAATGTACTCATTTTGGGAATGGCTCTAGGCATCGGACAGCTAATCCTCAGAGGATACCACCAACAGATCAGACCTAACCGCCCCAAGGATTGGGGTATTGGTATGCTTACCGTTTCCATCAATGCCCTGATCACCCAGTTTGGCTTGTATCTATACTCATTGGGCTACCTCCAGGTGGATTTTGTATGGCAACCTTCGAAGTTTGTTCTGGGATTACTGGGGCTATTCTTTGCCATGGATCTGTTCATGTTTATCTTTCACTATTTTATCCATCAGACCAAATTGCACAAGATAATCCACAGCCTTCATCACCAAGCCATGCATCCCAAACCTATTGATTTGTTTGTCTTACACCCCATTGAGACTTTGGGGTTTGGGATACTGTTTATCGGTGTATTGTGCTGCATAAGCTTCCAAATCCATGCTATCCTCATTTACTTGATGCTGAATGTATTGTTTGGGATTATAGGGCATTTGGGTTTTGAACCTTTGAAGAAGTGGCCTAAAAACAAATACAGCCTGCTCAATTATTTGGGGACATCAAGTTTTCACCACCTTCACCACGAGGACCTCAGCTGCAACTTTGGCTTTTACACCAACCTATGGGATCGTCTGTTTGGTACCTACCAGAAAGGTGAAGCAAGAGGTGGGAACAAAATGATTTGAGACACGAGAGCATGATATTAGGTACTCGTGTCTTATGTCTTGAAACGAGTAAAAAACCATGAAGTACCTGTCTCGTGCCGAAAGCTTTCGGCACGAGACAGGACTTGGCATTGATCGATAGAAATAGTGTCATTTATTTTGGAGGAGTGTCACAAAGTATGATGGACAATGTACCAAGAGTATTGGCAATCCCAATCAGCATCCAGTACCGTCCTCTTCAAATGGAAATCCTACCTATCTATTTTCGTACAACACGGTCAAAACGATGAAAATGACGGCCACATGGGACTTCTAACAGGGAAATTGCTTTTATGATAAACCCTCCGAGGGTTGTCTAATTTGGTAGATTGGCCTGTGGGAGCACATACCAAGGTGTTTAAGCTCAAACCATCGGAGCTTTTTTTTGGATAAAAGTGATTTCACTGGGGCTTCTTTTTTAAATGTTCAGTTTTTTAATTAATGTGTTAAATTTGGGATTGACTAAAAAACTATGGCGAAGAAAAAGTACTCAATCAAGCAAATCGCAAATGATCTTGGGATATCTGCGACAACTATTTCCTTTGTGCTAAATGGAAGAGCAAAAGAAAAGAGAATTAGCCAAGCAATGATTGATAAAGTCAAGGGACATATAAAAAAAATAGGCTATCAGCCCAACCAATTGGCAAAAAACCTAAGAACTGGAAAGTCCAATATCATTGTCTTTATGGTTGAAGATATATCCAATCCTTTTTTTGCCAACATCGCCAAATTGATTGAAGACGAAGCTTCTAAACTGAATTATAACATCATCTATTGCAGTACGAATAATGACCCGGAAAAAACGGTCTCTATGATTAACCTATTCGGCAACCTGCAGGTAGAAGGGTATATCATTACACCTCCAGACGGTCTGCAAAGTGAGTTTATAAAGGGACTTTGTGAAGAGGAAGCCCCTGTCATCCTATTCGACAGGTACATCCCTGAAATAGACTGCAGCCATGTGGTAATCGCAAATTATGAAGGGACAAAAATGGGTTTGGCGCATTTAATCGAAAGTGGATTTCATCAGGTTGGATTCGTAACCATAGATTCTGACCAGTCCCAAATGCACGATCGTAGACAGGCTTACGAAGACATCTGTGAGGAACTAAACATGCCTTCCTGCGTCTTAAAACTGCCTTTTGGTTTGCTTAATTCAGGTGCTGAAAATGAATTGTTGGAATCATTTTTTGACACCCATCCCGATTTGGACGCAGTTTTCTTTGCCACCAATTACCTGGCTATCCGTGGTATAAAAATATTGAAAAACAAGGACATTGACATCCCCAAAGATCTGGCAGTCATGGCATTTGATGACAACGATTTTTTCCAGTTCAGCACCCCATCCATTTCAAGCATAGTCCAACCAAAGTCCCAAATTGCGATGCACCTGATTGATCTTATGTTTCAGCTTTTGGAAACAGAATTTGAAAAAAGAAATTCAGTAAAAATTGAGCTGCCTGTATCTGTAAAAGCAAGATCTTCGACAAAGAAAATAGCACTTTAACAAGTATTAATAAAATCATTTAACAACAATTAGTTCAAATTATACTTTTTTATTATCCACCTATATCAAAACCTCCTTTTTTCAAAAAATTAAATCAAAAAAACATATATTGCTTTTATTTGTAGCTAAAAGGATTTAGCTTTGAAAATCTTCTTTCATCCAATTTAAGCAGTAGGATATCCCCTTTAGGTCGGGAAAAGTGCCAAACAAAATAACAAGACTGTGCCAAATGATGCATTGCATCTCCAAATGCAGCGGATTGAATTGATTTTGCTCTCTCCGACCAACCAGGTTGCCATGGTTGATCTGAGGCTTATTTTGGGAATGGATGAAGACAACCAATACAAACTACCAATTATTGAATTTTATTACTACAAACCCTTAACCAATGAAAACAAACCACCTAAACATGCAAAAAATGAGAATAGAGTCCCAGTCGGGAAAATCTATTCCAACCAACCCTAGCCGGTTGGTTTTGATTTTAGCCATAGTCATCAACCTGGTATGTCCGGGAATGACCTTTGGTTTTCAAGACCAAGGAAAAATTGTAAGTGGTGTGATCACCGATGATATGGGAGCAAAAATCCCCGGTGTGACCATCATGGAAAAAGGAACTGACAACGGAACCGTGACTGATATAGATGGAAATTATCAGATTACGGTGAATTCTTCCACATCTATTTTGGTATTCAGTTTTATGGGCATGAGGCAAGTTGAAAGAGAAGTGGGTGACCAGACTACATTGGATGTTCAGATGCAGGGCGATGAGCAGGCTCTGGAAGAAGTAGTGGTCATTGGC
Organism: Belliella marina; assembly: GCF_042682445.1. Classification (NCBI taxonomy): domain Bacteria; kingdom Pseudomonadati; phylum Bacteroidota; class Cytophagia; order Cytophagales; family Cyclobacteriaceae; genus Belliella; species Belliella marina. Next base: position 527,527 of record NZ_JBHUHR010000039.1, read on the forward strand.
TATGGAACTCAGAGAAAGTCTGACCTTACAGGGGCTGTATCCTCAGTCAGCTCAGCCAATCTCCAAGAAAGGCCGGTAACCAATGTCGAACAAGCCTTGGCAGGCCGGGCACCTGGTGTGAATGTTTCTACAAACTCGGGTAGACCTGGAGGTCAGACCAATGTCAGGATCAGGGGAAACAATTCGGTCAATGCCAGCAACAGTCCGCTATACGTGGTCGATGGAGTGATTGGAGCGGGGCCCATCAACTACCTAAACCCAAACGATATAGCTTCCATGGAAGTACTCAAAGATGCTTCAGCTACAGCGATATATGGCGCCCGGGGAGCCAATGGGGTGATCATAGTCACCACCAAAAGGGGCAGTAAAGATGGAGGCCAGATCAGCTACAACAGCTTCTACAGTATGGGCGAAATAGCGAACAAAATAGATGTTTTGAACTCTGAACAATTCTTACAGGTAGAACAAAATTCCTACAACAATTCGCAAAAATATGATCCCGATGGTTGGGCATCTGGCAGATATGAAGATCCCATGACATATAGGAATAACCCAGACCTGTTTGACGCCAATGGCAATCCACTATATGATACAGATTGGCAGGATGAAGCTACACGTCGTGCATTCAGCCAAAACCACAGCCTTTCTTTTACAGGAGGTAATGAGGACACTTCCTACGGTTTGTTTTTGAACCATGCAGATGAACAGGGTATCATCCATGAATCATACCTGAAGAGATATTCAGGCAGGTTTGTGATGGATGGCAAAGTCAAGGAATGGCTAGACGTGGGTGGAAGTCTGACATTCAACCACATTGAAGAAAACAGGGTAGACGGATCTGTCGGTGGCTTAAGCCCACTGAGAATGATGATCGAGACCCTCCCGATCATCCCAGTGCAGTATGCTGACGGTACATATGGCAGCAATATAGACTACCCAAATATGGAAGGTGGCGAGAATCCTGTCAACTTGTTGAGAAACAGGAAAAATATCCATAATACACAGACAGTGTTGGGAGATATACACAGTGCAATCAAATTCACTGACGAATTGCAACTTCGAAGCAATATTGGCATCAATGTGAACAATTTTCAGGAAAACTGGTACTCAGGCAAAGATCTCAGACAACTAAGCGCAGATTACAATGGTGAGGCATGGATTAGGAACACTAGAAGCAATTACTGGCAGTTTGAAAACTACCTGAACTACGAGAAAGAATTGAATGAAAAGCATGCCATCAGTGGCTTATTGGGTATCAGTTGGCAACAATATGATTTTTTCACCAGCAGAGCAGGATCCAGGGGATTTACTGATGATTTTTATCAATACAACAACCTGGGATTGGGTTCTGATCCATTGACCCCTGAATCCAATAAATACAAATGGGCAATGAACTCCTATTTTGGAAGATTCAACTATAATCTAGCCGGAAAATACCTGTTTACGGTTACGGGGCGGGTCGATGGTTCTTCGAAATTTGGTTCGGGCAACAAATATGCCTTTTTCCCCTCAGCCGCATTTGCATGGCGGGTCGGTGAAGAAAGCTTTATGGAGCAGCTTACTGCCATTTCCGATCTAAAATTACGAAGTAGTTATGGCATTACCGGTAACTCGGAGATTGGCGTGTATCAGTCCCTGGCCAGCATGGGAAATTCCACGGCGATTATCGGTGGACAAAGGGCTCCAGGTGTTGGCTTGGGTACCTTGCCCAATCCAAACCTAAAATGGGAAAAAACTGCCCAGTTTGATGTTGGGATTGAGTTTGGGTTGTTTAACAACAGGATTTTGCTGGAAGCTGATTATTATTACAAAAGAACTACCGACATGCTGCTGAGTGCACCTGTCCCGACCAGTAGTGGCTATTCCAACATCTATACCAATATTGGTAGCATTGAAAACCAAGGCCTTGAGTTTAGCATCAACACGGTAAATGTTGAGACAGGTGATTTCAGTTGGATAACAACATTCAACATCTCAACCAACAGAAACAAAGTACTCGCGCTGGGAGCAGCCAATGATGATATTTTCCCAAGTCCATTTTTCCTTTCCAACACAAATATCCTAAGAGTAGGCCAGCCAGTGGGTTCATTCTATGGATTGGTAAGAGAAGGTACTTGGGGAAGTGATGAAGCCGATGAAGCAGCTGTCTACGGTATGCTTCCTGGGGATGTGAAGTACAGGGATGTGAATGGAGATGGCCAGATAAACAACAGCGACCGCGAAATCCTTGGAAACGGTATCCCAAAAGGCTTTGGGGCATTGTTCAACACATTCCAGTACAAAAATTTTGATTTGACGATTGACCTCCAATTTAGCTATGGCAATGACATCCTGAACTTAGCCAAGCACGCAGCAGAAGACAGGACGGGACAAGCCAATAGCTTTGCTACTGTATTGGAAGGATGGACTCCGGAAAACCAGGAAACCATGGTGGCACAGAATAGGCCTTCAAGGTCCTATTTCCAGTCCAATATAGATTCAAGAATGGTAGAGGATGGATCATTTATAAGAGGGAGAAACTTATTGCTTGGCTATAATTTCTCTCCCAATATGCTCGAAAGACTTCGTATAAAGCAACTTCGGGTATATGCATCAGTCCAAAATTTTTTCCTGCTGACAGAATACACGGGCTTTGACCCTGAGGTGAGCACATATGGTGATGCATTTGCTCAAGGAATCACTTTCTATGATTACCCAAAACCGAGAACATACACTCTTGGTATCAATATGTCATTCTAAGGGAATATTAAAACTGCAACAAAATGAAAAATCCAATATATAATAACCTGAAGTATATAGTTGTATTATCAGGAATCCTCTTTACAAGTTCGTGTGCGGATTTTTTGGAAGAGAAAAACGAATCCAATTATACCCAAGAAAACTATTTCCAGACTCCAGAGCACGCAGAGGCTGCCATCAACCATCTTTATAGCAGTCTTCGTTTTATCTCGGACGGGGCAGGTACGTATGGTGAAAGCCCATTTATGAGCTTGGAGTTTCCTACTGGGCTTGTCAATACTGAAGTAGGACAAAGCCAGTTCAACAATACACTCCGAAACCTTACCACCAACTCCGAAAACAATTATTTTAATGTCTGGTGGGAACAGTCCTATAGAGCCATTGCCAATGCAAACCTGGCCATAGAAAGAATCCCCGACATCCTTATGAATGAAACTACCCAGCAAAACCTGATCGCTGAAGCACATTTCATGAGGGCTTTCCATTATTTCAATTTAGTCAGGCTCTTTGGTGACATCCCTTTGATCACCGTCCCGGTAGATGCTGATTCAGATCTGCTGTACCCGAGCAGGTCACCCCAAGAATCCATCTATGAATTGATAGTAGCTGATCTGCAAACAGCCGAGGAAAGTGGAATACCAGCCAGCACCACCAATGGCAGAATCAGCCAAGGTGCCATCAAATCACTGTTGGCACAAGTATACTTAACCATGGCGGGATATCCCCTGCAAGCAGGGAACGAGTATTACAGCCTGGCCGCACAAAAAGCCAAGGAGGTAATCGACCAAGGAACATACAGCCTATTTGAAACTTATGATGAACTCCATGATCCAAGTGTGCAGCTGACTGGTGAAATTATCTTCAAGAATCAATACCTGATCGGATTCGCTACCAGTGGCATGACTCCATGGCTACTACCACGGAGTAGAAACATATCCCAATTTTCGGATGAATTTGGTGCCATGTACCCTACCCCAGCTTTCATCAATTCCCATGAATCCGAAGATTTGAGGATCGCAGAAAGGGGATTTTATTACACCTCCTACCCTAGCATCAATAATCCAGACCAAGAAGTATCTTTTGGTGGCCATTACATATACAAATATTTCGATGAAGAAGCTGTTTTGAATACAGCCCAAAGTGAACTTGGCTTTACATTTATCAGGTATGCTGAGGTACTCCTTACTTTTGCGGAAGCTGAGTTCGAAGCCAATGGGGCTACCCCTGAGGTCTTGGATGCCATCAACCAGATCAGGGGACGTGCGGCACTAAGCCCTTACACAGAAGGTGGATTGACCAGGGAGGCTATTTGGAAGGAGCGTTTCCATGAACTTGCCTTCGAAAACAAAACTTGGTTTGATATGGTCAGGAGAAGGATGGTATTGAATGTTGCTACCGGCACATTTGAAAATTTTGTAGGCCACTCCTTCACATATGGACCTACATTGAGCGAAAAATATCTACTCTTTGCAATTCCGCAAAGGGAAATTGACAATAACCCCGAACTCACACAAAATCCAGAGTGGTAGACCCATATTGTATACCCACCGTATGGGAGATTTTGTTTCCCTGCGGTGGGTATTATATCATGAAAAACAAGTATTTACCTAAACAATCCAAGCAAAATGAAACTAAAAACCCTCAGCTGTATCCAAGGATATCTATGCTTTCTCATTTGTACTTTTGGTATGTATATCCATGCTACGGCACAGGATTTCCATGTTGAAGAATTAGATCCGGTAGATTGGGTCAACCCACTTATCGGTACAGATTCCAAGCCGAGTTTTTCCAACGGCAATGTGTATCCGGCTGTGGCATTGCCATGGGGGATGAATTTTTGGACTCCCCAAACCGGAAAAATGGGCAATGGTTGGGCATATACTTATAGCTCTGATAAAATCCGTGGCTTCAAGCAGACACACCAACCTTCGCCTTGGATGAATGATTACGGCCAGTTTTCTATAATGCCAATCACGGGGCAATTGAAAATTGAAGAATCTGAGAGAGCAAGTTGGTTTTCGCATAAAGCAGAGATTGTAAAACCTTACTATTACAGTGTTTACCTTGCAGATTATGACGTCACCACTGAGCTGACACCTACAGAGAGGGCTGCAAGTTTTAGGTTTACCTTCCCCCAAACAGATAGTGCCTATGTTGTGCTGGATGCATTTGACAATGGTTCCTATATAAAAATCATACCGGAAGAGAGGAAAATAATAGGATACACCACCAAAAACAGCGGAGGTGTCCCGGATAATTTCAAGAATTTTTTTGTGATTGAATTTGACAAGGATTTTTCGATGAACCAAACCTTTTCTTCAGGTAAGCTACAGAAGACCCTAGAAACAGAAGCCGACCATGTAGTGGCAGTGGTAGGGTTCAAAACACAAAAAGGAGAACAAGTAAATGCCAGAGTGGCTTCTTCTTTTATAAGTTTTGTGCAAGCCGAAACCAACCTACAGGAAATAGGCCAAAATGATTTTGACCAAATCAAAGAAAAGGGAAAGGATATTTGGAATAAAGAGCTGGGAAGGGTGAAAATAAATGGAGGTACGCCTGATCAATTCAGGACTTTTTATTCCAACCTGTACAGAACATTGCTTTTCCCAAGGAAGTTTTATGAAATTGACGAGCAAGGCCAAGTCATCCATTACAGCCCATACAACGGTGAGGTGCTACCGGGGTATATGTTTACCGACACAGGTTTTTGGGATACTTTCCGCTCACTGTTTCCATTCTTGAATTTGATGTATCCAAGCTTAAGTGCAAAAATGCAGGAAGGCCTTGTGAATGCATACAAAGAAAGTGGCTGGTTGCCAGAATGGGCTAGCCCGGGACTAAGGAATGTAATGATTGGCAACAACTCAGCCTCTGTGGTGGCAGATGCCTATCTCAAACTCAATGGACAAAACCAGGCAGATTATGATATAGAAACCCTCTATGAGGCCTTGATACACGGTGCAAACAACGAAGGACCTTTGACTGCAGTAGGAAGGGCGGGGGTAAATTATTACAACGACTTGGGCTATGTACCTTATGATGTTGGCATCAAGGAAAATGCTGCCAGGACTTTGGAGTATGCCTACAATGACTTCACAATTTACCAACTGGCAAAAGCATTGAAAAAACCTGAAAAAGAGGTGGAATTGTATAAAAAGAGAAGCCAAAACTACAGAAACCTATTTGATCCAGAGACAAATCTAATGAGGGGAAAATTAGAAGATGGGAATTTCATGAGCCCATTCAATCCATTCAAGTGGGGAGATGCATTTACGGAAGGCAATAGCTGGCACTATACCTGGTCCGTCTTCCACGACATCCAAGGCTTGATCGATCTGATGGGCGGACGGGAGGAATTTGTAAAACAATTGGATACTGTTTTTACCTTGCCTCCAATTTTTGACGAGAGTTATTACAGAGGTGTCATCCACGAAATCAGGGAAATGCAAGTGGCCAATATGGGGCAATATGCCCATGGCAACCAACCTATCCAACACATGATCTATTTGTACAACTATGCCAATGAGCCATGGAAAGCACAGTATTGGGCTCGGGAAACGATGGACAAAATGTACCTACCCACACCTGATGGCTATTGTGGCGATGAAGACAATGGCCAGACTTCAGCCTGGTATGTGTTTTCCGCATTGGGTTTCTATCCAGTAAGCCCGGCTACTGACGAGTACATTTTGGGGAGTCCCCTATTCAAAAATGTACAATTGGAACTTGAAAATGGCAAAACCATTTCCATTCACGCTGACAACAACAACAAAGGAAACCGCTATGTAAAAAGCCTTAAACTTAACGGTGAGAACCACAACAAAAACTTCATCAAGCATGATGCTCTAATGAACGGCATGAGGCTGGAATTTGAGATGGACGATGTCCCCAACAAAAAAAGAGGTGTAAACCCAGAAGACCTACCTTACTCACTTTCCAACCAATAATACCCACAACAGGTAAGTTTAATCAAGTAAAATGACTGATAAATTAATATTGGGAGCCGATATAGGCGGCTCCCATATCACTACTGGAGTGATTGGCCTTTCCTCAAACAGTTTGGCGAATGATAGTTTTTACCGCTTGTCGATAGACTCCCATGCCGATGCCGATGCCATTTTGGATATCTGGACCAAGGCGATAAAGATCCAGTTGGACAAATGGCCTTCCATACAAAAGGTAGCACTTGCCATGCCTGGCCCCTTTGATTATGAAAATGGAATATCCCTGATCCGAGATCAAGGCAAGTATCTTTCCCTATATGGAATCAATGTAAAGCAAAAACTGGCCCAAGGCCTGGCACTAGACCCTGCCAACATTGTTTTTGTAAATGATGCCGTGAGTTTCCTTGCCGGGGAGATTTATGCAGGTAAAGCAAAAACCGACGAATCGACCATTGCCTTGACACTTGGGACAGGTTTGGGAGCAGCAGTACATGAAAATGGACAAACTCGGGACATTGCCTTATGGCAAGAACCTTTCAGGGGATTCAGTGCAGAACATTTTTTTTCAACCCGCTGGTTTATCGAAAGGTATTCTCAAAAAACCGGTAGGAAAATAGCACATGTAAAAGCCCTCTTGGAGGTTGCGGACCAGGAGGTTTGTGTTGCCATATTTGATGAATTTGCCGACAACCTTTGTGAGTTTCTGACCGGATGGATCGGGGACAGCAAATTCGATGCATTGGTATTGGGGGGGAACATTAGCCAGTCTTCGAACCTGTTCTTACCCAAGCTGATCCAAGGATTAGGACACAATGGCATTCATCTGGATAACTGGGTCAGTGAGTTGGGTGAAGTTGCACTCCTGTTTGGAGCGGTCTACGATGGGTTTATTTCCAGGGCATCTTGGAGTTTTACGAATAAAAACAAGTTATAATCAATTATACAGTTTACCCATATGGCCATTATACCATTGCAACATAGCAAAGACAACAGTATTCCCTCAGTCGCTGGGCATTCAAATTCAGGTCCTTTATTTTTGGTCACCCTCTTGTTTTTTATGTGGGGGATCATTACCTGTATGAATGACATTTTGATACCCCACCTCCAGCAGGTATTCACCTTGCAACACTGGCAGGCAATGCTAGTCCAAACAGCGTTTTTTGGCGCATACTTCTTTATTTCCCTGCTGTATTATATAATCTCAGTGAAGCATGGGGATCCTATTAGTGAGATAGGCTATAAAAAGGGGATTATCCTAGGTCTCATTGTAGCGGGGATAGGCTGCCTGCTGTTTTATCCAGCTGCCAGCTTAGTCTCTTACACCTTTTTTCTGTTTGCATTGTTTATCCTCGCTTCGGGGATCACCTTGCTACAGATCGCCGCCAATCCATATGTCACCATCTTGGGAAAACCAGAAGGCGCCAGCAGCAGGCTGAATATGACTCAAGCATTCAATTCACTGGGGACTACGATAGCACCTGTGTTGGGGGGATATTTGATTTTTGAGGGAGTCTCAGGCACGGGATTGGCTGTAGACCTCGTAAAGCTCCCCTATCTTGGGCTTGCCTTGACACTTTTCATCCTGGCATTTGTATGTTGGTTTGCCAGGTTACCGGAAGTGGCATCCAGCCAAAAGGTATTGCAACAAAAAGGGGCAATGAAATTTGGCCAACTGAGAAGTGGAATAGTTGCCATATTTGCATATGTGGGTGCCGAAGTAGCCATAGGAAGCAATCTTATCAATTTTGCCCAACAAGATAACATAGCAGGATTAGATGAAGCTTCAGCTAGCCATTACTTAGCACTGTTTTGGGGTGGTGCCATGATTGGCCGTTTTTTTGGAGCGATCGCACTGGGTTCTTTCCGGAGTAACTGGCAACGTTTGGTTTTGATCCTGGCAAGCGGGGTTGTTGCACTTCTGGTATTGTGGGCGATTTATGGAATTGGTATTGCCGGATATGGATCATTGATCATAGCGACAAATATTGGTGTGATCTTATTGGGGAAATTCATCCCACAGCGCACATTATGGCTGTTTGCGACAGCCACCATCTTGCTTTTGCTCAGTACAGTATTTCTTCAAGGGCAGATTGCCTTATGGTCGGTAGTGGCTATAGGCATATTCAACTCAATCATGTTCCCAACGATTTTTTCTCTGGCAGTCAAGGGACTGGGGGATTATACGGCACAAGGGTCATCTTTATTGGTCATGGCCATAGTAGGTGGAGCTATCATTACGCCAATTCAAGGCCTGTTTGCTGATTTGTTTGGAAGTGTCCAACTTGGATTCTTAGTACCTTTAATTTGCTATATTTATGTAGTTTATTTTGGGATTACGGGTTATAAACCATCTTTAAATAAAAAAATATGAAAAAGCATTTTGCATGGTTGTGTACCTTGTTTGTAATGTCTCAAGTATATGGACAACAGCCGGATAAATCCTTGGTTCGCTTCGTTGATCCTTTGATTGGGACGGCCAAAATGGGACATACCTACCCAGGGGCGACTATACCTTTTGGAAGTATCCAATTAAGCCCTGATACGGATACGATTCCCTATGCATACCAAGATAAATACAACCCTGAAGTATACAGATATTGTGCAGGTTACCAATACGATGATCCAACCATAGTTGGCTTCAGCCATACACATTTCAGTGGAACGGGCCATTCAGATCTGGGGGACTTCTTAATGATGCCAACCATCGGAGAGTTGAGGTTAAACCCTGGAACCGCCACCGATCCGGATAAAGGATACAGATCGAGGTTTTCACATGACAAGGAACTCGCCGAACCAGCCTATTATCAAGTTGAGCTTTTGGATTATGATATAAAGGCAGAGCTAACCAGCAGTACAAGAGTAGGGATGCATCGGTATACCTTTCCTGAGACCGACCAAGGGCATGTAATTCTTGACCTGAAATCAGGTATTTATCCATTTGAAGGTAAAAATGTCTGGACATTTCTCCGTATTGAAAATGACAGCCTTGTAACCGGATACCGGCAAACCCAAGGTTGGGCAAGGACAAGGACAGTATATTTTGCACTGAGATTCAGCAAGCCTTTCAAATCTTATGGAAACAAAAAATATGACGATGCGCAAGTCTATAGGGGATTTTGGGGGAGATTTGATCAATCTGATAATTTCCCGGAAATAGCAGGCAAAGAAATAAGGGCTTATTTTGATTTTGATTTTCAGGAAGGAGAAGCTCCCCTAATGGCGAAGATGTCCATTTCCCCAGTCAGCACCGCTGGTGCTATTGCCAATATGGATATGGAAATGCCCCATTGGGATTTTGATAGGGTGAAAAATGAGGGACAACAATTATGGCAGGATGAATTAAGCAAAATCCAAGTGGAGATGGTAGACCAAAATGACATGGTGAACTTTTATACCAGCATGTACCATGCATTTTTGGGACCTACAGTTTATATGGATGCAGACAATACCTACAGGGGACTAGATCAGAATGTACACATGGCCAAGCAATTCACCAATTATACCAGTTTTTCACTTTGGGATACTTACCGGGCCTTACACCCCCTATTCAACATAGTACAGCCTGAGCGCAACTCGGATATGATCAATTCTATGCTCGCACATGCGGAGCAAAGTGTACATGGCATGTTGCCCATATGGTCGCATTATGCCAACGAAAACTGGTGTATGATCGGTTACCATGCAGTATCAGTAATTGCAGATGCAATGGTGAAGGGCGTAGAGGGGTTTGATTACCAAAAAGGCCTGGATGCGAGTATCAAAACTTCGAATACCCTCTATTTTGATGGGATCGATGATTATGTAAATCTCGGATATGTGCCAGAAGACAAAAACAGCTCTTCAGTCTCCAAAACCTTGGAATATGCATACGATGACTGGGCAATCTCCCAGATGGCTGCACATTTGGGGAATGACTCGATTGCATCACGTTACAAAGAACGGTCAAAGGGATTTGCCCATGTATATGATAGTGAAATCGGTTTTATGAGACCTAAGCTCTCAAATGGCAGATGGAAGGAGCCCTTTGATCCATTGGATACGCATGGACAGGGGTTTATTGAAGGCAATTCGTGGAATTACAGTCTGTACGTACCCCATGATCCTGAAGCACTCATTCAATTGATGGGTGGAGAAAAATCTTTTGTAAGCAGGTTGGATTCATTATTCAGCATGGAACTACCGGAAAAATATTTCGAGAAAACTGAAGATATCACAAAAGAGGGGATCATCGGAAACTACGTACATGGCAATGAGCCCTCCCACCATGTAGTCTATCTTTATAACTGGACCAATCAACCACATAAAGCACAGGATAAAATCAGAAATATCCTAAAAACCATGTATAAAAACAGTCCGGATGGCCTGGGAGGAAATGATGACTTCGGCCAGATGAGCGCCTGGTACATCTTTAGTGCATTGGGATTTTATCCTGTGGCACCAGGTTCTACACAATATGCGTTGGGAAGCCCACTTGTCAAATCTGCCCGTATCCCATTGTCCAACGGAAAGACATTCCAAGTAACTACCAAGAACCAAGGAGAAGACCGTGCCTATGTCAAAGCAGTTTACCTTAATGGCAAAGCCCTCAAGTCTCCATTTATCGACCATAAAGATATCATAGCTGGCGGTGTCTTGGAATTTCACATGGACAAAAAACCAGCTAAAACCAAATGAAATGCCATAGCAAACTTATCTGAAAATTGAGACAAGTCAAACCACCTCCATATTGGTCTATCCAACAACCTCAATCTATACCAATCCCTAAACCATTAACAAAATGACAGAAAAACCTATCACTTACCCAGGAAAATCACGAATCAGTAGATTGAAAATTGGGATATCTTTTTTAAGTATACCTGTACTGCTTTATGCATGTGAAACCAAGCAGTCTTCAGAAAATGACACAACCTTTGAAACCGAGGAGCTCCAATCTAAATCATCGGGAAACCCATTTATAGATGGCTGGTATGCAGACCCTGAAGCCATCATTTACGGAGATACTTACTGGGTATTCCCTACTTATTCTGCACCATATGAGAAGCAATTGCACTTTGATGCATTTTCATCAAAGAACCTGGTAGACTGGGAAAAGCACGAGAACATCCTCACGTCTGAGGAATTAAAATGGGCAGAAAAAGCGATGTGGGCGCCAGGTGTCATCCAAAAGGACGGCAAATACTATTTGTTTTTTGGGGCAAATGATGTACATGAAGGGGAAGTAGGCGGTATCGGTGTGGCTGTGGCAGACAAACCCGAAGGTCCCTACATGGATCTTATCGGGAAACCCTTGATCCAAGAAATATGGGATGGTGCCCAACCTATTGACCAATTCATATTCAAGGAAGATGATCAAAATTTTTACATGTATTATGGAGGATGGGGACATTGCAATGTGGTCAAGTTGAATGAGGATTTTACCGGGCTGATACCATTTGAAGACGGTTCGATGCATAGAGAGGTTACCCCGGAAAACTATGTGGAAGGTCCTTTTATGTTCAAAAAGGATGAAAAATACTATTTTATGTGGTCAGAAGGAGGATGGACAGGTCCCAACTATAAGGTTGCATACGCTATTGCTGATAGACCATTTGGACCTTTTGAGAGAGAGGGAATCATCTTGGAGCAGGATCCTGAAGTAGCAACTGGGGCAGGACACCACTCAGTGTTGATTCATCCTGATGGAGAAAGTTATTACATGGTTTACCATAGAAGGCCACTTGGCGAAACTGATCAAAACCACAGAGTGGTATGTATCGAACCTATGACATTTGACACCAACGGAAAAATCAATCCTATAAAGCTGACATTCGAAGGAGTGCAAGCGCATAAGGTTAAGAAATAAACAGGCTCCTCAACATTTCCGAGTTGAAAAAAGAAAATGCCTTCGAACATTCACTTTCTGAAGAGGTGAAAATCGAAGGCATTTTTATTTCTAGGGATCAAAATTATAAATCTGACCTATTTCCAAATTACCATTAATCAATTGTAGTTAAAGGCGGTATGTTACTTTCCGCACCTGAATATCCCACATTCTGGTTGATCCTACCTCTAGTATTTGAATTGATTGCATTGGCTGGAACTGGCCATAGCACATGGTATGGACTCATGGTGAATAGATTACCATGTCGAGTCATAACGCCCTTATTGTAAAAATCAGACTTTTCCATAACCCTGTCGTAGAAATAGTTGTCTGTAGAGAAATTCTGGCTGTTGTATGTTTTTCCAGAAGCAGTGGCTTTTCCTGTTTTGGCATAGAGATAGGATACTCTGGTAAGCTCAGTTTTCCTAGGCTCCTCATAGAATAGTTCTCTAGTCCTTTCATCCAAGATTGTCTCCATATTCAAATCATCAGCACTATAAGGTTCACAACCGGCACGAGTTCTGACCTGATTGAGATCATCGGCAGCAGCTGATAAGTTATCTAACCAATAATATGCCTCTGCCCTCAACAAGTAGGATTCAGCCAATCGGAAAATATACCAATCAGAATGCCCTCCTTGAGGCTGAACCCGTTGCGGGTCAGGAATAAAGACTTTGTAATGCGGCCATGAAAACCAGCTTCTAATGGAATCTGAGGTAAGTAACTGACCATTGTCGTTTCTCATTCTCAAGTTTTGACCGTAATCTGGATCCGAGCCCTGAAGCCCAGGATTATTATAGACCAAATCTTCCATATTCATCCAGTTGCCTGGAGCATGCCTTAGATCATTCTCATCATCCCAAACAGTGTGCATGGAATACCAGTTACCTCTAGTTCTTCCTATTCCCCTACCTACGTGTAGTACTTGGGGAATAGGATTTGTAGCAAGATCTGTCGTACCTCTGTTGCCTGATGGTGTGTTGATATTGACACTCCAGAAAGGCACAGCCTGTCTCATGGAAGTAGTGCCACCTGAGTTCCCTTCAGTATCAATTCTGTCCATTACAAGGAGTATCGCTTCGGTATTGATATTACTGGATTTGTTATCCGGTCTATGCAGATCCCAAATTACATTTCTAGTGGGATCATTGGCATTGACACCAAAACGATCTCTCATCAAACTATATGGCCCTTCATCGATCAACCTTGAAGCCGAAGCTACAGCATCTTGAAATTCACCTAGAGCCAGGTTGATTTTTGTCAAAAGATGTTGCACTGCTCCTTTAGGAACCCTTCCTCGATCTATCACCTCGGGTACCCACAGTTCTGCAAACTCTAGATCCTCTTTCATTTTCCTAAGTATGACTTCCCTATCTGTTGAATAAAAGTCAAGTTTAGGTTCACGGATTTCATTCAAAATCAGTGGCACATCACCAAATTGGTGGGTAAGTTTATAGTAGCGAAGTGCCCTATGGAAGTATGCTGTGCCTAGGATATGGTTTCTTTCTTCCTCTGATTGATAATCTTCTGGTTGATCTATCCTAGTAATCACTACATTGGCATATTTGATTCCTTTGAATCCTTCATACCAATACCACCCAATTTTATTGTAGTCGATGTGGTTAAGCTGGGCATCCGGAGTAAGTATAAGATTGAGATCCTGAGGCGGGCTAGACTTATCAGTGGTCCCATCCACTGCTATGTCAGTAAGTACCATCTCCGTATGGATCGGTGGATTATCCCCTGTCCATTCATGTCGCATATTTCGCTCACATGCCACTAATGCCCCCCAAAGCCCACTAGCTACATCATAGGTGTTTTCAGGGGCATAAAACGACAAAGGTCTAGGTTCTAGCCAATCCTCACTACAACCCAAGGTGCAGATGACCAGAAAACACAAAGCAACTTTCTTGATTTGGTTTATTTTTAATATATTCTTCATTTTTATGGAATTTAAATTATTGAAAATCAAAGTGTCAGATCTATACCTAAAGTAAAGAGTCTAGGAACAGGACCTGAGTTTTCGGGATCCCAAAACCCCCAGTTTGGTGCATAAACCCCAACATTCCTCACATTACCATAGATCCTAAGGTTCTCAATTTTCATCTTTTCAAGCCGCGATTTTGGCACTGAGTAAGATATAGAAATATTCTCCAGACGGATAAATGACCTCATTCTGTACACATTGAACCCACTGGCACCTCCTTCACTTGAATTAAGTCTTGCCCATTCATTGTTGGGATTTTCTTCTGTCCAATAAGGTGTGACATAGGAATTCGTCCTATCCAAAAAACCATCCCGATTTTTCATCTGATTGAATGATCCCATATGCCCCCAATAAGAATACATCATAACTCCTACTTCAAAGTTTTTGTAAACCCTAAAGTCATTTCTCAAACTCCATCTAAATCGAGGTTGGGTATATCCCTGAAACTGACGATCAGCATTTGTAAATCGACCATCACCATCTACATCGATCACTTTATAGTCACCTGGCCTTACTCCATATTCGGCAGCTTCGGCTGCTTCGTGTGATTGCCAAATACCATCCGTTTTGTAATGCCAAATCCTATCTATAGCCTGACCAATAAACCATTGATTTTCAAAATCATTCAGCTCGTTTCCATTTTCATCCAAATCCCCATAAAGGCTTTTAATAACATTTCTGTTTAATTGAAAATTACCGGTAGTAGTCCAGGAGAAATTACTTCTGTCCATATTCCTTGAAGTTAGAGTCAATTCAAGCCCCCTATTTTGAACTTCGCCTAGGTTATCATATACCCAGTTGAATCCTAAAATATCAGGTAAGTTCCTTTGCACCAGCAAGTCTGTAGTTGACATCGTGTAGGCTTCTATAGTACCATCTATTTTATTCTGCAGAATCGAAAAATCAAGACCTATATTGAATGCCTCAGTTCTCTCCCATCTTAATCTAGGGTTTTCCATCCTATTGACATACAACTGATTGACCAAATAAAGCTCACCGTTTGGTCTTTGGTAGAAATACTTACCTGTAGCCAAATCTGACAGGGCATCATACCTTCCTATGTCTCTGTTGCCATTACTACCCCAGGAAAACCTTAGCTTACCATAATCCAACCAATCCAAACTCACAAAATCTTCATCTGAAAACAACCAACCCAGCGCAGCTGAATAGAATGTGGCTCGCGGATTGAGCTGACCAAAGGCGGAGTAACCATCTCTCCGGATAGACATGGTAGTAGAATACTTGCCATCATAACTATAAATCAACCTGCCCATCAATGCATCCCCAGTACTGTATTGATCATGACTTGAAATCAGTGGGTTGATCCCTGCATCAATTTTTGAAAACCCAAGCCTGTCATGTGGTTGAAAACCATTGTTCGACATAGTATTGTCCCAACTCTGGTATTGCTCGGCATTTGCCAACATAGTTACATTAAAATCATGCTTTTCCGCAAAAATTTTCTGCCATGTCAAAATATTATCTATTTGCCAATTGTAGACTTTTCGCTGCCGACGAGAAGCATTCCCCCCTCTTTCCGCCCATTCAACATGTGCTGCTGATTCGTGGTTGTATCTTTCATAAAACTCAAACCTTGGGGTAAAATTAGTTCTGAATGAAAACCCAAATGGTAAATCAATAGCAGCATACAAAGTAGAGTTGATGGTGAATTCACGCTGCACTCTATCAATATATGTCCTATCATAAGACGGGTGTTTCCCTCCACTTGCTTCATCGTTTGGTCTCCATTTCAGAGTTCCATCTTCATTGAATTCAGAACCCCATGGAGAAAGTGTCCTGATGGCTCCCCATCCTACTGGCACTTGGCTTTCATCCCTATTTGCAAATTGGGTGTTCATTCCAACAGTAAGAAACTTATTGACTTTTCCCTCTAGGTTTACCCTTGACCTGAAGGTCTTAAATTCATCTCCTACCACTACCCCTTGGTTGTTGAGATATCCTAGAGACCAAAAGTATTTGAAGTCGTCCTTACTGCCTGACAAACTCACTGTATGATCTTGTCTAAATCCTGCTTGAAACACCCTGTCATACCAATCTACAGATTGGCCATTGAAATAGTTTTCTATCTCGGCGGGCTGTAGGTTTAGACGCTGAAGCCATACGGTAACAGGGTCACCAGAAGATCCATCGTAGGCAAGCCACTGATCCATCGAGATGTTACTGGGCAAATTTCTGGGGTCAGAAAACTGATGCTCTCCAAAACCACCACCTGCAAACGAGCTCTTCTGAACTTCTTCCCTAAATGTAAGGAAACCTTCTGGTCCATATACTTCTGGAAATCTGGAATTTGTCCCCATTCCAATATTTGAGTTTATATTGATCCTAGACTTCCCTTCCTTTCCTCTTTTGGTATTGATAAGAATTACCCCACTTGCTGCTTTGGCACCAAATACCGCTGCTGCACTTGCGTCTTTGAGTACTTCCAGTGTCTCAATATCATTTGGGTTGATATCTGCTAACTGTCCATAATAGATAGCACCATCTACTACCAAAAGCGGACTATTGCCTGCGTTGAGAGAAGTTCTGCCTCTTACTTCCAAGGATCCTCCACCTTTGGCATCAGTGTTCAATCCCACATTCAATCCCGCTGCGTTTCCTCTCAGAATATCCTGTACAGAATTAGGATTTTCATTTTTCAGCACATCGTTTTTTACTGTAGAAACGGCTCCTGTAATGTCCCTTTTCTTGGCAGTTCCATATCCGATGACCACTACTTCATCCAAGTCAGAAGTATTGGACTGCATCTTGACGTCAATCACTGACTGGTTACCGACTTCTCTTTCAATCAAATCAAAACCTATAAACGAAAATGTAAGAACACCTCCTTGGGGTACGCTTATGGAATATTTCCCATCCAGATCCGTAATCACCCCTTTGGTAGTACCTTTGACCATTACCGTTACACCGGGCAAGGGCAAATCAGTTTCATCTAATACTGTTCCTGAAACACTTGACTCTTGGCCTATAGCCCATGTTGTTGACAGGAAAAGTAGGGATAAAATTATCCAGCTACTTTTGTAATTTTTTTGTTTCATAAATCAATGGGTTTAAATATTAATAATTAATTGGGTTTTGCAGTTAATCCCAATTTTGAAAGTTTAACAACCCAAATTAATCACATATTGCTAAATTGATTTAGCAATGTTTATTTTTGTTCGCAATCGATTTCGTAAACCATATTTGGAATAAATGCAATTGTGAAGGAAATATTTGTAGGATTGGCCTGTATGATTCCTAACTAATTTGGAAATGATACAACTTCCAACTTTCAAAATAATTATGGTTGCTACTACCTCGTGAAAAAATGCACCGACCTGACCAACTGGGTGAGTCAATGGTAACAGAATGTTGTAAATCTGTTACAACATGGAAAAAGATGCACTCATAAAATGTACCTAAAACTACCTCATAGCAAGCTCAGAAGCCCTACATAGGCTTGGTTCACTTTTGGTACATTTATCTGGCAGTTGAATTATTTATCATTAAAAACCCAAAGTTATGTCTGTTGTTAAAATCATTGAAGTATTGACCACATCTGAGGAAGGGATAGAGGATGCGCTGCGAAATGCAGTTGAGGAGACTTCCAAGACAATACAGCATATAGACTCAATCAATGTAAAAAATATCAAGGTCCATGTAAAGGATGGAAAAATTTCCTCTTATGGCATAAACTGTAAAGTTGCCTTCAGGGTAGAGGGTAAACAATAATTTAATTAGGTTGTGTTTATTCTATCCCCCAACTCCGGATAAGCGGGTCTCCATTGGAACCCGCTTATTTAATTTTTTAAAATATGTATATATGTTTTCTTGCCAGTAGATATATAAAATATTCCCAACAACTGTTATATCCAATCTGTTGACAGTTGACGATTATCCGCAACATTATGACTTACTTATTTCCTTACTGGCAAAGTATCGGATAATCATATTTTAAAATACCCTCGTGTATCCTTGTATATAAAGTTTCTTTCACGCAGATAACAGCATATGAAAAATAGAGCTCCCTACATTTTGTTCCCATTATGGATATTGGCTGTTTATTTCCTAATCAAAGGGGCGATTATGGCAGCTTCATTTTTGATTCCACTTTCATTTGCAGTAATTGTTTCCTTGGTATGTGTCCCAATAGCCCGTATGCTTGAGAGGAAAAATCTATCCAGGGGCTTTGCATCTCTCATTTGCGTGGCTTTGGGGCTTACTGTCTATCTTTCTTTCTTTTGGCTTATAGCCGTCCAAGGGTATAACATTTCTGAAAAATGGCCTGAAATGAAGGGCAAAATCACGCCAAAATTAGAAAAAACCGCTGTGATCATTGAGGAAAAATCAGGGATAAATGTCTACGATCAACTACCTGGTTTCATTACAAACAGGGATACAAAAGATGATGGAGACCAAAACTCAGAAAAAGATGAGGCATCAGATGAACAATGGGAGTTCTCCCAAAGCTTTGCCCCAAAAGTAGTCATGAATCTATTTGGTTTTCTAGGCAACTCCATGTTGACTTTTGTTTATGTTTTCTTTTTGCTCACCTACCGAAACAAACTAAAACGCTCAATATTGCATTTTTTTAGTGCTGATAAAAAAGGCTCTGTTGAAAAAGTCCTGACCCAAGCTACAAGCCTTGCATTGAACTTTCTGGCAGGCAGGTTATTGCTGATATTTTTTTTGGCACTGATATATTCTATTGGCCTGTTGATAGCCGGTGTTGAAAATGCCATACTGATTAGTTTCATTGCCGCCATCCTTTCTTTGATCCCCTACCTAGGGGTTATAATTGGGTTTGTATTGGCTATTTCCCTAACCTTCCTAGACGGGGGTGATACAGCTTCATTGATCATTGTGGCCTCCACCTATAGTATAGCCCAATTTATAGAAAGCTATATTTTGGAACCATATATAGTTGGTGACAAGGTCAATCTCAATCCTTTGATGACTATATTGGTTGTGGTGATGGGAGGAATGGTTTGGGGAGTATCCGGGATGATTCTCAGCATACTCTTGGCTGCCATACTTAAAATCTGCTTTGATGCCTCAGAAAACCTAAAACCATTGGGATACATGCTGGGAGATGAAGACGCCAAAGATGACAACGAGAGCCATCCTTTGGGAAGGCTGGGCAGAAAACTATGGAATAAAATCAAAGGCTCATGATCGGTGTAATATTCTGTCGGTAAGTTTGGTCAGCATTAAGTCTGATTGCTGTAAATCATGTCAAAAAAGCACAAAAATTTGAAGCCTTAGATTGCCCTAAAGTCAGAAAAATTGGCGTAATTCGATCAGTGATCGGTTTTTAACTTACTTTGGTAAGTCAATAAAATATGGCATTATCCTAAAGCTGCACAGGTAGCACTGTTGGAAGCCAATCCATATAATCATACTCGAACATATCTGAAAACCAAACTACTATCGGCTAAAGACCGATAGGTTTGGTTTCTCCTAATGGCGACTAAAGTGCATACGAGACTTAGTGTTCTTTGTGAAAAACTTTGTGATCTTAGTGGTTATAATTTATACCACATTGATCAGAAAGTAAAAACACCAAGTTCACAAAGAAAAAAAATACTAAAGTCTTCGCCTAAAGTCGAGGGATTTTCCCCCAGAGTGGTAAATTTAAGCAAATCCCCCGTTTATCGTGGGATCGATTCACTAAACAAAGACAAATGAATTTAAGGAACACCGCAGTAATTTTAATGTTATTTTTCTTTTCTGGCTCCTACCTTTTTGCGCAGGATGAGATTAAAAAGGAAGTCAACCCAAAATGGGATATAGGTTTGGAAGGCATGTTTGGTGTAGCAATTGGAAATGACTTTTATGCATTCAATGTTGGCGGGCCGAGTTTGCTATTAAGGCTCAACGAAGATTGGCGTGTAGGTTTTGGCGCCTTACCATCGTTTTACATCAAAGAAGGGAAAACTGGGGCTAAACTTGGTGTATCGCCAAGAATTGATTACAAGAATTTTGTCTTGATTGCACCATTTTTCCATTTTGACAACCCCGACAAGTGGGTCTGGTCAGTTGGTTTAGGTTATAAGTTTCACAAGAAAAAATAGATTTGATATAATCCACAGGGAAAAGCTGGAAGAATTATCACATGAATATTTATTCATAGAACAAATAGCCAGAAAAGTCACCAAAGGTTCTTCATGGAAGGATTTGATTAGAATTCCAAAACCTGAATAGTATATGGCAAAAGATCCCCTTAAAGAAATTTTTGAAAACATAACTTCATTCAGTGAAAGCGAATGGAATGATATAAGAAATAATTTCCGGCTGAAGAACATTTCATCTAAGGAGCTATTAACTAAAATTGGAGATGTAGAAAAGGATTTCTACTTCGTTGTAGAAGGGGTATTGAGATTGTTTTGCCTAAATCCCAAAGGTGAGGAAGTCACAATCTTTCTGTTCAAAGAGAACCACTTTGCCAGTTGCTATCCCAGTTTTATATCACAATCCCCAAGTGAACAGGCATTGGAATCTATTACGCCATGCACCTTATTGGCAATAAACAAAAGACAGCTTGTGGAGCTCTATCAAAAAATCCCAAAGATGAACCTGGTTGCAAGGATTATTGCAGACCAAAGATTCCTAAACTCCCAACAAATATTCACCTCCCAGATAATGTATACGCCTGAAGAGCGGTACCTCCAATTTGAAAGGGAACATGGAGACTTGCTATTGAGGATTCCACATAACATCATTGCCTCTTTTCTGGGTATCACGCCAGTATCAATGAGCCGGATTAGAAAGCGTATTCTTCGAAAATAACATTTCTTATCTTAAGTTAATGGTTATGATTTCTACTTTTGGGTTATTTGCCTGTAGCATCAAAACAAGAATTAACCATGTTATTTTCCAAAAAAAGAAACCTCCCATTCCTCCTTTTATTGTTTGTTTTACAGCTCGCTAAAGCCCAAAACCCACAAAAAGCTTTAGGATTGGAAATAGAATCAGACCCAATTGCATTTATCTTCAAAGGCTATTCTTTGCATCTGGCATATACTTTCCAAGATGTAAGGGCAAGTATGGGTGTTTTCGGAATAGAAACGCCCGGAATGTTTTTAGACAACAAAGCTTTTTCCGTATTTACTTCTGGATACGATGTGAAGTTGGATTACCTTTTTGGCAGTAAAAAGGGACTCTTCATGGGATCCCAATTGACCTATGGGAAAGATAATATTGAACTCAAGGAATCACGGAAAAGCCAAAACTTATGGGGATATTCCGTTGGATTAAGAAGCGGGTATAGATTTATGTTTGGAAAGAAGGAGAGCAATTATAAAGGGATCTATATTGTCCCATGGATAGCACTCATTCACTCGATCAAAGCACAAGAAATCCAATTGGGACCTGAAACTTATAGTCAACCATCATGGACTATCTTTCCCACTGTACATTTAGGCTGGAGATTTTAAAGAATATGGTTGAAGCAAAATCAGGGCAGATTATTTTTTGCTATCTTTGGAGGGTTTTCATCTGAAGATTCAATATTCAGGGTCTTTTTGGACAATAATTCTCCAATTGGAAATTATATTTGAAAAAATCAAAATTCTGGGGAACCTATTTCACCTAACAGTGTTAAAACATTTAATTCAGTAAAATTATGGGGAGCAAAGAGCGGATATCCAGACTAAAGGAGGAGACGAGAGGCAATATTCTTCGGGCAGCATTTGATATTGTGAAGGAAGAGGGATGGACCGGTCTTAGCATGCGTAAGATTGCGGATAGAATAGAATACACTGCCCCCATTATCTATGAATACTTTACCAATAAGGAGGCGATATTAAATGAATTGACCCGGATAGGATTTCAGGATCTGGATAGGGTTTTGGAAGAGGCCCAAAATGCACATATGGCTCCAGAAAAACAGTTGGAAGCGATGTGGATGGCTTATTGGGAATTTGGTCTACACAATAAAGAGATATACCAGATCATGTTTGGTGTAGAAATGACATGTTGTATCGGAATAGTACCTGAATCCCAGTTGCCTTCAAAAAGGTTCTGCCCTATTATCAGCCAACTACTCTCGGAGAACAACAATGACTACGAAATCTGTAGACAAAAGTATTTTAGCTTCTTTTCAGTAATCCATGGATTGCTGTCAATCAACTTGGTAGGCGAAGGCCTAACTCCAGAAATGAACAAACAGATCTTAAAAGATGCCATTGTAGGAATCATGAAAACTTTGTAAAATCTATATTTTTTTCCGATAAATCTAACGGTGTTAAATTTATTAATATCATTAGAAAGTACGGAAAAGCCAAAGTTTGATCTTCTAAGCACAATAAAACTAAAAAAATGATCCATCACGAAAACCAGTGCATATGTCCAAACCAACAACTTATTACTTAACAGTGTTAAATAAATTTATATCGTTAATGAAACTACCTGGAACTACATCGAATGACTCTTTTACCATTGCCTATCCATATTTTAAAAATACAAAACCTATGAAAAATCTAATGCTGGGCCTTGGCCTGATCGCATTTTTGAATGCATGCAGCACAGCACATTCCACTGACCAGAGTTCAAGTCTTCCCGAATTGCCGGTTTACTTGATTGAGGAATCTACCGCAGAGACTTTCCAAGAATATCCTGCTACCATAGAAGGAACAGTTGACATAGAACTTCGACCGCAAGTCAACGGAACTCTTGAACAAGTCTTGGTTGACGAAGGTGAGTATGTGAAAAAGGGACAGTTAATCTTCAAAATCAATGACCTGCCATTTAGGGAAGCCCTCAACCATGCCATCGCCAATCTTCATGCAGCCGAAGCCGCACTCCAACAAAGTGAATTGGAAGTAGAGAAATACAAACCATTGGTCGAGAAAAAAGTGGTTTCCGAATTTCAGCTGAAAACCCTCAAAGCAAGCCAGCAAATAGCCCATTCCAACCTTGAGCAGGCCAAAGCACAGGTAGAATCCGCAAGGATCAACCTGAGCTATACTAAGATCAATGCCCCTGTCAGTGGCTATATAGGACGATTGCCAAAAAAACAAGGTACTCTGGTCGCACCAACTGACCAGACTCCAATGACTACCTTGTCAGATGTCCATGAAGTGCATGTCTATTTTGCATTGGGAGAAACAGATTTCATCCGGTTTACCGATCGATACGATGGAGAGACACTGGAAGATAAAATCAAAAACCTCCCTCCTGTCACTTTGGTACTTGCCGACCACAGCAAATACTCTGAATTGGGAAAAGTGGATATTGTGGATGGACAATTCAATAAAAACACTGGTACAATCACATTCCGGGCCACCTTTCCAAACGAAAGGGGATTGCTCAGATCTGGAAATACCGGACGTGTTCTCATCACCCACCCCCACTCCAATGCAATATTGGTTCCCCAACTGTCGACCTTTGAAATTCAGGACAGGATTTTTGTAGTCACTGTAGACGACCAAAACCGCGTCGTCAAACAGCCTATCCAAATAAGTGGGATCTATGGAGAGAATTACTTGGTTTCCGGCGGACTGAATCCTGGTGACAAAATCGTCTACAAGGGATTTGAGACGCTTCAAGATGGTGCTGCCATCTCACCGGAAGCCTTCAAAAAATAAAGCACAGGAATCTTTAAAACAAACTAAACCGATGTTTCAAAAATTTATAGACAGACCAGTATTGGCCTCTGTCATCTCTATTCTTTTGGTTATTCTGGGGGTTCTCGGGGTGTTCAGATTACCCCTACAGCAGTTCCCGGATATCGCCCCACCCGCTGTGCAAGTAATAGCCCTATATCCCGGAGCTAATGCAGAGACCCTGTTGAGGTCTGTTGCCCCCTCACTGGAAGAATCCATCAATGGAGTGGAAGGAATGAGCCATATAAGCTCAACAGCAAGCAATGACGGCTCACTGGTGATCAAAGTGTATTTCGAGCTAGGTACCGATCCAGACCAGGCTGCGGTGAATGTCCAAAACCGTGTATCCCAGGCCACCAACCAACTGCCTCCAGAGGTAGTCCAGGCTGGAATTACCACTGCCAAACAGCAAAACAGCCTTTTGATGGTAGTCTCACTGTTTTCAGAAGATCCTGAGATCTACGACCAAACCTTCTTGGCCAACTATGCGCAGATCAATATTATTCCCGAGATCAAGCGGATCAAGGGAGTAGGCCAATCGATGATTTTCGGAGGGAATAAAGATTACTCCATGAGAATCTGGCTAGACCCAAGCCAGATGGCTGCATACAACCTCACTCCTAACGAAGTGTCCGCTGCCATACAAGACAAAAACTTGGAAGCTGCCCCTGGAAGACTGGGGGAAAGCAGCGATGTGGCATTCGAATATGTGGTCAAATACAAAGGAAAACTGAACAAACCCGAAGACTATGGGGACATCGTAGTCAGGGCAAATCCCGACGGAACAGTCCTCAGGCTAAAAGATGTAGCCAGAATCGAGTTTGGGGCCTATTCCTACACAAATTTCACCCGGGTAGATGAAAAGCAGGGTGTGAATATCGCCGCTTTCCAAATTGCTGGATCCAATTCAAACGAAATCCAGATCGCCATTGATGAATTGATGAAAAAGGCAGAGAAAGATTTTCCCAAAGGAGTCGGATACTTGATCCTATACAACACCAAGGATTCGCTTGACCAGTCAATTTCCCAGGTTGTCACAACACTGATTGAGGCATTTTTGTTGGTTTTCTTGGTGGTATTTCTATTCCTTCAAGATTTTCGTTCTACACTGATCCCAGCTATTGCAGTTCCAGTGGCAATCCTGGGAACATTCTTCTTTATGCTGCTTTTTGGCTTCTCCATCAACCTGCTGACGTTGTTTGCTTTGGTACTGGCGATTGGGATTGTAGTGGATGATGCCATTGTGGTGGTCGAGGCAGTGCATTCGAAAATGGAACTCGAACACCTTTCCCCCAAACTGGCTACCAAGAGCGCCATGGGCGAGATCACAGGGGCGATTATTTCCATCACCCTGGTCATGGCATCTGTCTTTCTTCCTGTTGGCTTTATGGAAGGCTCCACCGGCGTATTCTACCAGCAATTTGCCTTCACATTAGCCATTGCCATTATTATTTCAGCGGTTAATGCATTGACCCTGAGCCCGGCATTGGCAGCTTTGTTTCTCAAAGACAAGCATCATGGAATGGAAGGCGGCAAAAATCTGACTTTCAGTCAAAAATTTTTCGCTGGTTTCAATTCAGGTTTTGAGAAGCTCACCAATAACTATGTCGGCGGGATCCGATTATTGATCCGCCATAGATGGGTAAGTCTTTCGGCACTTGCTCTGGTGGCAATGATAACTGTGGTATTGATCAGGGTTACCCCTTCGGGATTTATTCCATCCGAAGACCAGGGCTTTATAGCTGTATCTCTGGATCTTCCTGCGGGAGCCTCACTGGAAAGGACTACAGAAGTGATGAAAGAAGCAGAAGATGCGCTCAGGGGAATGGATTTTCAGGCCTCACTCAATGTCATGTCGGGTTTCAACATCCTTACCGAATCCGCCAGCCCATCTTCGGGGGTCATATTTATCCTACTCAAACCCAACAAAGAGCGTGGGGAAGTCAGCGACATCAATGATATCATGGCATTGGTAAATGAAAAATTCTCCAAAATCAAAGGTGCCGACTTCTTCGTCTTTACTTTTCCGACAGTTCCTGGCTTCAGCAATGTTGACGGGCTTGAACTTGTGCTGCAGGATAAGTCTGGGGGTTCGTTGCAAAAATTCAGCGAAGTCAACACCGACTTCATTGGCAAACTCTTGGAAAGGGAGGAAATTGGATTTGCATTTTCTTCCTTCAAATCCGACTACCCACAATACAATCTCGAAGTGGACGAAGTAAAAGCAGCCCAGCTTCAAGTGAGTATCCGGGATGTTCTCCAGACACTCCAAGCCTATTTTGGAAGTGTACAGGCTTCAGATTTCAACCGGTTTGGAAAATACTACAGGGTAATGATCCAAGCAGAAAAATCAGACCGGGTGGATGCGTCTTCTCTTGATGGGATTTTTGTAAAAAACAGTCAGGGGGAAAAGGTTCCCGTAAATACCCTCGCCAGCCTTGAACGGGTATATGGGCCAGAAACGGTTTCCCGATACAATCTCTTCAACGCAATCGGTATCAATGCCGTACCGGCACCGGGATTCAGCTCTGGTGATGCACTCCATGCAGTGCAGGAAGTAACCAGAGAGGAACTTCCAAATGGCTACGCACTGGAATTTACCGGCATGACCAAAGAGGAAATGAGCTCTGGTGGACAATCATTGGTCATCTTTATCCTTTCCCTGCTGTTCATCTATTTCTTGCTATCGGCACAATACGAAAGCTTCGTCCTGCCACTTGCTGTCATATTTTCCATACCTGCGGGTGTTCTGGGAGTATTTTTGGCGATTGGAATGACCGGAATAGAAAACAACATCTATGTACAGGTAGCATTGGTCATGTTGATTGGGCTATTGGCAAAAAATGCGATTCTGATCGTTGAGTTTGCCGTACAGCGAAGGAGGGCAGGCAAAACCCTATTGGAGGCTGCCCTGGAAGGGTCACGGCTTCGGCTCCGTCCCATTCTGATGACTTCTATGGCATTTATTGCGGGCCTTATTCCCATGATGTTTGCCAAGGGACCTTCTGCTTTGGGAAATCACTCAATCAGTATTGCGGCTGCAGGGGGAATGCTTTCAGGAGTAATTTTGGGACTGATGATTATTCCAGTGCTCTTCATCATTTTCCAACATATGCATGAACGTGTCAGCAACACCAAGCAGTCCCAAGCAAAAGAATCTAAAGAACTTGTAACACATTAAATTGATAGAATGAAATCTTTGGTTTATAAATTAGCGATAATATTACTAATCGGATGGTTAGCTTCCTGCAAAGCATCCGAAGACCTTGGTACACCGATGGATGTATTCCCCGAGACTTTCAGGGACAATCACACAGCGACGGATTCAAATGATGCCAATATCCCTTGGGATGAGTTTTTTGTGGACAAAAATCTTATTTCCTTAATTGACAGGGGACTGAAGAAGAACAACAACCTGTTGCTTGCCCGAAAAAATGTTGAAGTGGCACAATTGAACTTCAAACAGGCAAAATGGGGCAATGTCCCTGAATTTGATCTCTTGGTCACAGCCAATTCCTCCCGCTTTTCAAACAATTCACTGAATGGGATCAGCACCGAGCTATTTCTTGAAAGGAAAAGCCTGGAAGATTTCCAACTTCAGGGACTTCTGAGCTGGGAAGCAGATATCTGGGGTAAAATCCGCCATCAGAAACAGACTGCCCTTGCGGAATATCTTCAGACAGCTGAGGCAGCCAAAGCTTTCCAAACCAGTCTGGTAGCAGCGATTGCCAAAAGCTACTACAATCTTCTGAAACTTGACGCACAACTGGAAGTGGCAGAGCAAAACCTACAGCTCAACACACGGACCAAAGAGATCATTGATTTGCAATATGCCTCTGCACTGGTCACCACACTGGCAAAAGACCAAGCCACTGCACAATTGAAACAGGCAGAACAGTTGGTTCCATTTCTTCAGGGAGAGATAGCTGCTGAGGAGAATACCCTCAGTGTATTGACAGGAGTAGCTCCCAATGCGATCAGCAGAGGTATATTTGAGGAAAACCTGCCAAGTGTGATAGAAACCGGTGTCCCTGCCAATCTTTTGGCTGAGCGCCCGGATGTGAAAGCTGCCGAGTTAGGTCTGCTTGCTGCCAACGCAAAAGTGGGCATTGCCAAAGCGATGATGTACCCTGCCTTTCGGATCACTGCTGCCAGTGGCCTCAATGCTTTTGAAGCGAGCAATTGGTTTGATTTGCCGGGATCTGTTTTTGGGTTGGTCGGAGGAAGTCTGGCCCAGCCAGTCTTGAACCGCAGAAGATTGAAGACCAATCTGAAAACGGAGCAGATCCGGAGGGAGCAACAGATATATACCTTTAGGGAAACAGTCCTGACAGCGATAATGGAGGTATCCAATGCAATGGTCAGGTTGGAAAAAACCGCCCAGCAGCAGGAAGTAGCTTCCTTGCGAGTTGAAGCTCTGGAACATGCTGTCGGCAGTGCAGACCTCCTATTTGAAAATGGTGTCGCCAATTACCTGGAAGTGATTACTGCCCAAGGAAACCTATTGCAAAGCCAATTGGATCTGGTGGAAATCAAAACCACCAAACTCTTTGCTTCTGTAGATCTTTATAGGGCGTTGGGAGGTGGATGGCACTGATTCCAACCGGAGCACTCCCCTTTTCCTTCAAACCCTGGACGGTATGGCTTTTTAAGTCGTTCCGTCCAGGGTTTTTCTTTGGCAATGCCATGTATTGACTGGAGAAATTCTTTACGATATTTACAGGCATAATTGCGGATACCATAGAAAACAAATTTTCCGTCACGCTTTTCCAAGCTTGTTTGTCTTGTAGTAGGACCAATGAAATCCCCACAATGAAGAATTATTTACAATTGCTTTTTCCCTATGCATACAATATCCTTGGCTCTGTGGAAGATGCCAGAGACACAGTTCAGGAGGTGATCTATAAATTCACTTCAAAAAAAGTAGTGCCCGAAAACCAGAAAAACTATCTCATCAAAGCAGTCATCAACGAAGCGATCAACCTAAAAAAGAAAAAGAGTCGGACCCAACCCATGGAAAACTGGCTTCCTGAACCAATGTCTACGGACAGATCTGATCTTGCGCTGGAACTGCGGGAGCTCGTTTCCTATTCGATATTGATCTTGCTGGAAAAGCTGAATCCAAAAGAGCGGGCTGTTTTTATTTTGAAAGAAGCCTTTGCCTATACCCATCCGGAAATAGCTGAAGTATTGGGGATTTCAGTGGAAAGTTCCCGAAAGCTGCTTAGCCGAGGGCATCAGCGCTTAAATGAACCCCTCAATCCAACAAGACCAAAAAGTAAAGGGGATTTTGATGTTTTGGACAGATTCGTTTCTGCAGTTCGGACAAAGGATCTGGAAGGCTTGCAAGCCCTACTTTCCGAGGATATCGCTTTTACCGCAGACGGAGGAGATAAAGTGAAAGTAGTCAAGAGATTTTGCAGTGGTAAGACCGAAGTTGCAGAGATTTCGATTTTGGTGCATCATCGATTCCTTGCGAACAAAACAATACGTACAGCTTGGATTAACCATCAGCCCGCTTTAATCTATTATTACAAGGGAAAGATACTTACCTGCCAAGTGTTTGAGCTTGGACAGGATAACCAAATCCTCCGAATCAGCAGCATCGTAGATCCTGAAAAACTAAAGAACTTAACCCCCAACGAATAAAAAATAACCGGGGTTAGACTAAACACCCATCAGCTATAGACCGATAGGTTTGGTTTCGCCTAAAGGCGACTAAAGTGAATTCGAGACTTAATGTTCTTTGTGAAAAACTTGGTGATCTTTGTGGTTATAATTTTTACCACAACGATCACAAAGAAAAAACACTAAAGTCTTCACCTAAAGGCGAGGTATTTCTCCCCAGAATGAGGCATTAATCTTTTATTCCATTGTCTCAAGCTACTCGATCATTTCATCTTTGAATAAAAAACAACCAACCTGTCACGCTTTTATCTTTTTGATTGTCTTATAACCGAAAGTCAAAACAAAAAGAACGATGATGAAAACAAGAATCACCTTTCAGGAAATCAACCCTATTCTCTACGAAAGCCTCGCAAAAATGGACCAATACGCCAAATCTGTCCTAGACCCCAGGCTTTGCGAATTGATCAAATTCAGGGTATCCCAAATCAACAGCTGTGCCTATTGCCTGGATATGCATCATAAAGAAGCCATATCTTTGGGAGAGGAGGAATTGAGACTCCATACTTTGCCCGCATGGCGGGAATGCTCCCATTACTCTAATTCGGAGCGTGCAGCTCTTGAATTTGCGGAAGCCATCACAGAACCTTCCAAGTATGGGCTGTCTGATGACACCTATTTGGAGCTTGCCAAGTATTTTGACAAAGAAATGATCATGGCCCTCACTGTAGTTGTCCTCCACATCAATAGCTGGAACCGTATTAACCATGTATCAAGACCCCTCCCCGGAAAATATAAGGTCGGACAATTCAACAACAAATAAACAAACAATGAAATATCTACTAATAATCATACTATTCATGGCCATTCAGTCAACCTCTGCCCAGTATCTATCCAACCCTAAATCCCTTTTTGATCCATCTCCTTACGGATTTTCGCATGTTGCGACTGTTCCTGAGGGAAAGACCCTGATCTTTATAGCTGGTCAGGGAGGTGAGAAAGATACCGAAGGTACATTGGATGGCAGTTTCAGGGATCAGGTTCGCCAAGTGCTTGCCAACATCCTGAAAGCAATCGAACCACAAGGTCTCACTCTCAATGATGTGGTGAAGGTGACCACTTTGGTCGTAGAACACGATATGGATAAACTGGCAGCCATTGTAGAAGAGTTCAAAATAGCCTGGCCAGATGGTAATTTTCCCACAAACACCCTTATTCCCGTGCCGAAATTGGCTTTGGAGGGAATGTTGGTGGAGATTGAAGCTGTTGCTGTAAAATAATGAATTGGATTATAAGCTGAAAAAAGAATATTGGTCCCATTCTGGAAACAGGATTGCCGTAAGATTCGAATATGAATACAAAAACAGAGACGGAAAATCATTCAGGGCCTATGGAAATGAGAATTGGGAATTTGATGCTCATGGATTAATGAAAAAAAGGTTTGCCAGCATCAATGATCTGGAGATAAAAGAGGAAGATAGATACTTATAACCTGAGTTCGACTATTCTCACTTTGTCAAAACTGTTTTAAATGGTGAGAACTACGAAAAGAAGGTGCGAACTTTTTTATGAAGTTATGTTGGGATATTGCGGGTTGAAAAAGTGAAGTAGATTGCCGTTTAAAACCGAATAGTCGGCTCAGTCAATAAAAACACCCATTTACTGCGTTAAATTTTTGGGCGATAGCTTAGGCTATCCCTCAAAAATTTGCCTTGTAACTGGATATTTTTATTGATTTTGACTTTGTGATAACAATCGAACTCAGGTTTATAGAAAACCGTTTCTTGTGACAATGCTTGGATTTATATTCCATTCTAACTTCTTGTCGCAATTGCCCTCTAACTTGTCGATTTTACCCACAAAAAGTAATTATGAACTTGTTAACTTAGCCTCAAAGAATTGTTATGGGCAAGCTTATATCTTCGATTAATATCACACCAGATGGTTTCTGCAACCATGCAGACGTAATCGCAGATGAAGAACACCACAAGTTTTCAATTGGACAAATGAAAACTACTGATATGGTCATATTTGGGAGGACTACTTACCAGCTCTTCGAAAGTTTTTGGCCTAAAGCAGCTTCAGATACAACCCTACCAGAATGGATAAGGGAATTTGGTCAGTACATAGATGCTGTCCAAAAAACCGTCTATTCTAAGACCCTAAAAGAAGTCAATTGGAAAAACACGCAAATACTCCCCGAAATAGACCCCGACTACATTTCAAAACTGAAACTGGAGACTGAAAAAGATATTCTAATCTATGGCAGTCCAACGATCATTTCCGAATTGTCTGGTTTGGATCTTATCGACGAATACAATTTTCTTCTCCAACCCATTATTTCAGGTACGGGAAAGCGAATCCCAGCAAATATCAGTACTGAAATGTGCCACAACCTTGAGCTTAAGAGTTCTGAAAAATTCAGTTCCGGCGTCTTAAACCTTTCATATGGGAAAGTAATATCCTGAAGGCAAGAAGAAGCTTAAGCAACCCTGACTTTTTCAGCAGACCCTAACTTAAAGAAAAGTGTCTTGCCCTATTGGACCTTGTCATCTACCTACTACCTAAATAGTGGAAATTTCAAGCAATAGGGCAAGAACACTGGTATGTCCAAATTTAATAACCTGGATTTTGGATTAAGTTAGGATTGGATACCACTTGAATATCCGGTATTGGAAATAATTCCTTGTTTGGATCATTGCTTGGTTCGTGATCCCACCAGGGTTCAGTCACAAACTTCCCAAAACGGATGAGGTCAGTCCTTCTTTTTCCCTCAAAAATAAACTCCCTACCCCGCTCTTCCAGCAATTCGTCCAAGGTAAGCGTTGCTGTTGTATACATTGCATTTGGCCAATCACCAGTAGAAAACGCACGCCTCCTACTTTCATTGATCAAATCTACCGCTTCCTGTGTGGCCGTACCTCCATTTTGCCGCATCAAGGCTTCAGCTTTATTGAAATACAGCTCAGTCAACCTGTAGATAATGTAATGGTTTTCCCAATATGACTGTTCTGTATATCTACCAGAGCGATACTTGTGGAATCTTGCCCCACTGTTTTCCTCACCACGGGTCATACCTCCTTCGCCAGTTTCACCTTCAGTATTTCGTCTGATGTTATTGACATAGACCAAAGGCTGACCTTCGTATTCTTCGGTACCTAAAATAGGTGCTCCGGTAGCAAGGTTCGTTTGAGGCCCAAAAAGAAACCATTCTTTTTTCCGTAGATCATTTTCTTCGTATTTGTCAAAAGCCGAAGGAATAACTACAAATGCATTGTTGCCGCTATAGGTTACTCCAAGCGCAGGAGCCATATTTCCATATCCTGCAAAAAAACCTGCCCAATTGAAGGTGAAACCACCAATTCTGCTGAAGGCAAACTGAAAGATATTTTCAGGTGACAGGTGATTTGTATTGCTAAATGGACCAAATATATCAGAGTCCAAACGCATAGGGCCATTTAAGCTTCCCCCTTCACCATTGATCACCTTATTGCTATAGACAATACACTCTTCCCACATGGGCACTCCGCTCCATTTTTCGGCATTAAGGTACAATTCCGACAACATGGCATATCCAGCAGCTTTGGACACCCTGCCTACCAAGGCCTGGGAAAGTGGCTGAAGAAGATCTACATTTTCTTCTAACTCCTCCCGTACATAATCAAAAACTTCGGCTCTGCTTGCTGTTGGCGGATTCACTGGATTCCCTACTGCCGTGACAATCGGTACATTTCCCCAAATATCCATGATTCTCATGTAATGATAAGCACGCATTACTTTGATCTCTGCTAATATGGATTCCTTTTCTACCTCAGACATCCCAGCGGCAGCAAAATCTACAGTTTCCATATCTTCCAAAACCGCATTGACATAACCCAGTCCACTCCACATCAAAGACCAAGTACTCCTCATTCTCGGTTCTTGTGTAGTCCAAGTGTGGTAATGTAATCTAATATGATCGCCACCATCAAAACCGTGTCTACCTTTCTGTGGCCAAGCCAATTGGTCGGCTGCCAATTCAGAATGGTAATAATACCCACTCTGTCCAGTCGGAGCCAACCAAGCCTGCATATGGGTGAATGGCCTGAGGACACCCTGCATGATTTCAACTTTATTGTTGTAAAAGTTGTCCTTGGTCAATTGGTTATAGACTGTTTCATCCAAATCAGTACAGCCTGAGACCAGCAATCCTGAAGAAAGGAGAAATAATCCAAGTTTATTTTTATATCGTTTGATATTCATAGTTTCGTCAAATTAAAAGCCCACATTTAAACCTATGGTGTATGAGTTGGTCCGTGGATAAAATCCCCGGCCATCTATGCCCGTCGTAAATCCAGTATCCTGTAATTCAGGATCCAAACCGCTGTATCCAGTGAAAGTCAATAGATTTCGCCCAGTCACATACACCCTAAGGTTACGGATATAGTTATTTACGATATTGAAGTTGTATCCCAGCGTGACGTTGTCTAGCTTCACAAAATCTCCCCGCTCCAAGTAATAATCCGAGTACTGGGGATTGTCATTGAGTTCTGCATGCTTGGTTATCGCTGACCTCAGAAGGTTGTTTGGCAACCATGACTGGTTTCCAAAATATAAGTCTTGGGTATTGAGGATATCAAATTTGAATTTGCCCCTGAAAAAGAGGGTCAGATCAAAATTCTTATAGCGGAAGTTGTTGGTCCAGGAAACCATGTATCTAGGCACGCCATTTCCAATGATGGCCAGGTCTGCTTCAGAGATTTCTGAGGCTGGAACCATACTGCCATCTGCTTTGAAAAACTGCCATTTTCCATCATCGGTGAATCCGGCGAAGCGTTTGCCGAAGAAATTACCCACTGTACCACCTTCTACCAAACGGATCGCATTTCCAAGATTCCCAGGGGAAGGCAGACCGCCAAACTCCAAGAATGTGGCTGAATACACATCATTGGTAAGGGTAGATAACTTGTTGAATTGGGAGTTGGCAGCAAAGTCCATATTCCATGAAAAGTTTGGTTTCTTCATCACCATTCCACTTAAGAATAGCTCGACTCCACGGTTGTTGATTGTACCTACGTTTGTATAGATTCTGTCACGGACAAATGGCGGCTGCTGTGCGATATAATTATACAGCAAATCAACTGTCTGTCTGCTGTAGACATCCAATGCCCCAGTGATCCTGCTATCAAACAAAGAGAAATCCATCCCGAAATTCCATTCCTGCTTTTTCTCCCATCTCAAATCCGGATTGGGGTTTCTTGAAGGTCCGTAAGTTTGGTAAAACACTCCTTCCTGTGGATACACCCCACCTGTACTCAAGGTCACCAAAGATTGGTAATTCGGAATTCCTTGGTTACCTGTCACACCATATCCGACACGGATTTTCATGACATTGATCTGGGGGATAGCACTCATAAAGCCTTCCTCAGCCAAATCCCAACCTGCTGAAATTGCAGGGAAGTTACCCCATTTGTTGTTGGCTCCAAACCTGGACGAGCCTTCCCTTCTCAAGGTAAACTGGGCAAAGTAACGGTCTTTGTAGGCATAACTAGCCCTACCAAAGAAAGCGATAAGGGTATTGTCTTCTTTTCCGCTACCCATACCTGGCCGTGGCAGCAGAGTATTGTTGATCGCACTGCCTGCTCCCAGATTCCAATCCTGAAATGCATCTGTGGTAAATCCACTGTTGTTGACATTGAATGACTCCCATGTAAAATACTGATAGGAATATCCACCAATGAAATCCATACTATGGTCACCAATGATCCTTTTGTAATCTATAGTACTCTCAAAGGTGTTGTTCCATTCCAGGTAATTGCTTTTTGCGGCATAGCCTGTACCTTGAAACTGGGAGTTTTGCCTTTGGTCAAAATCCGTCATGGCCCTATACAGCCTGTCATTCCAGGTATTGCGCTGATGGGCACCAAATGCGGAGATATTCAAACCCTCGATGATTTCCAAAGTCATTTTTCCATCTGCGGAAAATGTATGCTGGTTCCTTTCACTGATCCTGTTGGCAAAGCGTGAGAGCGGATTGTAATTGTTGAATGCCTCTGTCTCTACAAAAGATCCATCTGGATGGAAGATCGGCGCAGTAGGATTTCGCTGTATGGCTTGCTCAAAATCACCTCCGCCACCACCGAGACGATTCATGCCACTGAAGTTTGTAGCCACATTGGCCTGGAGCAACAACCTCTCCTTCAAGCCCCTGTGGTTGACATTTACCCTACCGCCAATCTGCTGTCTGGTATTCTCCCTGGCAATCCCCTGTGCATCATTGAAGTATAGGGAAACACGGTAGTTGGAATTGGCCCTACCACCCGAAGCGGCTAGGTTGTGATACTGGCTCAGGTTATTCCTGTCAATCAGCTCATCATAGAGATCTGTCGAATGCCCCAAGTCATTGCCTTCTCCAATTTTCCCCTGAGCAATCAGCTCACGGTAATCAGCAGCAGTCAGAAAATCAGGTTTCCTGTCGACCACCTCCCGCTGAAAATAATTGGAATATTCAAACCTTGGCTCACCTGATTTCCCACGCTTGGTGGTAATCAAAATCACCCCGTTGTTACCACGGGTACCATATATGGCTGCTGCAGATCCATCTTTCAATACATCAAAGGAAGCGATATCATCCTGCTGCAAAAGATCCAGGTTGCCACCCGGAATACCGTCAATCACGATCAAAGGCTGCAGATTTCCCGTCAGGGAGGTTACCCCACGGAGCTGAATCGCCGCCCCTACATTGGGATTGTTGCCTTGGGTACGTGTGATACTCAAACCTGCCACCTTGCCTTGGATCAGGTCCAATGGGGAGCGGACACCTCCTTGGTTGAAGTCTTCCACTGCAACTGTGGCCACAGAAGAAGTAATCTCCTTTTTCCTTTGGGTGCCATATCCGATCACCACGAATTCGTCGAGATTCTGGGAATCACTCTCCATCCGGAGATTCAAGGTGGTCTGTGTTCCCACCACCCTTTCTGCACTATGCATTCCCATAAAACTGAATACCAATACCGACTCCGGTGATGCTACCTCAATTCTGAAACTGCCATCAAGGTCTGTAACAGTACCATTGTTGGTTCCTTTTTCCAACACAGATACTCCAGGAAGCAATTCACCCGATTCATCTGAGACAACTCCCTTGACAGTAACTGAAGCCTGGGCCATCAAATGTGTGGAAATCAAAACTAAAATGCAGGTAAATAAAACTTTGGTAAATGTGTTTGTCAATTGTGTCTGTTTTTGGTGAAATCTAAAACTTTTCATACATCATTATTGGGGTTAAAATCATTGGAAGATCTCTGCATGGCCACTGGCATGCAGGTTGACTCATTTCTTTTTTCATGGGCTATTATGTTTTGTTAAGTGTTAAAAGATTGGTGGGAGAAAATTGTATTTCCCCACCTGCTATTGAATGCTCAAAAAAACAAGCGTACGGTTAATTAATCCGAAATAATCGCTTAACAGATCGGTTAATTAAAAATTAATTCACTGGATTTTCGGAAAATATCAAAGAAATCTATCATCTTATGAAATAAAATTTAAAAAGTAGCTGGTAGTTTATTCACTTGATTCTATTTAGATTTGAGTAATACATTCAAACAGTACCTTTGTCAGTACCATGAAGAAAGCTTTTTTATTTACCATATTTATTTTGATTATTGTCATTAGGTCTTTCGGAGATGATAACTTCCATTCTGGATTATACTTCACTTCCCATGAAGCCAATCAAGACTACCGGACTTCACTCCACCTAACTCCTTCAGGACCGCTACCTTTCCCAAATGGATTCAGTATTGATTTTGAAACCAAATTCCGACATGGGGATGGTTACTTTGGTTATATCTATCGCATCATAGGTGATAACACCTACAACATAGATCTAGTGGCCAATCTCAACACCTCCCAAACGGCATTTTGGCTGGTGGCCAAGGATACGATTCTATTTGGCTTTCGCTGGGATGAAATCGGTGGGGAAAATTACAAGGATTGGCTTCCCATCAAAATGAATATCGATGGGGCAAATAATGAAGTCAGGCTCTCTATCAACGGGGTGCAAAAATCGGGCAAGCACATATTCCCCCCAGGCGTACTCAAAAAGCTTGATTTCTTCTTCGGTGCACACAAGACAGAGAAATTTGTAGTCACTGATGTGGCTCCCATGAAAATCAAAAATATCCGCCTACGGGACTGGGATGGAAATGACAAAGCATTCTGGAAATTGGACCGGCACCGAGACACCCTTGTATTTGATGAATTAAACGGCTTGAAGGCCGAGGTGGCCAATCCTATCTGGGAGATCAACAAACATACCAATTGGACTAAGCTTTTTGAGCTATCAGTTCCCCAAAAACTCGGTACAGCAATCAATACCAAAGATTCCAAGCTATACATTATAGGAACAAAAGAGCTGTATAGCATAGACCTGCAAACTGGACTTTCCAAAAAAACAAGCTATACCCATGGTGGACCATATAATTGTTCATTGAATACATTTCTCTTTGATACAGATTCCAACACCATTATTTCCTATGCATTTGACCATTCTGCGCCTAGCATCCTCGACCTGGAGACATTGGCCTGGAGTCTTCAACCTGAGCCCTGTGATTTGCCTAATTATTGGCACCACAACCGAATCTTCCAAAAAAACACCATCCTGACATTTGGGGGCTATGGTTTATTTACTTTCAAAAACCAGATGCAGGAATTGAACCTGGAAGACCAAACTTGGAAACAAGCCCCCTT
Source organism: Belliella marina (assembly GCF_042682445.1). Taxonomy (NCBI): domain Bacteria; kingdom Pseudomonadati; phylum Bacteroidota; class Cytophagia; order Cytophagales; family Cyclobacteriaceae; genus Belliella; species Belliella marina. The sequence goes on from NZ_JBHUHR010000039.1 coordinate 566,008, forward strand.
TGCTGCATCTATTGAACCAAGGTACTTGGCAGGAGTCGGGCAGATGAAGGAGGATGAAATCTACATTTTTGGCGGCTATGGAAGTAAGTCAGGCGCACAGCACATAGACCCTCACAACTATTATGATTTGCATAGGGTAAACCTCACCACAGGGCAGACAGACTTGCTCTGGGACAAGACCCGACAGCTACCCAAGCATTTTGTACCGGTAGAAACTATGATACCTACCCCGGAAAATGATGGTTTCTATACCTTGATTTATGACCATTCCAAATACAATACACATCTTAACCTTGCCAAAATACCCCTAGAAAACAGCGAAATCGTTGTGTTTTCGGATTCTATCCCATATGATTTCAAAGATATAGAGTCTTGGTGTGGTCTGTATTATCTGGAAGACTCCAATAACCTGGTCGCCATTACCATGACCAACGAAAAATTTTCTGTTTACGGAATGGCCTTTCCTCCCCTCTTGCTCGAAACAACCTTTCAGCCCAATGATTCAGGAGAACCTCTCTTCCCTTGGGAAGGTATATTTTTTGCTGTTTCGCTATTGGCTCTCATAATTCCAATATGGTTTATCTGGAAGCGCAAAAAACATACAGGGACCATAAAGACCACCTTGGAGAACCCTGATACCAGCCCAGAGCCAATATTTACACGTCAAAAAGCGTCCTCTCTGTACTTTTTAGGTGGATTTCAGGCTTTTGACAAAAACGGGAAAAATATCACTGGGGAATTTACCCCAACCTTGAGACAATTGTTTTTGGTTGTGTACTTCTATTCTGTAAATGGCAAAGGCATTTCTTCGTCCAAATTGAAGGAAATCATCTGGCCGGACAAGCCTGACAACAGTGCGAAAAACAACAGAAATGTCAATATCAGCAAATTGCGATTGATATTGGAGAAAATAGGCAATCTCCATATTGACTGTGAAGAGTCTTATTGGAAAATCCACTTAGACATTGGCGTATATTCTGATTATGAGGAAATCATGTCTTTGATAGATGGGCTCAAAACCAATCCAAACCACCAACATACCCATAGACTCATAAACTTGTTGGCTTCTGGGGATCTTTGTCCCAATGTGCAGACAGACTGGATGGACAACTTTAAAGTAGCCTATTCAAATCTGGCCATAGATACACTTTTTGGATTGTTGAATTCTGGAAACATCGGTGAAAACCAGCACCTGCTACGTTTGAGTGTAGCTGAAGCACTTTTGATCCATGACATGCTCAATGAGGAAGCCTTGAAGATCAAATGCCAGGTTTTGTTTCTGATGGGAAAAAATGGATTGGCACTACAGGCTTATGAAAAATTTGCCAAGGATTACGAGAGAATGATGGGAGTAGCATACCAAGGATCCGTGGGAAGTATTCTATAAAATCGGTCCTATAAACCAATAAATCACACTTGATTACCCATTCAACTATATTATCCATAGGTGGATTTTGGGCATTTGATTTTATCTTAATATGTATATACGCTTTCTTGCACGTAGCCAAACAAAATATTGTTGGGTGAGCAATTTGAGTTTCTGTTGACTGTGAACTGTTGTCTGTTGACGAGTATCCGCATCGAATAAAGTCATCTTTATCACAACGTGCAACATTGCGGATACTCATATATTTTAATATGTATATACGCTACTTTGCCACAAGCCAAACAAAGTTTCTCCAACAACGGATTTTCATTACTGTTGGCTGTCGTCCGTTGACACTCGTGCGCCGTGGCGTAGTTGACAATTATCCGCATGATTACATATGCATAATTTAACTACTGCTGCCATTGCGGATAATCATATTTTTTAATAATCTAACCCAACCTCATGTAGCTTTTTCATAACCCGAAACTTAAAGAAATGAAAATTAACTATTATAACAATATAAATAAGGATTGGAAGACACACAAAAAAGGCCTTCAATACAGGGTCATTTAAATAAAGCCCAGCCGCTATCATGCAAATGAATCCTATTGCTAGTTGTATGGCATAAACGAGGAGCAGTTTATTTGAAAACCTGATTCTTACTTCCACAGACCTGTTTCCTTCATCTAATTCTGCAAAGGTCAAACCCAACCTCAAGATTTGAATTAGCATCAAATTATAAGAGAAGATAATCTGTGGTGGTTTTGATTTTAGCAATGAATAGCTGAACAAACTTGATGTTTTACCATTAAACAAATTTGACCCAATATCTTCTTGGGTTAGAGTTGTGTTGGCATGGGATCTAAAGACCGGCAAAAATAAATTATTCTTCATTGTTTAAATGTTTTCAGAATCTTGTTGGACAAAGCTTGCGGGCTACGCTACAGCACACGAAAGAAGCCTATAAATATAGGAATATGTCTGTTCATCCACTACTACTTCCTGGGTTAGTCTTTCGAATCCTAAATTGAAACTATCCTCATCGGCACAGTTGTATATCTGTACACATAATTCTTGGTATTCCCCATAAGTTTTAGCATTCTTTTCCAAACAAAGATTCATAAATTTCACGCGAAAAGCATACAATCAAGGCTTCATCTGGACACATAAAGCTATACCTGTCTTTTACCATATCAAATTCACTCGCAACTATCACAAGACTTAGATCTTCAGAAAATGTAATCTCCAATCCTCTAGGATAAATATCTGGAGGATTGCCCCTAAAATGATTTTTATATAAGCTTCCCCAAATAATTTCAACACTTTTTATTTCTTTGTTCAAATACTTACTCCATACAAAGTATTTGGATTGATCCCATTGTTTTAATTGGAAATCTAAATTGGACTCTATTCTCATATCCAAAGTGTAGAAGTGAAACTCTTCCAAAAACTTTGTTGAATCGAAAAAAGTAAATACAGACCCCGATTGCATCTCGAAGTATAATAAAGAGAGGGGAATATATTCGAAACGAACTTCATTCAACTCTCTGGTATTGAGAAATCCCTCAACACCAAACTCGTAGTACACATTGGTCAGCACGTGTCCAACCAGCTTATCACATTCTACTTTAAAAGCTTTTGTCATTTTCGTTTCAGAAATTGATTTTCAACCTAAACCTATTGTGAAATATTTTATAGTTATAATAATAAAGAGGATCTTTGTCTCTTCTAAAAAAAGAAAAAGCTTCTTCAGAATTAATGAAGTTTTCTGGCTCCTGGACTTGAGGATTTTTTGGAGTTGGACGAATTTCCGCTAAAGTAGACGTAGCCAATTCATAAGCCTCATTTTGATTCCCCATTAAAAACAAAAGTATTGGAGCTTTAATTTGATTTGTTATTTGAAGACCTAATCCATTGTTTCTCATCTTCTTAAACAGCTCTTCATCATCACAAAGTTTCTTTAACATAGGGACTGCATGTTTTTCAACAGTTTCCAGCAAATCATCTATAGTTTTTTGAATTCTACTCTCTTTTTGCCCAATGGTGAAATCAAAAGTTATATATTCATTCTGAGGAGTCAAATAGCCCAAGTTTTCAAATACTGTATTAACAATGTAATTTGGAGCATAAAATTCTTTCGCAACTTCCTGCCCAAGTTGCTCAACCTTATCATGTATAAATAATATTTGAATATTAATAAACCATGTTTCTTTCGTTCTTCTATCAGTTTTCTCGACTAAAATCGATCCAACCTTACCATTCTCAAACTCTCTTGAATAATGATGTTTTCCTACTTGAAAGAAATCCAAAGATTGAAAACCTTTGATCAATTTCTCATCCAGTTCTTTTTCAAATTGTTTTAATGTCATAACTTTTGCTTCAATCAAATCAACCTTATATATCAATATCTATGAAATTTAATCATTGAAAATGAAACCCAAGTAAAGCATCACTTTCTCCTTAGCAGTAACAATAAAATTAAAACCTACAACAGGAGGTTACAATCCACCAAACCATAAAGTAAAAATAATGGTTTGTCTATATCCTTATCGGTTTTAATTTCATGTTTCCAATCAAGTTTTTTTTCTACCCAAATATGATAGTTCCATCTGAAAATCATAAAGGACTATCACTCGATTTGTATACATCCAATTTAGGTATGAATTATTATCATGATCAACTGAAGGTGGTTCTGGTAAACATAGATTGCTTAGACCTATAAGTTTGGAGAAATTTTTGGATCTACTACACTCTTCTAAAACCATCTCACCATCTTCTGAGTTGTATAGGTAGACTAAGCACAAATCATCTAATTCAAATTTTCATTTCCTTCTCCCTTAAATGATTCATATCTCTTGAAGTTGCTCCATCTCTAAAAATGCTTATAAGCTTCTTTGCCAATAGCCTTATCAAATCTCTCCAGCATGGGGTTTTGAGTATTCAGCTACTCTTCCTTTTCTTCTCTCTTTCTTTTCTCTTCCTTCACATGCTTGATCCTATTTCTGAAAATCAGATACGCTATTATGATTACCGCAGGTATCAACAAAAAAATCACCAGGTTGCTGGTCTGGGAAAAGTCTATGGGACCTCTTGGCTTGGGTATATTTGGCTGGTTTTGGGAATAGCAAAGAAATGGGAACATGATTAAGGTTAAAACAAAACCCAATCTGAAGGTAATACCTCTTGTGAAATTGTTCATGGTTTTTGATAGTTGGTTTCTATCAAGATACTAAAAATTGATCAATATCATAAATTTTTGTTGGGTCTTGTCATAGTATCAGCTATACGTTTGTATCAACTAAGCTACTATCGGCTAAAGACCGATAGGTTTGGTTTCGTCTAAAGCCGACTAAAGTATATCCGAGACTTAGTGTTCTTTGTGAAAAACTTGGTGATCTTTGTGGTTATAATTTTTACCGCCAAGCTCGCAAAGAAAAAACACTAAAGGCAAGGGGTTTTCCCACAGAGTGAGGCATTAAAATAGCTTGGAGAGGCCTGTTGGCTGACGAAGACATCAAAAGAAGACAGACGATCTTGGGTTGATGCCTGCCCCCCAATAGACGGATTTTGAACTTTATTTTTGATTTTTTTACCCACCCTTGACATACCGCTGTCGCTGTACCATTTTAGTTTTACGGTATCATTGACAAAAAAACAAAACTTATGAACATAATCGTAGGAGCAACTGGACAAGTGGGCTCAAATCTTATCAGTGAAATCAAAAGAAATGGTTTTCCTGTCAGGGCGGTAGTCAGAAACCCCGACAAACTTTCCGACAAAAACATTGAAGCCCGAACCGCAGACTTGTTCAATCTCGGACAACTTATAGAGGCGTTTAGAGGGGGGACAACTGTTTTTGTACTGACACCTGAGAATCCTGTGTCAAATGATATCATAGAAGATACCAAACAAATAGTTGGGAATTATATGAAAGCTATTCAGGCTACGGGGATTAAAAAAGTTGTGGCCTTATCATGTGTAGGTTCACATATAGATGGCAATACAGGGAATATATTAATGTCTAGGATTTTGGAGGAGGGCTTAGACGATTTGGACATAGAAAAAGTGTATGTCAGACCCTCCTATTATTTTAGCAATTGGATGGGCTATTTGGAAACTGCTGGGGAATATGGTGTATTGCCTACCTTTTTTCCCGAAGATTTGAAAGTCGAAATGCACTCCCCTATTGATTTGGCTAAATTTATCGCCAAAATAATGACCAATACATCATTCTCAAAAGGCAAAAAAATATACGAGTTGATAGGGCAACAAAAATACAGTTCACTCGACGTAGCCAATACCTTTTCAGGATTGCTAGGCAAAAAAGTGACTGTTGAGCAGATACCGAAAAACAAGTGGGTAGAGACACTTATGTCACTTGGGTTTACGGAAAATACTGCGGCCAACCTATCGGATATGACTCAAGCTGTGATCGATAACAAAGCTGTTCCAGAACAGCCGAACAATACGGTAAAACTCCCCACTACTCTGGAAAAGTATCTTGAGGAAGAATTGGAATAGGTGATTGGCTTTTCCAGACAGTGAAGACCATTCTAAGCCAATGGAAAACCATCTTTAAATTGAATTGATTTTATTCTAATCAAAGTAGTATTTACTTTCATAGTCGCTGGTAGTATTCTCAAAAACAGCCGGGTAATTATCTATATCCACCTGTGTCTTAAATGTAGCCCATACATTCCCCAAAACCTGTCCCAAACTTGCCCCCCTACAAGCAGGCTCGTTTCGGAAAACACATCAATGGGAATCGGATTCTCGTTGAAGATAGCTAATGCGCTACGCCTCACACAGACGTGGTGGATAAATTATAAAGATATTCCGGTTCTTCCGCCACTACTTCCCGAAATAATCTTTCATGGGAGGGCAAGAACGAGAGTTTTTGAGCCAGGATTGAGAGGAGGAAGCCATCTTCCCTTGCAGCCATGCCACCATCCACCTCAAAGCCAGGCATACCAGTTTTTGCTTTCCTACGAATTTAAGATTTGAATATACCAGATTGAAAATTCAATATTCTGATCTTGTCAATTTCTAATATATTTCAATCAGATTCTTATATTTTCAAATTGGTTAAACAGACTTCTTCAAATGTTACAATCACACGAAGTACCTTAGTTCAGCTCTAATTCCATCAACTTTGTCTTCGGTTATTTAAGGGTATGTCACCACCCAATTCAACTCATTTAGATCTTCAACAGTGTACTGTCTTTTTTCTATGACACTTTGATTAAATCTAATTGAGTCACAATCAGGGAAATTATCCTTGAAGCTTTCGTCTAAGAAATAAAAAACCACTGCTCCTTGATATGTTCTATTGATTCTATCTTCCCAGCATACTCTTATTTCAAGATCATAGCTTCCGCCTTCCGGAATAAGCCCTGGAATTTGTTGGCAATTAAGCCCAATATGCTGAATACCAGATTCTGCTATCCAAATACTTTCATTTGAATTGTTTACAATCTTGATTACACGATGACAATCATCCTTATCAAGACAGGATTGAGCTGTCAAAACAATAAATACCATTACGAAATTTAATAAATTCATTTTCATATAAATTAAGGATTGTTGTATTTAAGAATCGTTCCTAAAACTGGGAAACCAAGTCCAGTAACTACATCAGGAGATCAAAAACTTCACACCTTACCAATCGGGAAGAAATTCTAAAGCTTCATATGGAAGTGTTAATAATATACTTCCGGACTTTGACGTAAAAACTATTTTTCTTTCCACTTCATCTAAATTAAAAGTGGCTTTTGTGGTATTGGTACGTTGTGAACAAAGAAGCGTCCATTCTTCATTTGAGTCTGGGTATTTATGATAGACTTTAATTTCTACACGCACAATTCCTGAAGCCCATCCATCAAATCTAACTAATATTTCTTTTTCACCAACCGTTACAAGAGTATCTGTATATTCATTAAAATAGACTTTATCTGCATTCACACTTTCTTGAGCATTAGTACTTAAAATCGTAAAAAACATAACATTAAGTAAATACAATTTGAAAATTATTTTCTTTTTATCCATAACATGAAGCATAACTATAGCAATTGTGTGTTTCTTTCTTTTTTACGTTATCATTCCATTCTTCAAGATTATAAGTAGGGTTACTACTCCAGCATTGAGGTCGTAACAACCACCTTAACCAAAACGAAAACAGCCTGATTCATACCCAATATCAAACCCAAACCCGTTTTCATCATTTCCTAAGCCTACACCAGCACTTATTCTTTAATCACTATTTCTTGATTAATAGAATTGTCCTTGACATCTTTCTCCTTTAAGGAAAAAATTGGTTTTAGAAGTCCATTTCCTATAATCTCCGTATCTGAATATCTTGCCAAGTCATCTTCGGCAATTATAGAAACATATAGGCAGCCAGCATATTCATTTTTTATCTGCTCTTGGATACTTTCTTTGTCAAGAAATATCCCCACTGCCCTTGATGAAAACACCACTTTTTGACTATCCTTTTTGATCAAATAAGCTGTCATCAAACTCTTTGCGTTTTCTATGGAATCTTCTTTCGTATCGAATTTAAGATTTCTATGATGATTCTTTATTTCGTCATCTGTCCATGGTCTGATTTCCTTAATCCTTGACACTTCAGGGATCGAGTCTTTATGAACGCAATAAAAAATGTTAATACTTGACTTATTCAATACTATAAGCTCTTGCCGAACCTCCCCTTTACACCCAAAAAGAAGGGGAATAAAAACTAAGATTATTTGGATTTTCATTTTTTCAACAATTTGAATACAATATAGTATCATGATGATTCATTTCCCCTCCTAGGTATAGTTTCTTCTCTATGATAATTGAAGTTCTCTTGGGCGCTGGGTGAAGTTTGCAACTTCACTCCTGAAAACTGGAATTGCAAATTCCAAAAATTAAGAATGAGTAGATACAACCTACCCCTAGCCTCTTTTCTAATCTTCACCCAGATGTAGATAGTCTCCTTAGATCAGCAGCACTTACTTGGAAAAACCACTAAAAATTTGGCCATTTTCAACCAGATGAATTTCTAAACTTCATTGCCAAACTTAGATTGGAATTTGACTTAAAACCTCATCTAATCCCCCCGTATTTTCTCGATCAAGGCTTCCAACCACAACCGATCTTCCTCATTCTTTATTAAATAGTTTTGATAATTTGTCAAATCTACAATTATATTTTTTCCTATTATAAAGTCTATTTTTTTCTCACCTATCACAGCCTTGCAGAAAAGAGGAGAAATCCCAAACTTTGTCTGCCGATGCTTTTTTATTTTCGCTAATTTAAGTATTTGATTTATTTGGTTTATTTCGATAGGTGTCATCTCTATCAGCTCCATCTCTTTCTTTTCAAAATCTCTAAACTGAGAGGCAACACCTGCTGTAGTATACCCTTTCTTCTCAAAGTATTTATAAACAGAGAGAGAGTCTATTTCTATTTGGCCTTTGCTTGTGAAAGGAAGCAACATAATAAATAAAATTATTAAAGTTCTCATTTGAAAATCAATAAAGATGATGTGAAAATAGATATGGGCTTACCCCAAAACCACGCAAATACATCTGTGCATGTAAAAGGTACGGGGGAATACCAACATTAAAAACCCCTGACATATTTAAAGATCTGGAAGTCATAGACAAACCTTTAGTCCTGAATCACAAACACAACAATAATTAGGAACAAATGATCTTAAACATTTAATACATTTTGTATCTTAAGATCAGACTATCTCCTTGAACATTTGTGTCAGGCAGTGATACCGATGCCTGTTTATCCAATTCTATTTAAGATCCTTAAATGTCAATGAACTCATATCTTTTTCATTAAGTCCTAATTCTAATATCCTCTTTGAATAATCATTTATAGTAATTGGCCCGACTACATATTCACTGGCTCTTTCCTTGCCAAAATCAACTTTTTTGATTACATAATAATCTACCTGATCTCTATCAATATCCCCCACGTTGACCCCTTTGGATGGATGTCTTTTTGCCAAGATATACTCTTCGTTCCAATGTACTTCGAACACAGTTTGATTTATTAAACCCTCATTTATTTCCGAAGATCCAAAGCCAATACTCATTGTAACCGGAGAATTGACTGCCCGAAGGAAATAGGATTCTCCTATTTGTTTTTGGTAAGAATAATCACAACCTAAAAGTAAAACACAAAGAATGAAATAACTTATATTGGTTTTCATATCAAAGAATTTTTCGAGGGCTATATGTATTCTCCAGATAAATTAATTTGGATTACCGGATTAGAAATTCATGCAAAATCGGAAACTCAGTTTCGGTTTCCTTGGTAGTTATTTGATTGCGAATGTACCCATATTCCAATCCAATATCAACGTATGCTTTGATCATGTTTTTTTGTTCTGCGTTAATTCCATATATCGCCTCTATAAAATTCATTTCTCCTACATTAATTATCAACCCTACTATTACAGTACCATGATCATATCCGACCGCATTTTGGAAATCTAAGAGAGACAACTCTTTGATTGATTTTTCATCCCCATTTATGGCTTTCACTAATATACCACAATAATCTATTGATCTTTCATTGGCTGAAATTTCCAGCAACTCACTAACTTCAATTTCAGAATTCTTACATTCATTTTTACAAGAAATTATCCACAATAAATTAGAATATACAAACATATTCATTAAATAATTCCACTTCATTTTTTATACTTTCTCAGGCTATATTCCAATTTCCTATATCCTTTTCAATACTCAATATTGAAATAATTAAATGTTTATAAATTATTATACAAATCATGGAGATACTCTTCTTCATGATTATTTATTAGGGTGTTTGCCTCTTCATTAGTATAAAATAATTTTAAACTCCCTTTGTTTGGTGAATTTTCAACTGTTCTAATTTCATCTAGTACGCATAAAAACCCAAACACACTAGTATCAACACTCGTTTCAATTATTCTTCTAATATAGAATTTATTTAGCTGATCCAAACTATTATACCAGTTAGAAACATCTAACAACTCTTTATTTGGATTCCTTCCTGCGGGAGATTCAAGATTTTCCAAAACATCACTTATTGTTGCCTCAGAAACAACTGTTTTGATTTTCTTAATAAATTCTTCAGATTTCATATACTATATGCTTTTATGGCTCCTTAATTAAATGGTATTGGTTTCTTTATTCAAAGGAGAATGACTTTTCATTTGATCCGCCAGTGAATCTAGTCGCATTCTTACCTTATATTCTAATCACTCAATTGCAATATCCATTGGGTCTCTATATTTTATTTTAAAGTCTTTGGTAAACTTCAGCACTTTTGATTGGTGAAAGGGCATTGACTCTTCTCTCTGTAAATCAATAAAATATCCCACACCATATTTCGAAATATATGTCATTAATGACACTTCTGATTCAGAGTTATACGGGTGCTGGTTCAAGTAATATCAGGTTGATACTTTCATAATCGGTGAGAAAGAGTGTATCCTCTATTTCCTCTTACTCAAAAGTCACGAATAACTGAGATAAACTACTGGCAATGTTTTCAAAATGAGAAGCAAGTCCTAAATAAACCGAATCGGTAGCATTATTCTCAAATTCAAAAACTTTATACATGGCGTCCCCTACAAGTGGATGTTCATTTTTCAGTATAAGAAAATTTCACTTGGAATAAACGATGGTATCATTTTCCTTGCCTTCTTTTCTGAAATTTTTAAGAAAGTATTATTTGACATGTTTTCATCTATTTTCCTTATACCTCCTTTCTTTTTCAAGAAAACTTCATTCTGGAAGTTATTCTCAAGATAAAAAATTTTTAAGGTATCGTTTACTTCTATAAACTCAAAATTTGATTGTCCTATCCACAAATCGTTGGTCCATGAAATAAACTCACCTCTATGTCCTTTAAAAAAATATAAATCTCCCCTTCCCCCTTTTTTAGAATTTATATAGAAGTCAGACAAATCCCTATTGGTAGAACATGCAATAGAAGATTGCATAAGCATTAATATAAAAAGCATTTTTTTCATAAAGACTATTTTAGGAAATTGTTTCAATATTTTATTCTGCTATGGGTATAAGATTTTTAAAAACCTGCATTTAAAACAGCCTCATGAGCCCTTTTTTCTAAAACACCCCAAAGTCACTACTAGTTGCTATGAATATGATTTCATTCACATTACCTGAGTAAAGATCTAAAACATGTTGTTTTTTATGAATTACATTAGCTTCAATTTAGTTAATGACATTAACCGCTTAGAACTAAGCTACTATCGGCTAAAGACCGATCGGTTTGGTTTCGTCTAAAGGCGACTAAAGTATATCCGAGACTTAGTGTTCTTTGTGAAAAACTTGGTGATCTTTGTGGTTATAATTTTTACCGCCAAGCTCGCAAAGAAAAAACACTAATGGCAAGGGGTTTTCCCCCAGAGTGAGGCATTAAAAGTGCATTTCGGATTTACACTATTGGGATATTGCCTTGCAGCCTTCCCATGGAAATGTCTTTAACAAAGCCTGGTTCAATTGCTTGGGGAGTTCCAAACGCATTCTCAGTATTTTCAAAACTATAGTCTATCATTCTCCCACAAAACTGTTATATGTATTGGTCAGAAATCAAACTAGCCTGGAAAGAACACTTACTCCACTTTCCACTTCCTGGGCAAGCTCCTTCAAGGTCTTAATGGTCAACATGCTGACCACATGTGCCCTGACCTTGCTGATTTCATGGTGCAGCGGACAAGGGTTACTGTCAGAGCAGGACTTAAGCCCTAAACTACAGCCACTGAACAAGCCCTCTCCATCAATCGCTGTTACAAGATCCTTGAGCGTGTATTTTCCGTGTTCTTTCCCCACAAAAAAACCTCCTGAAGGACCTTTCTGCGAACCAATAATTTTCTTTCTGACCAGTTCTTGTAATATCTTGGCAGTAAAAGCTTCAGGTGCATCTACAAGCTCCGCTACCTCTTTGGCTCCTACCTTATTACCTTTCATACTTTGAGTCCAAATATATATAACCGCTTTAATTCCGTACTGACAGGCTTTTGAAAACATATTGATACTAAATATTGAATACTAATTTCTGGTTAAATTAAGGATAAAAATCCCTTAATAATAAGGTTAAACCTTTTCTTCAACCCAATTTAGCTATAAAGTAAACCAATCCACAGTGTTCCAGTGATTTAAAAAAACCTGTGAACCACTAATATTTAAATGAATTTTTAATTTATATCCAACCAGCAAGCAAATAGATTTCATTAAGCATCTTAGCGTTTTCTAGATTGAATACTTTTATCTTTTGCTATCTCATCAATAAGCCACGTTGGGTTGCCGTGTCAGGAATATTCCATTCCACAACCCCAAGTCTCACAAAACTTCCAACAATACCAAGGACCAGTCCTGACAAAATCAATGGAAAAACATCAAGAGGCTTCAAAAATTTTGTGTTGACCCGGACAAAACCATCCGCTTTTCTATTATTTAAATACATGGAGCATTCCCCCCTTCCTTTTCAAAAGCAAAAGTATCAAAACCTTATTAAAGGATGGGGTTATCCTTTATTTGTTTTTCATGATATTTATCAAACCATAACATGACAAATACCATTACTATAGCCCTCTATTGATTCTACCTTGGCAATGTATTGTAATCGAGATTTTCAAACCATCTACACCTTATGGATCAATATGTCATCAAAAGAAATGGAGAATATGCCCCATTCGAACCCTTCAAAATTGAAGATGCACTCCAGAAAGCCTTTCAAAGCGTCAACCAAACTTACCGCACCGAAGTTTTCAAAAGCATTCTGGACAAACTTTCCCGAAAAACCACCTGGGCGGTGGAAGAAATCCAAGATATCATAGAACAAGAGTTGTTTAACGGCAGATTGTTTGCTGTCATGCGCTCCTTTATGCTGTACAGGCATACCCGCAAAATGCAACGCGAACATGTCGCCGGTCTCAATGAAGACACCACCTATGTGGACAGCACCCAAACCATAGAGGAATACATCCATCAAACAGATTGGCGAATCAATGCCAATGCTAATACTTCCTACTCCAATGCCGGATTGGTCAATAATGTGGCAGGAAAAATCATCGCAAACTATTGGCTGGATAAAGTCTACAGCAAGGAAGAAGGCTATGCGCACAGAAATGGTGACATCCATATCCATGATCTAGACTGCCTAACGGGTTATTGTGCAGGCTGGTCACTAAGAGTTTTGCTCAACGAAGGTTTCAATGGTGTAAGAGGCAGGGTAGAAAGCAATCCCCCCTCCCACTTCAGAGAGGCTTTGGGTCAGATGGCTAATTTCTTGGGGATTCTTCAAAGTGAATGGGCTGGAGCACAAGCTTTCAGTTCTTTTGACACTTATCTCGCCCCATATGTATTCAAAGACCAGCTTTCCCAAAAAGATGTAGAGAAAGCCATTAGATCTTTTGTGTACAACCTCAATGTCCCGGCAAGATGGGGACAGTCCCCTTTTACAAATATTACTTTGGACTGGGTTGTTCCTGAGGATCTCCAAGATCAGATTCCCACGAAAAACGACATCCACTTATTCAAGTTTAACCAAGATCAAAATCTACTGAAAATAGCCAGGAACAGAGGTGTAAACAACTTGGAAGATTTGAGCTACAAGTATTTCCAAGAGGAAATGAATATGATCAATAAGGCATACTATACCGTCATGACGGAGGGAGATGCCAACGGACAGCCATTTACTTTCCCCATCCCCACGGTAAATATCACAGAGGATTTTGATTGGCATGGGGAAAATACCGATCTGCTTTTCGAAAACACGGCCAAAATCGGCTCCTCTTATTTTCAAAATTTCATTGGCAGCCAATACACCGTTGATAAAGAAGGCAACAGGATAGAAAACCCAAATGCCTATAAACCCAATGCTGTCCGCAGTATGTGCTGCAGGCTTCAATTGGACTTGAGAGAGCTCCTGAAGCGGGGCAATGGGCTTTTTGGTTCGGCTGAAATGACAGGAAGCATAGGTGTAGTCACCATCAATATGGCCAGGCTGGGTTACATCTACAAAGGTAACCTTGAAGGCTTATATCAGCGATTGGATCACTTGTTGGAACTTGCTAAATCCACTTTAGAGAAGAAGAGACAGTTTATCCAAGAGATGTACGACAGGGGGCTTTTCCCTTATACCAAAAGGTATCTCCCCCATTTCCGTAACCACTTCAGCACCATCGGTGTCAATGGCATCAATGAAATGATCCTCAATTTCACAGAAGGCATGGATGACCTCACACACGACTCAGGGCAAATCTTGGCAACAGCTATCCTGGAATACATCAGAGAGAAAATGAAAGTCTTTCAGGAGGCAACGGGAAATCTTTACAATCTTGAAGCCACTCCAGCCGAAGGCACTACTTACAGATTTGCGAAAGAAGATAAAAAACGATTTTCTGATATCATTCAGGCTGGCATGGAAGAAAACATCTATTATACCAACTCCTCCCAAATACCTGTTGACCATACAGATGACCCTTTCGAGGCCTTGATGCTACAGGATGAGCTCCAATGTAAATACACGGGAGGTACAGTACTCCACCTTTATATGCAGGAAAAAGTATCCTCCCCGGAGGCATGCCGCAATCTGGTCAAAAAGGTACTCTCCAATTTTAAGCTTCCATATATTACTGTCACACCGGTATTCAGTATTTGCCCAGTACACGGATACTTGAATGGTGAGCATGAATACTGTCCAAAATGCGATGAAATCCTATTAGATAATTTAAACCAAATCCATCATGAACATGCAAATTGAAACCAAAGAACCTCAAACAGAAAACCTCCTTGCCAAGCATGAAAGAGAAAGGACCAAATGCCTGGTTTACACAAGGGTGATGGGATATCACAGACCCGTGGAAAGCTTCAACATCGGCAAAAAGGGGGAGCATAAACAGAGAACCCATTTCAAAGAATAATACAAATGGTCAAAAAGCCTATTTATAGCATTACTCCATTTACCCTTTTGGATTATCCCAACCATACAGCCTGCATCCTTTGGTTTGCAGGCTGTAATATGCGTTGTGGTTATTGTTACAATCCTGAAATCGTCAATGGTAAGGGAAAGGTAGGTTTTGATGAAGTGCTCGTCTTTTTGAGAAAAAGGAAAAACCTACTCGATGGCGTTGTCTTCAGCGGTGGAGAATGTACGATGCATCGGGATTTGCCTTGGTATGCTTCGGAAGTGAAGAGGCTAGGCATGAAAGTCAAAATCGACACCAATGGAAGCCGACCCCATGTCCTCGAAAATTTGATTGATGAAGGGTTGGTGGATTATGTAGCCTTGGATTTCAAGGCCCTTCCAGAAGATTTTGAAAGCATTACCAAATCCGATCTTTTTGTTCCATTCAAAGAGAGTCTGGAAGTGCTTATGGGACTGAATGTTCCATTTGAAGTTAGAACAACAGTCCATTCGGAGTTGATCAACGCAGAAAAAGTTTTGAAAATGGCTGCTTATCTTCATGAACTAGGCTACAAAGGCAAATATTTTTTACAACACTTTGTTGGCGATAAAGAAACAATCAGAAAATTGCCTCCAAGCAAAAAGCCAAAAACAGAGACCACAGCATATGCTGGATTGGAAATGGTCTGGCGAAACTAAGGTGCTTTATCGACAACCACGTCACGGCGCACGAGTGTCGACGGTTAACACTTGCAGTGGCGTAGTCAACAGCAGCTGCAAATAAAGTGAGGTCATTATTGTTAAGTGCCTACTGGTATGAAAGCGGGGATACCTATAGAATATTATCCATGATGTCCATGGCAAAATTCAAAAGTTGTCAGCAAGTTCTAAAAGGTGATTCATTAAAAAATTACTGATTCCTTTTATCAGAAACCCTTACTTTATACCTCTTTTACCCCAAAAACCTCCAAGATCCCCCCCATTCTTTTCAAGCATAGTCAAAAAAATATTAAAGGATATTTTTATCTTTATTTAAAAAAGGATATATTTGTCCTGTATTAAAGACAAGATGTTCTCAAAAGCCTGCAAATATGCCATCAATGCCATGATCTATTTGGCCACAATAAAAGAAGGTGTACAACGTGCGGGGCTTAAAGAGATCGCCAAAGCCATCGATTCTCCCGAAGCATTCACTGCAAAAATACTACAGCAGTTGGTCAGGGACGAGCTGTTGAACTCAGCCAAAGGCCCAAACGGGGGCTTTGCCATACACGGTGATCCCAAAACCATCTCCATAGCACAAATTGTTGCTTCGATAGATGGTGACTTGATATTCACGGGATGTGCCTTGGGTCTGGAAAAATGTTCTGAAGAGCATCCCTGCCCTGTCCATCATAAATTCAAGGCTGTCAGGGACCATTTGACCGGCATGATGCTTACGACCAATCTGAAGGCTATTGCAAGCCAAGTCAATGAAGGGACAAGCTTTCTGAAATCTTAAAAAAATTTAAAACAATAAAAGATAAATTAGTCTTTTTTAAACCAAATATGAAATGTTACAGGAACTAGCAAACAGAAAAGTCGGCGGAATAGTCGCAGAAAACTTCAAAACAGCCAAAATCTTTACGCAATACGGTATAGACTTTTGTTGCAAAGGCGGTATCAGTGTGAGTGATGCCTGTGAAAAAAATGGTGTGGAACTTTCAAGTATACTCTCAGACCTAGAACAGGCAGTTGTGCAGAAAGAAGAAGTACACTACAAAGACTTTGGCTTGGGTGAGTTGATCGACCATATCATAAGCAAGCACCATCGCTATGTCGAAGAAACTATTCCATCACTAAAAATCTATCTCCCCAAACTCGCAGCAGTACATGGAGGCAGGCATGCTGAGTTGTTTGGTGTTGCACAGGAGTTTTTGTTCGCTGCTGATGCACTAAGCAGCCACATGAAAAAAGAAGAACTGATACTCTTCCCCTACATCAAGGCCATGGAAGAAGCTGAAAGAAGTAGCTTCACACTCTCCAAACCCCATTTTGGCCATATTGACAATCCCATTGCGATGATGGAGCACGAACATGATACCGAGGGGGAAAGGTTCAGGAAAATAGCTGCTTTGACAGACGGATATACATGCCCACCTGATGGCTGTCAGACTTACAAGGTCGCCTTCGCCATGCTCAAGGAATTTGAAGAGGATTTACATACCCATATCCATTTGGAGAACAACATCCTTTTCCCTAAAGCCAAAGTATTGTTCAACACCCTGAATACTTGACCAACCATGAATACTGCCCATACACATACATACAATCGGCACATGCCTTCCATTGCCTCCAAGTCTCTTCCCAGAACTTGGATGTCATGGGCAGTATTCTTTTTCTTTTGTGCTTCTGTTTTTGGATTGGCGATGCGCTATTTCTTCATTGGAGAAATCCCCTTTTTCGAATACAAGCATCTCCTTCATGCACATTCCCATATTGCTCTTCTGGGATGGGGATACCTGCTCCTGACTGGGCTATTGACTTTTAGCTATGTCAAAAGCCCCCTCCGCTTGAAGCTTTACAAAAAAATATTGATCCTGACTGTCATCGCCAATATAGGGATGATGCTCAGTTTCCCATTCCAGGGTTATGGAGGCTTTAGCATTGCATTTTCCACCATGCATCTTGTATTGAGCTATGTTTTTGCTTATTCCTTTTTTCGGGATTTGAAAAAATCGGCTTCCGGTACTGCCAAAACACTGATCTGTCTGAGCATCATCTGGATGCTGATCTCCAGTATAGGATTGTGGGCCATTGCACCGATTGGTGCCATTTTGGGGCGAATGCATCCACTTTATTTTATGTCCGTACAGTGGTTTTTACATTTTCAGCTAAACGGCTGGTTTGTGTACGCACTCCTTGGTTTGGTTTTGATTTATATGGAGACAAAAGGCCATCCGATTAAAATTGGGCCAAAAACACTGCTTGCACTTCATTTATCCCTCTTCCTTACATACGCACTCCCTGTGTCATGGAGCATGCCGGCCACAGTCTTGCTGTACCTGAATGGATTGGGGGTTGTTCTACAGGCATTTGCCTACTTCATCATCCTTAGACCAATCATCACCCAGCTTCATAGCAGTTACTGCCTTTCAAAAAGCTGGATAAATTCCATGCTTTGGATAGGGATCATCAGTCTTCTGGCCAAAGCTTTGATTCAGGCTACTCTCATTTTGCCCGATGTTGCCAACGTAGCCTACACTATCAGAAACTATGTCATTGGCTTTGTCCATTTGGTCATGCTTGGTGCCATTACTTTTGGCTTGGGGGCATTGGCTTTGAAAAACAATTGGCTGCGCAAAAACCGTCAAGCCCTAATAGCCTGGGTACTACTGGCCATTGGCTTCATCACTTCGGAGTTCCTAATCTTGGGACAGGGCATCTTGCTTTGGGCCAAACTGGGTTTTATACCCCATTACCACCTCTTGGTCTTTATCGCTTCTGCTTTTCTGCCACTGGGTCTTGCCTTGATGCTCCTTGCCCAATGGTTTTCATATCCTCCCATTCAGAAATCACCAAAATCAATTCAAATTCAAAAAAGTCACCACAAATCTAAAATCACAGAAACTATGAAAAGTACAGTACTGATGTCAATGGGAATAGCATTGCTCCTGATGGCTAGCTGCGGAGGTGGGGGAAGTAATGAAAACCAGGGATCCTATACCCCTCCCAGTGCAAAAAAAGAAAAAGTAGCAGACCCCAAAGGGATAGGCGAAATCAAAGAAGTGATCCTAGGTGATGAAATCGATCAGGTCTTGGCTGAAAAAGGAAAAGCCATTCTGGACATGAAATGCACGGCTTGTCACCAGTATAATGCCAAACGGCTGGTAGGTCCTGGCTTCGAAGGGCTCACCAACAGAAGGAGATCTGAATGGATCATGAATATGATCACCAATGTAGATGTGATGCTCAATGAAGACCCTGTAGCACAAAAGTTATTGGAGGAATGTCTGACCAGGATGCCAAACCAAAACATATCCATAGATGAATCCAGGCAAATACTCGAATACTTTAGAAAAAACGATAGAGAAAAAACCGGCGGCAGTGATGCAGCTATGAATTGATCCAAATTTAACCCCCAAGAAAATGAAAAAAAGAATATGGTTATTGGCAGGAGCTGTGATAGTAATGGCTTTCGCCCCAGGATGCAAACCTAAAGGAGCCCAATCAGCGCTTTCCGGGGATGCCGCCAACAAAGTGTATGTAGCACCGGGAGAGCATGATGAATTTTACAACATTGTCTCCGGTGGGTTCAACGGTCAAATTTCTGTCGTAGGCTTACCTTCCGGACGGACATTGAAGATAGTGCCTGTTTTCTCAGTCCATCCCGAAAATGGCTGGGGATTTTCGGAAGAGTCCAAGCCTATGCTGAATACCGCCCATGGGTTTGTGCCATGGGATGACCTTCACCACATTGCGATTTCTACTACCAATGCAGAACACGATGCGAGATGGGCATTTGCAAACGGGAACAATACCCCCAGAATTGCCAGGGTGGATCTGACCACCTTCAAAACTGTGGAAATCCTCGAAATCCCAAATTCCGCAGGAAACCACTCATCTCCTTTTATCACAGAAAACACTGAATATGTAGTGGCAGGAACCCGATTTTCCGTCCCTACAGGTGAGAACATGGATGTTCCAATAGATACTTACAAAGAAAACTTCAAGGGATCCATCTCTTTCATATCTGTAGACAAAGACCATGGAACTATGGACCTCGCTTTCCAGATTGAGGCACCGCCATTCAACTTTGATCTGGCCCGCGCAGGAAAGAAAAAATCACATGGCTGGTTCTTCTTCTCAACATACAATACCGAGATGGCGCATACCCTTTTGGAAGTTAATGCCTCACAGAAAGACAAAGACTTCATCATGGCTGTCAACTGGAAAAAAGCAGAACAGTACATCCAACAAGGCAAAGGCAAGAAATCAAAAGCCAAATATGCCCACAATGTATGGGACGAAGATACCCATACCGCAACTTCCACCATCAAGGAAGATATCCTGACTTTGAATCCGAAAGAATTGAAGGACATTATCTACTTCATTCCATGCCCAAAATCCCCCCATGGAACAGATACAGACCCTACCGGTGAATACATTATCGGCAGTGGCAAGCTGGCAGCAATTATTCCTGTCTTCTCCTTCACCAAAATGCTCAAGGCAATTGAAGACAAGGACTTCGAAGGCAGCATTGATGGCATGCCGGTGTTAAAATATGAATCTGTATTGCATGGAGAAGTCAATAAACCTGGATTAGGGCCACTTCACACAGAGTTTGATGGAAGAGGCAATGCATACACATCCATGTTTGTGTCCTCTGAAGTTGTAAAATGGAACATAGAAACCCTTCAGGTATTGGATAGAGTGCCCACTTACTACTCCGTAGGGCACTTGATGATTCCGGGTGGGCCAACCGGTAAACCCCACGGGAAATACCTGGTAGCCTATAATAAAATCACGAAAGACAGATACTTGCCAACAGGACCTGAATTGGCACACTCCGCCCAGTTATATGACATCTCAGGGGATAAGATGCAATTGCTGCTGGATTTCCCGACAATCGGCGAGCCTCATTATGCAGAAGCATTCCCAGCATCTCTGATCAAAGACAAGCAGGTAAAGTTCTATCCCTTGGAGAAAAACAACCACCCAAGAGCGCTTAAAGGCATCAACAATGCCCGTGTCGAAAGAGATGGCAACAAGGTTCACATCTACATGACCACCATCAGATCCAACTTCCGACCTGACAATATCGAAGGCATAAGGGTGGGTGATGAAGTGTATTTCCACGTGACCAATCTGGAACAAGACTGGGATGTACCACATGGTTTTGCTGTGAAAGGTGCCAATACAGCAGAATTGCTGGTGATGCCAGGAGAAACCGCCACGCTCAAGTGGGTGCCCAATAGGGTTGGGATTTTCCCATTCTATTGTACAGATTTCTGCTCTGCGCTTCACCAGGAAATGCAAGGATACCTCAGGGTATCTCCTGCAGGAAGCAATACACCCATCAAGTTCTCAACGGGTGAATGACAAGTCCACTACCACCGGCAGCAATGTCGGTGGTTTACCACCAAGGTTATGAAAAAAATAGATTCATTAAACCGGGCACTGATTTTCATTGCCGCTATCCTGATGGTCTCTGCTTACTATACTCCCCTTTGGCAAATAAGTCTCTGGGCTCCACAATACCCTGAGGGACTCAACATGAAAATCTGGATTGACAGACTCAGTGGGGATGTTGACATCATCAATGGTGTCAACCACTACATCGGCATGAAACATATAGGGGAAGAAATGTTTCCCGAATTCATTTACCTAAAATATGTATTTGCCTTCATCATTGCCTTTGGTGTCTTGGCAGCCTTGTTTGCTGGCAGGTGGATGGCTTATACCTTTCTGGGAATGATCTCACTTTTGGGTATAGGCGTCTTGGTAGACATGTACCTCTGGGGCTATGACTACGGACACAACCTTGATCCTACAGCTGCCATCAAGGTTCCGGGGATGTCTTATCAGCCCCCTTTATTGGGTTATAAAGAGCTCCTCAACTTTCTGGCTTATTCGGGGCCTGATACAGGGGGATGGCTTATTTCTGCCTCCGGTTTACTGATGATCTTCCTGGCTGTAAGATGCCACCTGGAAGACAAAAAAAACAAATCAGCCAATCCATACCTATAAACAAAATATCCAGAACAATTCGACATCCAAATCACGGTCACCAAAAGTCATCATATCATGAAAATTCAACTCTTAAACCTCATCTCGATTATCTTCCTGCTATCCTGCAGTGCTGATCCTCGTGCCATCAGATATGGGGAAGACAGCTGTCATCATTGCAAAATGAAGCTGATGGATCCCCAATATGGGTCTGAAGTAGTCACCCAAAAAGGCAAAATATTCATTTTTGATGATGTCAATTGCCTGATGTCATTCTTAGGATCTGAAGAAGTCAGCAATCAAGACATCAAACACATTCTGATCATGGATTATGACCGGGTGGAGACATTGACAGATGCTACTATCGCCTTCTATTTAAAATCAGACAAATTCAAAACTCCAATGGCAAGCAATGTTGTCGCCTTCTCAGACTACGAAACTCTCAAAAAATACAAAAAAGACCACGGCGGAATCTATATGGCCTGGGGAGAACTTCTCACGCAGTTTAAGTAAGGGTGAAGGGTGAAAATCCGTCTTGACTCTAGCTTCTTGTCTCTTGCTTCCCGCATCCATCATCCCTAAATCTACAATGCCATGAAAACAACCATCATACTTTTACTTCTTCTCAGCAGCCCGGCATGGGCGGAGACAATCCGGCTGCAGCCTGGAGATTCTATCAAAGGGGCTGTAGAGAAAGCCATTGCAGGTGATGTGATCATCCTGAGTCCCGGGGAATATCTGGAACACGAAATCATTATCCGTAAACCACTTACCATACAAGGGGATGGAATGCCTACCATCAACGGGGAAGAAAAGGGGGATATCTTTATTGTTGCTGGAGAAGACATTCATTTCAAAAACCTCAGGATCATCAATACAGGCAAGTCCAATATTGACGATTCCGCTGCCATCAAATTCCTTGACTCCCAAAACTGCAGCATCGATGGCCTTAAGCTTGACAATACTTTCTTTGGCTTGCACTTTTCCAACTCCTCAAATCTTACCATCAAAAACAACAAACTCATTTCAAGGGCTGAAAGGGAATATCAGACCAGCAACGGGATCCACCTCTGGAAGTGTAAAGACTCCATGGTCGAAGGCAACTATATAGAAGGTCATCGGGATGGAATCTATTTGGAATTTGTCACCAATACCATCAGTAAGGACAATACCGTAGTCGGTAACAAACGCTACGGCCTGCACTTTATGTTTTCCCATGACAACAGCTATATCAAAAATACCTTTCGTAAAAATGGAGCAGGTGTGGCCGTGATGTACACCCGCAATGTCTTGATGAAGGACAATATTTTCGAAGAAAACGAAGGATCCAGCTCCTATGGCATCTTACTCAAAGACATCACTGACTCAGAAGTGGTTGGCAATATATTCCGCAAGAACACCATTGGCATCTATATGGAAGGAAGCAGTAGGACGCTTTTCAAAAACAACACTTTCAGCAGCAATGGCTGGGCGCTCAAACTGATGGCAAGTTGTGACGACAACACCTTCGAGGCCAATAACTTTACAGGCAATACCTTCGACATCAGCACCAATGGCAGTGTCGTATTAAATATTCTCAAAGAAAACTACTGGGATAAATATGAAGGATATGACTTAAACAAAGACAGCATCGGTGACATCCCCTATAGACCCATCAGCTTGTTTTCGGTGATTGTGGAGAAAATCCCCTCTGCAGTGATCCTGTGGAGAAGCTTCATGGTCACCCTGTTGGATAAAATGGAAAAAACCATTCCTGCCATCACCCCAGAAAACATGATCGACAACAGTCCTAAAATGAAACCTTATGATTTCAGTTAGAAATATTTCCAAAAAATTCGGCAAGTTAGAAGTCCTCAAATCATTCGATTTGGAATTTGAAGCGGGAAAAAGCTATGCCTTGATGGGACCCAACGGTTCTGGCAAAACCACCCTGATCAAAATCATCCTGGGTATGGTCATCCCCAATTCCGGTGACGTACTTGTACACGGCAAGTCTATCCAAGGGAACTTTGAATACAGGTCCAATATCGGTTACATGCCCCAAATAGGAAGATACCCTGACAATATCCAAATTGGCCAACTTTTCAGCATGATGCAAGACATGCGGCCAAGTATCAAAGATTATGACCTGGAATTGATAGAAGCATTTGGTCTGGACAAGATCATGGCCAAACCCATGCATACCCTTAGCGGGGGAACGCGGCAGAAAGTAAGTGCAGCACTTGCCTTTATGTTTGGGGCAGATATTCTGGTATTGGATGAACCTACAGTAGGACTTGACCCCATGGCTGTCGAAACATTGAAGCATAAAATCAAAAAAGAGCGTGATTCCGGAAAGCTCATCCTGATTACCTCCCACATCCTGAGCGAACTGGATGAATTGACAGACCATGCAATTTATATCAATGAGGGAGAGGTCTTTTTCAATGATACCATCACTTGTCTCAAGGATATGACGGGAGAAGAAAAATTCTCAACTGCCATCGCAAGATTAATGGAATGGAGTTTAAAAAAAAAGAAAAAAAACAATTTGAGTCATGTTTAAGCTACTGAAGTATTCGCTTTATGATATTGTGAAAAGCAGGTTTGTTATCCTCTATACCATATTCATGGTATTGGTAGCCGTGTCTATTTATCAAGTATCTGAGGATATGGGCAAAGTCTCCCTAAGTCTTCTCAATATAATGCTGATGATTGTGCCTCTGATAGCTGCTGTGTTTGCGACTACGCACTTTTTCAATAATCTTGAATTTACAGAGTTGATGCTTGCCCAACCGGTGAAGCGAAGGGATGTATTCTTGAGCCAGATTTTAGCAGTCATCATTATGCTGAGTGCCTCAATTTTTGTTGGCCTTGGGATTCCTATGATATTATGGGGAGCGGATACTACGGTGATTACACTTTTGGTAATTGGTATTGCACTAAGTATTGTCTTTGCAGGGTTGGCATTTTTGGCTTCCGTACTCACCTGTGACAAGACCAAAGCCATCGGCATCAGCATATCATTTTGGATTTACTTCTCTCTGATCTACGATGGGTTTGTACTTTATCTTATCTACAGCCTGTCTGATTATCCCCTGGAAAAAACAACTTTGGGATTGGTATTCTTGAACCCTATAGATCTTGGCAGAATCATCATGCTGATGCAATTGGATATTTCTGCATTGATGGGATATACGGGTGCTTTCTTCCAGCAGTTTTTCGGATCTGCCAAGGGGATTTTGCTTTCTACTTCCATGATGCTATTGTGGATCCTCTGTCCCAACATATTAGCGATGAAGATCTTTAGGAAGAGAGATTTTTGAAAAAAAATTGACCATTTACTTCCATGTTAATTTTCATCAGGTATAGAGAACTAAAACGATACAATATGCCGGCATTTGCTTCAATTAAGGGACCTCTAAAATTTAATTATCGATACATGTATTTGCCAAGCAAGCCCAAGAGGCAAAGGAATAAATAAAGGAATGGCGGGAAGCCCAGTCTTTTTGCCATCATACATCGTGGCAGGCATATCCACCCACCACCGTACTGTTCAAAAGCAGATCAGCAATGCCATCACCAGCTTCAAGAAGCTGAAGGAAAACAACTGCTGAAAGCGCTATCCCAAAGTGAAATTTGAACCCTGTTCAAACCCTTGAGATCTTCACCAAATTCCGAAGCGCATCATTTTCGGTTGGAAGGTTCCCAGACCTGGCGAATTCAGCCCAAATTCCCCGGAATTTTTTCCCTTCGAGTTCCACCTCTTCCCATTCGATCCCTTCAGTCAGCATAGCTTTTTCCCAAGTGGCCTTATCACCAAACAACAATGGCAGGTCTATGGTATGGGTTGCCCCGAACCCGTTGGTTTTGGAACCCCATGCAATCTCATACAGGTAGGCCTTCCCTCCTGCTTTTGCATGCCTTTGTGCGAATTCATTTGAGGCCTTTTTGTAGACTTTATAGCTCAATAGCCTAACAATAACCTTCTCAAAATACTTGCCGAGGAAAGGCAGTTTTACGAATCTTTGAACAGGTTTTAGGTTTGGGATATAAATTGAGGCTTCCTGTTTGGCATAGCCTATCAACACTTCGTATTTAGTGGCAACCCTGCTCCAGGCTTCGTCGATATCAGCTTCTTTTGGCAGGGGATCATGGCCATACTGTAAAGCAAATGGCATAGCCCCTTTCAAGC